>NZ_JBIAIU010000001.1:0-622061 GCF_042871565.1 Streptomyces sp. NPDC005775 | reverse complement strand
GGCCGCCGGGCCGCCGGGGGGGGGGGGGGGGGGGGGGGGGGGGGCCGGGCGCGGGGGGGGGGGGGGGGGGGGCCGGGCGCCCCCCCCCCCCCCCCCCGGCCCCTCGCCGTTGCGTTGTTGACCGCGCCGGGCGGACTCTCCCCAGATCGGACGGAGGCTAGTATGGTCAGACCACAACTTGCGATCGGGGAGGCCCCATGCGTATCGGACTCTTCGCCACCTGCCTGGGAGACACGCTCTTCCCGGAGGCGGTGAAATCCACGGCGGTGCTGCTCGCCCGCCTGGGGCACGACGTGGTGTTCCCGCCGGGGCAGACCTGCTGCGGCCAGATGCACGTCAACACCGGCTACCAGCGCGAGCCCGTCCCGCTGGTGCGCAACTTCGCCGAGCAGTTCGGTGACGCCTCCATCGACGCCGTCGTCATGCCGTCGGGGTCCTGCGCCGGCTCGGTCCGCCACCAGCACGAGCTGATCGCCGAACGCTACGGCGACGCGGCGCTGCGCTCGGGCGTCGCCACGGTGAAGGCCAAGACGTACGAACTGTCGGAGTTCCTCGTCGACGTGCTGGACGCCACCGACGTCGGCGCGTACTTCCCGCACCGCGTCACCTACCACCCCACCTGCCACTCCCTGCGCATGCTCAGGGTCGGCGACAAACCGCTGCGGCTGCTGCGGGCCGTCGACTCGATCGACCTGGTCGAGCTGCCCGAGGCCGACGCCTGCTGCGGATTCGGCGGCACCTTCGCGGTGAAGAACGCCGACACGTCGACCGCGATGCTCCAGGACAAGATGCGCAACATCGCCACCACCGACGCGGCCGTCTGCACCGCCGGCGACTCGTCCTGCCTGATGCACATCGGCGGCGGGCTCTCCCGGATCAAGTCCGGCACCCGCACCCTGCACCTGGCCCAGATCCTCTCCTCCACCCGCACCGCGCCGCACGTCCTGACGGAGGCAGCCCGATGAGCAGCACCTTTCTCGGCATGCCCGCGACCCCGCCCCGCTCGCCGTACGGGACGGGCAACCTGCGCGGTGACCGGAAGTTCCCCGCGGCCGCCCACGACGACCTGGGCAACGAACAACTGCGCCGCAACCTCGGCCGGGCCACCCGCACGATCCGCGCCAAACGCCTCCACGTCACCGGCGAGCTGCCCGACTGGGAGGAACTGCGCGACGCCGGATCGGCCATCAAGACCGACACCATGAACCGGCTCCCCGAACTCCTGGAGGAGCTGGAGCGCAAGGTCACCGAACGCGGCGGCACCGTCCACTGGGCGCGGGACGGCGGTGAGGCCAACGAGATCGTCGCGCGGCTGATCAAGGAGACCGGCAGTGAGGAGGTCATCAAGGTCAAGTCGATGGCCACCCAGGAGATCGGCCTCAACGAGCACCTCGAATCGATCGGCATCACCCCGTACGAGACGGACCTCGCCGAGCTCATCGTGCAGCTCGCGCACGACAAGCCCTCGCACATCCTGGTGCCCGCGATCCACCGCAACCGCGACGAGATCCGGGAGATCTTCCTCAAGGAGATCCCGGGCGTCGACCCGTCCCTGGACAACGTCCCCGCCCACCTCGCGGCCGCGGCCCGCGCCTATCTGCGCGAGAAGTTCATGACGACGAAGGTCGCCGTCTCCGGAGCCAACTTCGGCATCGCCGAGACCGGCACCCTGTCCGTCGTCGAGTCGGAGGGCAACGGCCGCATGTGCCTGACCCTGCCCGACACCCTGATCACCGTCATGGGCATCGAGAAGGTGCTGCCGCGCTACCAGGACCTTGAGGTCTTCCTCCAGTTGCTGCCGCGTTCCTCCACCGGTGAGCGGATGAACCCGTACACCTCGATGTGGACCGGGGTCACCCCCGGTGACGGGCCGCAGACCTTCCACCTCGTCCTCCTCGACAACGGGCGCACCGCCGCCCTCGCCGACAGGATCGGCCGCGAGGCACTCAACTGCATCCGCTGCTCGGCCTGTCTCAACGTCTGCCCGGTGTACGAACGCGCGGGCGGCCACGCCTACGGATCGACGTACCCCGGACCGATCGGTGCCGTACTCACCCCCCAGCTCGCCGGCATGCACGCGGCCAAGGACGACCCCAACAGCTCGTTGCCCTTCGCCTCCAGCCTGTGCGGCGCCTGCTTCGACGCCTGCCCCGTCAAGATCGACATCCCCTCGCTGCTGGTCGAACTGCGCCACCAGCACACCGAACAGTCCGGCAACACGGCCGAGAAGCTCGCCATGAAGGCGGCGGCCGGGGTGATGAAGAGCCCCAAGCTGTTCACGGCCGCGCAGAAGGCGTCCGGGCTCGGGCGCGTCATCGCGGGACGGGACGGGAAGATCTCGCACCTGCCCCCGCCGTTCAACGGCTGGAGCGACAGCCGCGACACCCCCGCCCCGCCCAAGGAGACCTTCCGCTCCTGGCTGGCCTCGGCCGAGGGCGCGGCGACCATGAGGGCCGCCGCCGACGAGTACGGGCAGAACCAGCAGGAGGAGGAGAAGTGACGACTGCTCGCGAAACGGTGCTCGGCCGCGTCCGGGACGCACTGGCTCTGGCACCCGCCGCCGACACGCCGATCCCGCGTGAGTACCGCGCCGGGCGCACCCTTCCCGACGAGGAACGCCTGGCGCTGTTCACCGACCGCCTCGTCGACTACAAGGCCCAGGTCCACCCCTGCACCGCCGACCGCACGGCCGAGGTCGTCGCCGAGGTGCTGCGGGAGCGCGGCGCCCGCCGCGTCGGGGTGCCCGCGGGCCTCGACCCGCGATGGCTCACCGCCTACGACGGCGAGGTCCAGCAGGACTCGGCCGACATCCCCGCGCCGGGGCTCGACGCCCTCGACGGCGTCGTCACCGCCTCGGCCGTCAGCTGCGCGGAGACCGGCACGATCTTCCTGGACGGTACGCCCGAGCAGGGGCGCCGGGCGCTGTCCCTCGTGCCCGACCTGCACGTCTGCGTCGTCGATCTGTCGACCGTGGAGGTGGGCGTCCCGGAGGCGGTGGCCCGGCTGGTTCCCGAGCGGCCGACCACGCTGATCAGCGGGCCCTCGGCCACGTCCGACATCGAACTGGAACGGGTCGAGGGCGTGCACGGACCGCGCACCCTCGCGGTCGTGATCCGCACGGACGTGTGACAGGAAGGGCGGGGCGCACCGGCGCCGGCGCACCCCGCCCCATGCGTTCACCCGTGGGTGACCGTCACCGGGCCGAAGGCGATCCGGGTCGTCGCCGAGTCCTCGGCCCAGCACACCTCGACCGTGTCGCCGTCGACGTTGACGCCGCTCACCACCGCGTCGAGCGCGTCCGCTCCCGGCTCCGCGCTCAGCGAGGCGAGCGCGACCAGGATCGACGTGCCCTCCGCGTCCGCGCCCAGCCGGGGCAGCAGCGCCCACGGTGTGTACGCCGTCCCCTGCGGGGCGCGTACCTCGTCCCGCGACTCCCAGCCGTGCAGACCGTGCAGCGCGGACGTCACGTCGGGCCCGGGGCCCGTCGCCCAGCCGGTCTGCTCCACTCGGGCGCCGTGCGGGGCGCCGAGCACCCGGTGGACCCGGAGTTCGTACCGGCCGCGGACCATCGTCACGCTCTCCACCCGCAGCCCGGGCACCATCGGCGCCCCGCCCGCGAACACCGGACGGTGCCAGGACGCCGCCCAGCCCCAGCCGTCACCGCCCCCCGCGCCCAGCGGGCGAATGGCCCGGCGGCCGCTACGGGTTCCGGCGACGACCACGGCCAGGTGATTGTCGGCCGGGTTCGCACGCGCGGTCGGACCGGTCACCGTCGAGTACGCGTGACGGCTGTACAGCGGGTCGTCCCACACCGCCGACTCGCCCTCGTGCGGCCGGACATGGTCGCTGCCGTGGTTGTGCAGCCGTACGATCCCGTCCGCCCGCGTCGACTGGACGAGCAACCCCGGCGCGGGCAGCGCGAGCACCCGGTCCGGGCCCTCGCTCGGTGCCGGCTCCTCGGTGGCCGTCCACAACGGGTGGTCGGCCGGTGCGAGCAGGGAGACGAAGGCCTTCGACGCCCAGTAGGGGGAGGCTGGACCCGAGTACGGCTGGAGCGTCGCGTCGTGCGGACCGTGCCAGCCCAGGCTCAGCAGCCCGTCCGTGCCGGTCGCGCCACGGTCCAGGAAGTAGCGCAGTGACCCGCTGATCACCCGGCGGGACGTGCCCGGTGTGAGCGGGGTGTCCCCGGTGAGCGCGCCGAGCCCGACCGCCGCACCGGCCGCGAACCGGTAGGTCAGCGACCGTCCGAAGTGGATCGGCGCCCCGTCCCCGCCGAACAGCGGCGCGAAGCTCTCCAGGTGCTCGCGCAGCCGGGCCCCGTAGTGCGCGGACAGCTCGGAGTCGCCGGAGAGGTGGGCGTCGAGCACCGGATAGAGGTGCAACGCCCAGCCGTTGTAGTGGTCGAAGGCGCGGCTGTCGCCGTCCGCGTACCAGCCCTGACCGCGGTACCAGCTCTCCATCAGGTCCTGAGCCCGCTCGCGGGCCCGCACGGTCTCCGCGTCACCGCGCCCCACCGACTCCAGGAAACCGGCCACCGAGTAGGGGAACAGGTACCAGTTGTTCGGTGCGGGAGTGTGGCGCAGGGCCCCGCGCAGCCACTCCTCGGCACGGTCCTGCACGCCCGGCTCCAGCCGGTCCCAGAGCCACGGCCGGGTGAGCCGCAGCCCGATGGCGACCGACGCCGACTCCACCATGGGCTGGCCGAAGACGGTGTGGTCGAGGATCAGCGGCCACGACTCGGCATCGTCCCGGCCCGGCGTACGGGTACCTGCCGCGAGACCGTCGGCGTACCGGCCGAGCCAGCCGTGCGGGTCCTTGCCGTCCGCGCCCGCGACCCGGAACGCCGCGGCGAGGAACGTGCGCGCGTAGCCCTCCAGTCCGTCGGAGCGGACTCCGGACGCGGACGGCCGGCCGGGCAGGTCGAGGAGGGCGCTGCCGGGGGTGGCCCACTGCCAGGCGGCCTTCAGCAGACCGTCGGCCGCCGCCTCCCAGTGCGCGCGGGTGTAGCCGGTGAACGGGCTCGTGGTCCGGTCGTCGGCGGGAAGGTCCAGCGGGGAGTTCGGGTGCGGATGGGTCATGCGAGGAAGGCCAGCCTTTCGCGTCGTACGGGATGGGCGAAGCCGTCGCCCGCGGCCCAGCGTTCGGCCTCGCCCACCGCCAGGTCGACGAGCCGCTGCCACTCGTTGCCCTGGGAGCCCGCCAGATGCGGGGTGATCAGGGCGTTCTCGCACTCCCACAAGGGGTGGCCGGGGGGCAGGGCGTCGGGGTCGGTGACGTCGAGGACCGCCCGGACGCGGCCGAGCCGCAGGACGTCGACCAGTGCGTCCTGGTCGACGACCGCGCCCCGCGAGGTGTTGAGAAGCACCGCGTCCGGGCGCATGGACCCGAGCAGTTCACGGCTGACGAGTCCTTGGGTGGCGGGCAGCAGCGGCGTGTGGACGCTCACCAGATCACTCTGCGCGAAGAGTTCTCCGAGCCCGACGGGCCGCACACCGAGTTCGGCCGCCTCCGCCTCGGAGACGTACGGATCGTGCAGCAGCACCCTCAGGTCGTAGGGGCGCAGCAGCTCGATGACCCGGCGGCCGATGAGCGAGGCGGAGAGGATGCCCACCGTCCGGCCGTAGTTGCCCACGACGGGCGACGTGGTCAGCCAGTCGTCGCGCCGTCGCTCGGACCGGTAGGTGCGGGCCCGCTCCAGCACCCGCTTGCCGGAGAGCAGGATCATCGCGACGGTGTACTCGGCTACCGGGAGCGCGTTGGCGGCAGCGGCCGATGAGACCTCGATGCCGCGCTCCCAGCAGGCGTCGGTGATGTGCCCGCGGACGCTGCCCGCGGTGTGCACCACCGCCCGCAGCCGGGGTGCGCGGGCCAGCGCCGCCGCGTCGAGGGGCGGACAGCCCCAGCCGGTGACGAGGAGTTCCGTGTCCGCGAGCACGGCCCGGGCCCGGTCGGTGGTGAAGTCGTCGAGTACGGGCAGGGGCGCGAGGTCGCACACCTGGGAGAGCGCGGCCAGCGAAGGGGCGTTCAGCAGGGCGGCCGCGGTGCCCGGCTGCATGGCGACGGCGGCGCGCGGCCGTCGTCGTCCGGTGGGTGCGAGGGGGATGGTGCCGGTCATTCTTCTCCTGATTCCGGAGGGGGTGCGCGGTACGGCTACTTCACGGCGCCCGCGGTGAGCCCCGACTTCCAGAAGCGCTGGAGCAACGCGAAGGCGAGGATCAACGGCAGGACCGCGAGCAGCGAACCCATGATCACCACGGGGTAGTACTCGGGCGATACGGTGGCGGCGCTGTTCCACGTGTACAGGCCGAGACTGACGGGATAGAGGTCCTGGTCGGAGAGCATGACCATGGGCAGGAAGAAGTTGTTCCAGATCGCGGTGAGCTGGAAGAGGAACACGGTGACGAGACCGGGGCCCAGCATCCGCATGGCGACCCGGAAGTACGTCGTGAGCTCGCCGGCCCCGTCGACCCGGGCCGCTTCCAGCACCTCGTTCGGTACGTAACCCTGGCTGAAGATCCGGCCGAGGTACACGCCGAACGGATTGAAGAGCACCGGTATGAAGACCGACCAGAAGGTGTTCACCAGTCCGGTGCCCGACGCCATCAGATACAGCGGCAGCGCCAGCACGGTCTGCGGCACCATCACCGCCGCGAGCACGAGGCCGAACAGCTTCTCCTTGTGCGCGAAGCGGTACTTGTCGAAGGCGTACCCGCAGGCGATGCTGATCAGCGCCCCGAGCCCGGCGCCGAGGACCGCGTACAGCAGGCTGTTGCCGTACCACCGGGTGTACAGCCCGCCGTCCATCGCGAACAGGTCCTTGAGGTTCTGCGCGAAGGAGAAGTGGTCGAGCGACAGCACGTCGCTGCCGAACAGGGCGTCCCGGTCCTTGGACGCGGCGAGTACCAGCCACAGCACCGGCAGCAGCGTGTACAGCACCGAGATGCCCACGACCAGATTGACGACGGAGCGGCCGAGAAGCCGGGGCCGCAGGACGGCGGCGGTGCGGGTGGGAGCGGTCGCGCTCATCGGGCGTCCTCCTCGGCGGCGTCGGAGCGGTTGGTCCAGCGGGTCACGCCGTACGAGAGCGCGATCGTGCACACCAGCAGCACGACCGAGGCGGCCGCCGCCAGACCGTAGTTGTTACGGGTGAACGCGGCGTCGTAGATGTACATGCTGGGCGAGAAGCGCGAGCTGATCATCGGGGTCGACTGGCTCAGCAGCATCGGCTCGGTGAAGAGCTGCAGCGCGAAGATCAGGGTGAACATCGCGACCATCACGACGGAGGAGCGCACGAGCGGCGTCTTGATCTGGAGGGCGGTGCGGACGGGGCCGGCGCCGTCGACGACGGATGCCTCGATGACCTCACGCGGCACCGCCTGCAGGGCGGCGTAGAAGACCACCATGTTGTAGCCGAGGTTGCTCCACAGGGCGATGTTCACGATCGAGGGCACCACCGTGTGCACCCCGAGGAAGTCGATCGTGATGTCGGCCTTGCCGAGCAGGTCGATCACCGGGCTCAGCCCGGGCGTGTAGAGGTAGAGCCAGATGACGGCGGCGATGATGCCGGGCACCGCGTGCGGCAGGAAGAGTCCGAGCTGCGCCCAGGAGCGCAGCCGTACCACGCCGGAGTCCAGCAGCAGCGCCAGCGCCAGCGCGCCGACGACCATCAGCGGGATGTAGATCACGCAGTACAGGACGACGGTGCCGAGACCGCTGAGGAACGTCGGGTCGGTCAGTACGGCGGTGTAGCTGCGCAGGCCGACGAAGACCGTGCGCTCCGGGCCGAAGCCGAGCCCCGGCTGGTCGTCGCTGAAGAAGCTGAGCCAGACGGCGGTGCCGACCGGGATCAGGAAGACCGTCACCAGAAGGATGAAGAAGGGGGTCATCAGGGCGCCGGCCGCGCCGAGTTCACGGCGGCGGGCCGACTTTCGGGCGGTGCGCGGGGACGTGGTGGGTGCCGGTGCCGCCGCGGAGACGCTCACGGGGGCGGAAGCCGGCGTGGTGACGGGGGTGGTCATCGGAAGTCACCTGCCTCTCTGCTGGGAAGGGGGACGGATCACGGTTCAGCTGCTGTGCTCGGTGGTGGACAGACCCAGCGCCCTGAGGTCGGGCATGGTGCCCCGCTGGGCCGCGCGCACGGATTCGAGCACCGAGCCCTGGCCGCCGCCCACCCGGGCGAAGCCGTCCTGCATCACCTTCTGCGTGGCGGTCATCCGCGGTCCCCAGATCCAGCCGTCCCGGATCTTGTCCGCCTCCTGCTCGAACAGGGTGTAGATGTCCTGGCCGTTGTAGTAGGCGCGGTCGAAGGCCTTGCGGCCGACGGCGACGAGGCCGGGGGCAGCCGGGTACTGGCTGCTGGCGCCGCTGGAGAGGCGGGCTCTCAGCGCGTCGGGATGCGAGACCTGCCACTCGATGAACTCAAGTGCGGCCTCGGGGTGTTCGCTGTCCTTCGTGACCGCGAAGGTCGAGCCGCCATGGGTGCCGACCGAGGCGTCCCCCGCGTTCCACTGGGGGAGCGGTGCGACGGCCCACTGGCCCTTCTGGCCGGGGCGGGCCTTCATCTGCGCCCCGGCGTCCCAGGCGCCGCTGAGCCGGACCAGGATCTTGCCGGCGCTGAGCAGGGCGTCGTACTGCCTGCTGTCCACGGGGGTCATGGAGACCAGGTCCTGGTCGATCATCCGTTGCCAGTACGCCGCGACGCGTCGGCTCGGTTCGTCCGCCAGCGACACGTTCCAGGCGCCGCCGCGGGTGTCGAACCACTGGGCACCGGCCTGCCAGGCGAACGCGGCGAACTGGAACCCGCCGTCCGTGGCGAAGGCCGACAGCCGGCGGCCGGGCGCCTTGCGGCGCACGGTGCGGGACGCCTCCTCGAACTCGTCCCAGGTCCGCGGGACTTCGATCCCGTACTGCTCGAAGAGGTCGGTGCGGTAGTGCATCACCATCGGCTCGACGTCCAGCGGAACGCTGAAGACGCGCTTGTCGAAGGTGGTCAGGTCCAGTGCCTGCGGCAGCAGTTTGGACCGCAGCGAGTCGCTCACCAGGTCCGTGAGGTCCCGGGCGACGCCGTCGATGGCGAACCCGGGGAGCTGGGGGTACTCGATCGTCGCGATGTCCGGGCCGTTGCCGGCCCGGGAGGCGTTGCTGAGTTTCGCGTAACCGCCCTGGGGTCCGGAGGGGATCTGCTGGAAGTCGACCTGGATCGTGTCGTGCGTCCGGTTGAACGCGTCGACGACTTCCTGGCTGCCGCGCAGGGCGGACCAGAAGGTGACGCGCGTGGCGTGGCGGCCGGCGCTGTCGCCGGTGGTGCTGGTCCTGCTCGTGCTGTCCGCCCCCGATGCGCCACCGCTGCAGGCGCTCAGCGCGCCCGCCAGTGGTAGTGCGGTCATCGTGGCGAGCACGGATCGACGGCTGTGTCGACCGGGCATGGGCGCCTCCCGCGGCTCCTGAGTGAAGACACGGGGAATCCTGATCGGCTGATCGGTAACGGTCAATAGATCGCTCAGAAGTAAATTAAAGCGGTCAAACGATCAGTCCGAGGTGGGGGTGATCTCCTGCGCCGAGCCCCGGATCTTGAGTTCCGGCAGCAGCTCCGTCCTGCGCACCGGCCCTGCGGCCCCGGGGGCCCCGGACAGCCGGTGCAGCAGCAGTTCGGCGGCGGCCCGGCCGATGTCCGCCTTGGGCGGTGCCACCGCGGTCAGCGGGGTGCTGCCCAGCGCCGCCACCACATCGTCGTACGCCACGACCGAACAGTCCCGCGGGACCTGCACCCCGCTCTCCGCCAGGCGCTGCACCAGCATCAACGCGTCCACGTCGCCGTGCAGGACGGCAGCGGTCGCGCCGCGCTCGCGCAGCAGCGCGGCGAGATCGAGCGGCGCTCCTTGGCTCCGTGGCACTCCGCCGCTCTCGTACCCCCGCTCGCCGGGGCCGGGGCCGGGCACCGCGTCCGGTGAACTCAGCACCACCGTCCAGTCCTCCACTTCGGGCCTCGCCGCCGCGACGGAGGCGAAGGCGGCCCGTACCGTACGTGCCGTCGGGCTGTCGTCGCGCGCGGCCAGTACGAGCCGGCGGTGACCGAGCGACACCAGGTGCTCCACGGCGAGGTGGATCCCGTACCAGTGATCGGAACAGACCGAGTCCAGGGCGTGCAGGACGCTGCCCGGCCGGGGCCGCCGCTCCATCAGCACGGTCGGCACGCCCACGTCCGCCAGCCAGCCGTAGTCGAGCTCCTCGGAGAGCGCGTTGCGCCACCGCGGGGCGATCAGGAGACCTCGCGCGCCGTCCGCCAGCGCCCGCTCCACCAAGGGCCGTTCCGCGCCGGCCGACTGCGGCGCGATGTGCAGGGCGATACGGATGCCGGCGTCCTCCAGGACGGTCCGGGCGCCGTGCAGGGTCTCGTACAGGTAGGAATGCCGCTCCGGTACGACCAGGGCGACGGCACCCCCCTCGGCGGAAGGATCGCCGGCCCTCGGTGCCGGCACCGCCTGCGTCACCGCCGGGTCACGCACCGGCCGGGCCACCCCGTGTCCGCGCCGCAGCCGCCCCGCCAGGGCCAGCTCCTCCACGTCCCGCCGTACGGTCACCACGGAGACGTCCAGTTCGGCCGCGAGCGCGCTGACCTTCACCGCTCCGCGCGACTCCACCACCGCCAGGATTCGCCGACGCCTGAGTTCAACCGGCTCGCGCATACTGCTGGCCCCCTGTGCGTTGTGCGTTTGAACGCTTCGTGTGAGCGCTTGGAGCGCAGCATAGCCATGCGCCGACGGGGGCTCGCCCAAGGCCCGGGATCGCGGGGATTACCATCTCTCCCTGGCATGGACACCCTCACCCTCTGGCAACTGGCGGCACTGGCCGCGGCATCCGCACTCGTCGGCTTCTCCAAGACGGCCGTCAGCGGTGCCAACACGATCAGTCTCGCGGTCTTCGCGGCGGTACTGCCCGCCCGCGAGTCCACCGGAGTGCTGCTCCCGATCCTCATCGCCGGCGATGTGCTCGCCGTGCTCACCTATCGGCGCCATGCGCACTGGCCGACCCTGCTCCGGCTCTTCCCGGCCGTCGCGGTGGGCGTGGTGGCGGGCACGCTGTTCATGCTGTGGGCCGGTGACGCGGCCGTTCGCACCTCGATCGGCGCGATCCTGCTCTTCATGGCCGGCGTCACGGTCCGGCGGCGCCGCACCGCTGATCCGGGCGAGGCGCCGGTGGCGGGCACGGCTCCGCCCACGGCGGCCGAGCGGATCAAGGCACGCTCGTACGGGGTGCTCGGCGGATTCACCACCATGGTCGCCAACGCGGGCGGCCCCGTCATGTCGCTCTATCTGCTCTCCGCGGGCTTCCGCAAGCTCGGCTTCCTCGGCACGTCGGCGTGGTTCTTCCTCATCGTCAACACGTCCAAGGTGCCGTTCAGCGTGGGCCTCGGACTGATCGACGCGCAGTCCCTGCTGCTGGACGCCTGCCTGCTGCTGTTCGTCCTCCCGGGCGCCTGGATCGGCCGGAGGTGCGTGGACCGGATCAACCAGCGGCTCTTCGAACGCCTGGTCATCGGCGCCACCGTGCTGGGCGGCCTGCAACTGCTCCTCAACCCGTAGACCCTCCCGGATCGCGGTGATCCGGGAGGGCCGGCAGGCGAACGGGGCTCCGTCCCTCAGACGATGCCCTCCTCGATCTCCGCCTGCTCGCGCGCGTTTCCGTACGCCGACGGCGTGCCGTACGAACCACGGGCGACGAACCACCACACGGTGGCCAGGACCAGGACGGCGACCAGGGCGATCGAGGCGTAGTTCATCGAGTCGACCGTCACCGGGGACCTCTGCGGCAGCAGGAACAGCACGGTCACGAACACGACCCACACCACGGCGATCCAGCCGACCGGCTTCGACCAGCGGCCCAGGTGCCAGGGCCCCCGCTCGAAGCGGTCACCCGCGCGCAGCTTCAGATAGATCGGGATGGCGTAGGCGGGCGTGATCCCGATGACGTTGATCGCGGTCACCGCCCCGTACGCGGTCGCCGAGTACAGCGACGGAAGGGCGAGCACGCCGGCGACGACGACCGACAGCCACACCGCGTTGACCGGCGTCTGCGTGCGGGCGCTCACCTTGCGCCAGAGCGAGGATCCCGGCAGCGCGTTGTCGCGGCTGAAGGCGAACACCATCCGGCTGGTGGCGGCGACCTCGGCGTTGCCGCAGAACAGCTGTGCGGCGATCACGATCAGCAGCATCGCCGTGGCGCCCGAGGTCCCCAGCGCGTCGATCAGGATCTGGGCCGGCGGTACCCCGGTGGCGCTGTCCTGGGTGCCCGCGTAGTCCTGGATCGCGAACGTCAGCCCGGCGAGCAGCACGAATCCGGCCAGCCACGAGACCCAGATCGAACGGACGATGCCGCGGGGCGCCGAGACCGAGGCGTCCGACGTCTCCTCCGACAGGTGGGCGGAGGCGTCGTAGCCGCAGAAGGTGTACTGCGCCAGCAGCAGACCGATCGCCGCCACGTAGAGCGGGTTCTCCCAGCCGGTGTCATTGACGAACTCGGTGAAGACGAACGACGGCGACTGGTGGTGCGAGGGGACGATCGCGAGTACGGACACGATCACCGCGACACCGGCCAGATGCCACCACACGCTGATCGAGTTGAGCACGCTGACCAGCCGGACGCCGAAGAGGTTCAGCACGGCGTGGAGCAGCAGGATGCAGAGGAAGATGATCATCGTCTTCCCCGGCGTGGGGGTGAATCCCCACTGCAGGTTCATCAATGCGCCGGTGAACAGGGCGGCACCGTAGTCGATGCCGGCGATCGCGCCGAGCAGTCCGAGCAGATTCAGCCAGCCGGTGTACCAGCCCCACTTGCGGCCGCCGAGCCGGTCCGCCATGTAGTAGAGCGCCCCGGACGTCGGGTAGGCACTGGTGACCTCGGCGAGCGCCATGCCGACGCAGATGACGAAGAGGCCCACGCCCGCCCAGCCCCAGAGCATCACCGCCGGGCCGCCGGTGGACATGCCGAAGCCGTACAGCGTCATGCAGCCGGACAGGATCGAGATGACGGAGAAGCTGATGGCGAAGTTGCCGAAGCCGCCCATGCGGCGGGCCAGCACCGGCTGGTAGCCGAGTTCGCGCAGCCGCTGCTCCTCGTCCTTGGGCGGGGCGGCGTCGGCGCCCTTCCGGTTCGAGGTGGATAGGGACATGGGGGAGACCTCCGGGAGCGGAAATGGGGGAAGGGACACAGGGGCATGGGGGTGGAGCGGGGACACGGTCAGCCGTGCGGCCCCCGGCCGGGATCGCGGGCGGCGGCGAGGGCGCGGCTGCGGGCCCGCAGGAACACTTCCTCGGCGCCGCCGGGATCCTTGGGCGCGAGGGTGCGGTACGCCCAGGGCAGCGAGGTGAAGTACGGGCCGAGCTCCTGGAACACGGGAGCCGCGTCGGCGAACTTCTGTGCCCCCCACAGCGCGTGGGCCAGATGGTTGAGATCGAGCAGGGTGTGCGCGGCCCGCGGCGTGCGGTGGAACCAGATCTCCAGGGCGCGCAGGGCCTCGCGCTCCGCGTCCTCGGTGACCCAGTGCAGGTCGAGCGCCTTCTCGTGGCCGTGCTCGCGTCGGTAGCGCTCCACCCTCACGTACAGGGGCAGCACATGGAGCGCCGATCCGTCGGGCGCCGAGGAGGCCGCCCACTGGACGAAGTTGACCGCCTCGGAGAGGGAGCCGCCGGCCCGGCGCGCATAGACGAACTGGAGCATGCGGTGGTAGGCCTCGCGGTTGTACGGATCGCGCTTGTCGGCCTCCGCCAGGAGCCCCCACGGCCCGGGGAACAGCATGGGCCCCGGGGGATGCAGCCGGTGCTCCTCCAGGCGCTGGCGCTCGTCCAGTTGGGAGAGGGCCAGCAGGCACACCCAGGGCACCGGGTCCGCGGGCGAGGCGTGGGCGGCCGCGCGGCATGCCTCCCAGGCCTCCTGCCAGAGCTCCTGCCCGCTGGGATGGTCCGAGCGACGGGCGCGGACCGCCCGCTCCACGGCGACCCGCGCGTGCATCACGGCGGCCGCGACGCTCCTCGGCTCCTCGGTCAGCCAGGCCTGTACCGCGTCCGATCCCGCGGCGACCGCCCCGAGCACCTGGGTCCGCTGGGTCCACAGCGTCCAGTCAGGGGTGCTCTCCAGCAGGTCGCGCATCGAGAGCCAGCGCCCGGTGCGTAAGTCCTGTAACGCGGAACGCAGTTCGTTGTCGTGGCCGGCCGGGTGGTAGACCGGCCGGAAATCACTGTTGGCCATGGACGTGCTCGGCGCGTGGTGTCGGTGTCATCGATCCTCTGGACGTGGGGGGTGAAGCAGCAGTTGAAAAATGAACTGCTGTAAAGCGTCCGGTTGTTGCTCGGCGGTGAGTGTAGAGCCCTCCGTGCCGAACTCCCGAACGAATGGTGGATCTTCTTCAAGTCGCGTGTGCAAACAGGAGGTTGAGCACCGGTGCGGGGTTCCGGGCGCATGCTTTACGGCTGCTTGACGTAGCCGCCGGGCTGGACCACCCTGGGGTCCCGCGCCCGAAGATCACGATTCCGTTCAAGCCGCAGGGCTTGCGTACCGCTGGAGACCCGATGACAGGCCCGGTACTCGCGGTGGACCAGGGCACCTCCGGGACGAAGGCGCTGGTGATCTGTCCCGAGCGCGGCGTGATCGGTTCCGGTTCCGCTCCGGTGCGCCCCCGGTACGGGCCCGGGGGAGCGGTCGAGGCGGACCCCGCCGAGCTCCTCGGCTCGGTCATCGACGCGGGGGCGCAGGCCCTCGCCGAGGCGGCCGAACCGGTCGTCGCCGTCGGACTCGCCAACCAGGGCGAGACCGTGCTCGCCTGGGATCCGGACACCGGGAAGCCGCTCACCGAAGCGATCGTCTGGCAGGACCGGCGGGCCGAGCGGCTCTGCGGCGAACTGGCTTCGCGCGAAGAAGAGTTGAAGAACCTCACCGGACTGCCGCTGGACCCGTACTTCGCCGCCCCCAAGATGGCCTGGATCCGCCGCGAACTGACCGCGGAGGGCGTCGTCACCACCAGCGACGCCTGGCTGGTCCACCGGCTCACCGGCGCGTTCGTGACGGACGCGGCCACGGCCGGCCGCACCCAGCTGCTCGACCTCGACGACGTCGCCTGGTCACCCGCGGCCCTGGACATCTACGGTCTGAGCGGTGAACGCCTGCCGTCCGTGGTCGACGCCGCCGGGGCATTCGGCACGACGACCGCGTTCGGCGGCGAACTCCCGCTGACGGGTCTCCTCGTCGACCAGCAGGCCGCCCTGCTGGCACAGGGCGCCCTGGAGCCGGGGGCCGCCAAGTGCACCTACGGCACCGGTGCGTTCCTCCTGGCCCAGACCGGCCCCGTACCGCGCCGGGGCTCCAGCGGCCTGGTCAGCTGTGTGGCCTGGCGGCTCGGCGGACGGACCAGCTACTGCCTGGACGGACAGGTCTACGCGGCCGCCTCCGCGGTCCGCTGGCTCACCGACCTCCACGTGATCTCCGGCGCCGCCGACCTCGACCCCGTCGGCGGCGGCGTCCCCGACGCCGGCGGGGTCACCTTCGTACCGGCGCTTGCCGGACTCGCCGCTCCCTGGTGGCGCGGCGACCTGCGAGGATCGATGACCGGCCTGAGCCTGGACACCACCGCGGGCCACCTCGTGCGGGCCCTGTGCGAGGGGATCGCCGCACAGGTCGTCGAGCTTGCCGAAGCGGTGGCGGCCGATCTCGGCTCGCCGCTGTCCGCCCTGCGCGTCGACGGCGGACTGACCCGCTCCGCACTTCTCATGCAGACCCAGGCCGATCTGCTGCAACGGCCCGTCGAAGTCTCCGCGCTGCCCGACGTCACCGCACTCGGCGCCGGGGCCGTGGCCCGGCTCGGCCTCGACCCGGGGCTGTCCCTCGCCGAGGTCGTACCCGCCTGGCGGCCGGCCGCCGTGTACGAACCACGGATCGCCCCCGAGGAGGCGGCCGAGCGCCTCGCGGCATTCCGCGCGGCCGTCGACACCCTCCAGGAACGGTCATGAACCCTGCCGCACCGGCCGACGCCTTCACCGTGACGGTCGTGCCGCACGCCGGAGCGGCCCGATGACGCACACCGTCACGACCGCCGGGGACCCGCTGCCCGCTCTCCCCGGCCGAGCGCCGTACGACGTCACCGTCATCGGGGCGGGCGTCGTCGGCACCGCCCTCGCACGCGAACTGGCCCGCTACCCCCTGCGCACCGCTCTCGTCGAGGCCTCGGACGACATCGGCGACGGCACGTCCAAGGCCAACACCGCCATCCTGCACACCGGTTTCGACGCCGCCCCCGGTTCGCTGGAGGCCCGCCTCGTACGCGAAGGACAGCGGAGACTCTCCGCGTACGCGGCGGAGACGGGCATCCCCGTCGAACGGGTCGGCGCCCTCCTCGTCGCCTGGGACACGGAACAACTCGCCGCGCTGCCCGCCCTGCTGGCCAAGGCGGCGGCCAACGGCTACCACGCGGCCCGGCTGATGGACGCCGACGAGCTCGCCGCACGGGAACCCCACCTGGGACCGGGAGCGCTCGGCGCGCTGGAGGTCCCCGACGAATCCGTCATCTGCCCCTGGAGCACCCCCCTCGCCTTCGCCACCCAGGCCGTCCGCGCGGGCGTCCATCTGCACCTGGACTGCCCGGTCCGCCACATCGAACCCGGCGACACGGCCCACACCCTGACGACCGGCCGCGGCACGCTGCGCACCCGCTACCTGATCAACGCCGCCGGACTGTACGCCGACGAGATCGACCGCATGCTCGGCCACGACGTCTTCACCGTGACCCCGCGCCGCGGCCAGCTTCTCGTGTTCGACAAACTCGCCCGCGAACTCGTCCGGCACATCCTGCTCCCCGTCCCCACCGCCGTGGGCAAGGGCGTCCTGGTCGCACCGACGGTCTTCGGCAACGTCCTTCTCGGCCCCACCGCCGAGGAACTCGACGACAGGACCGCCACCGAATCGACGCGGGAGGGCATCGCCCTGCTGAGGGAGAAGGGCCGCAGGATTCTGCCCCGGCTCCTCGACGAGGAGGTGACCGCCGTCTACGCGGGACTGCGGGCGGCAACCGGCCAGGAGGACTACCGGATCCAGGAGTACGCCGGCCTGCGCTACATCGCCGTCGGCGGTATCCGCTCCACCGGCCTGACCGCCTCCATGGCCATCGCGGACCACGTCACCGCCCTGCTCGCCCGGACCGGGCTCGACACGGGCGCTCCCGCCGAACTGGAACCGCTCACCATGCCCGGCCTCGGCGAGGTGAGCGACCGTCCGTACCTCGACGCGGACCTCATCGCCCGGGACCCGGCGTACGGCACCCTGGTCTGCCACTGCGAACGCGTCACCGCGGGCGAGCTCCGCGACGCGCTGGTCTCCACCCTCCCGCCGCGATCCGTGGCGGGCCTGGCGCGCAGGACCAGGGCCGGCAACGGGCGATGCCAGGGTTTCCACTGCGGGGCCGGCCTCCGCGCACTGATCGAGGGGGCGCGGCCATGACCCGACGCGAACGGACCGTCGACGTACTGGTCGTGGGAGCGGGGCCCGCAGGACTGGGCGCCGCGGCCGCACTCGCCGCGTCCGGCGTACGACGGGTCGAGGTCCTCGAACGCGAACAGACCGCGGGCGGCATCCCGCGCCACTGCCACCACCCGGGATTCGGCAGCAGCCGTACGGGCGGCGGGACGGACGGACCCGAGTACGCCCGCCGGTGCACGGCCGCGGCCACCCTGGCGGGCGCCACCGTGCGCACCGGCATCACCGTCACCGGGTGGGCCGGACCCCACACCCTGGACGCCACGGGCCCCGGCGGGCTCGAACGGATCACCGCACACGCCGTCGTCCTCGCCACCGGAGCCCGCGAACGCCCGCGCAGCGCCCGCCTCGTCCCCGGCACACGCCCCGCGGGCGTCTACACCACCGGGGAACTCCAACAGGCCGTCCACCTCCACCACCAGCACATCGGCACCCGCGCCGTGATCATCGGAGACGAACCCGTCAGCCTGGCCGCGGCCGAGACCCTGCGCGCTGCCCACGTCGCGGTCGTCGCCCGGGTCACCGACCGCCCGCCGGCCCTTCCCTCAGCCGTGCGACCGCGCCGGCAGGCCCCGCTGCTCACCCGCACCACCGTCACGGCGCTCACCGGCCGCCCCGGGCTCACGGGGGTCGCGGTGCGCCACCAGGACGGCCGTACCGCGATCCTGCCGTGCGACACCGTGGTGTTCACGGGCGACTGGATCCCCGACCACGAACTGGCGCGACGCGGCGACGTCACCCTCGACCCCGGCACCCGCGGCCCCGCGCACGACGCCGCTTACCGCACCCGGACCCCCGGGGTCTTCGCCGTCGGCAATCTGCTCCACGCGGTGGAGAGCGCCGGCACCGCCGCGGCGGAGGGCCGGGCCCTGGCCGCCCCCGTACGACACCACCTGGCCACCGGAGCCTGGCCGGCCCGGCGGCCCGCGCTGGCCGTCGAGGCCCCGCTGGAGTGGATCGCGCCCAACGTGCTCAGCGCCGACGGAGAGCGGCCGCTGCACCACCGTTTCATCCTGCGTACCGTCCGGCCGCTGACTGCCCCGGTGCTCCTGGTCCACCAGGACGGGCGGGAGCTGTACCGTCGGCGACTGCTGCGCCCCGCCCGGCCGGGCCGCCCCTTCCACCTGCCCGCGGGCTGGCTCGACCGGGCCGATCCGCACGGCGGCACGTTACGCGTCTCGGCCGGCTGACCGCGCCCGCGGCGCAGCCGGCCGGGGCCGTCAGGGAATCAGCAGCCAGTCCGAACCGATCGCCGCCACCAGGCCGACCCCCAGCAGCCAGCTGCCGAGCCGGGTCCGGCCGTTCCTGCTGAGCTCGATCACGATCCCGCACAGGATCAGCGCGAGCCCGTACACCCCGACCACCAGGACCGAGGACCGGCTCGCGATCCGCAGCCCGAGGACGACCGCCATCGCCGCCATCCCGACCGAGGACAGGACGATGCGCAGGCGTCTCGCCTGGCGCGGCGTCAGCCGCCGGTCCTCGGCCTCCGCGGTGTCCTCGGGTGCCGGTGCGGATATCGGTGCGGTGGCCGACGCGTCCACAGCCTCGTCCTGGTCCTGGTCAGAAGTGCTCATGACGCCGGATGGTAATGGTTTCGCACGGCACTGTTCACCGCTCTCGGTCAAGGGGAGGGAAAGTAAGGGGAGTTAGGCGACAGATGAGTCGACAGGCGACACCTCCGGCGCCATCACTGTCAGCCGTTCGCCCGCAGCCGCGGTGCCTCCGCGGCCGCGTCGACGGCCGGCGTGCCCGCCTCCTCCACCCGCGCCGCAAGCTCCAGGGCCCAGCCGGTCAGCGCCCCGATCTCCATCCCGTGGGACGTGACGACAGCGGCCTCCGCCGGCCCGCCGGACGCGGCGAACTCCGTCAGCGCCGCCGCCCCCCGCCGCAGCAGCCGCGCCCCGCCCGTCGCGTTCCCCCGGGCCGCGTGGGTCAGCCCGACAGCCAGCTGGGCCAGCCCGCGCCACAACTCCCGTTCCGCGTCGGGGCCCGACTTCCACGCGTCCTCGAAGACCTCGTGCGCGTGGAACGGCATTCCCGCGTCCAGCAGCCGCTGCGCCTCCCGTACGGTCTCCTCGGGGGCGCGGGCCACCCCCTCGGGCTGCCGCTCCACCCCTGGCGCGCCGTACGGCAGAGGGCGCCCCAGCCCGTCACGGGGGCGCGCATTGTGCGCCCGGCCCTCGGCGTTCCGGTCCCTGCGAGTCTCGTCCACCCCTCGATTGTGCCTCGCACCTGCGAAGAACTGCCCGAACCACTGTCGGTGGGGCCCCGCGCACGACTAGTCTCGACTGTCATCGAAACGACTTTGGGGAGGGTAGGCATGAAGCCGTCCCGGCCGCTGTACGAGCGAGAACCGGAACTCGCCGCCGCCGCACAAGCCGTTGACGCGCTGTGCGGCGCGCAGGCGACCGGCGGGCTGCTGGTCTTCAGCGGCGAAGCGGGCATCGGCAAGACCGCGCTGCTGGCCGAGATCCAGGCCATGGCAGCCGACCGGTGCACCGTCTGGTCCGCCCGCGGCGGCGAGACGGTCACCTCGGTGCCGTTCCACGTCGTACGCCAACTGCTCCAGCCCGCACTGGACGAGTTCGCCGCCGACGAGGTGAAGGCCCTGTTCGGGGGCTGGTACGAGATCGCGGCACCGGCCCTCGGCCTCGCCGAGCCGACCGGTCCGCAGCCCGACCCCCAGGGTGTGCGCGACGGCCTCGACTGGGTCGTCTCCCGGCTCGCCTCCAGGTGGAGCCACCGCCCGCTGCTGCTCGTCATCGACGACGCGCACTGGGCGGACGGCGAATCCCTCGCCTGGCTCGCCTCGTTCACCGCCCGGCTCGGCGAACTGAAGGTCCTGGTCGTCCAGGCGCACCGCCCCGAGGAGCTCGCGGCCCGCGAGGCCCAGCACACCACGGCCGGCAGCCACCCGGCGCAGGTCCGGGTCGCCCTGCGCGCGCTCACCCCCGACGCCACCGCCGAACTGGTCCGGGCCACCCTCGGGGAGCACGCCGACGACCCGTTCTGCCGCGAGGCGTGGGCCGTCACCGGCGGCAACCCCTACGAGGCGGTCGAACTGGTCGCCAAGGTCCAGGACCGCGAGCTGGCCCCGCTGGAGGAGTCGGCCGGACTACTGCGGGAACTCGGCGAGTCCGCCAGGGGCAGCGGCCTCGTCGCCCGGCTCGAACGGCTCGGCACCAACGCCAACCGTTTCGCCTGGGCCGCCGCCGTCCTCGGTACGGACATCTCCCAGGACCTCGCCGCCACCCTGGCCGGCATGAGCCCCGCCGAGGCGGCGGACTGTACGGCCCGGCTGCGCGAGGCGCGCATCGTCACCGGCTTCGACCCGCTGGAGTTCGTGCACCCCCTGATCGCCACCGCCGTCTACCGCTCCATCCCGGCGGCCACCCGCACCGCCATGCACGGCAGGGCCGCCTGGGCCATCACCCGCGCCGGACTCGGCCCGGCCGCCGCCTCCCGCCACCTGCTCGAAGTCCACCCCGACGACGACCAGGAGCTGGTCGAGCAGTTGCGGGCGGCCTCCAACCAGCACCTCGCGGTCGGCGCCCCCGAGGCGGCACGCCGCTGCCTGGAGCGGGCCCTCCAGGAACCCCCGCGCCACGACGTCCGTGCCACCCTGCTCTACGAACTGGGCTGCGCCACCCTCCTCAGCTCCCCACCCACCACCGTGCGGCACCTGCGCGCCGCCCTCGACCTGCCGGGCCTCGCGGACGAACTGCGGGTCGACGCCACGTTCAGGCTCGCGGCCGCGCTGTCGCACAACAACCAGCTGAAGGAGGCGGCGTTCGCGCTCGCCGCCGAGGCCGAGCGCACGGCGCCGGGCCCCGGCCTGATGCGTCTGCAGGCCGCCCACTTCCTCTGGGAGGGCATGCAGGCCACCGAGGAGGACGGCCCCGGCCGCTCCCGACGTCTCGCCGCCAACGCCGACCACCTCACCGGCCGGGACAACGCCGAACGGGCCCTGCTCACGCTGCGCGCCTTCGACGCGATGCTGCGCGGCGAGAACTCGCAGCTGGTCGTGGACCTCTGCGAACGCGCCCTGGTCAACGGCCACCCCGCCCGCGGCCTCGGCTGGACCGACACCGAATGGGGCTTCGAACTCCCGACCCTGCTCGGCATCACCTACGCGTTCACCGACCAGCTCGACCGCGCCGAGGAACTCTTCGGTGAAGCCGTGCGCGCCTTCGAGATCTCCGGCTGGAGCGGCGCCCACCTGGCCTTCGCCCACACACTGCTGGGACTGGTCCACCGCCGTCGCGGCCGCCTGGCCGAGGCGGAGGGCTTCCTGCGCGAGGGACTCCGCCTCGCCGACCGGGTGGGCAGCGGACTGCCGGTCCACTGGGACGCGGCCTGTCTGCTCATCGACACGCTGCTGGCCCGGGGCCGCATCACCGAGGCACGCAAGGTCGCCGACCAGTACGACTTCGGTCTGCCCTACCCCAGCGCCATGGTGCTGCCCGACGCCCCGTGCGTCCGTGGCCGCCTGCTGCTCGCCGAAGGCCGTACGAAGGAAGCGGTCACCGAGCTGGAGGCGGCCGGCCAGTCGCTCGAACCGCGCGGCAGGTTCAACGGCATCTGGGGCCCCTGGGCCGGGGACCTGGCCCGCGCGCTGGCCGACGACGACCCGGGGCGCGCAGCCCAGCTCGCCCATACCGCACGGGTGCACGCCGAGCGGTTCGGCACGGACACGGCGATCGGCGAGGCACTGCGCTGCGTCGCCCTCTTCGCCGGCCCGGACGAGGCCGCCGACCTCCTGGGCGAGGCGGTCCGCCACCTGGAGGCGTCGCCCTCCGGCTACGAGCGCGCGCTCGCCCTGTTCGACCACGGCGTCGCCATCCGGTCGCCGCACGAACTCGCCCGTGCGCACAAGCTGGCCACGGCCTGCGGAGCCGAAGGGCTGGCGACCCGCGCCCAGCAGGCACGGGCGTCGATCCGGTCCGCGGAGTGAGGTAATGTTTGTCCTGCGCAGCCGCCCGGCAGGACCGGGTGACTGGTCAGCGGGACGTGGCGCAGCTTGGTAGCGCACTTGACTGGGGGTCAAGGGGTCGCAGGTTCAAATCCTGTCGTCCCGACTGGAGACAGTCGTAGATCAGGGCCGGTTTCTGAGCAATCCGAAACCGGCCCTGATCTTTTTCGGGGACCATTCGGGGACCGGCGTCCCTGACCGACGTCGGCGGGTCATGACGATCGGGCTCGGCAGTGAGCGCGGTGCGCGCAGCATGCTGCACTGAGCCGAGGGCGCAGGCAGGAAGACGCGGAGCGTGAGCTGTAGCGCCCCCATACCTCGGTCACCGATCCGCAGCAGCACGAGGGTTGTTGGACCGACCGCCAGGGACGGACCGCCGAAGCCCAGTACGCGTGCAGCCACCGGGTGCTGTGCGCGCGGCCAGGCCACCGCAGGTGACCTGGCCGCCGTCGTTCACCGCTGATCCGTGCCCGCGTTCCCGGCCGCGGGCTTCCGCGCTCAGTGCCCCATCATCGCGGTGGGGTCCGGGGCCTTGACCTTCTTGCGAGGCAGCAGCATGGCGGGGATCAGACACAGGGCGACGAGGATGGTCGCCACCAGGAACACCGAGGCGAACGCGTCACCCATCTGGGAGCGGACACCGTCGGGCGAGGTGGCGGTGACGTCCTTGATGCCGTTCGTGAGGAGCACCGAGAACAGAGCGGTACCGATCGAGGCAGCCACCTGCTGGACGATGTTCATCAGCGTCGATCCCCGGGCCACTGTGTGCTCCCTCAGGGTGGCCAGCGCCGACGCCATGATCGGCATCATCGAGGCACCCATTCCCAGGCCCATCACGAAGAGCGCGGTGATGATGTACGCATAGGAGGTGTCGTCGGTGAGCTGTGTGAACATGCCCATGCCGACGGTGATGACCGCGATGCCGGTCATGACGATCTTGCCGGGGCCGATGCGGTCGGCGAGTATCCCGGCGATCGGCATGGTGATCATCGCGCCGATGCCCTGCGGAGCGAGGAGCACTCCGGAGTCGAGCGCGGACTCCCCGCGCACCTGCTGGAAGTAGAGCGGGAACAGCAGGCTGGCGCCGAAGAATGCCATGGCGAACAGCGACATGGCGATCACGGCGACGCTCAGGCCCCGGTTCTGGAACAGCCGCAGATCGATCAGCGGGTGAATGTTGCTGCTCCGCAGGGCCCAGGGAACGAACGCGGCGAGGAGAACCAGACCGATGACCGCGGGCACCAGGACCTTGGCGGCCCAGACCGTGCCGGTCTCCGGGATGGACGAGACTCCGTACAGGAAAGTCGCCAGTCCGGGTGAGAGCAGGAGGACGCCCACCCAGTCGAAAGTCTCGGACGGCTCCACGTGGTCCTTGGGCAGAACGATCGCCGCGTAGGCCAGGGCTATCGCACCGATGGGCAGGTTGATCAGGAAGATCCAGTGCCAGGAGGCGACGTCGATCAGCCAGCCGCCCAGAATGGGGCCGAAGATCGGGCCGAGCAGCATGGGGATCCCGAGGACCGCCATGACCCGGCCGACCCTCTCGGGGCCGGCGGCGCGGGTCAGGATCGTCATGCCGAGCGGCATCAGCATGCCGCCGCCCAGGCCCTGGATGACCCGGAACGCGATCAGCATCTCCAGGGATGTGGCGGCCGCGCACAGGGCCGAACCGGCGGCGAACAACGCGACCGCGAGGAGGTAGAGCCGTTTGGTTCCGAACCTGTCGGCAGCCCAGCCGGTGAGCGGGATGACACTCGCCAGGGCCAGCGTGTAGCCGGTCATGGTCCAGGCGACCTGGGCCGAGGTCGCCTCGAACTCCTGCTGGAACGTCTGCAGCCCGACGGACACCACGGTGATGTCCAGGATCGACATGATCCCGCCGAGCACGACCACTCCCGCGACGAGGAGGACCTTGCTGTCGAGCTTGTCGCGAGATTTGCCCTCTGGAGGGCCGGGCTCAATCCGTTGCGACGTGGTCATTACTCAGCCTTTCGAAGAAGAGACGCAACCACCCCCAGCCGCTTGACCTCTCCGCCCACGCAGCCTCCGGCCGGCGGCGACTGTGCCGCGCTGCGGCAGCGGTGGGGACGGGCTCCGTCCTTCCACGGGGGCGGGCTGAATCCGATCGAGGCGCGGTCCTTGACGGGCGACTCGTCGGGGCGGGATGCAGGCGATCCGTTGTGGAACGCGAATGTACCAGCGCCGATGGGCCGGTCTCGTTGCGAGCCATGCCATGGGCCGGGTCTCCAAGTACCGGGCGCTCATGCGCATACACGGCAAACCCGAGATGCCCGACAAGGCAGCCTGCCCACTCATGGCGCCCCTTGGTGCGCTGCTCAATCCACGGGGCGAAAACGGGCGATCCCGCGAGCAGCAGTGACGCGGACAATTCTTCTGCGGGACTTCAGGAACGCCGTAACCCTCGGATGAACAGGGGGAGTTCGCCAGCGGTGGCTGGGTCCTGGACGTGAGCCCCTGGCACGACCCGCGCCTTGGACGTCAGGACGGGGGTGCCGCTTCAGCCGGCCGAGGCTCGTCGCGGTGTCGAGTGGGCTTCCTGGGTGGCGGCCCACGAGGCGAGCAGGCGCAGGGCTTCCTCGTGCGGGGAGTCAGGTTCGGCGGTGTAGATCGTGAGAGTGAGGCCGGGTTCGGCGGCCATTTCCAGGCCCTCGAAGGCGAGGGTGAGTTCACCGACGACCTGGTGGTGGAAGCGTTTGGTTCCGGTGCCGTGGCTGCGGACGTTGTGGGCGCCCCAGCGGGTGCGGAACTCCTCGCTGCGGGTGGACAGCTCGCCCACGAGGTCGTGCAGGTCCTTGTCGTGCGGGTTGCGGCCCGCCTCGGTGCGCAGGATGGCCACGGCCACGTCGGCGAACGGGTCCCAGTCGGGATAGAAGCCGCGGGAGGCAGGGTCGAGGAACTGGAAACGGGCCAGGTTGGCCTGGTTGCCCGGCGAGGCGTAGAGGTCGGTGTAGAAGGCACGGGCAAGCTGGTTGGCGGCAAGGATGTCCATGCGCCCGTTGCGGACGAATGCGGGTCCGGCGGTGATCGCGTCCAGAGTCCACTGCAGACTGCGGTGCGGCTTCCACTGGTCCCTGGTGCGACGGCGGCGGGGCCGGGTCAGGGCATCCGAGCCGTCGGCGGCCTGGGCGAGGTTCAGGAGATGGGCCCGCTCGGCGTCGTCGAGCTGGAGGGCGCGAGCAACGGCCTCCAGGACGGGCGGAGAGACGCCGGCGAGGTGGCCCCGCTCCAGTCTGGAGTAGTACTCGACACTCATGTCCGCCAGGGCCGCGACCTCGCTGCGGCGCAGGCCGGGCACGCGCCTCCTGCTGCCGGCGGGCAGACCGGCCCGGGCGGGGGTGATCTTGGCTCGCCGCGAGGTCAGGAACTCGCGGACCTCCTCACGGTTGTCCATGCCTTCGACGGTACGGCCTGTCGGGCGGCCCAGGGATGCACTGCCGGTACACCCTTCATCAGTGACTCGCTGCCCGCGCGGAATGGCGGTTACCTGGATGTTGTGGCGTTCAGGGCCCTGCCGCCGCATGCGGCCGGGCACCACGCCCCGGGCCCGAAGAGCGCCGGTTTTCACCGTGCGTAGGGGGCCCGCGACCGCATTCGGCGGTGCCGGTACACCCGTGCGTGTATCGGCCCCCAGTTGCAAGGAGGCTTATCCCATGCGCGGAGCAGTAATCCACGCCCCCGGTGACATCCGGTTCGAGACGGTGGACGACGCGAAGATCCTCAAGCCGACCGATGCCGTCATCCGTACGGCAGTGACCTGCGTGTGCGGCTCTGACCTGTGGCCCTATCGCGGCGCGGAGCCGACCGAGCAGGCCCACCCCATGGGCCACGAGTACGTCGGTTTCGTGGAGGAGGTCGGTTCCGAGGTCTCTTCGGTCAAGCCCGGGCAGTTCGTCGTGGGGTCGTTCGCGACCTCGGACAACGTGTGCGCGAACTGCCGCAACGGTTTCCAGTCGAGCTGCGTGAACCGTGAGTTCATGTCGACCTGCCAGGCCGAGTACGTGCGCATCCCCAACGCCCAGGGCACCCTGGTCGCCACCGACGAGGTGCCCGGCGAAGAGTTGTGGCCGGGCCTGCTGGCCGTCTCGGACGTCATGGGCACGGGCTGGTGGGCGGCGGACGCCGCCGAGGTCGAGCGCGGCTCGACCGCCGTGGTCGTCGGTGACGGTGCGGTGGGCCTGTGCGCGGTGATCGCCGCCAAGGAGAGGGGCGCCGAGCGGATCATCGCCATGTCGCGGCACGCGTCCCGCCAGGAGCTCGCGCGCGAGTTCGGCGCGACCGACATCGTCACGGAGCGTGGCGAGGAGGGCGTCGCCCGGATCATGGAACTGACGGGCGGCATCGGCGCGGACTCCGTCCTCGAGTGCGTGGGCACCGCCCAGGCCATGCAGCAGGCCCTGCACTCCGCCCGCCCCGGCGGGAACGTCGGCTTCGTCGGCGTCCCCCACGAGGTCGCGATCGACGGGCAGGAGCTGTTCTTCTCCCACGTCGGCCTGCGCGGCGGCCCCGCCCCCGTCCGGCGCTATCTGCCCGACCTGATCGACCGAGTCCTGACCGGTGCGATCGACCCGGGCAGGGTCTTCGACCTCACCCTGCCCCTGGAGCAGGTCGCCGAGGGCTATCGCGCGATGGACGAGCGCCGCGCCATCAAGACCCTCCTCACCCCCTGACGCACCCCACCGAAGGAACGCTCATGCAGATCACCCGCAGCTCACTCGCCACCGCCAGGGGCCCTGCCGACTGGTTCACCGGTGACGTCTACATCGACGCCGTTGCCGCGGCCCCCGAACCGTCCCGGGTCACCGCCAACCTGGTGCACTTCATGCCTGGCGCACGCACCCACTGGCACCGCCACCCGCTGGGCCAGACCGTCTTCGTCACCGAAGGTGTCGGTCTGTGCCAGCGTCGCGGCGGCCCGGTGGAGGTCATTCGGCCCGGCGACCGCGTCCTGTTCGAGGCCGACGAGGAGCACTGGCACGGCGCCGCTCCGAACCGGCTCATGGTTCACCTGGCCATCAACGAGGGCGACGCCGACCACGACGTCGTGCACTGGATGACCCCCGTCACCGACGAGGAATACACCGCCGCCCCGGCCACCGGCTGACAGCCCGGCCGGCCCGTCGCCGCGAACGGCGCGCTGTACGCGCAGCGCGCCCGTCACCGGCCCACGCGATCCCCGCCCTGACTGGGGCCCCGTGGGTCATGACGACCGGGACGGGGTCGCTTCATGGCTCCGGTCGAGCCCGGACACCACACGCATGCCCAACCCCTTCACCCGGTAGATGCAGGTGTCATCGCCCCACAGCGTCGCGTCCGCCACCGCGTAGGGGCCGCGTTCGTCCGTGCCGCTCTCCACGATGTCCATGTCCACCCGGATCAGCGCGTGCGACGGAGTGATCTGGCCGCGGTACGTCCAGGACATGGCGCGGCCGGGCAGCACCGGCTCGAACCGCTCGTGGGGGACGCCGTCGGCGGCGCCACGTTCGAGCAGGTACCACTGGAGCAGTTGGCACATGGCTTCCAGGCCGAGCGAGCCGGGCTGCACCGGGTCCTGGAAGAAGTGGGACCGGAAGAACCAGGCGTCCGGGCGCACGTCCTTCTCCGAGCGCAACCGGCCGAGTCCCGCCCGTCCTCCCTCCGGCCAGTAACCGGTGATCCGGTCGAGCATCAGCAGCATGGGGCCCGGCAGGCGCGGACCTCCGGTGCGGTGCCGGACAGGCGGGGCGGTCAGATCGTCCGTACGGCCGCAGGGCTCGTCGAGGCGGGCCCGGTCGTCCGCCGACGTCGCGAGACCCTGCTGGTCGTCGAAGGCCGACCTGGGGAAGTAGCCGAAGACCGTGGAAAGTGCGAACACGGGCATGCCGTCGGCCTCGCACGACACCTGGAACGACTCGATGATCATGTCTCCGCTGCACGAGACACGCGTCAGTTCGGCACGGGTGCGGACCGTACGCGTCGCCGGGGTCACCTCGCCGGTGACCGTTCCCGACCCGTCGAGGTTGCGGAACAGCAGGTCCACGTCGGTGGTCAGCGCGCTGCCCACGTACGAGGCGAGCCATCCGCAGGGTTGCAGAGCGATCTCCATGAGCACGGCGAACGGCACGGCGCCGCCGCCGCTCTGCTCGAAGTACCAGGCCTCCGCGGGTACGTCGTACTCCGCGACGACGGAACTGCCCTCGCCCATCCCGCCCTGCGGCCCGTCCACCGAGACGATCCTGCTCATGAAGTGGTACGGGGGGCCGGGGAGCCGGGCCACCCTGCGGGTGCCGTCGAAGGGCTCGTACATGGCGCCGAACGCCTCGCTGGGCCGGCCCCAGGCGCACGCCAGCAGCGAGGGGTGGTCGAAGCGGAATCCGTCGGCCGCCGTGGCCACGGGCTTCTCCTCCCGGTGGCCGGCCAGCCCGCCGAGCCGCGGCAGCGGCACAGGGGTGCCCCCGGTCTGCACGACGGGCGGGCCCGAGTGCCGCCAGTGCGACAACGGCCAGTCGGGCACCAGCCGCAGCGCCATGCCGCGGCCCAGGAACGCCTTCGTCCCGTCGACCGAGCCCAGCACGTCGGCGTGGAGCGTCGGCATCGGTCCGGCCGAGACACCGCGTACGAACACCTCGTAGACGACCCGGCGGTTCTCCGGGGTCGCCTGACCCCGGCACATGGCCGTGTAGGGCTGTTCGGAGACCGGTTCGAAGCGCCAGCCGTCGCGGTCGACGGTGAAGCCCATGGCCGTCAGGTAGAACGCCATCGCCTGGAGACCGCCCTGGAGCATCAGGGTGCCCGGCATACAGGGGTCGTCCTTGAAGTGCCCGGTGAAGAACCAGTCGTCCGGCGACAGCGCGGTCTCGGCACGCAGATAGCCGCGGCCCCACGGCCCTCCGGCCGGGTCGAATGTGGTCACCTCGTCCAGCAGCCGCAACCGGTCCTCGTCGAGCCTCGGCGACCGGACGTGGGCCGCCGTCGCCTCCCAGCCCGGGCCGAAGCAGTCCGTGAGCCGCCCCTCTGCCAGGGCTCGGAGCCGGTCCGCGCCAAAACGGGTCCGTTCGCAGGGGACGGCGGGCGGGTCGAGCGGCAGGCCCTCGCCCGGCGCGTGTGCGGCCGGGTCCCAGCGGACCCCACCGCTGCCGGCCAGCTCGGCCGGGGTGAAGAACCCGGCCTGGCCCTCGCGCACGCTGAGCCGGAGCTCACCGTCCACGGAGCAGTCGTAGTGGAAGAAGGCCAGGCGGACGCCGTCGGCCTCCGCGTGGCCGTCGATATGGATCTCGAAGCACAGGGTGTCACCGACCTCGGGTGGCGCCCCGTGAAAGGTCACCTCGCAGCCGAGCAGCCGGTAGGCGCGCTCGCCCCGGTTGAGGAGATCGACACCCAGCCAGCTGAGCAGGAGCAGATCGGCCTGGCCCCCCTCGATCAGCAGGCCGGCCGGCATGCGCCCCGTGGAGTCCAGGTACCAGCTGTCGGCCAGGACGTCGGTCTCCGTCCAGATCCTGCCGTCCGTGCGCACCGGGCCGGGCAGGGTGAGCGCCGCGGGCACCGCGTCGATACCGGTGACCCGGTCCGCGAACAGCATGGGTGGCCCGGGCATCCGGGTCTGTACGGCGTACCCGTCCTGCTCGGCGAACCGCGGACCGAACAGGGCGGAGATCCGACCGGACGCGAGGTACTCCAGCTGGGCGCGGTCGAACGCCGGTCCCGGACGCGGCTCCGCTTTCGGCGGACGAGCCGGCAGCGAGCGGCGCGCCGGGCCCACGGGGGCCGGCGGTGGAGGCTGGATGACCGGACGCGGTGGGGTGGGACCGGGCAGTCGTACGGCAACGGGGCCGGGCTCGGCGCTCGCGGTGCCGGCGGCAGTCAGCGCCGTGACGGCGAGCGCCGACACCCGCAGGAACCGCTGATGGGCCTCGGCGTGCCCGGCCATGACCTCCTGGTGCAGCGCGGCGACCCGCAGACTCTGCCGGGCGACCGCGGCCCGGGCCCCCGCGGCTTCGGTATGCGGTGGGGCGGCCGAGGCAGCGGGCCGGCCGGAGGCGCGTGCCTGAGGGACGGCGGGTGCGGCGGGCCGGCCGGGGCCGCGGTCCGCCACCGGGGCCAGCTCGGGCGCGGGGGGCATGATCGTCACAGCAGGCGCCAGGGGCGGCAGGCACGGAGGCGCGGGTACGGCGACGGTGACAGTGGCGCCGGGGTGCGGGAGTTCCGTGGCGGCCTCGGCGAGCCGGGCGAGCAACTCGTCGGCCCGTACCGGCACTCCGGCGACCACGAGTTCGGCCACCGCGAGGCACAGCTGCCGCAGGCCGGTGTCCTGCGGGGCGTCCAGCGCGACGGCCACATGCTCCCGGTCTCCGAGCACCCGCTTGATCCAGCCGGTGCACAGTCTGCGCGGCCCGTGCTCCACGAAGACCCGGGCCCCGTCGGCCCACGCCTGCTCGACCGTGGCAGCGAAGTCGATCGTGTTGAGCCCCTGGGCCGTCATCGCTTCGGCGGCCCGCTCGGCCGTCGGCCGGTACGCCTGCCCGGTGACCTCGCTGTAGAACCGGACCCCGGGAACCTCGACCGTGGGGCGGGTGTGGGCTGTGCGCCATGCCTCCCGGACCTCCGCCAACTCCGGTGCATGGGCGGCCATGTCGTAGTCCAGTTCGATCGCGAGGTCGGCACCGAGCCGGGCCACGACGGCCGTGCACGCGCGGGACTCGCCCCCGATGACGCAGACGCCGGGCGCGTTCACCGCCATCAGATGGACCGCGGCCTCCGTGGCGAGTCGCGCACGGACGACGTCCAGAGGGGCGCCGACCAGGTAACTCGACCACCGGGAGCCCTGGATGCCCCGCCGCTCCCAGTGGCGCCGGACCGCCCGGAGCTCGCCGGTGAGCTCCGTCGTGAACAGCCCGCTGTCCCGGGTGGCTTCGTACAGCCCGGGGGCATCGGGCCAGGCCCCCAGCGCGACCAGAGCGGTCGATTCTCCGGAGGAGTATCCGAGCGCCGCGTCCGGCCGCAGTCCGAGTACCTCGCGGCTGAAGACGGTGTGGACGGTCGCCAGTTCGGCGGCGGCCCAGATCTGTCCGAGCACGCCCTGCTGCGGGACGGACCTCAACCGCGTTCCGAGTGCTTGGTGTTCGTCCCGGACGGCCTCGCCGAGCGACGGCAGGGCGAGCATCAGCTCATGGCCCATCCCCGGGTACGTGGCCGAGCCGTTGGTGTACACGAACGCGGTCTGCCCGTCGACCGGCCGGCCCCGGTACAGCACGCCGGCTGGGCGGGCCCCGCCCTTGGTCAGCCAGCGGCGGGCGGCATCCCTGTGGTCCGCCAGGGTGGTTCCGCCGTCGGCCAGGATCGCCAGCCGGGCCGGGCCCGCGCCGGACTCCGCACCCGAGTCCAGCGCCGCCAGCACCTCCTGGCGGCCGGCGCCGGAGAAGACGTGCAGACGGGGAGCCGGTCCCCGCAGCCACGGCCGGGCGTCCCCCGCGCGCAGGCGCACGCTCTCGGCGGGCCCCTCCAGCGGTGTCACCACGGCCCGCGCGGTGTGGGCGACGGCCGCGGCGTCCGCGGGCCCGTCCGGACGCGGCACGGCGCGGTGCTGGAGCGAGAGCGCCGCGACGGCGACGGAGACCAGGCCGGACGCGGCATGAGCCCGTCCGAAGACCGACACCGGATCGAACACCGCGTCGGGGCCGTCCCCGATGACCATGTCGGGCTCGTCGGCGGACTCCTCGTGCCGCTCCTCGTCCAGCAGGGCGACGACGGTGTCACCGTCCCTGCGCGCGGCGTCCAGGGGTTTGAGGACCAGGACGACGGCCGCGTCCCCCGGAACGTCCTCGTGCCCGAGCTCCCGCAGGGCGGCTCGGTGGACCGCCTCGCAGGACAGGTCGGCGGCACCGACGACCGCGGCGTCGGCCTCGCCCGAGCGGAGAGCCCGAGCCGCGAGTTCCAGCGCGACCAGCCCGGAGGCCTCCTCTGCGGACACCGTGAACCCCGGCCCGCCCAGGTCGAGTTGGGTGCTGATGCGGTTCGCCGCGAGGTTCGGCATGCCGCCCACCACCCCCTCCGGCGTCATGGGGGGTGCGAACACCGCCCGGGCGACGTCGACCGAGGGCAGCGGGGCGGCGGGCCCCGCCTCCTCCAGCCAGTGTGGAACCCGCCAGCGGGCACCTGCCCGGGCGATTTCCGGATCCACGCCCATCCCGATGACCACCATGGTCCGTTCACGGGGCAGGCGCACCGCCCTTACGGCCTCCCGGGCGGCCTCCAGTACGAGGAGCTGATGGTGCGCGGTCCGTTCCAGGGCCAGCGGGGGGAAGCACAGGTCCGTCAGTTCCACGGCGATCTCCGTGACCGGACCGCGCCGTTCACCGCCCAGCACCGCACGGCGGAAGTCCTCGGTGGACGTACCCTCGCCGACCCGGGCACCGACGGCGACGATCGCCACCGGTGTACGACCGCCCGGCGCCTCGGGTGCGGGGGCCGGAACCGGGACATGAAGGTCCGGTCGGGCCGGCCGCCCTTCCCCGGCCCCCGCGCGCGACGGCCGGGGTACGGCGGACCGGGGCGCGTCGTCCGCAGGGTCCACGATCAGGTGGGCGTTGGTCCCGCCGAACCCGAAGGCGCTCACCGCCGCCCTGCGCGGCCCCGCCCAGTCCTCCGGCGCCGTGAGCACCCGCAACGGCGTGCCCGCCAGTTCCTCCAGCGGCCGTCCTGCGCCCAGCGTCGCCGGACGGACCCCCGCCCGCAGCGCACCGAGCACCTTGAGGAGTCCGGCCACGCCCGCCGAAGCCAGCAGATGCCCGACGTTGGACTTCACCGAACCGATGGGCACGTCGTCCCCGGCCCCGAAGACCTCGGCCATGCCGCGCGCCTCCACCGCGTCACCGACCGGTGTTCCCGTCGCATGGCACTCGACCAGGGAGACGGACTCGGGGGCGATGCCCGCCGCGTCGTACGCCAGGCGCATGGCCCGTACCTGACCCTCCTCCGACGGGCTGATGAGCCCCGAGCCGCGCCCGTCGTTGGAGAGCCCCACCCCACGGATCACGCCGAGCACGGGCAGGCCGGCGGCACGGGCGGCGGACAGCCGCATCAGGGCGACGAACCCGGCCCCCTCGCCGTGCACCAGCCCGTCCGCCTCCTGGTGGAAGGGGCGGCTGCGTCCCGTGCGGCTGGTCGCGGAGATCCCGCAGAACCCCACATGCAGGAAGAGGGGGTCGGGCCGGCTCACCGCACCGGCCACCATCAGGTCGGCCGTGCCGTCGTGCAGCCGGTCGCACGCCAGCTTGACCGCGTACAACGAGGACGCGCAGGCGGCGTCGAGGGACCAGGCCCCCGCGCCGAGCCCCAGCGCACGGGCCGCGAGCCGGGCGGGCAGCCCGGAGGAGAAGCGGTTGCGGGCGTCGGGCCGCGTACGCCGGTCGCCGGTCAGCAGGGCGTCACGGACCGGGGGCCGCTGCGCGGACAACCAGACGTGTTCGGCGAAGGCCGCCCCGGTGGGTGTGGGGTACGACAGGTTTCCCAGGACCAGACCTCCGCGCGGCAGCGGGCCCACCCGGCCGGCCTCCGCGAGCGCCTGCCGCACCCCGTACAGGACCCAGTGGAAGAGCGGGTCCAGTGACGAGAGCCGCTCCGGCCCGATCAGGAAGCCACTCGGATCGAAGACGGACTCGAACCCCTCGACGTATCCGCCGACATCGGTCCAGGTGCGGTCGAGGTGGTCGTCCACCGATCCCATGGCCCAGTGGCGCGGCAACCGCCACCGGCCCGCCGGGGCGGCCGACAGGCTGGTGCGGCCGGCGACGATGTTCTCCCAGAACGTGTCCGGGTCGAGCGCGCCGGGCAGCACACAGCCCCGGCCGACGACGGCGATCGGTTCAAAATCCATACGGGTACTCACTTCACGGCAGGGCGCGGACCGGGGACGACGTCGACGTCAGGAAGGGCGACGGACGAGGTCAGGAGGGCGACGGACCGGGTCAGGAGGGGCGACCGGGTCAGGAGGGGCGACGGACGAGTTCGATGCCGGTCAGTTCCAGCAGGACGGACCCGTCGGCGCCGAGCAGAGCGGCGTCGCAGCGCGCCCCCGTGCCGTGTGCTTTCCGCCCCCGTACGACACACCGAACGGTGCCGTCCACCGGGCCGCGCCGGTACACCCCGCACTCCGCGACGGCCATCGGCAGCGTCGCCGCCCCGAGCGCCTCCTCGCCCCAGAGAAGGGCGAGTTGGAGCGCTCCGTCCACGGCTGCCGCGTCGAGCGGCCAGGGCCCGTCCGTCCAGCCCAGGGCCCGCAGACCCGCGACGGTCGCCTCGGCTCCGTGCTGCGAGACGCCGTGCACGGTGCGCAGGGCATGGAACCGAGGACCGTGGAAGAGGGCCTCCCGCCGGTACACATCGGCCTGCTCGAAGGGCTTCAGTCCCTCCGGGGTGCCCCACGCGGCCGGATCAGGCTCCCCCGTCCCGGTGTCCAGCACGGCTTTGCAGTGCGCCAGGCCGTCATCGCCCCGCAACTCCGCCTCCAGACCCGACGGCGAACCGGGCGCGCCCCGGCTGCCGATCATGGTGAGCCGGTGGCCCGTACCTGCCAGTTCCGGCAGGGCGCACTTCCTGTACACCCGCAGATCACGCAGGACGAGAGGCCCGGGTTCCGGCAGCCACGCCGTGGCCGCACCCGTGAACCAGTTCAGCACCATGGCCACGGGCAGGACGGGGACCTCGGCGGGCGCGTGGTCGGCCAGCTGCGGCAGGGTGTCCGAGCGGACGAGCAACTGGGCCCGGGAGGTGCCACCGGCCGGGGACAGGGCCGCCGGATCGTCCCCGGCCACGAGGACGACGCGGGCCTCGCCGACGGCGCCCTCCAGCTCCGCGGTGAAGGCGGCCGCGCCCTGCTCCAGAGGGATGAGCGGGACCCCGGAGCGGCCGAAGTGCTCGGCCAGCGCGGGGGTGACCATGCCGCCCTGCCAAGGACCCCAGGCCACGCACCGCACCAGGCAGTCGGGGCGGCGGGCCTGTTCGGCCGACGCGACCTGGTGGAGGACCTCGTTGGCCATGGCGTAGTCGCTCTGCCCCGTGTTGCCGAACACGGCGGCCACGGAGGAGAACAGACAGATCAGGTCCAGCGGATCGTCCGCCGTGGCCGCGAGCAGCGCCCGCAGACCGTCCACCTTGGTGGACATCACCAGCTCGGCCTGCTCGTCGCTCTTGTCGGCGATCATCTTGTCGGCCAGGACCCCGGCACCGTGCACGATGCCGGTGACGGGCCCCCATGTGTCGCGTACGTCGCGCAGGGCGGCGGCGAGGGCGTCACCGTCGCGGGCGTCCACCCGGACGTACCGGACGGGTGACCCGGCCGCCTCCAGAGCCGCCAGTGTCGCGCGCACCTCGCGCGCGGCCAGGATCTCCCTGGCCCTTACCGCGATCCGGGCGGGCGAGGCTCCCGCCGCGTACTCGCCGGAGCCCTGCGCGAGCAGACGGGTGAGCGTCGTCTCGTCGGACGCCGAAGCAAGCTCGGCGGGTTCGGCGGCCGGGTCGGTCCTGCCCACCAGCACGATCCGCGGACGGTGGGTCCTGGCCAGGTCCAGCAGGGCGGCGGCGGTCACGCCGCGGGCCCCGCCGGTGGCCACGATGACCGAAGAGGAGGTGACCCGGCGGGAGTCGCCGGGCGTCACCGGCTCGGGCACCATCCGCAGAAGGGCGCGGGTGCCGTCCGCGCGGAGACCGGCCTCCATGTCGGCCCCGCCTGTGAGGAGTTCGCGTACGACCGCCTCAGCGACCTCCTCGTCGTTCCGCCCGCCCCGCTCGCAGTCGACGATCTTGACCGAGGCATCCGGCCACTCCTTCGCCGCGGTCCTGGCCAGACCGGCGACCCCGCCCAGCCACGCACGGTCGGGTGCCCGGCCGCTGAGCCCGAAGTCGCCGCCGGTGTCCTGCACGGTCACGAACAGCGCATCGCCTCCGGCCGCCCGCGCCGCCACCGTACGCGCGGCGCGGAACGCCGAGCGGTGGACCTCCCGCGCTTCGTCGGGCGCGCCGCTCGCGGTCAGTCCGCCGAGATGGATGACACCGCGTGCGTCCGCGGGCACCTCCGCCGCGGCGGTGGCGTCCACGCCGGACTCCGTCAGTTTCCGGGCGACGAGCGCGGTCAGCCCGCACGCGCCCGGGTCGTCACCGGTCACCACGACGGGGCCGTCCAGCAGTCCCGCCGTCGCCAGACCGGACGCCGGTGACTCCACCGCGCGCGGTACCAGCCTCGTCAGCGTGGCGTTCTCCCCGTGGCCGGTGCGCGCGGCCGGAATCCTCGGGGCCTCCGGGGCGACCTCCGGGGTGCCGGCCACCGCGCCGGAACTCGGCTTCGGGCTTTCGGGAGCCCCGGTCCCACCGCTGAGCGCCCCGACGATCTCGCGCAGCGTACGGAGCTTCCCGAGGTACCCGAAGTCCCCCGACGCCATGTCACCCACCTGACGGCGTACGGCCGACAGGATCTCGACGCGCTTGATGGAGTCGACCCCCAGGTCCGCCTCCAGCTCCATGTCCAGGTCGAGCATGTCGGTGGGATAGCCGGTGAGCCGGGCCACCACTGACAGAAGCAGCTCCTCCAACTCCGACGGCGACAGGGGTACGGCAGCTCCGGCATCGTCGGTCGATGGCGATGGCGATGGCGATGGCGATGGCGATGGCGATGGCGGTTTCGGTGCCGGTGCGTGCGAAGGCGCCGGGGTCGGCGAAGGCGCCGGCACCGGGGATACGGGGGGTGCAGGGCGCACCGGGGCCGCGAACGCGTCCGGTCCGGGCACGGGCGCAGTGGGGCCGGTGGCGACCGGAGCCGGCGCGCGCGGCGGCGAGGAGGGGCGGGGGAGCGGCAGCGGCGTCGGGGGAGCCGGTGCGTCGAGCACCTCACTCCGGGGCATCCCGAGCATCGCGGCCAGCGTCGTCTCCGTCATGCGCAGAAAGGCCATGTGGCTGTCCGTCAGCATGCGTTGGCAGGCCGCGTGGGCTTCCGCGGTGTGCCGCTGGACGTGTTCGACCGCCGCGTACCGGTCGGCGCCGACCGCTGAACCGGCCCCGGAGCTGAAGGAGGTGTCGGCTTCGGAGCCGTACGGGGTGGCGTCCTCGTACGCGGGTTCCGGTGACCGGGGCGCAGCAGCCCTCCCGTCGGCCGGCGGCTGCGGGGCGGGCACGGAGGCGGAGGCATACACGGGGAGCGGAACCGCCTGGGTGTCGGACGCGGGCACGGACACGTGAACCGGCTCCGGCCGGTGCTCCGGCTCACGTGCCGGCGCGGGCGGCGCTTCGTCGGCTGCGGCGGGGAGCGGGTGCGGCTGACCGTAGTTGGCTCCGCTGATCTTCACGGTCATTCGGGGCTTGCGCTCCTTCGCTGAGGTTCCGGGCGAGCCGTACGGCGCCCAGAGAGTGTCGAGATCGAGGGGGACACCGAGGACGGCGAGTTCGCCGAGCGCGGCGTGCAGGGTGCTGACGCCGGACCGGCCGGGACGGTCCAGGGGAACGGCCGCGTGCGGGCGGTCACCGAGGATCTGCCCCACCAGACCGGTGAGCGCCGCACCCGCGCCGACTTCGACGAAGGTCCGCACCCCGGTCGCGTACATGGCCTCGATCTGGTCCTGGAAGAGCACCGGTGAGGCGAGATGACCGGCGATCCGGCGGCGCACCTCGTCGGGCGTCGACGGGTACGGTGCCGCGTCGGCGTTTCCGTAGACCTCGATCCCGGGTTCCGTGAGCCGCACCGTGCGCAGGTACGCGGCGAACGGTTCGGCGGCCGGGGCGACCAGCGGGCTGTGGAAGGCGGTGGACGCAGCCAGCCGGCGGGTTCCCACGCCCTCGGCCGCGAACGCCTTCTCGGCGCGCACGACAGCCTCCTGAGAACCCGAAAGTACCATCTGGCGAGGGGAGTTGTGATTGGCCGGCCAGATCTCGCCGAACCCGCCACCGGCCAGTACCTTCGCCACGTGCGCGCGGTCCGCCGCCACGGCCAGCATCGCGCCCGGCGTGTCGGACGCGTCCCGCATCAGCTCACCGCGGCGGCGGGCCAGACCCACCAGCGACCCGGCGTCCAGCACGCCCGCGCAGTGCAGCGCCACCAGCTCACCGAAGCTGTGGCCCGCCACGCAGTCCGGTCGCAGGCCCAGCTCCCGCACCACCTCCAGCAGCGCGAGCGCGTGCACGGCGAGGGCGGGCTGCGCCCACTCCGTGGCGTCCAGCAGCTCCTGTCGCGCGGCGCGTTCCCCGTCGGTGAAGGCGGGCGGAGGGAACACGACCCGGTGCAGGGGACGCCCGTCGAAGCCGGTGCCACCCAGTCGGTCCCATACGGCCTGGGCGGCCGGCGCCAGCATGGCGAGGTCGGCGCCCATCCCGACGTACTGGGATCCCTGGCCCGGAAACAGGAAGCCGATGCGACCGGGTGCGGGCTCCCCGTACGCGTACCGGACGCCGGACGGTGTGGAGAACGCCGTCCCGGGCCGCTGCCGGATCAGCGCGAGCGCCTGCGCGTACTTCTCCCGCAGGTCCTCGCCATCGGTGGCGACGACAGCCAGGCGCACCCGGGCGGCGGGCGCGAAGGAGGAGTGGCTCTCCTGTGCCAGCGCGGCCAGCGGGCGGTCGTCGTCCGCTCGCGGCGGTACCAGTTCCGACGGGGAGGCGCCGCTGAACAGGACGAGTTCGTCGGGTGCCGAGCGGTGGCGCAGGGCCGCACGTCCCGCGGCGCCCGAGGGCACGTACTCCTCCAGCGTGACGTGGAAGTTGCTGCCGCCGAAGCCGAAACTCGACACCGACGCCCGGCGCGGGTGCCCGGCGGGCCGCACCCACGGGCGGGCCTCCGTGTTGACGTAGAACGGGCCGTCGGGGGCGGCGGCCGCCGGGTTCGGCCGTTCGACCTTGACGGTCGGCGGCAGCACCTTGTGATGCAGGGCCATGACCGCTTTGAGCAGCCCCGCCGCACCCGCCGCGCACTTGGTGTGACCGATCTGGGACTTGACCGAACCGATGGCGCACCACTGGCCGTCCGTACGCCCCGACGCGCCGAACACATCACCCAGGGACGCCAGTTCGGCGGTGTCCCCCGCTCTGGTGCCGGTCCCGTGCGCCTCGACCAGCTCCACGGTCTCCGGCCCGTAGCCGGCTTCCTCGTAGGCGCGTCTCAGAGCCCGTGCCTGGCCGTCGGGCAGGGGGGCGTAGATCGCCGTGCTCCTGCCGTCGGACGAGGCGCCGATGCCCCGGATCACCGCGTGGACACGGTCGCCGTCCCGCTCCGCGTCGGCCAACCGCTTCAGCGCGTACATGATGACCGCTTCACCGAGCATGGTGCCGTCGGCCGCGGCCGAGAACGGCCGGCAGTCACCGCTCGGGGACAGGGCGGGCGTCTTGGAGAAGCACATGAACATGCCGATGTCGTTCCCGGTGTCCACGCCTCCGCTGATCACCAGGTCGGCCCGGCCGAGCGCCAGTTCACCGACGGCCGTGGACAGGGCCGCCAGGGAACTGGCACAGGCCGCGTCGGTGGTGTGGTTGATGCCGTGCAGGTCGAACCGGTTGGCGATCCGGCCCGCGACGACGTTGCTGAGCAGCCCGGGGAAGGACGCCTCCTGCCACGGCGCGAAACGGGCCGCGATGCGGTCGCAGATGGCCTGCGCCTCGCTCTCCCCGACACCGCTCGCCCGCAGCCCCGCAAGCCACAGCGGGCGGTGGGAGCGTCCGTACATGTGCGGGAGGTGTTCCAGCGCCGCCGCGCCGAGGACGACGCCGGTCCGGTCCCGGTCCACCCCGGCCGCACCGCCGGCGTCCGCCAGAACCTGGTCGGCGACCATAAGGGCGAGGAGCTGGGTGGAGTCCGTCGCCGACAGGTTGGCGGGGGGCACCCCGTAAGTCATCGGATCGAAGTCGACCACCGGCAGGAACGCGCCCCGCCGGGCATACGTCTTGTCGGGGGCGGCCGGGTCCGGGTCGTAGTGGTCCTCCACCCGCCAGCGGGAGGCGGGCACCTCGGTGATCAGGTCCCGGCCGCCGGTCACGATCCGCCAGTAGCCGGCCGCGTCCGTCGCGCCGGGCACCAGGGCGCCCACCCCGACCACGGCGATGGGAACGCGCTGGGGCGGGGACGTGTGCACGGTCTCTCCTCGGGGTGGGGCTGCCGTCATGGGTTCCTCCGGGGCGCCGCGGCCACTCACGCCAGCTCGCACGGCGTGTAGGTGAATGCCTCGGGCGTCAAAGGGACGCCGTAGGTGCGAAGTTGATGGGCCCGGGTGACGACCGCCGCCCCTTCGAGGAGGTTGAGCGCGATCTGCACCACGGACCGGTTCGCCGGTTCGGCCAGGACAGTGCCCGCCACCCACCGGTTGAACGCGCCCATCGCCGGCCCGCACCAGATCTGGTAGTCGGCCCGCCGCGAGGCGTCCCCGGTGATCGCCCACCGGCTGGAACTGCCCAGGTACCAGCGGAAGACCAGGGCCATACGGTGTTTGGGGTCGGCCCGCGCACGCGTGATCTCCGTCGGGTCGCGCTGCTCCCAGAAGGTGCGCGTGCGGCGCCAGATCTCGTCGAACGGGGCGCGCAGCACGTCGCGTTCGAGCGAGGCGCGCAGGGTGGCCGGGATCTCCTCGAGCGAGCCGTGTGCCCGGTAGGCCGCGTGGAGCCGGCCGGCCCGCTGGGCGAACATCGTTCCCCGGGCCAGCACTTGCAGCTTCACGCCGAACTCGAACATGTCGGCGGCCGGTGCCATGGTCACATCGGCGATGTCGGCGTCGCAGAGCATCGCCTTGGCCTCGTCGGACAGGCCGGCCTCGGTGGCGGTCTGGTTCACCGATCCGACGACCACGTAGGACGCGCCGAGGGCGAAGGCGCCGGCCACCGCGGCCGGCGTGCCGAGGCCGCCGGCCGCGCCGATCCGGACCGCCCGGCGGTAGCCGAACCGACGGCACAGCGTGTCGCGCAGGGCAGCGATGGTCGGCAGCACGACCGACAACGGCCGGTTGTCCGTGTGCCCGCCGCTGTCCGCCTCCACGGTGATGTCCTCGGCCACCGGCACCAGGGCCGCCAGCTCCGCCTCCTCGCGGGTCAGCCTGCCCTGGGCGACGAGGGGGCCCAGCAGCGAGGCCGGGGCGGGGGAGAGGAATCGCTCGGCCACCTCGGGCCGGGAGACCTTGGCGAGCATCCGCGTACGCCGGACGATGTCGCCGTCCTCGCCCCGGCGCAGCCCCCGGGCCGAACACCACACGACGGCCGGAGTCAGTTCCATGAACGCGGACGCGGAGATCCGGGGGACACCGCACCGCAGCAGCAGGTCGGCGACCCGCGACTCCCACTCCGGTTCCGACGGTGTGTGGATGAGGTTCACGCCCCAGTTCGGGCGCGGTCCCAGTTCCTGGGCCAGTGTGTGGACAGCCCGCTCCACGTCCGCGTACGCCAGACCACCGGCGCCGAAGAACCCGAGCATGTCCGCCCGGGCCATCGCCGCCACCATCCCGGTGGTCGCGATGCCGTTCGCCATCTCGCCCGCCACATAGGGGAAGCGGACGCCGTGCGCCTCGCAGAAGGTGCGGCCGCCGAGCCACTCGGGATACAGCGGTGGCAGTGTGCCCAGCACCTGGCCACCGGCGAAGTGGCCGGTCGCGAGCCCCAGTTCACGGCCGTCCGGCCCGCTGACCACGTGGACGGGCTCACGGATGCGCCGGGCACGGGCCGCGATCCCGTCGGGGGAGAAGACCGGAGGGGAAGCGGTGCGCGAGCCGGGAGCTGCGAGGACGGACACGGAAGGGCTCCAACGGGAGAGGACGTCTGCTGGTCAGGCGTATCGGACGGGCGGGAAGGCGGTCGTGGGTGCGTCGGCCGGCCCGACGGGGGCCCGGTCCCGCGGGGCCAGACCGGACCAGAGGTAGTCGAGACCCACCGGGGCGGACCTGGCCGAGGGCCCCAGCAACGACCTGACCCGCGTGTCGTCGTACCGCCGCCGGTGGGCGAGGTAGGGCGTCATGCCCGGGTAGAAGTCGAGCAGCGCCTCCAGCGCCGACGGGTCGTCCGGCTTGGTGTCGACCAGGTCGATCGAGAGCGGGACCAGCCGTTCCAGCAGGGTGACGACCGTCGGTACGGGCACATCACGGTCGTGGACGACGTGATATGTGTCGACCCCGCCCGAGGGCGTCAGGCCCGCCAGGCGCACCATGACGTCGGCCGCGTGCTCCACCTGCAACAGGTTCAGCCGGCCGTGCGCGTGCCCCACCGTGCGGACGCGTGGCCGGACGGCCGCCACGGGGCCGAAAGGGCCGCCGTCCGGGGGCGGTCCGCCGCGCGGCCCGGCGTGGCACTCCGGCGCGATCCCGTCGGCGCCTCCGCTCCCGGGGCCCGCGGCACGCCGCGCGTCGCGAAGGATCCGCTCGATGACCAGCAGCGGATGCGCGGGCAGGTCGGGGTGCGGCGGCAGATCGGTGACCAGGATGCTCGGCCGCAGGACCAGGACCGGGCGGCCGTGTTCCCTGGACCACGCGTGAACCAGCAGCTCCGCCTCGTACTTGGAGCGTTCGTAGGCGTTCTCGAAGCCGCTGGTATCGTCCAGTTCGTCCTCGTACGCCACCCCTTCACGCCGTGCCCCGGCCACGAAGGCGGTGCTCACGTGGTGGACCACGGGGCGCCTGCGGCCCGCAGCGGCCAGCTCCAGTACGTGCCGGGCCCCTTCGACGTTGGTCCGGCGCAGTTCGGGGAGGTCCCCCTCCAGGTTGATGCTGCCCGCGCTGTGCCAGATGGCGTCGATGCCGTCCGCCAGCTCGTGGAACGTCTGCTCGGACAATCCCAGCCGTGGTTGCGCCAGGTCGGTCTCCACCACCCGTAACCGGTCGGGGAGCCCGGCGGTGAACGCCTCGGGAGCACCTGTCAGTTCGAAGGACCGGGTCATGCGGCGCAGAGCGTCGCCCGACCCCGCGTGGGTCAGGACCGTCAGCGTCCGGTGCGTGTCGAGCAGACGACGTAACAGGCGCAGTCCGAGAAATCCGGTGGCGCCGGTGAGGGCGACATGCACGACGTGGCTCCAAGGCTTCGAAAGGGGCGGCCGACGACCGCGTGCGGGAACAGGGACACCGCCGTTGCGGCGAACGGGACAGCGGCAGAGAGACAGACCACCGGCCGTCGCACGACAAGGGGTGTCACCGGCTGTCGTGCCGCGAGCGGCTCGACCCTTCGGCCGGTGTGCGATTGCTCGCCGGTTCTCCGGCGCCCCAGTTTCGTTGGGGGTTCTTCAGGGCGGCTCCGAACCCGATGATCTCCGGCGCCCCGCACACGATGTCAGACGCCGGGCGGGGCGGACGCCCCGATTCGATCTCCTCACCCGAACGAATTACGCCGCGCCTCCGGCCGTTCGTACCCGCCAGGTCGGACGAACCCGCCGCAGGCCGGGACACACGGACGTACGAGGGGTGACGGGACGCATCCGGAGTCGTACAGAGTCCCGTCCCTCCTTCGAGGGATTCTGGCGGACGGTGTTCCGGGAGCGGCTGTCCGGCGGTGCTCCGCGTCGGCGGACGCGGGCGGCGCGGGGCAGCAGACCGGTGACGGCACGGGGAACGGTTGTCGCGGGGCCCGGAAACGGAGGCGGCCGTCCACCGCCGGCGGGCAGGGACGGGGCTGTTGTGGGCGGGAGCGACGTTCCGATGCCGGACGGATCCGCTGCGACCGGTGGTCATCCTGATGGTCGGCCGGGGGCGGATGGGCTGCCCGGTCCGGCGCTCGTCCTGCCCATCGGCCCGCTCGTCCGTCCGCCCCTGGGGCCTTTCGTTCGGATCAGGGAGCGGGGTTCGGCACCGCACCTCGCCGCGTTGTCGTCGGTCGCCATGACTCCCTCCTCCGCCGTGCGATGCACGGCACCGAACCCCGCTCCCTGATCCGGCCCGATCCACACGAAGGGCCCTGGCCCTTCCCGTCGGCCCGCCCGCTGTTGGCACGAATTGGAGCCCTGAAGCCCCATGCCCGCTTCCGACCAGTCCACCCGGTCCGACCCGGCGGACCAGTCCGTCCGGCCCGGCCGGTCCGTCCCCTCTCCCCGTCACCCCGCCCACGCCGTGGACCGCGCGTTCCTCGACCTGGAACGCCGCCGCCCCGACGTCCGGTGGGACGCCGGCGGCGTCGCCTACCTCAGCGGCCCGCCCCCGACCCTGGCGGACCTCCGCGCGTACGTCGGTTTCCGACTGGGCGAACTGCCCCTGCTCACGAGCAGGGCCGAAGGCGGCCGACGGCTCCGGTGGCAGCCGGACGCCGGCTTCGCCGTCGACCGGCACGTGCACGAGGTGGTCGCCCAGGGCCCCGACGGGTGGGACTCCGCTCTGCACAACGCGCTCAACGCCCCCTTCGCGCCCGGTGCGTTCTGGGGGGTCTGGCTGGTCCACGGTCACGCACCCGACGCGTACGCCGTGTGCTACCGCTTCCGCCACGCGTGCCAGGACGGCTCGGCCGCCGCCATGACGTTCCGGACCATGCTGGGCGAGGGGGAGCCCTCGGCCCGTCCGGTGCCGGGCCGCAGCCGCCTGGCCGGAGTGCCGCGGCGCGTCGGCTCGGCCGTCGGACTGGCCACGAAGTTCGTGACCCGCACCCTCGTCGTCCGCGGTCACCGCACCGACGCCGCGTTCGTCCCCTCGGGCGAGCAGCGACTGTGGCGGGGCCGCGTACCGGTGGACACCCTCCGGCGCATCGGTACGGCGCGCGGCGGCTCAGCGCACGACGTCCATCTCGCCGCACTCGCCGGGGCGTTGTCGGCCTGGTCGGTCCGGTCCGGCGTACCGCTTCCCCGGGTGACGGCCGTACTGCCCGTCGACGCACGCCGTGCCGACGAGGAACAGATGTGGGGCAACCGCTGCTTCGCCCTGCCGCTGGAGCTTCCTGTGGGGGCCGCCTCGCACCATGCGGACGGATCCCCCGACGGTGAGGCGTCCCTGCGGCGACTGGACGACGTCATGACGGCGACCCGGAAGTTGCGGGGCGAGACATGGCGGCAGGCCATTCAGGACCTGGTCCGCTTCATGCCGGACCGACCCACCGCGTGGTACCTGCGCAGGGTGCTCTCCCCGCGCGTCACCAACGTCATGGCCACTTCCATGCCGCTCGCCGACAAGGGGAGTCTGGGGGAGACGCAGGTGACGGGCACCGCCCTGCTGCCCCTGCTCGTGCCCGGGCACCTCTTCGGGGTGGGGCTGTCGTTCTTCGGCCAGTGGGCCGAAGTGTCCTTCGTCGCCGACCGCGCCCTTCCGCTGGGGGAACTGCTGCCGGAGCTGTGGGAGCAGGCCGTGGGGGAACTGGGGAGGAGCTCGGCCCCGGTGTGAGCCGGACGGCCGGTGCGGGCGGCATGCCGGTTCTCCGTCGCGCCGTCCGCGCCGGCCGCCACCCCGTGAAAGCCCGGACGGAACGGGTCACACGGCGTCGGCCGCCCGGGCACGACCGCTCACACCGGGCAGACGCGGCAGCGCTCCGCGTGCTCGACGCCTCCCCGCCCGCAGTTCCCGACGGAGAGCCTTTCGGTAGGACCGGACGTCGATCTCGATGCCGTGACGGTAGGTGGAGGCGTAGGTCTTGTCATGCCGGTGCCACTCACGGGCGATCGCCTTCGTCATGTCCGCCGGTGACGGCAGCGCGACCGCACCCTCGATCAGGTCGGCGATCCACTCCGCCTGGGGTTCGAGCAACGGGAAGGCCTCACCGGCGGGTTGGGCGAGACCCATGAAGTAGAGGCCGGGTAGCCGGGGCGGAACCGTGCGCAGATAGAGGTCCGTGCGGCCGGCCGGGGCCGCGAAGACGCAGGGTTCCAGGAAGGGGAAGGAGAGGGAGTAACCGGTGGCGTACACCAGAGCGTCCACGGGTTCGCGGCTGCCGTCCGTGAAGGTCGCCGTGTCCCGGCCGAAGGAGCTGACGCCGGGCTTCGGGGTGACCGCGCCCCGGGCCAGCTGGACGAGGAGTTCGTCCGAGGTGGAGGGGTGGGTGGTGAGGGGGCCGCGGACCGGCTCGGGGAGCCCGTACTGAGCCGGGGCACCACGGGTTAACCGCAGGAGGAGCGCCATCGCCGGGCCCGCGAGCAAGCGCGGGAGACGGGACAGCGGGCTCCGCGGCAGGTGGTCCGCCGGCCGGCCGAGCAGCATCTTGGGGAAGACGTGCGTCGCGTCGCGTGCGGAGAGGAACGTCCTCGCCGCCGTACGGGAGATCTCCGCCGCGATCTCGCACGCGGAGTTGCCCATGCCGATCACCAGCACCCGCCGGCCGGCGTACGGCTCGGGGGAGCGGTAGTCGTGCGAGTGGACGGCCGGCCCCTCGAAGTCATCAGATCCGGGGACGGCAGGCTCCGGAAGACGGGGATCCCAGTGGTGCCCGTTGGCCACCACCACCTCCGTGTAGCGCCGCGTCTCCACCTGTGCGTTCGCGTCCCCGCGGCGTCGGTGGGCGACCTCCCAGCCGCCGTCCTCCAAGGGCCGCGCCGAGGTGACCTCCGCGCTGAACTCGATGTGACGGCGCAGGCCGAACGACGTGGCGTAGTCCTCCAGGTAGGCGAGGACCTTGCTGTGGTGGGGGAAGACCGGGTACGTCTCCGGCATGGCCAGGGAGGAGAAGGACATGCTCTCCTTGGAGATGTTCGCGTGCAGCGACGCGTACACCCCCGACATGCCGTTGTCGTTGCCGTACCGCCAGAGCCCACCGATTCCGGAACCGGCCTCGAAGCAGTCGAAGTCAATTCCCCGCGAGGCCAGGACCTTGCTCGCGGCCAGGCCGGACGGACCGGCTCCGATCACGCACGTTCTCCCCATAGCCGGCTGACCTTCCCTCGGAGGTACGTGATGTCGCCGGGACGCGCGTCCATGGGGGCATGGGCGGCGCGGGGCCATGGGAGCGCGGGCGGCGGACCGTGAACGGACAGGCCGGTTCCCGGCGCCGTCACGCTAGCCACTCCCGGCTGCTCCGCGGCCGATTCCCGGCGGCAAACCCGTCGCAGGCGTGACACGCCGTGCGCCGGGTTGACGCCAGGGACGGGCGCGCATCCGGCGCCGTTTCCGCACTGTGGCCAGCTCGTTGGGCACGAGCGGGCCGGTGACGCCGCCGAGTTCGGCCAACCGGAAGACCCCACCGACCGGACGACGCGGACCGGGGCCGCGACCTTCGGCAGGACCTGGCACGACGGAGCAGCGCGATGGACGTCAGAGATGTGCACCACTCCTACCGGCGGAACGCCGTTCTCCGGGGCGTCGACCTGCAGTTGCGGCCCGGCACCCTCGCCGGGATCGTCGGCGAGAACGGGGCGGGCAAGACGACCCTGCTGAAGGTCCTCGCCGGTGAACTCCGCCCGGACCGGGGGACGGTGTGGCACCGCGGCAGGTTCGGCTACTGCCCGCAGTCCGTCGTTCTGGACGACTCCTTCACCGTCCGCCAGCACCTCGACTTCTTCAAGAACGCGTTCGGGCTCGCGGACCTGCGGCGGGCCGACGAGGTGATGGAGGCCCTGGCCTTCACCGAGTACCTCGACCAGCGGGCGGGGCTGCTCAGCGGGGGCTCTCGGCAGAAGCTGAACCTGACCCTGGCACTCATGCACGATCCGGACGTGCTGCTGCTGGACGAGCCCTACCAGGGCTTCGACTGGGAGACGTATCTGCGTTTCTGGGAGCTGGCCACGAACCTGCGCGACGCCGGACGCTCGGTACTGGTCGTCTCGCACCTGGCCTACGACATCGACCGGCTGGACACGTTGTGGCGCCTGGAGGACGGGAGTCTCCACCGTCAGCAGCCGCGGGCGGGGGCGACGGCGTGAGGCGTCACTGGTCCCTGTTCACCACGGCGTCCCGGTACGCGTTGGTCGGGCACGCGCGGAACCGGTTCGCGATGCTGTTGGTGGTCGTGTACATCCCCGTCTGGATCGGCCTCGCCTATGTGGCCATCCCCGGTCGGCCCGCGCCGTTCCGGCTGCGTGCCACGGGCGAGGTCCTGTCCCCGCCCGGAAACCACCTCACCCAGATCACCGGTGCGCTGAACGCGGTCACCCTGATCGCCGGGTTCATGATGTTCGCCGCCACCTTCACCGGCGGCGCCTTCGACCGCCGCCTGGCGATGGCGGGATACCCGCGCCATCACCTCGTCCTCGCCAAACTTTCCGCACTCACGCTGGTCTGCGCCGCCGTCGCCGCGTACGCCACGGCCGCCGCCGGCTTCGCCTGGTCCCCTCGGCAGCCCTTCATGCTCGCCGTCGCGCTGTTCTGTGCCGCGCTGACCTACGGATCGCTCGGAGTGGTCTTCGGATCGGTACTCCGCCGTGAGGTGGAGGGCATGTTCGCCATCCTGATGATCAGCATCCTCGACGTCGCCCTGCAGAACCCCCTCTCCAGCTCCGGATCGGACAGTCCCGTCGTGCGGTTCCTGCCGACGTACGGAGCCGTGCAGGCCAGCATGTCCGCGGCCTTCTCCGAAGCGTCGGTGGGGGAGGGCCTCGCGATTCAGCTCCTCTGGCTCGTCGGAGCCGCGTTCGCCGGGTTCCTGGTCTTCCGCAGGCGCACCCGCAACGCGCTTCCGCCGGAACGCAAGCCAAGCGTTCCGGCTCCCTCAGGGCCCGGGCCGGACGAGGCCGTCCGGGCGCCCCTCCCGGCGGAGCACGGCTCGGCCGCACAGCGCGCACGACGCGAGTGATCGCCGAACCGGCGGCCGAGCCGCAGGGCCTTCGCCCGTCGTGGGACGGCCGACGGGCCTGGGGGCACCCCGCCTGTCGGGCGGCTCACCGGCCGGCCCGCCGGCGGCGGGCGTGACCTGGGTGGCCGGGTGATCGTTCTGCAGCCGTCGGGCGCTGACGCGGTGCCCGGACCTACCTGTTTCCCGTGCAAGGAGCACCCCCCTCATGACTCTTTCGCGTGCCGTCCAGCGGACCGTCCTCACCGCGGTTCTCCTGTCCGCCTCCGCCCTGGCCGTCCCCTCAACCGCGCAGGCGGCTCCCCTGCCCCCCGCGTGTCAGGAGGCGCTGCTCGAAACCCTCGACAAGTTCCCCGTGGTCGACTTCACGGTCCCCGACAAGGCCAAGAACACCATGCTGGGCGAGGTCCTGGGACTGAGCGAGGCCGACCAGGCGGCTTTCACCGAGACGGCGTGCGCGGCCTGGAACACCTGGGCGACCCAGAACGGGCAGGCGGTCGCCACGGACCTGGACACCCGCTACCGGAACGCGGCCGGCCCCGTGTGCAACAAGTTCGCCAAGTCCTCCCTGGCGACGATCAAGAAGTACGCCCCGAACGTGCCCGCCGCGACGCGAGAGCTGGAGAAGCTGGCCAAGAAGGTCTGGGTGAACTCCATGGAGAAGCTGGCCGCGGACGCCACCAACGCCGACTGCCGTACGGCCTACACCGCGGCCAAGGCCGGCTGGTAGCCGGAGCGGGCGGCCGGGCATAGGAGCCGGGTTCCAGCCGCGCCGGCGATCTGAGGAAACCGGGCGGGCCCTGAGGCGTCGGGCGGGCGCCGTCCTCGGTGGGCCTCGAACGACTAGGGCGTGACGGTGAGCGCGCAGCGGAAGCCGCCGTGCCCGGTCGTGCTGTCGGGCGTGTTGGAGGTCCGCGCGGCGACCCGGTAGCGGTTGCAGTACGAGCGGTGGCAGAGGTACGAGCCGCCGCGCAGCACCCGGTTCTCGCCGAGTGCTGGCCCGGCCGGGTCCGAACGGGTCTCCGGCCGGGCCCCGGCGTGCCAGTCGGCGCTGAACCGGTCGGCGCACCACTCCCACACGTTGCCGGAGGCGTTGTACAGGCCGAAACCGTTCGGGGCGTACGCTTTGGCGGGCGCGGTGCCCACGAAGCCGTCCTCGCGCGTGTTGCGCACGGGGAAGTCGCCCTGCCAGATGTTGCAGCGGTGCCTGCCGTTCGGGGTCAGCTCGTCGCCCCAGGGGAAGCGGGCCCGTACGAGGCCGCCGCGGGCCGCCTTCTCCCACTCGGCCTCGGTCGGCAGCCGCTTGCCGGCCCACCGGGCGTAGGCCGTCGCGTCGTTCCACGACATGTGGACCACGGGATGGTCGCGGCGGTCGCCGACCGAGGTGCCCGGCCCCTCGGGGGCGCGCCAGTGCGCTCCGGCCACCGCGCGCCACCACGGGGCGCCGGGCACGGTGCCCGGCAGTACGGCGTGCCGGGACTCCCGCGGGACGAAGGAGCCGAACACATAGGACCAGCCGATGAGTTCCGCCTCGGTGCGGTATCCGGTGGCCTTGACGAAGACGGCGAAGCGGGCGTTGGTGACGGCGGCCGCGTCGATGTGGAACGCGGCCAGCGTCACCTCCCGTACCGGCCCCTCGCCGTCGGCCGGGAACGCGTCCTCGTCCTCGCCGCCCATCAGGAACGGACCGGCGGGCACCGCCACCATGCCGCGCAGCAGCTCGGCGGGGCGGCGCCCGGGGACCGCGAAGTCCGCCGGGGGAGGGGCGAGGGTGGGCGTGGCCGGTGCGGCGTTCTCGCGGGCGGGCCCGCAGCAGGCGTTCACTGCGACGCCCCCGGGTCCAGAAGCTCCGCGAGGTCCTGACCGGTGGTCCGCAGGAGCAGGGCCACCCCGCCGAGCGCCGCCGCGTCGCCCCCGAGGGTCGAGCCGCGTACCTCGATGGTGCGGGGGGCCGACGGCAGGGAGAGCGCGGCGAGCTGTTCGCGGATCGGCGTGAGGACCAGGGCGTCGAGGGACGCCGGCTCCCCGTAGACGACGATGCACTCGGGATCGACCTGGGCGGCGAGGGCCGCGAGCACCCGGCCCGCGACGACGGCCGCGGTCCGGATCACCTCGGCCGCCTCCGGCCGGCCCCCGGCGGCGAGTGCGATCAGTTCCGCCGCGTCGGCCGGCGTCACTCCGCGGTCGGCGCAGGCGGCGAGGAGGGCGGGGACGGAGATGAGCCCCTCCAGGCAGCCCCGGCCACCGCAGTGGCAGGGCTTCCCCTCGGGGTCGCAGCTGGTGTGGCCGATCTCCCCGGCCGTGCCATGGGCGCCGTGCACCAGCGCGCCGTTGACGACGAGTCCGCCGCCGACCCCTTCCGACCAGCGCAGATAGACGGCGTTCTCGATTCCGCGCGCCGCTCCCCAGGTCACCTCGGCGAGAGCCGCGAGCCGGGAGTTGTTGTCGGTGAGCACGGGAGCGTCGAAGTGCCGGCGCAGCTCCTCGGCGACATGGCCGGCGAACGGCGTCATGGTGTGCGGGTCGCCGGAGGCCGGGTTCTGCACGAAACCGGGCAGGCCCAGGCCGATGCCCGCGACGGGGGCGAGGCTGATGTTCTCGCGCCGCACCAGGTCCTCGATGGCGCGGATCGCCTGCGAGGCGCGCTCGGCCGCGCCGCTGTCCGCCGGGACGGGGGCGCTGTGGCGGCCGACGATCTCATGGGCACAGTTGGCCACGACCACATGGATGTGGTGGCGCTGGAGATCGATGCCGATCAGCTCGGCGCCGCGGGAGTTGAGCGAGATCTCCAGGGCCGGCCTGCCGCGGCCGCGTGGCTGCTCCGGGTCGGGGGCCTGCTGTTCGATGACGGCCTTGCGTTCCAGCAGATCGGACACGATCGCGAACAGGGTGGTGCGGGAGAGACCGACCCGCGCCTTCAGCTCGCCGCGGCTCAGCGCGCCCGACCTGCGCAGTTCACCGAGTACGGCGGCTTCGTTCGCCCTGCGCAGGCGCTGGAGGGCATCGGTGCGTTCCGTCATTGAGGCATGGTCGGTCGGCCGGGGGGTTTCTGTCAACGGCTCGGACGAATTCACACAATGTTTATTCCCAAGGGTTGACGTAAAAAAGTCGGCGTCCCTACAGTTCCGGTCAATTGCCCGCACCGGCACGCGTTCTGGCACCACCGGACCGCGTGCCGGTCCGGCTCCCCGGCAGCACCGTGAGCGACCACCGAAAGGGCGGCCCGAGTGGCTCCGCGCAACATCCTGTTCCTGATGACCGACCAGCACCGGGTGGACACCCTGGGCTGTTACGGCAACCCACTCGTCGACACCCCCGCCCTGGACGCCCTCGCGGCCGAGGGAACCCGCTTCGACCGCTTCTACACCCCGACGGCGATCTGCACCCCGGCACGCGCCTCACTGGCCACCGGTCTGCACCCGTTCCGCCACGGCATGCTGAACAACCCCGAGCGCAACGGTGGGAGCAAGGACGAGCTCTCCGACGAGGACCCCATGCTCTGGGGCCAGTTGAAGGACCAGGGCTACTCGGTGGGCCACGTCGGCAAGTGGCACATCGGCCGCGAGCGCGGCCCCGAGTTCTACGGCCTGGACGGCGAGCACCTGCCCGGGGCGCTCAACCCCGTGCACCATCCCTCGTACGAGAAGTGGCTGGAGGACAGCGGCTTCCCGCCCTTCTCCGTACGCGAAGCCGTCTTCGGGACCGCGGCCAACGGCACCGGCCGCGGCCACCTCATCGCGGGCCGGCTCCAGCAGCCCGCCGAAGCCACCATCGAGGCCTTCCTCACCGACCGCACGATCGGCCTGCTCGACCGTTACGCGGCCGACTGGAAGGCGAACGGCACACCGTTCATGCTGTCCTGCCACTGGTACGGACCGCACCTGCCCTACCTGATCCCCGACAGCTACTACGACCTGTACGACCCCGACGACGTACCCCTGCCCGCCTCGATGGCGGAGACCTTCGCCGGAAAGCCGGAGGTGCAGCGCCAGTACAGCGCCTACTGGTCCTCGGACGACTTCGACGCGGCCGCCTGGCGCAAGCTCATCGCCGTCTACTGGGGCTACGTCACGATGATCGACCACCAGGCCGGCCGGCTCATCGAGGCGCTCAAGGGACACGGCCTGTGGGACGACACGGCGGTCTTCTTCACCGCCGACCACGGCGAGTTCACCGGCGCCCACCGGCTGAACGACAAGGGCCCGGCGATGTACGAGGACATCTACAACATCCCCGGTATCGCCCGCGTCCCCGGCGCCCCGGCCCAGGTCAGCGACGACTTCGCCTCCCTCATCGACCTCAACCCGACCATCCTCGAACTGGCCGGCGCCCCCGTGCCCGGCCTGTGCGACGGCACCAGCCTGCTGCCCCTGCTGCACGGGGCGGACTCCGGCGACACCCGCGACGAGATCGTCGCCGAGTTCCACGGCCACCACTTCCCGTACTCCCAGCGCATGCTCCGCGACCGGCGCCACAAGCTCGTGCACAACCCGGAGAGCGTGCACGAGCTGTACGACCTGGAGACCGACCCGCACGAACTGCACAACGTGTACGACGCGCCCGCCTACGCGGAAGTCAGGCGCGACCTCACCGTCCGGCTCTACCGCGAGCTGCTGCGCCGCGGCGACCCGGCCTACACCTGGATGAGCTACATGGCCGACATCGGCGGCGACCGCGCCGCGGACGTCGACGGCGTCGCGGAGGAAGTGGCATGAAGGCACCGACCCGAGCTCCCGAGGAACGACGGACGAGCCCGCCGGACCCGCGGAGCACGAAACCGTCGCCCTCGAAGAGCACGCGTGGGACCAGGACGAAGAAGCGCGGAACCGGCCGGCTCGCCACCACCCTGCTCGCCCTCGCCTCCGCCGCGCTGGGCCTGCTCGTCTGGGTCGTCCTCGCCAACAGCGGCATCGAGGGCTTCCCCGGCCCCGTCTCCGTGGCCCGCAGAGCGGGTGAACTCATCGCCGACGGCACGCTCTTCGAGGACGCGGGCGCCAGCCTGAAGCGCGTCCTCATCGGCTACGTCCTCGGTGTCGTCCTGGCGATCCCCGTCGGCTTCCTCATGGGCTGGTACCCCGTCGTCCGCCGGCTGATCGAACCGTGGCTGCAGTTCTTCCGCATGGTGCCGCCGCTCGCGATCATCCCGCTCGCCATCGTCCTCATGGGCATCGACGAGACCCCGAAGATCTTCGTGATCTTCCTCGCGTCGTTCCTGTCCAGTGTCGTCTCCACCTTCCAGGGCGTCGTCTCCGTCGACGTCACCCTGGTCAACGCCGCCCGGGTGCTCGGCGCCCGCGATCCGCAGGTCTTCCTCGGCGTCGTCGTCCCGGCCTCCACCCCGTTCATCCTGGTCGGCATGCGGATCGGGCTCGGCGCCTCCTGGGCGACCGTCGTCGCCGCCGAACTCATCGCGGCACAGGGCGGACTCGGCTTCCGCATGCAGCAGGCACAGCTCTACTACGACCTGCCGACCATCTTCGTCCAGCTCATCGCGATCGGCGCGATCGGACTCGCCATGGACCGGCTGCTGCTCGTCGCCGAACGCAGGCTCACCCACTGGCAGGAACGGCGGTAACGATGCCCACGATCCAATTCCACGACGTGACACGCGACTTCGCGGTCAAGGACGGCGACTTCCTGGCCCTGGACCGGGTGAACCTCACCATCGAGGACGGCGAGTTCGTCACCGTCGTCGGCCCCTCCGGCTGCGGCAAGAGCACCCTGATGAACATCGCCGCCGGACTCCTCGACGCGACCGGCGGCGAAGTCACCGTGGACGGCGTCCCCGTCCACGGCCCCGCCCCCGAACGAGGCGTCATCTTCCAGCAGTACGCGCTCTTCCCCTGGATGACCGTCGCCGCCAACGTCGAGTACGGCCTCAGGGTCGCGGGCGTCAAGAAGGCGGAGCGCCGGCGCCGGGCCCGCGAGGTCATCGAACTCGTCGGCCTCACCGACTTCGCCGACGCCCTGCCCAAGACCCTGTCAGGCGGCATGAAACAGCGCTGCGCCATCGCCCGCGCCTACGCCGTCGACCCCAAGGTCCTCCTCATGGACGAACCCTTCGGGGCGCTCGACTCCCTCACCCGCGTACGGATGCAGGAGTCGCTCCTCGACACCTGGGGCCGCGACCGGCGCACCGTCATGTTCATCACCCACGACGTCGACGAGGCGGTCTTCCTCGCCAACCGCGTCGTCGTCATGGCGGCCCGCCCCGGCCGCGTCCACACCGTCATCCCGGTCACGCTGCCCTATCCGCGTACCGAGGAACAGCGGCTGTCGCCCGGGTTCGCCGAGCTGCGCGCCCAGGTGTGGCACGCCGTCCACCATCAGCCCACCCTCGAAGGAATGGTGTCATGAAGTCGATCCCCGCCGTCCGCCGCCGAACCGCCGGCCTGCTCATGGCCCTGGCGCTCCTCTCCACCGCCACCGCCTGCGGGGACGACTCCTCGGACGGCGCCGGCGGAGCGCGGAAGGTGAAGTTCGGATACATCGCCGACTACAGCGGCTCCGTCGCGCTGGCCGTCGCCCAGAAGCAGGGGCTGTGGAAGAAGGCGGGCGTCACCCCCGACCTGCGGGTCTTCACCAACGGGCCGCTCCAGGTCACCGCCCTGGGAACCGGCAGTCTGGACTTCGGCTACCTCGGCCCCGGCGCACTGTGGCTGCCGGCCTCCGGCCGCGCCTCCATCGTCTCCGTCAACATGCTGGGCCTCGCCGACCGGGTCATCGCCCGGCCCGGATCCGGCATCGAGAAGCCCGCCGACCTCAAGGGCAAGAAGGTGGCCGTCGCCGAAGGCACCTCCGGCGACATGATCCTCGACCTCGCGCTGAACGAGGCCGGTCTGAAGCCGGACGACGTCACGAAGGTCGCCATGGACGCCTCGACCGTCGTCACGGCGTTCTCCTCGGGGCAGGTCGACGCGGCGGCCACCTGGTACCCGCTCATCGACACGATGAAGAAGAAGGTGCCCGATCTCAGGGAGATCAGCGAGACGCAGGACTACTACCCCAAGATGACCTTCCCCAACGTCTTCGTCACCCAGCCGAAGCTGGCCTCCGGCAACCCGGAGCTCGTCAAGAAGGTGACCGGCGTGCTCAAGGAGGCCGGTGACTGGATCGCGGCGCACCCCGAGGAGTCGGAGACCGTGGCAGCCGACTTCCTGAAGCTGCCGGCCGGTCAGCTCAAGGGCTCCACCAAGTACGTGAAGATCCTGCCCTCGGCCGAGCTCACGAAGCTCACCCAGAACGGCACGGTCGACGGCTGGTTCGACGAACTGTCCGGCGTCTTCAACCGGATGGGGAAGCTGCCCAAGGCGGGCAAGGCCTCGGACTACTACCTCGGTGACCTGTACACCGCAGCCGGAAAGGCGGACCGCTCATGAACGACGCATCGCACGAAGACCCCACCACCGCACCGAGTGCCGTGAGACGGCGCGGATTCCTGGTGGGAGCCGCCGGCCTGGCCGGCGCGGCCCTCCTGCCGGGAATCACCGCCACCGACGCCGCGGCGGAAGGCGCCCGGCTCCGCGTCGCCTCCGGCGGGCGGCCCAAAGCCTCCGTGCTCTGGTGGGGCGGTGGCAGCGCCGAGTTCGCCGCGACCGAACTGCGCGACTACCTCCACAGGATCACCGGCGCCCGCCTCCCGCTGCGCGCCGTCCCCCACCCCGGCGCCGCCCTGCCCGAGGGCGTCACCGGCCTGGTCGCCCTGCGCGCCGGAACCGGCGCACGGGACGGGATACCCGAGGCCCGGCTCGCGGACGCCGGCCGGGAACTCTCCGGCGCCCCGGAGGACTCCTTCACCCTGCTCGGCGACGGCACCTCCCTCCTGCTGACGGGCCAGGGCGACCGGGCGCCGCTCTACGCCGTCTACGCACTCCTGGAACGGGCCGGCGTTCGCTTCTTCGCCCCGGCGTTCCCCGCGTACGAGGGCCACCACGAGTACGTACCGAAGAGCCGCACCCTCGCCCTGACCGCCGTACGCCTCACCGACCGGCCGGGCTCGCAGCTGCGGCGGCAGTACGCCGAGGAGGGCTTCAGCCACACCGCCGCGAGTCTGCCGCCGCTGCTCGACTGGATGGCGAAGAACCGCCTCAACACCTTCGTCCACCCGACCGACTACCTGGGCCTCGGCGTCACCACGTACGACAGTGTGCGGGAGGTGCTGGCCCGCGAGGCCGGCAAGCGCTCCCTGCGCATCGAGACCGGGGGCCACGGCTACGACAGCTTCCTGCCGAAGGCCGACTACCCGCAGTTCTACGCGTCCGGCGGCCCGCTCTTCGACATCTACAACCCCGAGGCCCTGAACACGTACGTGGCCAAGGTCCTCGCCTTCCTCCGGGAGCGACCGGAGATCACGGTCTTCGACTGCTGGCCGCCGGACGTCGGCGCCTTCCAGAAGCCGATCCTCGACCGCTACGGCAGCCCCGCCAACGCGGAATCGGTGGTCGTCAACGAACTGGTCCGGGTGCTGCGCGAGGAACTGCCCGGGGTCCGGGTCGAACGGATCGCGTACGCCTCCACCGTCCGGCCGCCGGACCCGGAGTACGCGAGCGACCCCGAGGTCATCGTGGACTTCGCCCCTTACTCCCGGAACTACGACGGCCACCTGGGCGACCCCGCGATCGGGGCCAACGTCTCCTTCGCGAACGCGCTGCGGGCCTGGCGCACCACGCACCGGGGCCCGCTCGCGATGTACGAGTACTACCGGCGCTACCGCTGGCGCAGCCTGCCGGTGCACCCGCTCACCACCATCGCGCGTGACGTCGGCTTCGAGTCGGGGCTCGGGATCAACGGCTACGGGATGTACAGCGAGCCGGGCGACTGGATCACGTACGAACACGTCCAGAACCTGTTCGCCGCGCTGGCCTGGGACAGCACCCTGGACGGCGGCGCCTTCCTCGACGGGTACCTCCAGGCGCGTTTCGGCGCCGGGGCGGCAGCCGCGATGGAGCGCTACTACGACCTCACGCGCCTCGACCCGGACACCCACACTCCCGCAGCCCTCACCACGAACTACACGCAGGCCCGCGCCGCTCTCCGGGAGGCCACCGGGCAGGTGACGGACGCGGCGCCCCGCACCCTGCTCGACCGGCTGACCCGCAACATCGACATCGCCCTGGCCGACATGAGGATCGGTCTGGCGCCGGCGGGCAGCGCCGAACTCGACACCGCACGCCAGGAGTACCGGACGCTCGTGCACCGCAACCGGTTCACCGGCATCTGCCTGCCCAACATGCAGGCCTGGTGGCGGTGGAACGGCCCGCAGGGCCAGGCACCGTACGACGACGCACAGATCCGCCAGGGTGTCGTCGACACCTACGCGAGCCCGGCGGCGGGCTTCGGCAACCCGGGCTTCCTGGCGCTCGACCCGGCCGGTGACCCCGTGCCCCTCGATGTGGAGGCCCAGGACGTCGACTTCACCGGCCACACCGTCCACTGGTCGGCCACCGCGCCCGACGGCGTCCTCGTGGAGCCGGCCGGCGGCACGCTGAGGGTGCGCGGAACCCGGGGCGGGAGCCAGCGGGTGGCCGTGCGCGCCACCGCGGACGCGGTACCCGGCACGGGCCGGATCACGCTGGACTTCCGGCTGGCCGACGGGACGCGGCTGGTCCCCTCCGACGTGAGGGTCGACATCGGCTGACCCGCCCGGCTCACCACGACCGGTTCCGTGGCCCACGGGACCGCACCATGAGCACACCAGCGAAAGGGCGTTCATGACGCATCACCCCCACCGGCCACGCGCCTTACGACGGCGCTCCGTCGTCGGCGGCCTGGCCGCAGGCCTCGTGCTGTCCCTCGCCTCGCCGCTGCCGGTCTCCGCGCACACCGCGGGGCCGGCGGCGGGAGCCCCCGCCGCCACAGCCACCACCCACCGGTTCGCAGGCAACGACGGCCGCCCCCACACCGTCACCCGGGACGAGAAGTCCCTCAAGATCGACGGCGAGCGGCTGGTCGTGTGGTCCGGCGAGTTCCACTACTGGCGGCTGCCGAGCCCCGACCAGTGGCGCGACGTCCTGCAGAAGCTCAAGGCCTCGGGCTTCAACACCGTGTCGCTGTACTTCTTCTGGGGCTTCCACTCCAGCGAGCCGGGCTCGTACGACTTCAGCGGCGTCCGCGACATCGACCGGCTCCTCACCATGGCGGAGGAGGAGGGCCTCTACGTCATCGCCCGCCCCGGCCCGTACATCAACGCCGAGGTGAGCATGGGCGGACTGCCGCCGTACATGAGCACGCACGGGGGTGAGCAGCGCACCGCCGACCCGCAGAACCTGGCAGCCGACCTGGAGTGGCTGAAGGCCGTCAACGGCATCATCGGCAAGCACCAGATCACCGACGGCGGCGGCAGCGTCCTCGCCTACCAGGTCGAGAACGAACAGATCGACCACTCGGCCGAGCACATCGACTACATCGAGAAGTTGCAGAGCGCAGTCGTCGAACAGGGCATCACCGTACCGCTGTTCCACAACGACTACGGTAACGGCCACGGCTGGAACGTGCCCGGCGGGCCGGGCGGCTCCCGGCTCGACCTCTACGCCTTCGACACCTACCCGCTCGGCTTCGACTGCGCCGGCGGCCGGGGGCAGTTGAGCGACTACGAGGCACGGGTCCGCGGCTACTCGCCGAACACGCCCGTCTTCATCGCCGAGGGCCAGGGCGGTGCGTTCACCGCCTGGGGCCGCGACTTCCAGACAGGCGAGTGCGCGGAGTTCACGGACACCGCGTTCACCCGCCAGTTCGCCGTGAACAACCTCGCCAACGGTGCGACCCTGTTCAACTCCTACATGGAGTACGGCGGTACCAACTGGGGCTGGACCGGCGACCCCGGCTCCGGCTTCACCTCCTACGACTACGGGGCGGCGATCGCCGAGAACCGCGCGATCACCCCGAAGCTCGCCGTCCAGAAGGAATTCGGCTACCTGCAGAACGCCGTCGAGCCGATCGCCTCCGCCCAGGCCGTCACCGCCCCGCCGGTCACCGTCACGGGCGGCGGACCCGTCAAGGCCCAGCAGCGCCTGTCCACCGAGGAGGCGGGGGCCACCTCCGTCTCGGGCAACGGCACGCGGCTGATCACGCTGCGCCATCCCGACTCCAACGACACCACGACCAGCCGCGTGACGTTCCCCCTGGACCTGGCCGACCCGCCCGCTCCGCCGGGGGCCGCCGCGTACCGCTGGAACGACTCGGACACCGGTGCGCTGAAGTACACCGGCTCGTGGGAGCACGCCACCGGGAAGGCGTGGACGGGCGGCGACCACGAGAACGACGAGACGTTCTCCTCCGTGGCCGGGGACAGCGTCGAGGTCACCTTCGACGGCCCGGCCGTGCGCTGGATCGGGCCGGACTCCTCCAACCACGGCACCGCGGACGTCTACGTCGACGGCGTCAAGAAGGCGACGGTCGACAGCTACGCGGCGTCACCCGCCTTCCAGCGCGTTCTGTACGAGGCGAACGATCTCGGCGCGGGCTCCCACACGCTCAGGATCGTCGTCACCGGCGAGAAGGGCACGGCCGCCTCGCAGGGAACGTACGTCTCCGTCGACGCCATCGACACGAACCCGAGCGCGGAGCCCGTGGGGGACGCCGCCTACCCCCGCGTCCCCCAGGAACCGGACACCGCGATCACCGTGAACGGCCGTGACGCCACGACCCTCGTCGCGGACTACGTCTTCGGGCCGCACCGGCTCGTCTACTCCACCTCGCAGGTGCTCACCCGGCTGCAAGCCGGAAGCGATCTGCTCGTCCTCGACGGTGCGAAGGGCACGGACGGCGAGACCGTACTGCGCTACCCGCAGAAGCCGGTGGTCACCGCCCTGGACGGGGCGCCTGTGGAATCCACCTGGGACGAGCAGCGCAAGGACCTGCGGATCAACTACGAGCACGGCGGAACCCGGACGGTGCGCGTCTCGGGCGGGGGACGTGCCGCGCTCACGCTCGTGATCGCCGACCGGGAAGCCGTCGCCGACACCTGGCAGCTCGACGCGGGGAGCGGCGAGGTGCTGGTCCTCGGGCCGGAACTCGCCCGCACGGCCCGTGTCACGGGCGCCAGGCTCGATCTGACCGGTGACACCAAGACGGCCGGACGGATGAGGGTGTTCGCGCCCACCGGTGTGAAGACCCTCACCTGGAACAACCGTCTTCTGCGGACGACCCGCGACGCGGCGGGGGCGCTCGTCGCCGACCTGCCCGGCCCCGCGGACGTCTCCCTGCCGGCCCTCGGCACCTGGCGTACCGCCGAGTCCGATCCCGAACGCATGACGGCGTTCGACGACTCGGGCTGGACGAAGGCGGACCGGACCACGGCCGCCAACCCGCGCCACGGCCCCGGAGCGGTCTCCGGTGTCGTACTGGACACCGACGAGTACGGATTCCACGAGGGCGACACCTGGTACCGCGGCCACTACACGCAGGCCACCGCCGGCAGCACGGTCGAGGTCACGGTGAAGACCGGCACCGCCGGACACGCTCTCGTCTGGCTGAACGGCCGCTACCTCGGCGCCCAGGGCGACGGCACCGCCACCTACCAGGTCCCGGAGGGACTGACCGAGCCGGGCAAGCCCGCCGTACTGGCGGTCCTCGTACGGAACATGGGTCAGTACGAGGACTGGAGTTCCGACGGCCGCTCCAAGGGCGGCCGGGGCCTGGCGGACGTCGGCATCGCCGGAGCGGGCAAGGTCGACTGGCGGATCCAGGGCGCCCTCGGCGGACCGCGGCCCGCGGACACCGCACGCGGCCTCTACAACAACGGAGGTCTCTACGGAGAGCGCATGGGCTGGCACCTGCCGGGTGCACCGGACACCTCCTGGGCACAGACCGGCGCGCTCAAGAGCGCCCGTCCTGGTGTGCGGTGGTACCGCACCACGGCCCGGCTGAACCTGCCCAGGGGCGCGGACACGGCGGTCGGGCTGCGGATCGGCGACGACAGCGCGAAGGCGGACAAGTACCGCGTCCAGATCTTCGTCAACGGCTGGAACACCGGCCAGTACGTCAACAACGTCGGGCCGCAGAAGGAGTTCGTCATTCCCTCCGGCTTCCTGAAGCCGCAGGGCGGGAACACCATCGCGCTGGCCGTCACCGCCGAGCAGGCCGGCGTCGGGCCCGACGCGGTCGAGCTGGTGAACCAGGGCACGGTGCTGGGAGGCGTCGCGGGCCGGCAGAACGCGGCACCGGACTACGCGACGGTGCACAGCGAGCGCACGCCGCGATAGCCGATTCGTGCACACGCCCGTGGCCGCCCCGGCAGCAGGACCGTCGGGGCGGCCACGGCCGTCCGGCCGCCCGGGTCAGCCGAAGAGCTTGGCGACGTACGCCGAGAGATTGGCCCTCGTGCGGTCGATCTGTTCCTCCACGGTCAGCGACTCCTTGAAGCGGGCGCCCGAAGCCACGGCCTTCTTCCCCCGTACGTAGAGCGAGCAGGCCAGGTCGGTGCACATGTACAGGCCGACCGAATTGCCCTCGCGCCCCGCCGGGCCCGCCTTGCGGGCGGTCTGCAGGGAGACCCCGCTGCCCGGGTGGGTGGTCAGACAGAGCGAGCACATGCTGCGGTGGAGGAACCCGCGCTGCTGGGAGGGGAAGCGCAGCGAGATACCGGTCAGCCGGCCCTCGTGCTCGGTGACGATGTAGCTGCGCCCCGGGGCGGAGAGATCGCGCCACCCCAGGAAGTCGAGATCGTCCCACGGCAGCTCGCCGAGATCGCGGGGCAGCGGCAGACGCCCGGCTTCTCCCTTGGAGCAATTGACGAACGATGTGCGGATGTCCTGCTCGGTCACGGCCTTCATGCCGATGACGCTAACTCTGCCTATGACCCCTAGGCAAATGATTAATGGGTGTAGGGCTATGCCTGCGTACTGTCAGTGCTCTCGGTGCTCTCAGTGCCTTTGGCTGTCCTGGTACTCCCGGTCGCGATGTCCAGCCGGTGCGCGGGCGGGTGCGCGATCGCGAGATCGGGACGCCAGGCCGCGAGGATCTGCGCCGAAGGGTCGAAGAGCGGCGCCGGCAGGTCCTCGGGCCGGATCCATCGCCAGGTGCTGATGAGATGGGGTTCGGTCACCCGGGCGGCACCGTCGCCGACGGTCACGAGAGCGGCCATCGTCACCCGGTTGATGCCGTGGACCGCGTCGTGGAGCATCGCGAAGACGCACACCTCGCGCTCGGCGGCCTCGAGCCCCGTCTCCTCACGCAGCTCACGCACCGCCGCCGCCGCGATCGACTCGTGCGTCGGATCGACCTTGCCGCCGGGCAGCTCCCAGGTACCGCTGTGATGGCGCCCGAGCAGGATCCGGCCCTGCCCGTCCCGCACGATCACGCCGACACCCAGCGCAGCCTGGGCGAGGGGCGGACGGGCGTTGCGGGCGGGGATCGGCGAAACGGCGTCGCTGTCCATGGTGTTCCTCATGGGTTCGGTGACCGGTACGGGGCGGCACAGAGCCTACGGGCCGGGCCGGTGTCCGGCGGCGGTCACCCGGCCAGCCGAAGGGCCGTGGCCGAGATGCCGAGCCGTACGGTCTGGCCCCACGTCAGCTCCAGCGCGTCCGTCTCCATGCCGTCGCCGAAGACGACCAGCCGGTCGGACTCGACGGTCAGCCGCAGATCCTGCCCGCGGCCCAGCTCACCCGAGACGAGCGAGGTGCCCGTCGCCGGTGACGGCCATGCCTCCCGGACGAACCAGAGGAGGCGGGGATCGGTCGGGCCGGGCAGGGCGAGCGCGCTGCGGCGTTCCTGCCACAGGGAGCGCAGCCACCCGGTGGCACCGGTCCCGGTGCCGACCAGGACGCCGGACGAGGCCTGTGACTCGGCGGGGGAGTCCGCCGGGCCTGCGCCGAGCCGGTAGCGCGCCGTCTGGTGTCCGGGCGGACCGAGGTAGATCTCGTTGAGGGCCAGCAGTCGCTGGGTGTCGTCGGCCACCGCCTCGACCATCGTGAGCTCGTCCGCCGCCCGGCCCGGCGCCACGGCCGCCCGCAGCAGGGCCGCCGCGTCGGCCGGCCGGTGGCGCACCAGAACGCCCGGGTTGCGGCCGGGATCGGTGTCGATGCCCACGACCGGCTGGCCGGAGAGGTATTTGGCGGCGTTGGCGACCAGCCCGTCCTGGCCCACGACGACCACCACGTCCTCGGGTGCGAACAGGAACCGGTCCAGGTCCGCCCGCTCGACCCGGGAGTGGCGCCACTGGAGCGGAACGGCCGCCGCCACGTCGGCCAGCGCCTGCCGGGTCCGTTCGTGCCGCCGGGCCACCTCGTCGATGGACCGGCCGCGGCTGGAGAGGAAGAAGGCCGCCTGCCCGTGTGTCCCGTGCCGGGCCAGCAGTTCCTCGTACTCGGTGGTGCGGTGGACGAGGACCGCCCGTGGGGCCAGGCTCACGCCCGGGTCTCCGGTGCGGGCCGGCCGAGCTTGGTGAGCAGACCGGTGAGGACGTCGGGGGAGAGGGTGAGGCTGTCGATGCGCGGCAGGTTCTCGGCGAGCCGGGTCGCGGCCAGCGCGTGCAGGGTCGCGGCCTCCACCTCGCCGTGCACCCTCAGCCAGGCCGCCTGGGACTCGGCACGGGCCGCGCCGACCTCGCGGGCCGCTTCCGCCTCGGCGCGGGCGAGGCGGACCTTGCGGGCCGCCTCCGCCTCGGCGCGCACACCGTCGGCCGCCGCGTGCTCCTCGGCCTCGCGGCGGGTGTTGGTGCCACGCTGCTCGACCAGCTGCTCCTCGCGGCGGGCGAGCTCGATCTGGCTGGCCAGTTCGTTCTCCGCGATCGTCCGCTCGCGCTCGACGGCCACGGCCCGGCGTTCGTACGTGGCCCGGTCGGCCTCCTGCTGGATCTGCTCGCGGGCGGGCGTGCGCAGTGCGCGTTCGACCTCGGCCTCGGGGCGGATCGCGACGACGCGCACGGCCACCACGTCGATGCCGGTGGCGGGCAGCCGGGGTTCGCCGGCCAGGCCGGCCGCCACCCGTTCGCGTACGGCGGCGACGCCGTCCACCAGTGCGGCGGCCAGGGGGGTGCGGGCCAGGACGTCCAGGGTGTGCTGCTGGGCCGTCTCGGTGAGCAGTGTCGCGATCTGCTCCAGCGGGGCCCCGCGCCAGGCGCCGGTGTCGGGGTCGACGGAGAAGTCGAGCCGCGCGGAAGCCTCGGCCGGGTCGCTGATCCGGTAGGTGACGGTGGCCTGCACGGTGACGTCCTGGAAGTCGGCCGTACGGGCGTGGAAGGCCATGGCCAGCTCGCGGTCGTTGACCGGCACCTCGGAGAGCGCGGCGCTCAGTGACCGGTACCAGAAACTCAGCCCCGCCCCGTCGTGGGCGAGCAGGCCGCGCTTGTGGTGGCGGATGTGGGCGGTGGGCGCGGAGCGCAGATGGCGCCAGCCGAAGCGCCGGGTGATGTCGGCCATGATGGACCCCCTCGTTCTCGTCATGGCGACGATAACCGCCACGCCTGATATCGTCAAGAGGACGAAAAGGGGCAGGGGTCACGGGGGAACGCGGGCGGGGGGGGGGGGGGCCGCCGGGCCCCCCCCCGCCCGGGGGGGGGGGGCGCCCCGCCGGGGGGGGGGGGGGGCGCGGGGGGGGGGGGGCCCCCGCCCCCCCCCCCCCTTGTGCCCCCCCCCCCGCCCGTGGGGGGGGGGGGGGGGGGGGCCCGGGGGGGGGGGGGGGGCGCCCCCCCCCCCCCCCCCCCGGCCGGGTTGTGCGCCGCCCCCGTCCCCACGGTGCGGCGCGGGCGGACCGTCGTCATCCGCTGGGACGACGGCCCACGTCTGTCAGGACCCGGACGCCCGCGCGTCCAGGCCGAGTGCGGGAAAGACCGCGCCCTCCACGAAACGGACGAGGAACGTCTCGTCCGCGTAGGCGCACTCCAGCATCGGGCGGGCGCGCATCACGCCCAGCAACTGGGCCGAGACGAACTCCGTCGCCGGATTGTCCGCGGCCACCTCGCCGCGCCCCACGCCGCGCGCGACCATGGCGTCGATCGCCGCCAGTTCCGGCAGGATCAGCGACTCGCGCATCGCGCACAGGAGCTCGGGGCTCTGCAGGGCGGCGTGGCTCAGGGCCAGCATCAGGGGAGTGTCGCGTCCGGAGCCCTCGCCGATGACCCGCGCCGCTTCGCGGAGGTCCCCGGTCAGGGAACCCGTGTCGATCCGGTTCAGCAGCCCGCGCCGGGTCGAGTGCAGTGCCGCGACGACCAGTTCGGGTTTTGACCCCCACTGCCGGTAGAGGGTGGACTTGCCGCAGCGGGACCGCGAAGCGACCCCCTCCATGGTGAGCGACTCGTAGCCGCTCTCCCTCAGTGTGTCGAGCACGGCCGTGAAGAGCTCCTGGGCCCGCTCCGGCGTGATCTTCGAGCGGCGCGACGCGGTGGCCTGCTCAGGCTCCGTTTCCAGCGACGACATGCGCTTTCCCTCTCTGCGACTCTGCGACGAGGTCCATCGATACGCCAGTGTACCGATACGTCGGTGTTCCGATACGCCTCCGTATCGGTACACTGGCGTATCGATACGGCATGGGCCCGTCCCTGCCACCGATACAGCTTCGTCAGCAAAGGGGCACCGGATGATGTTCGCCGGTAGCAGGCCCGCCGATCGGGAGCCGGACACTGTTGCCCGACCGCCCCTCGTCCGCGAGCTTCTTCTCGTCGTAGGACTCTTCGTGATCTACAAGTTCGGCCGCCAGGCGGCCAACGGTCACGTCGACGAGGCGTACCACAACGCCGGACGCGTATGGGATTTCGAACGTGCCGTGCACCTGCCCGGCGAAGGCGCCGTGCAGGGGCTGCTGCTCCACGACGAGACGCTCATCCACCTCGCGAACACCTACTACGCGACCGTGCACTTCCCGGCCACCCTGCTCTTCCTCGGCTGGCTGTACTGGCGCCGCCCGCGCCATTACGTCTGGTCGCGCCGGATCCTCGCCGTGCTCACCGGTGCCGCGCTGGCCCTGCACCTGCTGTTCCCGCTCGCCCCGCCGCGGCTGCTCGCCGCGACCGGCCTGGTCGACACCGGCCAGGTCTACGGGCCGACGGTGTACGGCTCCACGCCCGCCACGGACTCGATGGCGAACCAGTTCGCGGCCATGCCCTCGCTGCACTTCGGCTGGGCGGTCATGGTCGGCGTGGGCCTCGTCGTCGCCACCCGCTCGCGGTGGCGCTGGCTGTGGCTGCTGCACCCGGTGATCACGCTGCTCGTCATAGTCGGCACCGCCAACCACTACTGGCTCGACTCGATCGTGGTCGCCGCACTGCTCTCGGTGGCCTTCGCCGCGCTGCGACTGCCGCGCGCGGAGCCGGTCCGGGCGCATCTGCCGTGGCCGTCCACGACCGGTGCGCCGGCCCATGCCGTCGCCGCGCCCCGCGTTTCCGGCCGCTCCTACGCCGTCTCAGGGACCAGACGATGAACGCGACCCTGGTCGCCGTCGCGCTGTCGCTCGTATCCGCCGCCGCGTACGCCGCCGCGGCGGTGGCGCAGGCGCGGCTCGCGGGACGCACCGAACCGGGCACCGGAACGCTCCGGCTGCTCGGCAGCGGCGCCTGGTGGTCGGCCGTGGGACTGAACGCCGGTGGCGCTCTGCTGCACGTCGCCGCGCTGAAGTACGGCCCGCTCACCCTCGTCCAGCCGCTCGGCGCGCTGACCCTGGTCGCCGCCGTGCCGCTGGGCGCACGGGCCGCGGGCCGCAAGGTCTCGACGACCGAATGGCGCGGCACGCTCCTGACCCTCCTGGGCCTGGGGGCCCTGCTCATGACCGCGGGCGGCTCGGCGCCGCACGAGACGCTGACCATGACCGAGGCGCTGGCCGTCGGCGCGGGGACCATGGCCGTGGTCGCCGGGCTCAGCCGCCCGGGTGCGCGCCCGGGCCTGCGGCACGCGGCGGCCTCCGGCATCACCTCGGGCGTCGCCTCCGCACTGACGCAGACGCTGACCGTCGCCGTCACCGATCACACCACCGGCCCGCTGTTCAGCTGGCGCCTGGTGGTCGTCGCGGTGCTCGTGTCGGCCTTCGCGATGGGCGGACTGCTCCTCGCACAGACCGCCTACCGGGGCGGCCTCGGCGCACCGCTCGCCGTCGTCACCCTCGCCAACCCGGTCGCCGCGGCGGCCATCGGCCTGGCTCTGCTGGGGGAGCGGTTCCAGGGCGGGACGATCAGCCTGGTCCCGGCGCTGCTGGGCACCGCGGCCGCCGCACGGGGCGTGATCCTGCTCAGCCGCGCCCAGGCGCGGGCCGCGCCCGCCGGCGAGGCGACCGGGGGCGGTCCGGCCGTGAGCGTGCCGTCGAGGGTGGTCATCAAGAGCCCGCGGGCCGTGCTCCACCAGGGGAACGGACACGGACACCTCCGGCGGATCCGGGCCGGCCGCTCGTAACGGCCTCGCGTGTCCGCCGGCACCGCTCCGGGGCCGGTCGTTCGTGAGGGACGGCATGGCCCGGTGGCCACCGGCACCTACCCGAGAGCGGCCGCGGCGCCCCCGGCGTCCTCCGTCAGTGCCCGGGTCAGCCAGCCGATCCAGAAGTTCTCCAGATCGATGCCGCCCCGCAGCACGAGGTGGCGCAGCCGGTCCTCGGCCGCGTCGCGCCCGGGCGGGAAGTCCCGCTCCTCGAACTCCAGGTACTCCGCGAGCCGGCGCCGGTGCAGCGCGAGGTGACGGCGCAGCTCGGCGTCGAGACCGGGCGCACCGACGACCGCCGCCGCCCGCATCCGCAGCAGCAGCGGATCGCGGATCTGCTTCGGCTCCTCGGGCCGGGCCACCCAGGCGGCCAGCGCCTCGCGCCCCGTCGGCAGCACCTCGTACTCCTTCTTCTGCCCACGGGCCGGCTGGGCGGTCGCCAGCGCCCTGATCTGACCGGCCTGCTCCAGTTTTCCCAGCTCGCGGTAGATCTGCTGATGCGTGGCCGACCAGAAGTAGCCGATCGACCGGTCGAACCTGCGGGTCAGCTCCAGCCCCGACGAAGGCTTTTCGAGCAGGGCGGTGAGGATCGCGTGCGGGAGTGACATGGGGTGCATCCTAAGGAGCCGCGGCGAGCCGGACGGGTGGCCCGGCTCCCCGCGGCCGTGGTCAGAGCGAGGCGGCGAGTTCCGTGCCCTGGCGGATCGCCCGCTTGGCGTCCAGTTCGGCCGCCACGTCCGCGCCACCGATCAGGTGCGCGGGACGGCCCGCGGCGAGCAGCTCCTCGTACAGCTCCCGCCGGGGCTCCTGGCCCGCGCAGAGCACGATCGTGTCGACCGGCAGCAGGTGCTGTTCGCCGTCGACCGTGACGTGCAGACCGTCGTCGTCGATCCGGTCGTAGCCGACGCCCGCGATCATCGTGACGCCGCGGTGCCGGAGTTCGGTGCGGTGGATCCAGCCCGTCGTCTTGCCGAGACCCGCGCCGACCTTGCTCGTCTTGCGCTGGAGGAGATGGACGGTGCGGGGCGACTTCGGGCGCTCGGCGGTGCCCAGTCCGCCCCGTTCGCGGTACTCGGTGTCGACGCCCCACTGCCGGAAGAACGCCTCCGGGTCCAGGCTCGCCGCGTCCCCGCCGTCGGTCAGGAACTCGGCCACGTCGAAACCGATCCCGCCCGCCCCGACCAGCGCCACCCGGTCGCCCACCGGTGCTCCGTGCCGCAGCACGTCGAGGTAGCTGACCACGCTCGGGTGGTCCACGCCCGGGATCGCCGGCGTGCGCGGAACGACCCCCGTCGCGAGGACGACCTCGTCGAAGCCGTCGAGCTGTCCGGCACCGACCGGGGCGCCCAGCCGCAGCTCGACCTTCTCCTCCGCCAGCCGGGTACGGAAGTAGCGCAGCGTCTCGTTGAACTCCTCCTTGCCCGGCACCCGGCGCGCCACGTTGAGCTGTCCGCCGATCTCGTCCGCCGCGTCGAACAGTGTCACCGCGTGACCGCGCTCGGCGGCCGTCACCGCGCAGGCGAGTCCGGCCGGACCCGCGCCGACGACCGCGACGCGCTTGCGGGTGCGGGTCGGCGACAGGGTCAGTTCCGTCTCGTGGCAGGCGCGCGGGTTGACCAGGCAGGAGGTGACCTTGCCGCTGAAGATGTGGTCCAGGCAGGCCTGGTTGCAGCCGATGCAGGTGTTGATCGCGTCCGCGCGGCCCTCACCCGCCTTCGCGACGAAGTCCGGATCCGCGAGGAACGGCCGCGCCATCGACACCATGTCCGCGCGGCCCGCCGCCAGGATCTGCTCGGCGACCTCGGGGGTGTTGATGCGGTTGCTCGTCACCAGCGGTACGGAGACGGCGCCGCGCACCTTCTCGGTGACCCAGGTGAACGCGCCGCGCGGCACCGACGTCGCGATGGTGGGGATGCGGGCCTCGTGCCAGCCGATGCCGGTGTTGATGATGGTCGCCCCGGCCGCCTCGATCTCCCGGGCCAGCCGCACGACCTCCTCCAGCGACGATCCGCCGGGCACCAGGTCGAGCATCGAGAGCCGGTAGATCAGGATGAAGTCGCTGCCCACCCGCTCGCGTACCCGGCGCACGATCTCGACGGGGAAGCGGATGCGGTTCTCGTACGAGCCGCCCCAGCGGTCCTCGCGGTGGTTGGTCGCCGAGGCGATGAACTCGTTGATCAGGTAGCCCTCGGAACCCATGATCTCGACGCCGTCGTACCCCGCGCTCCGTGCGAGCGCGGCCGCCGTGACGAAGTCCTCGATGGTCGACTCGACCTCGTCGTCGGTCAGGGCGTGCGGGACGAATCCGCTGATCGGCGCCTGGATCGCACTCGGTGCCACCAGGCCGGGGTGGTGCGCGTAGCGCCCGAAGTGCAGGATCTGCAGGGCGATCCGGCCGCCCGCCTCGTGCACGGCCGACGTCACCACGGCGTGCTGCGCGGCCTCCGCCTCGGTGGTCATCTTGGCACCGCCGGGGAAGGTGCAGCCGGCGTCGTTCGGCGCGATGCCCCCGGTGACCATGAGGCCCACGCCGCCGCGGGCGCGGGCGGCGTAGAAGGCGGCCATGCGCTCGAAGCCGTTCTCGACCTCCTCGAGGCCGATGTGCATCGACCCCATCAGCACCCGGTTGGGGAGGGTGGTGAACCCGAGGTCGAGCGGGCTCAGCAGATGCGGGTACGGGCTCATGCGGGGGCTCCTCGCGCGGTGTGGTTACGCCAGTTCTAGACCACCGGATCGTTGTTGTGCAACAAGTTGCACAATGGCGTACGTCGCACTGTGCCACGAGTCACGTGCCGCCGCGGCGCGCCCGGACGGCGTAACAACGTGCCCCGCCCCTGCCCCGGTGCGCGGAGAGTGGTTTCCGTACTTCCTCCCGGGGCCCGCCTTCCGGCCGGGCCCCCGAACCCTCTCGGAGACCCTCATGGGCAGCGTCAACCGTCGTGACCTCGGCCTGCTTGTCCTTCGCGTCGGCACCGGCGCGGTGCTGGCCGCGCACGGCAGCCAGAAACTCCTCGGCTGGTTCGGCGGCGGGGGCATCGAGGGCACCACGGCCGGGATGGAGGCCATGGGCTTCCACCCGCCCAGGCACAGCGCGATCGCCGCCGGCCTGGGCGAGGCGGGCGGCGGCGTCCTCCTGGCCCTGGGCCTGGCCACTCCGGCGGCCGGGGCGGCGGCCGCCGGCGCCATGGCGGGAGCCGTGGCCGTCCACGCCCCCGCCGGGTTCTTCGCCCAGGGCGGCGGCTACGAGTACCCCGCCTTCCTCGGCTTCACCGCGGCCGCGATCGGCCTGGCCGGCCCCGGCCGCTACTCCGTGGACCACGCCACCCGGCACGCGTTCAACCAGCCCTGGATGGTCGCCCTGGCCTTCGTGGGCAGCGCCGCGGCCGCGGTCGCCGTCGTCGGCAAACGGGCCAAGGGGCAGGCCGCGGAGCCGGAGGAGTTCTGAGCACGGCGCCACGCGCGGTAGACGGCTGGTCAGCGCGCTACCTCCGGCTTCCTTTCGACGCGGCGATCAGCGCGGCGACCCCCAGCGGCTTCCCCTCGATGCGGCGATCAGCGCGGGGACCGTGTCGAACTTGACGCGCGGACGGCCGTGTTCCCGGCCCCGGGCCTGCTCGGCGCGGTCGATCGCGGCCAGCCCCCGGGCGTCGACCACCCGGCCGCCACGGCTCCGGACAAGACGCCCGAACGCCCTGGCCGGGTACGCGGGCGAGCGCAGGGCGCCCGCGACGGCATCGGCCAGGAGAGTGCCGACGGTCTCGGCGGCGCAGGTGCGGTTGGCCCCGATGCCGCCCGAAGGGCCGCGCTTGATCCAGCCGACGACGTAGCTGCCCGGCATGCCCACCACCCGGCCGCCCTCGTGCGGCACGGTGCCGGTCGCCTCGTCGAAGGGCAGACCCGGAACCGGCAGACCCCGGTAACCGATCGCCCGCAGGAACAGACCCGCGGGGATCTCCCGGTCACCGCCGGTGTCCGTCACCCGCACGGCTTCGACGCCGTCGCGGCCGAGCACCTCCACCGGCGCGGAGTGGAAGCGGAAGACGATGCGACGCCCCGGCGACGGGGGCCGCGACCAGTCGACCGCCTCCCGTTCCACCTCCCGCAGCAGCGCGGCCTTCTCACCCGCCGCCGCTCCGTCGATCGCCGCGCCGGTCCGCGGGTCACCGTCGTCGACCACCAGGTCCACGCCCGCCAGGTGGCGGAGGGCGAGCAGCTCGGACCCGGTGCAGGCGAGGTCGTCGGGGCCGCGCCGGCCGAGCAGGACGACCTCGCGCACCGCGGAGCCCCGCAGCGCCGCCAGGGCGTGGCCGGCGATATCGGTGCCGGCCAGTGCGGCGGGGTCCGTGACGAGGATGCGGGCCACATCCAGCGCGACGTTGCCGTTGCCCGTGACGACCACCCGCTGCGCGGACAGGCCGACGGTCTCCGGGGGTACTTCCGGGTGGGCGTTGTACCAGGACACGAACGCCGTGGCCGGCAGGCTGCCCGGGAGGTCCTCGCCGGGGATGCCGAGCCGGCGGGAGGCGGAGGCGCCGACCGCGTAGATCACCGCGTCGTGATGGGCGGCGAGTTCCTCGACGGTGAGGTCCTTGCCGGCCTCGATCCCCAGGTGCATCCGGACCCGGGGGTGGGAGTGGAACCGTGCGAAGGTCTCGCCGACCCCCTTCGTCGCGGGGTGATCCGGTGCCACGCCGTACCGGACGAGACCACCCGCCACGGGCAGCCGGTCGATCAGCGTCACTTCGGCGTTGGTGTGCAGCAGCAGGTCCTCGGCCGCGTACATACCGGCCGGGCCGGTGCCGACGACGGCCACCCGGATCGGAGCGAAGTCGGACGGCAGGCTGCGGAGGAACGAGGGCTCCCCCCAGGCGTGGAAGTTGGGCCCGGCGGCCGGCTCCGGCTCCCGTCCCGCGTAGTACGCCGCGTTGATGCCGGCGTACTCCTCCTGCGCCCCGAAGAGGCTGTCCACCGGGAAGATCGCGTCGACGGGACAGGCGTCGGCGCAGGCGCCGCAGTCGATGCAGGCCGGCGGGTCGACGTAGAGCATCTCCGTGCTGCCGAAGGCCTGTTCCTCCGGCGTGGGGTGGATGCAGTTCACGGGGCACACGGCCACGCAGGTGGCGTCGCTGCAGCAGGTCTGGGTGATGGCGTAGGTCATCGCGTCAGCTCGGGCTCTCGGCTCGGATCAGATCGGGGCGGCGCACTCGCGGTGGAAGCGGGTCAGATCAGGTGGGCGCGCTTGTAGAAGAACAGGGCCGGTCCGGTGAGCAGACGGGCCGAGGCCAGGAACTCCATCAGGCCCGAACAGCTAGAACGCATCAGGGACTTGTGGTGCTCGTTGGCCTTCGCCTCGGCGCGGGCGCGTGAGCTGTCCAGCCCCGCGTTCGCGTAGACGTCCCGGTTCACCATGCTGGTGACGATGTAGTACGAGGCGATGGCGACCACGAGCGAGTTGATCCGCCTGCGCACCGGGCCCGCGGTGCGCAGGCGCCTGCGGGTCTCGTCGCGGGCGAACTTCATGTGCCGCGACTCCTCCACCACGTGGATGTTGTTGATCGTCCGGACGAACGGCGCGACCCGCTCGTCCCGCATCCAGTCCCGCTGCATCACGTCGAGCACCTCCTCCGCCACGAGGATGGCCGCGTATGCCGCCTCGCCGAAGGCGAGTGTCTTGAAGGCGCGGCCCAGTTCGACCACGGCGCGGCGCGGACGGTAGGCCGGTGCACCCAGCTTCGCGGCGCCGCGGGCGAACATGATGGAGTGCCGGCACTCGTCGGCGACCTCGGTGAGGGCCCACTGGAACCGCGGGTCCGTCGGGTCCTTGGCGTACATGTCGCGCAGCACCATCTGCTGGAGGATCATCTCGAACCAGATGCCGGTACTGGCGACGGACGCGGCTTCCTGACGCGTCAGCGCCCTGCGCTGGCTGTCGGTCAACTCCTGCCAGTACGCGGTGCCGTAGAGGGTGCTCCACTCGGGACTCGCGCCGTGGTGATCGGTGTCCAGTGGCGTGTTCCAGTCCACCTCGGTGGCCGGGTCGTACGACAGCTTCGCGGCCGAATCGAGCAGGCGCAGGGCGACGTCCTGCTCGGCGAGCCGGTCCTGGTCCTCCGGTCGAACGGTGCTGCTTGCCATGGTGCGGCTCCTTGAATCGAGACAGATCGACTCGACGGCTGCCCGGCCTCTTCTCCCACCCCGTGTCCGCCCGATGGGATCGACGGCCGCCGGACGCCGCCCAGCTTGTTAGACGTCACGTCTAGCAAGCTGTTAGACGGAAGGTATAGCAAGAGGGCCGCGCGGGCCTACCCCCGCGTAGGAAATCCGTACGATCTCTCCACGACGCCGCGTACTCCGGAGCCTTGAACGGGCCCTCGCCGCTCCGGAGGCGGGGGAGTCGTCGCCCGGGCGGCGGCCGGAGTGCCGGCAGCGGCGCTCCGAGGAGGCCGGCCCGCGCCCCGGGCGACGGCTTCCGGAGCGGGGCAGGGGCCGGCCCGAGGGAACGCTGCGAGCGTGGCGTTCAAGTGTTCAGACGCGAGAACGTCGCCGCAGGACCCGCATCACCACCACCGCGAACAACACGGCCGCCGCCGGTGCCGCGGCCTTCCTGAGCAGCACGGGAAGAGCGGCGGCGCCGAGATCGATGGCCTCGGGCTCGGGCGCGAGTCCGCCCCGGAGGGTTGCCGCGGGGCTCGTCGGCGACGGGGCGGGACCGGCATCCCGCAGCAGCTCTTCGAGCCGGGTCGCGAACTGCCGGACGATGCGGTCGCCGACCTCGGTCATGATGCCCCGGCCGAACTGCGCCGGCCGGCCGGTGATGTCGAGGTCCGAGCGTACGCGCACCACGGTGCCGGCCGGAACGGCGCTCAGCGTCGCGGTGACCGTCGCCGAAGCCGTTCCCGCGCCACGGGTCTCGCTTCCGCTGAGGTCGAGGAGCATCGACCGGGCGGCTTCGTCGCGGGTGACGGTTCCCTCGCCGCGGTAACTCATCTGCACCGCGCCGACCTTGACCTTGACGCGGCCGGTGAAGGAGTCCCCGTCGAGGGTGTCCAGCACGGCGCCGGGCATACAGGGCGCGACCCGGTCGAGGTCCTGGAAGAGCTTCCAGGCGTCGTCGAGGCCGGCGGGGACGGTGAAGGAGTGGTCCAGTTGCATGGTTGTCCAATCAGGGGGCGGCCGGCCGTGGATGCGGAGCCGGTTGAGGTGTGGGGCCGGCTCAGGTGCCGGCTGCCGTACGGATCAGCGCGCGCACCCGGCTCGGTGAGAGGGGGCCGCGGCGCACGACCACGCCGAAGGGGCGCAGCGCGTCCTCGACGGCGCCGGCGAGCACCGCCTGGGGCGCGATCGCACCGCCCTCGCCGAGTCCCTTGACGCCGAGGTCGTTCATGGGGCTCGGAGTGAAGATCTCGTCCATGTCGAGGTCGGGGATCTCCGAGGAGGTGGGCACCAGGTAGTCCATGAACGTGCCGGTGCGGGGCTGACCGTCGGGGCCGTAGACCATCTCCTCGTACAGTGCTCCGCCGATGCCCTGCGCGATGCCGCCGGTGACCTGTCCCTCCGCGATCATCGGATTGACGATGTTGCCCGCGTCGTGGACGACGACGTAGTGCAGGATCTCGATCTCGCCCGTGTGTTCGTCGACCTCGACGACAGCCGCGTGCGCCCCGCTCGCGACCGCGAAACCGGGCGGACGGAAGTGCACGGTCACGCTGATCTCCGTGCCGTGCCGGCCGTCCGTGGGCTCCGGGGTGCCGGGCAGGGGTGCCTTCCCGGCCAGTTCCGCGAGGCTGATGGAGGGGCCGCCCGGCTCCTGCGCCGACACGATGCCGTCGCGCAGGCCGAGGCCGCCCGCATCGGCACCGAGGCGCCGGGCGGCCGCTTCGACGATCCTCTCGCGGACGAGGAGGCCCGCCCGGTGGGTGGCGTTCCCGGCGTTGACCAGGGCGCGGCTGGCGATGGTCCCCACGCCGAACGGGGTGGCATCCGTGTCGCCGCCGACCACGTCGATGACGTCGAGCGGTACTCCGATGGCGTCGGCGGCGATCTGCGCCATGGAGGTGCGGTGCCCCTGCCCCTGGGACGGGGCACCGATGGCGAGCCGTACCCGGCCACTGGGGGCGATGTCGATGCGGGCCGTTTCGAAGGGGCCGAGACCGGTTGCCTCTATGTACATGGCGAAGCCTATGCCGATGTGCCTGCCGTCACGGGCGCCCTCGCGTTGCCGGTCGCGTACCCGTTCGACGTCGGCCTTCGCCACGGCGCGGCGCAGGAGTTCGGGAAAGTCCCCGGAGTCGTAGGACTGTGGACTGCCCGAGCGGTCCACCAGGCCGGTGGCGTACGGCATCTCCTCGGGCCGCACCAGATTGCGCGCCCTCAACTCCTCCGGAGCGATGTCCAGTTCCCCGGCCAGCCGGTCCATGGCCCGCTCCATGGCGAAGACCGTCTCCGGGCGTCCGGCGCCCCGGTAGGGCGTGGCGAAAGTGGTGTTGGTGAGCACGCCGACGACATCGATGTGCACGTTCGGCACGCGGTAGGGGCCCAGCAGATGGCACAGCGAGTTGTACGGCACGACCAGGCCGGTCATGTTGTACGCGCCGAAGTTGACGGTGATCCGGTCGCGTACGGCGAGGAGCCGGCCTTCGGCGTCCGCCGCGAGTTCGATGTGGTGGATCTGTTCGCGGGCGTGCGAGGAGGCGGTGAGGTTCTCGTTGCGGTCCTCGCGCCAGAGCACGGGGCGGCCGAGACGGCGAGCGGCGTGCGGTACGAGGAGTTCCTCGACGTAGAGGATGCCCTTCTGGCCGAAACCTCCGCCGACGTCGGCGGCGATGACGTGGACCGTGGCGGACTCGAGGCCGAGGGTGTGGGCGATGGCGTCCCGCAGCCGGTGCGGGGTCTGGGTGCCCGACCAGACGGTCAGCCGGCCGCTGTACGGGTCGACCTGGGCCGAGATCGCACGGGTCTCGATCGGCGAGGCGACGTACCGGTGGGCCTCGAACCGCTCGCTCACCACGGCGTGCGCGCCGGCGAACGCCTCCTCCGGATCCCCGACGCGGGCGGCGACGGCGACCGCGGTATTGTCCGGGAGGTCCTCGTGCAGCCGGGTCGCGCCTTCGGACAGGGCGTCTTCGGGGTCGACCAGCACCGGCAACGGGGCGTACCGCACCTCGATGAGTTCCAGCGCGTCCTCGGCGAGGTAGCGGTTCTCGGCGAGGACGACGGCGACGGGCTGGCCGACGTAGAGGACCTTCTCGCGGGCGAGCAGTGGCATGGGGGTCATCCGGACCAGCGGATCCAGGAGATCGGCGAGGCCCGGCGGGGTGCGCAGCTCCTCCTTGTTCAGCATCGCGGGAAGATCCGCCACGTCGGCGCCGGTCCACACGGCGACGACGCCGGGTGCGGTCAGGGCCGCGGTGACGTCGACCGACTCGATGCGGGCATGGGCGTGCGGGCTGCGCAGAAAGGCCGCCTCGACGGCCCCGGGGAGGGCGATGTCGTCGACGTAGCGGCCGTTGCCGCGCAGCAGCCGGTCGTCCTCGACGCGTGGGACGGAACGGCCGATCCAGTTGCCGTTGCCGGGCCGGTCACCATCGTGGGACATGCGGGTCACTCCCCGAATCGCTCGTCGAGTGCCTGGCACACGGCACGGCGGATGTTGCGGTAGCCGGTGCACCGGCACAGGTGCCCGCTGAGCGCGTCGGCGACCTGTTCCTCGTCGGGGCGCCCGGGCTGCTCGGTCAGGGCGGTCGCCGTCATGACGAACCCGGGCGTGCAGAAGCCGCACTGCATGCCGTGGCACGCGTGGAATGCCCGCTGCACGGGGGTGAGTGGGGCGTCGGCAGGGGCCAGGCCCTCGACGGTGCGGAGCACGGCTCCGTCGCACTGCACGGCCAGGGTCAGGCAGGCACGCACCGGCTCGTCGTGGACGAGGACGGTGCAGGCGCCGCAGACGCCGTGTTCGCAGCCGACATGGGTGCCGGTCAGGCCGATCCGGTCGCGCAGGAAGTCGCTGAGCAGCAGCCGCGACTCGACCTGGGCGGTGACCGGCCGTCCGTTGACGGTGAGGCTGATCCGGTGCCAGGCGGAGGGCTCGCCGAGCGGCGGTGTGCGCGCGACGAGCGGGGCGGGGACGGGCGGTTTCATCAGCAGCGCTCCCAGGCGGTGGTGCAGGCGCGGACGAGGAGGTGGGCGGCGCCCTCGCGCCGGTACTCGGCGGTGGCGTGGACGTCGTCGGTGGGGGTGAGGCAGGACAGTGCGGTGCGGGCCGCGGCGGCGAGGGCCCGTTCGCCGACGTCGCTGCCCAGGAGCGCTTCCTCGGCGGCGGGCAGACGTACCGGGACGGGGCCCGCGCCGCAGAAGACCACGCGGGCGGCGCGGGCGGTGCCTGCGGCGTTGTCCCTTTCCAGGACGACGGCCACGCCGACGGTGGCGAAGTCGCCGTGCCTGCGGGTCAGTTCCTCGAAGGCCCAGCCGTGGTGGGCGGGGAGCGGCGGGAACACGACCTCGGTGAGGAGCTCGTCCGCTTCGACGGCGGTCGAGAAGGTCGCGACGAAGAAGTCCTCGGCGGCGACCGTACGCGTGCCCCGCGGCCCGGTGATCACGAAGCGGGCGCCCAGGCAGAGTGCCGCGGTGGGGAGTTCGGCGGCCGGGTCGTGATGGGCGAGGCTGCCGCAGACGGTGCCGCGGTGGCGGATCTGTGGATGCCCGATGTGGCCGATCGCGGCGGCCAGGAGCGGCCAGCCGTCCCGTACAGCGCCGGCTGCTGCGGCGTGGGCCTGTCGTACGGCGGCTCCGATGTGCAGATGGCCCGAAGCGTCCACGGAGAGGCGGCCGAGTTCAGGGATCCGCGTGATGTCCACGAGCAGTCCGGGCCTGGCGAGACGCATGTTCAGCATCGGAATCAGGGACTGGCCGCCCGCGACGACCTTGGCCTCCCGTTCCTCATCGCTGAGAAGGGCCACCGCTTCGCCGACGGTGCGCGGGGCGGTGTAGTCGAAGGATGTGGGTTTCAACCCGCTGCCACCGAACCTCTCGTTTCGTCGTCACACCGTGGCGTTCGGCACGGGCGACTTATCTAGTACCTGAAATGATTTACATTAAAGTTTCTTCTTGGCAAGAGGTTGTCCGAAATTTCACGGCCCGCGGAGGGCGATATGCGACATGTCATCGATCAGGCGGCCGCCTGGCAACGCTCCGGAACCCGCTTCGCCATGGCGACCGTCGTGCGGACCTGGGGCTCGGCCCCGCACGGTCCCGGTGCCTCCATGCTCGTGTCCGAGGACGGCCGCGTCGTCGGCAGCGTCTCCGGGGGCTGTGTCGAGGCCGCCGTCTGCGCGCTCTCCGAGGAGGTGCTCGCGGGCGCGGCCCCGGTGCTCGAACGCTGGGGAGTCGGTGACGAGGATGCCTTCGCGGTGGGGCTCACCTGCGGGGGGACGATCGAGGTGCTGGTCCGCGAGGTGGGTGCGGACGTTCCGCTCGGCCGGCTTGCCGACGACATCGCGGCCGGCGTGCCGGTGTCGCTGGTCACGGCGGTCGACGGCAGTGGCTGCCTGGTCGTCGGCGGCGGGAAGGTGACCGGTTCGCTGGGTGACCCTCGGGTGGTCAGGGCCGCGACGCTGGCCGCCGAGGGCATGCTCGGCCGCGGTGCGGCGCTCGTGGCCGGCGTGGGCGACGAGGCCATCGGCAGTGCGGCCTGCGCGCCGGGGCGCGGGCTGCTGGTGCAGTCCTTCGCCTCCCGGCCTCGCCTGCTGGTATTCGGTGCGGCAGAGTTCGCCCGGCCCCTGACGGACATCGGGGCCACACTCGGGTACCGCGTGACGGTCTGCGATGCCAGGCCCGCCTTCGCGACGGCCGCGCGCTTCCCGCAGGCGGAGGAGGTCGTCGCCGAATGGCCCGACCGCTGGTTCCGTGCCCATGAGGATCTCGTCGACGTCGCGACCGCGGTGTGCGTGCTGAGTCATGACCCACGGTTCGACGTGCCGGTTCTGGCCCTCGCGCTGCGCAGCAGGGCCGGATATGTCGGGGCCATGGGGAGTCGCCGGACGCACGAGGACCGGATGGCGCGACTGCGCACGGCGGGTGCGACGGACGCGGAACTGGCGCGGCTCCGCTCGCCGATCGGGCTCGACCTGGGAGGGCGGGGCCCTGAAGAGGTCGCTGTGTCGATCCTGGCCGAGATCGTAGCCGTGCGGCGGGGCGGCACCGCGCTGCCGCACGCGTCGCGGACCGGGCCGGTGCACGCAACGTGACTGTTTTTGAACAGCTGTTTTAATGAACGACCGTTCAATTTGAACACTCGTTTAGTGTGGACCGAGTGCATCCAGACGACAGCGACCGTCGACGGTCGGCGACGAGCCCCGCGCAGGGAACCGGCCGGGAGGCAGGGCTGTCCGGGCGCCCGTCGCAACGCCGCCCCGGCTCACACGACCCGGAAGGAAATCGTCGTGCGGTCCTCGGAGCGGCCCGGAGGCTGTTCGGCGCGCATGGTTACCGAGGTGTGAGCGTCCGCGCCGTCGCGACCGAGGCGGGAGTGACCCCCGGCCTGGTGATGGCGTACTTCGGTACGAAGGACGGTCTGTTCCGCGAAGCGGTGGGTGGCGGGTCGGGCGTCACCGGCGACGTGCTGACTGCCACGGCCGCCGGTGCGGACGAACTGCCGGCGGCGCTGGCCCACGCCTACCTCGACCGGTGGGACCGCCTGCCGGCCGACGATCCCTGGCCCGCGCTGATCCGCTCGGCGGTCAGTCACCCGCCGAGCGCCGAGCTCCTGCGCACGATCTTGGAGAAGCAGGTCGGCGAACCCCTCAAACGCCTGCTCGGCGACGCCGCCGAAGCGGAGGTACGCGCCGCCGTCATCCGGAGCATCCTGTTCGGCGTGATCATGGAGCGCTACCTCTTCGCGCATGAGCCGGCAGCCTCCGTTCCCACGGCGGAACTCGCCCCGGCGCTGACGGACGTGCTCGTCACCGCTTTCGGTGACGCCCTCGACGCCGTGCCCCCACCCGCCCCGCCCGGCGCGGCCGACGGCGGGGGCGCCGGGCCGGCCGCCCCGGACGCCGCGACCACTTCCATGCCCGTACGCACCACGGACGTTCGGGCGGAGCCCGCGGGCACGGCGGCAGGCGAGCGTCCCACCGCCCTGTTCGCGCGACTGAACGAATGTGCCGCCGTCCATCAGGAGCTGATCGGCAGAACCGTCCGTGAGTACGGCATCAGCCTGCCCGCCTTCGAGGTGCTCGCCGCCCTCCGTGATGCGGGCGAGCCCTACCGACGGACTACGGGCGAGGTGGCAGCGGCCGGCAGGGCCCGTGCCGGTGGCCTCACCCAGCACGTGGACCGGCTGGAGGCGGCAGGTCTGATCCGGCGGGAACGCGACGCGGACGACCGCCGGATCATCCGGCTGTGCCTCACCCCCGAGGGCCTCGAACTGGCCGACCGGGTCTGCGCCGTCCGGTCGGCCCAGGAGCAGGAACTGCTCGCCGGACTGGGCGCGGCGGACCGACGCCGGCTCTCCGGCCTGCTCGTTGCTCTGGGCGAGAGCCTCGAAGCCGGTGTTCCGGAGCGTTGACGGCTTGGCGTCATCCGGCCTCGGGGCGGACAGGCGCAGCCGCTGTCGGTAGGCCTGGTCGTCCTGAGTGCCGGCACGGTGATCGGTTTCGCTTCCGTGCGCCGGGAGGCTGCCTACAGGGAGGCGTTCCGGCTCTGCGCGGGCGGAAGGGCCGGGTCGGGGATGAGCAGCCACGCGACGAGGGTGCGCCAGCGGTCGGGCCGGTCGGTGTCGCGAGGCCCGACGAGATAGACCTCCTCGACGAGGGAGTGGGGGCGCAGACCGTTCCGGGCGGCGAAGGAGCCCACGGCGGCGTAGGTGAGGTCGAGATCGTCGTGCCTGCCTGCGTGCGTGGCGACCGCGGCGGTCCGCCGGGGCAGCCGGAGCTCCCGCACGGTGTCCGGTGATCCGGGCGGCAGCGGAGAGTCGGCCGGGAGGTAGACGGTCGCGCGGCCGTGGCCCTCGGTGAAGAGCGTGTGCTCGTAGCGGCCACCCGGCGGAGCCACCGGGCGCCCGCCCACGGCCCCGTCCAGTTCCCTCATCGCATCGCCGTACCAGCTGAGATCGGCACCGGCCCGGACATCGAGGGACACGGCGAGAACGTGCTGCGGCGGAAGAACCTCCAGATCCACCACCCGCTCGGCGTCCGGGTCGAGGATTTCCCGGAGCGCCTGCACCGCGCGCTGGGTGCGGCCGAGCCGGTCCTCCAGCCGGCGCAGATGAGCGGTGACCACCCGTTGCGCCGCACCATGAGCGAGTTCCTCACCGTCGGACTCGGCTTCGATGAAACGCCGCAGGTCCGCCAGCGGCAGGTCGAGCTCGCGGAACCGCTTGATGGTGAGGGCCGGCCGGACCTGCGTGAGCGCGTAGTAGCGGTAGCCCGTGGCCGGGTCGACCTCGGCCGGGACCAGAAGGCCCTGCTCGTGATACCGGCGCAGTGCGCGGATACTCAGATGCGTGATCCGGGAGAATTCTCCGATGGTCAGCTGTTCGGCCATGACGTGCTCCTGGTGGTACGTGTGCGCGCCGGTTCGGGGCCCGCACTCAGGCAGTGATGTCCAGCAGGGTGATCTTTCCCCGCTGGTCCCGTTCGAAGGTGAAGCGGAGGTCGACCGGGCTGCCGGGGAAGTCACCGCGGATCTCCGCCGCAGCCTGACACGCGGTGGCCGTGCCCGTGACGTGCCTCAGGGTGTAGCGCACGGAAGGCCCTGCGCCGTGCCAGCGGCGCACGGCGGTGAGCCCGTGGTGGCTGCGGCCGTCGTCGCGTACGACGACGGCCTCATCGAAGAGCGCGAGGTACCGCTCGGGGTGGTGTGCCGCCGCGGCGTCGAAGTACTCCTCGGCGAATTCCACGATGTCCTGCATAGCCTTCTCCTGATGCCTGATGCCTGATGCCTGATGCCCGATGCCTGCGCCGGTCGGCGTACGTGTGAGTGGAGTGTGCGGACGGGAAACGGGCTCAGACGGCCCGGACGGTACCGCCGTCCACGACGTACTCCGCGGCGGTGACCGCGCCCGCCCGATCCGAGACCAGGAAGGCGATCACCTCGGCCACCTCCTCCGGTTCCGCCGGCCGTCCCAGAGGAATGCCGCCGAGGACCTGCATCAGCTCGTCGAGAGCGGTCTTCCGGGAGACACCGCCCTCGCGCATCCGGCGTGCGAGGAGGTGCTCGGCACCGTCGGTGCGAATGAAGCCGGGGGCCACCGAGTTGACCCGCACGCCGGCCGGCGCGACCTCGTTCGCGAGCCCTTTGCTGTAGGTGGCCAGGGCGCTCTTGGCGGCGGCGTACGCCAGCGTCGAGTCGTACAGCGGCATCCGGCGCTGGATCGACGTCACGTGCACGATGGCGCCCGACCCGCGCTCCACCATCGCGGGGAGCAGCGCACGGTCCAGCCGGACCGCCGGGTACAGGTTGAGTGCCAGCTCCCGCGCCCACAGGTCCTCGTCGAGGGCCGCGTACCCGCCGGCGGGAGCGGCAGAGCCGCCCACCACATGTACCAGAACGTCCGGAACGCCGACCGCGGCAACCGCGGCGGACGCGGACGCGACACCCTCGGTTGTGCTCAGATCGGCCTGTACGAAGAGGGGATCGGCCACCCCCGGCGGCGTACGGGCCACGGTGATCACCCGCCCCCCGGCGTCTCGGAGCCGCTGAGCCGTCGCCAGCCCGACCCCCTTGCTCGCGCCCGCCACCACGGCGAGGCGCCCGTCGAAATCGTTGTCGCTCATGGCCCCGACCCTGGACCCTCTCCCGGGGAGAGACTCAAATCGACCGAGAGCCTTAGGGTCGTGATCATGACGAACGGATTCAGTGACCAGTTCCTGCTCGAGGTGGAGCGGCACACCGTCTGGGGTGCCGCTCAGCTCGAGGTGCTCATGGAGTTCCTGCCCGAGGCACCGTGGAGCGCGGACTTGCCGACGTGTTCGTACCAGCAGGGGGAGGTGCGGCTACGGGTCGGTGTCCTTGGGACGTACGACATGGAGAGGGCGTCCTGGCTGTGGGGCTGGGCGAATCCGGGGCTCGGCGGGAGCGAGGTGGTGGCGCTGTCCGCTGCCGTGGCACGGTACGGGCAGGCGCACGGGATACCTGAGTTCACCACGGAGGAACTCGATCTGTCCGGGTTCGACGATCCTCGGCGGGCCGCCGAGATGCTTGCCTTCGGGGGGATGGGCGTGGCCAACGCTCCCGGGTACATAGGGCAGCCCGCCGGGCCCGGCACACAGGTCTACTTCCTGCCCGACGACCCGAAGGTGCCGAGTGCCGAGCTCGATCCGGTCGCCCTGCCGCGCGTGCTCATGGCGGGGGTCTCACTCATCGGGCGTTCGCCGCGGCAGGCCGTGACGGGATATTTCGAGCACCACGGGGTACCGCAGCGCGTGGAAGGTGACCGGCTGATCGCCGATCTGCCGACCGGGAACGCAGCCGTCGTTTCCTTCGACCGGTTGGGGCGGATCGGCAACATCCGGCTCACGGTCACCAGCTGACCCGGGTGCCGTCGAACGGCGCCGCCGACCTCGGTGGTGCTGGACGCCCATAGCGCTCATGCTGCCGCGTTCTTTGGTGGGCGGGCACCACAGGTTCTGGGTGTTCGAGGCCGATTACCTGTTGATCGAACACCTAGAAATCTGTGTCGGCCAGGCTAGACATTGAGTGGTGTCATAGTTATGGTTTCTCTCGTAGCCAGAGAGACGGCAAGGCCCGGGCAGGGATGAACTGCCGGGCAGTACGTGCGGTAGAGATGGCTGCGGTTCGCAGGACGGTTCGGTGGTGGAGTTCCGGAGCCAGGGTGTTGCAGGACGGCGACGGGGCTGGCGGCCGGACCGGGTGGCCCGTGGATCAGGGGCCGCCGTGCAGCAGTATCCGCAGGTGCGGTGTGCAGTACCCAGCAGTGAAGTCAGTGAGCGGCAACCTCGGTGAAGGCGTCGGCTGCGGACGCGCGCATCGAGAGGTTCGTCAGTGGGGTTCCAAGCCGGAGCGGATGCAGGACGGGCGACGGGGCTGGCTGGCGAAGAGTGGCGCTGTTTCAGGCCACGCAGCAGTACAGCGTCAGGTAAGTGATCGATCCCAGAGGGAAGAAACGGAGGAGCTGGGCGCCATCAGGATCGCCCGGGCGGAATGACAGAGCCCGGGTACCGCAGGACATCGATAGTGAGGTGGTCTCCGGTCAAGCAACCGCGATCCCCGCACCCCGCAGGCAACACGCTCGGGCATGCGGAAACAGAAAGCCGGCACGGCATCACGTGCCGGCGGATGGTGTAGCTGTTCCTTCGGGGCCCTGGTGCCATGTGGCACCAGGGCCCCTCCACGCGTTCCACAGAGAGGTGCAAATGACAGCAGATGACTCGTTCGGCCGTCTCGACGACGACGACTACCCGGCCTACACCATGGGCCGGGCCGCCGAAATGCTCGGCACCACCCAGGGCTTCCTCCGCGCCATCGGCGAGGCCCGCCTGATCACCCCACTGCGCTCCGCGGGCGGCCACCGCCGCTACTCCCGTTACCAGTTGCGTATCGCCGCCCGCGCCCGGGAGCTCGTCGACCAGGGCACCCCCATCGAGGCCGCCTGCCGCATCGTCATCCTCGAGGACCAGCTTGTAGAAGCCCAGCGCATCAACGCCGAATACCGCGAGGGTGTCAGGCCGACCGGCACGGCGAATGCCTGATCGGTGACCGGCACGTACGCCGAACGGCACTGGTGCACTGGAGCCGCCCCAGCCGTCCCCGGCGGTCGCCGAGGCAGCCGGAATGAGGCTCCACGGCAGCCATGGCCAACGGGTGCGAGGACTGCGGCAGGAGCGCCCGCGTTGACGGTCCGGTCGTGCGGTGATCCGATCCGGCCGTAATCGGCCGCACGCGAACCCGGCCGGCCGACGCAGTCACCGATTCAGATCGCAACGTGTACCCGTGGGTGGGGCAGGTGCCTAACTGCCGGCCGGACCGGCCTCCGCCCACCCCGCGCCTGCCCTGCTCGTTCCGCCGGAGTGGGTCGCCGCCTGGGAAAGCAGAGAGGGGCCCGGCACTCGGTGCCGGGCCCCTCTCTGCCATCATCGCGGCCCAGGGCGAGGGGCGCGGGGCCCGATTGCGGCGGCCTCAGTGGCCGAGGGCGTCCTTCGCCTTCTCCTTGGCCTCGCGGGCGTCGCCCTTGGCCTGATCAGTCCGGCCCTCGGCGGTGAGGCGGTCGTTGCCCACGGCGCGCCCGGCGGCTTCCTTGACCTTGCCCTTGGCCTGCTCGGTCTTGGCCTGGGTCTTTTCGTTGGCAGCCATGTCACTCACACCTTGCTGTGATCGACTTCAGGGACAACCAACGCCTGACCCGCATGAGCTTGTTCAAACATCACAGGCAGATTCCTGCCGGGAAAACGTTGATGCACCGGTCTGGGTGGCTGTCGGTCGGAGCAAGGGCCGCACGACTCGGCGAGCGAGCCGACGGCCCTCCCTCGTATGACGGCCGCGCCCTCACGGACGTGTGGCTGTCTGCCGCGTCATGCCGTACACGTGAGACGTCGGCCTGGAGGACGACGTCTCACGTCGACCAGGCACGCATCCAGGGGACTGAGGGCCGGCCGGTGCCGCCCCAGTCCCCGGATACGGGCGCGCCCGTCAGGTCTGCGGGCGGCTGCCGTGGTTTGCGCCGTTCTTGCGGCGGGCCTTCTTCTTGCGACGTCGCTTCGAGGACATCAAGCTCTCCCTGATCTGCATCGTTCGAATATTTCTACCTGTTTGTCGCCTGCGGCGATCACAGACCCCATACCCACTCGAACGGTGAAAAACTCTTTCGGCACGTGTGCCTGAGGGATGTCTCAACGGTCCGCCACCGTCCGCTCGACCCGCATCCCCGATGCGCCGACCTGCACGGATCGGCGAACTGGGGCCACGATCCCGCAAGGAGTCCCGCTGTCGCCCCGCCGCCGTGCGCCGCACGGCGGCGGCGGGCGTGCCCCCATACGCTGGTGGCGACGGCATGGACACAAAAGCCCCAAGCCTTCGCTGCGCTTCAACGGTCTGATGACGGCTCAAAGACCACGCGCTCGACGATGGGGGACAGGGCAGGCTCATGATCGACGCTTGCTGGAGCAGGCGCGATCGCGGCGAGTGGCGCCTCGGCACGGCACGACAGACACGACGGACCAGCGGGATCGCGGCAGCGAGCACCCGCCGCCGTCGCAGGGCCAGGATGGGACAGACGCGTGAATCAGCGGCCGGAGGAAGACGGGTCGGGAGCGCCCCGGCAGCTGCCGCTTTTCGGGTGGTCGGCCACCGGCGCGGAGCAGGCCGCACGCCCGGCGTTCCGGGACGGGCCGGAGGCCCGCCGGATGCTCGACGTGCGAGAGATCTATGCGGAGCCGGCCGCGCTGGATTCCCCGCGCGGCCGGCAGATCATGGCCCGGCTCCCAGGAGTACGGGTGACCGAGGTGGAAAGCCACTGGCGTATTCCCGCGCTCCACGGCAACGAGGGGAACATCGCCCGCTGGGTCCGCATCAAGACCGACACGCTCGTCCTCGGTGTGAAACACACGCTGCGGACGCGCCCCAACGGCAGGTCGGCCGACTGGATCGCCCCGGGCCCGTCGAACGGATGCGCAATGGCCTGCGCCTACTGCTACGTCCCTCGCCGCAAGGGCTACGCCAACCCCATCACGTTGTTCACCAACATCGAGGAGATCGTGGCCCATGTCCGCCGCCACGTGCGGGCCCAAGGCCGCAAGACGGAGCCCAACCAGTGCGATCCGCAGGCATGGGTCTACGACATCGGTGAGAACGGAGACTGTTCCGTCGACGCTCTGGTCTGCGACAACACGGCAGATCTCATCGCAGCCTTTCGCGGCCTGCCGACGGCGAAAGCATCCTTCGCGACGAAGTTCGTCAACCCCGACCTGCTCGCGCTCGACCCGCAGGGCCGTACCAGGGTGCGCTTCTCCCTCATGCCTCAGTACGACGCCCGTTTGCTCGACATCCGTACCAGCTCGATCGACGAGCGGATCGCGGCAGCCGCCGACTTCTTCGACGCCGGCTACGAGGTGCACTTCAACCTCTCACCCGTAGTCCTGCGACCGGGATGGCAGCTGGACTGGGCCGAGCTGCTCAACCGGCTCGACGACGTGCTGCCTGCCCGCGTGAAGCGCCAGGCGGCCGCCGAGGTGATCATGCTGACGCACAACGAGTCGCTCCACGAGGTGAATCTGGGTTGGCACCCCCGCGCGGAGGAGGTGCTGTGGCAACCGGAGATCCAGGAGACCAAGCGCTCGCAGAACGGGGCCGTCAACGTGCGCTACTCCCTGGCGATCAAACAGGCGGCGCTGACCCGGCTTCGACAATTGCTGTCCATTCATGCGCCATGGCTGCACGTCAGGTATGCCTTTTGAGTGAGATGCAGAGCCTGCTGACGCGCTGGAGGCATTTGCACCCTCTGACGGCGCCTTGCCTCCCTCGGTCGCCCGGCCCGGTGCCGAGCCCGCTTTCCGGGGCAGCGGCGTGTGCATGGACCTGGCCCGCTCGGGCACACGAAAAGCGACCCGAGCTCCAATAGGCACAAGCCCCGCCTGTCCGAGCCCTGCGGCCCCACCAGCCCCTGCTGGTGGGGCCGACCCAAGCCCGGACCGCTTCGTGGGCCCTGCCACTCGTACGGCTGACCAGGCCCTGTCCGATGCACGCGCGGTGCCGGGGCCCTCACCCGGGGAGTACGGAAAGCTTCCTGAGGCGGGCGTGGCCGGTGCTCCAGTCCGAGACGTCGAGTGCTACGTAGCGGGCGGTGGCGCCGACGGTGAGACCGGTTTTGGTGCCGCGGCCGCGCAGCGGTCCACCGGGCATGTAGGTCACGCCGTCGTCGCTGAACTCGACCGTCGCCCTCGGCACCCTGCCCGTCGTCCACTCCGCGAGCACGCGCTCGACGGGTATGACGGAACCGAGGTCCACGACCATCCGCGCTTTGGCGGAGCCCGGGGTCCAAGAGGTCCGCGCGTCGCCGTCCACCGCAGCCGACGGGTCCGACATGCCGGCGGGCCGTGGTGCGTTCGGGAACGTGTCACATCCCAGAGCGGCGTCATTGAGCGGATAGGGGACGACATCCCGTACCGACACCGTCGCGGTTCGCCCGTGGCGCAGACGAACCTTCGTGCGTCGCCCGTTGTGCGCCGTCACGAGCAGGTCGCACGTCGGCCCGGTCAGCCGCAGGGTCGCGGCGTCGACCACCTGAGCCCGGAGACCTGTAGGCACCGCGTGCCCCGTGGCCGGAAGCAGGGTGAACCTGGCCGCGGCGACCATGGCACTCGCTCCCTTCAGTTCGACCTCGAAGTCTGTGCCTGAGGCAGTCACCGTCTGAGAACCGGCGTAGAGAGTGGTGCCGGTCCCTTGCCGGGGGAGGGCCACCACGGTCTTCACGGCGTCGGGGGAGAGGTTGAACAGACTCAGGTGCCCGCCGGCGGTGCTGGCGTGCACGGAGGGGTTCTCGGCCTGTGGGGTCTCCTGGGATGCGGCCGCCTTCAGCGCGGTGGGATCTCCCGTCGGGTGGCCCTCGACGGTGAGGGCCTCGGCAGGACCGTCGGAGAGCACCACCATGTCCCCGTAGACGGCGAGCGGATGGGCGGCGCCACGGACCACCAGCCCTGCCCTTCCGTCCACGGAGAGCCATCCTCCGCCACTGGTGAGTTCGGCCTGCGGGAAGCGGGTCAGCTCGGTCCAGTGCTCTCCGTCATCGGACCCCTGCACCTGGTACCTGCTCGCAGCGGCGGTCTCCCAGGCCAGGGTGACCTGGTCGAAGGCGACGCTGCTGCCGAGGTCCACCGTCAGCCAGCTGTCCTGGCGGTTGCGTTCGCTGACGGCCACGGCCCAGCGGGTGGTCCGGTCGCCGTCCAGAACACTGGCTGCCTCGCGACCCGGCGCCGCCGACGAGGCGGTGGCGGCGGCGCCGCGGGCGACGTCGACACCGTCCGCGCCGTCCCGGACGGAGAAACTGTAGAGGGAGTACCCGTACTGAGGGTGTCCGGAGACGCCTTGCATCCGGACGAAGCGGTGCGAACCGCGAGCCAGGGCAAGGGTGTCAACCCGGGGTCCGGCCCCGCCCGAGGTGTTCCCGCTGTCCTTCGATTTCACCTGCACCGACCCCTCGGCCGAGGTGTACGTGCGGCTGCCGTCCAAGCCCGCCAGTCCCGGCATCGTCAGGTTGTGCATCTGCAGACGACCTTCGCCCGCGCCCGTACCGCTCGTCGCGTAGACGACCGCACCCGACGGGAGGGTGGTGAACCCCGCGATGCCGGTGTCCAGTTCGAGTACGGAGGCGGTCGCGTCGAAGCCGTCTCGGACCGTGCGGTACGTCGTGACCGAGCGTCGCAGCACCTTGCCCCCGGTCGAGGGCAGGAACATCGGGGTGGAGCCGCTCAGCGCGAACAGCCAGTCGTCATGTGCGGGCTGCCAGGCGAACTTGACGAAGCCCGGCTTGCTCACGGAGGCCGCCCAGGCGGCCGGCGTCTGCTGGACCACCAGGCCGGGGCCCTCGGCGAAGTCCCGTACCCCGGAGGCTTGCGCGTAGAACTCCGCGTCGGACAGCGGTATCACAGCACCACCGTTCACCGCCCGCCACCTGTGCAACAGATAGCTGATGGCGATCTCGGCCCGGGCCTCGGGCTCGTACTTGGCCTCACCCGAGAACTTGGCGAGCCGGTACTCCGGCGCGTACGCCTGGTAGGGCCCGAGCCGCTTCGCCATGGCCGCCTCCGCCCAAGCGGCAGCACGGTCCCCGGTCACCTGCGCCAGGAACGCAAGCGGGATCACATCGCGCCCGTAGAGGTGCTCGCGGTCGGCGACCATGGGCATCAGCGGTTCGCCCGCGTCGCTCATCACCATCAGCAGAGTGCGCCACAGCGGCCCCGCGTTCGGCTGCGCGGTCAGGACCTGCGGCAGAGGCCGGCCCGCGGCGATGAAGTGGGCGGCGTTGCGACCCGACGTACGCCACAGCTCCTCCTGGTAGTGCGGGCCGAAGGAGTTGTGGTTCTCGACGATGAACGTGTCGTAGAGGTTCGTCGCGGTGTTCGTCAGGACGGCGACTCCGTCGACCAGGGCCGGATTGGCCAGATCCGCCGCGGGCAGCCCCGCTTCGTTGCGGGTCCAGCGGCCGAAGGCGGCCGTCCACTCGTCGTGCCGGGGATCGGTGTGGGCCCAGGCGAGGCCCGGTGCCAGCGATTGGGCGTAGACGCCCATCTCCTCCAGCTTCGTGTCACCGACGAAGCCGCCGTTCAGCCCGTTCGGCGTCCAGCTCCCGGAGGCGGGGTCGGTCCTGCTGCCGAGCGCTGTGGTGTATTGCGCCTGTTCGCGGGCGATCGTGTCGACATTCTGCTGTGTGACGGGATCCAGCTGGTCCCAGAGCAGCCGAGCGGCCAGCACGAAGTACAACTGGAAGGTCGTGTCGAAGAACAGCGTGCGGCCCCACTCCGTGCCGCCTGTGAGTCGATTGGAGGCCGCGAAGTGTTTGATGGTGGTCAGTGTGCGGGAACGCAGCTCTTCCTTGCCGATGCCGGCGACGGCGGCGTCGTAGGTCCCCTGGGTCAGGAGCACGGCGTTGCCGAGGACCACCGCGAAGCCGAAGTCCTTGACCGTGTAGTGCCCGAGCGCGGAGTCCCACTGGGTCTCCGCCCAGCGCGTGTGCGTCAGCAGTACCTGGTAGTAGGTGTCTGCGATGCTGTCCCGCTCCTCACCGTCGCGGTGAGGACCGCCGGTGGCGACGGACGGGGCGGCTGCTGCCACATCTGGGAGGGCCAGTGAGCCTACGGACAACAAGCTTGTCAGCCCTGCGAGTTGAATGAACCTGCGGCGATCGTAGGAGGCAGGGGTGTCAGGCATGAAGTCCTCCGAGCTGTGACAACGTTGTCAGATCGGGCCATCCTTTCCGTTGCCTCGGCCCCCGTCAAGGGCTCTGTCCAGTGGTGACGTGACCCCGTCAAGGCTCTGCCCAGTGGTGACGCGGCCACGTCCGTGATCGGAATGCCCCGGCCGAGAGCGTCGGACGCGAAGTAGTGCCGGAAGCCGTACATACCGAGTCCGTCGACCGCGGGAAGCCTCTCGAAGAGACTTCGAATCCGCCGGCGCTCCATCGGCTCCGTGTGGCTACGTATCGGCAGCTCTCCAGATGGGCCGAGAGCGGCCTCATCCACGAACTCGGCCCGGGCGCCTCTGCACCGCCACTGCACGGACCCCAACACGCCTTGCATGACCTGCGAAAACGTTAACTCCCGGCCGTGGGGCAAGGCCCACCTTCCCGGGAAACTGCGTGGAGCCCGAGCGGCATCGCCGAGGTGAACGGGCTGCGACTCCCGGTGACTCGCGGAGCGCTGCGACCACAATTGTCCGGCGCAGCCGGTTGATCATGGGCCGGTCGAACCCTCCGATGCGGCCGTTCAGCCCGGGATGCGGCATGCCCGACGGGCGCGAGCTGCGGCTCCGGCGCTGGTTCGGGCCCCCGATGCCGCTTCGATTCGTGCGCCCGACCGGTACCCGTACAGGAAGATCGAACCGACCGTTGCCCACCGCCTGCGGACGAACAGCGTCCCAGTAGTCAGATCGCCAATTCGAACAGGTGGAAGCGATCGAGGTCGGTTCCTTCGTAGTGGAGCACGTGCTCACCCAGGTCGGTGAACCCGTAGCGCCGGTACAGTTCGCGGGCCGGGATGTTCTCGACGTACGTGTCGAGCCGGAGGGTTCGGCAGCCTCGGGCTCTCGCCTCCTCGACGGCCGAGTGCACCAGGTGACGGGCCACGCCCTGGCCGAGGTGGTCGGGAACGACACCGAGCGCGTGGACGACCAGTACCTCGTCGTCGGTGGCGTTCACAGACCATTCGGCCGTTTGGTAGGCGTCGGGTGCCTCGTGGTTGAGGACGACGACCCCGGTGATCCCCTCGTCGGTGGTGGCCAGGTACAGCTCCCCGGCTCCGATCCAGTCTCGTACCTCTTCGGGGGTCGGATGGTTCTCGGTGTGCCAGTGCGGGAAGTCGACGGTCTCGGCGAGGTGCTTGATGATGCGGCGATACGCGTCCTGGGCTGCCGCGGTGTCAGCGGTGTCGGCCCGGCGGAAGTCGAGTGCCATCCTGTCCATCCTGTCGTGACTCTTCCTGATGCGAAGAGAAGAAACTTGGGCACGGCCGCGCGTCAGTAGACGGGCCGCTCGGGTTCGGTGACCGCGGAATCGATCAGGCACGGCACGCCCGGCCAATGGCTGACCGGCGGACGCCACCCGGGACGATCCCTCCGCAGTCAGGCGGTCTGCTTGACCTTGGCCGACGCGGCGAGAGCCGATCAACTGATTGTGAAATCCTGCAATCGTGATCACCCTGCGCTTCACCGAGTCGGCCGAGGAGGACGTCTCCTTCTCCCTCTCGCCGCTGCTCGAAGCGGTCCACTCCTGGCACGTACTCACCGACCCCGGACACCATGCCTTGCACGTGCCCTGGGTACGGCGATGCCGCCGGCTGCCCGCCGCTCTGCGCCGCCGGATGCGCGAGAACGGCTCCGTCGTAGCCGACTACGTCCCCGGGTTCTTCGAAAGCCTGGCCGGAGACCACGACGCCGACTTCGCGGACCAGCTCGCAGCCGTACGGACACTGCCGCCCGCCCTGCTGGCAGCCGAACTCGCACAGACCCTCATCGACACCACCCGCTACACCGGACACCGGCTCGTCGAAGACCCCGCCGTCCGCGATGCGGTCCTCGCCGGCCTTCGCCAGACCGACACCGCCGGAGCGGCGCGGCTGGACGGCATCCTCACCGACCCCCTCGCCGTCCTGGAAGACACGCTCACCGTCCTGGAGGACTACTGGAGCGCCGCTTTCGCCGACGAGTGGGAGCGCGTCGAACCCTCCCTGTACGAGTCGATCGCCCGCGCAGGCGCCCGGATCGCCCACCAGGGCCTGTTCCCGATGCTCCGCACCCTCGCCCCCCAGATCCGCGTCGACCCCGGACGGCGGACACTGCGGCTCGACCGCCCGCACGACCACGACATCACCATCACCCGCGAACACCCCGTGACGTTCACCGCGAGCCACTACGTCTGGCCCCACGTCCGCGTCACCTGCGACAACCCCTGGCCCCTGCGGATCACCTACCCCGCCCTGCCCCTCGCCCCCGCCTCGGCCGCCCGCCCCACCAGCCAGGAAGACACCCTCACCGCACTCCGTGCCCTTGCCGCCGCCCCGCGCCTGCAGATCATCACCCACCTCGCCGCCCAGAGCCGCACCACCCAGGAACTCGCCACCCTCCTCGGCCTCTCCGCGTCCGTAACCTCCCGCCACCTCCACCAGCTCACCCAAGCCGGACTCACCACCACCCATCGCGAGGGCTACTACGTCCTCTACACGCTGAACCCCACCCGCCTCGACCAGATCGCCACCGCCCTCACCACCGTCACCCCCAGGCACGAAGCCTGAGTGAAGCGAACGCCGCTGCTTCGCCCTCCTGGCCGAGGGTGCCCCGGACCACGAGTGATTCCACGCCGACTGCACCCCCGGCTACTGCAACCGCGAAGGGCGCGGCCGGCCGAATGACCCGATCGATCGCCCACCCCCACAGTGCGTTTGCCTTCCACGAACTCCTGACGCGATGGCGGGAAGAGCGTCCCTGGTCGAGATCCTCCGGACCAGGCCTGCCGCACCTACCTAGCCACGCCGGGCGGTCCGGGGACCGCGCTCGCGGGTCCGTGACGAGTCGGTGGTCAAACCCCTGATCAGCTCGGGGTTGTGGCGCCGGTGCCCAACTGCCGCTCGATCTCCGCGGCCGGGAACGGCGTCTGCTTGCTCTCGGTGAGCAGACGGCGGAAGAAAGAGCCCATGACGACGGCGGGGCGGGCGTGCCGGTCGATGATGGCCGTGATCTCGGGCGGGATGTCGCCAGGTCGCCGACCCGCGATCCAGTCGTGCAGGAAGACTTCGCGTTCCGTGTCACCGCGCACGCCGTCGAGCACGTGGTGGTGGAGCAAGTGGTTCGCGGTGTAGCAGCGGTCGTACGCAAGGTGGTCCACGAGGAAGTGGGACTCGTCCGCCGAAAGGTCGAAGCGGGAACTCAGGGCAAGCCCGAAGTCAGCGAAGTAGAGCTGGTGGCCATCGGTCAGGATGTTGGCAAAGTGAGCATCGAAGTGGACAAGTCCGCGAGAACTCATGAAGGCAGTTCCGCGCATCAGGGCTTCCTCCACCCAGGGGAAGGGGGAGCCGTCCCCGCCTTCGGGCACTGCGTTCTTGCGGTGGTCGGCCAGCCATCCGGCGAGTGTGTGCGACACGTGCTCCAGGAACAGCACCAGGCTGTACGAGGACTGGCCGATGGCCTCCAGCCGGTCACGAACGGCGGGTGATCCTTCCCAGTGCGCGACGGCCCCCTCCAGGCCCCCGAACTGGTCGGTGAATCCTTCGGGAGGGGAGCCGGGCAGAACCCGCCAGTGGTACATGAGGGGGAATCCCACATACGCGTCGCCTATAACCCAGTTCGTGGTCATGGTGTGCACGGCAAGCTCCCGCCAGGCACCGAACCCGGCCGAGCCCACCCCGTACTGGTAGAACATCGGCAGTTCGAAGACGTTTGCCGTCGACCGCACGTTCTCCGGGAGCAATTCGGTGTCCGTCAAAGGGATCTGCTTGACGAAGACGCGCGTTCCGTTGATGTCCAGCTCTGCCGACCTGCCGCCGATGCCCGACCCGAGCGGGGTAGCGGCTGCCACGATCTCCCCGAGCCGATGGTCGCTCAGCAAGGAGAGCTGAGTGCTCACGGCCCCGTAACCAGCCAGGCGCGCGGCGTACGGCACATCCTGGTTCAGCATCGACGGCTCCTCGGTGTCCGAACCATGGCTTCGGCAATTCCAGGGCGGCACCGACCTTACGCTGCGAAGGTTAGCCACTGTCATGAACGATCCTTTCGAATTGCCGCCCAGCCGTCGACATCTAAAACGTTGTCTCACGTGGCAAGTTCTATCGGCTTCGTGCGGCAGCTCAGGGCACTGGCCATGGCCGGACCTCGGCTCTTCCGGTCGTTGCGGTCCACGTACGGGATCTTGAGGCCGCGAGTAGCCCATGGCAGGCTCATGCCGCATGATCGATGAATTCGCGAAGGACAACCTGCACGGGAGACTGCGTCGGGACCGCGAGGCGCTGCTCTGGAAGCTCGACGGCTTGTCCGAATACGACGCCCGCCGACCTCTGACGGCGACCGGGACCAACCTTCTTGGCCTGGTCAAACACGTGGCCACCATCGAGGCCAGATACTTCGGTGAGGTCTTCGACCGCCCTTCCCCGGAACCGCTGTCCCGGTGGCAGGACTCCGACGGCAGTGATCAGTGGGCGGCTGAGGACGAGACCCGCGATCAGATCATCGGGTTCTACCGGCGCACGTGGGAACACTCGGACGCGACGGTCAACGAGCTTCCCCTTGACGCCCCCGGTCACGTGCCGTGGTGGCCGGAGCCGTATGCCAACACGAACCTGTTCGCCGTCATGGTCCACGTCCTCGGCGAGACCAACCGGCATGCCGGGCACGCCGATATCCTGCGCGAAGACGTCGACGGCCGAACTGGGATGCGGCCCGAACACGAGATACAGATCGACGAGGAAGCCCGCGACGCCCACTACGCGAAGATCGAGCAGGCCGCCAGATCGGCCGCATCGGTGCGGGCAGGAAGGGGGCTCGCTGACCGGGCCGAATCCGGTCGATCGCGGTAAGAAGGGCGGCAAATTAACGTGCTGTCCGAGGGGCAGGGCCTGCCGCTGGTCGTGGCGGTGTCAGGTGCGAACCCGTACGACGGCCAGGCGTACAAGGCGCTCATCCTGGGGATACCGGCCATCCGCTCCCGGCGCAGACCCGCCGCAGCCGACCGGTGAAGGTCCGCGCGGATAAGGCGTATTACTCCGCGGAACGGCTGCGCCGGCTCCGAGATGGCCGCCTCGTTCCTCGGATCGCCCGGCCCGGCATCGAGTCCGGTGAGCGCTGTTCTGGCACGAGCTCACCCACGGGCGAGCGGCGGGCTGCAGCTGGGTGACTGGTGGGGCGGCCTGGTACACCGTACAAGGGATGATGGGGATGAGACGACGGAACATGAGGTCAGGAGATTCCATGGCGAAGCGGGTACACCGACCCCGTGAAGATGCGGAGTTCAATTTCATCCTCGGGATGAGCGGAGTTCCGGTCCTCGCCTACTTCACCGGCACATGGCCCAAGGCAATCGAGCCCTGCCGGGTGATGGACCTCGTCGTGGATGGCATCGCCGACGACTACGCGAGCCGTCTGACGGCCGTCCGCGCCGACATCACGCGTTGTCCGGCCGCAACCGAGCGATACGGGATCACCGGAGCCCCGTCCTACGTCCTGCTGAAGGAGGGAGAGGTGGTGGCGCACGGCAGCGGGCCTGTGACGATCACCGAGATACGGAAGTTCTTGGACGGACACCTCTGAGCGGCCGCTGCGGTGACCTCCGGAAACGCCAGGGTCATGTCCGTACCCCGCCCGGAACGCATCATCACCCGCCCGTCCGCAATACCGGGGCAAGAGCGCCCGGTAGCCGTCCCACTTCGGCTCCGCGGCGTGCTGGACTGTCCACCGCGGCAGCGAGCATCGGCTCCGGCAGCGTCCAGTCCATGACCGACACCTAGTCACCGCTTGGGCGGAGTCCGTTGGTCCCCCGCCCGACGGGCGCCGTCCTGCCCTGTGCAAGCAAGATGGGGACAGGACAGCCCGAGTTGTGTTACGCCACGACGCGCCGCCTGAGGCGGCATCGTTGTCGCCTCACGGCCCGGAAGTGGCGAGCTCCCCCCGGCGCATTGCTCTGGAGGGGGCCGGGGGGAGCCCAAGAGCCGCCGGCCCGGAGGCCGGCGAGCCAGCAGGCGTGGTTCACCTCGCCCAGTGCTTTGCCGCGCTGATCCTGCGGGGCTCAGGCTGCCTTGAGCGGGTGCTGTCGCAGGACCGTCGGAATGGTCGGCCCTGGCCGTCGTAGGCGAGCATGCATTCGCGGAGTTGCTCGACGAGGTCCTGGCGGGACTCGAACTGCCTCGAACTCGCCTCCGCGCAAAAGCCGGCGGGCCAGGATCGAGAAGAAGGGTCGGAGCATGCGGGCGATGACGGCGTTCGCGGTGCCACGTGCGCAGGCCAGGACGACATGCGCTCGCTGCACCCGCCGCCAGCGGCGCTGTTCGCGAGCTCGCCAGTTCTCGTAACAACGCGAGCTGGTCACTGTTCCAGAGCACCGCGAACGGACTGGACGACGTCGTCCCCACCCTCCCGAGCTTCTTGATCACCACGGAGGGTGGCGTCGCTGACCTGCGCCGGAGCGGTCGATGCCGGGCCGGGCTGGCAGGGGGTACCGGTGTCCATGGATGCGGAGGCACTGGCGATGACCGAGTCGAGCCTGTCTCGCGTGTGCGTGAGATCGACGATGTGCTGGTCGATGTGACCGCGCTCCACAGCCAGGCGGTCGAGGAGTTCGGGCGTGGCCTTGCCGTCGATGACGCATGGCGTGAGCTCGGCGATGGTCTTGCTCGACAGGCCGGCGGTGAACAGCTCTCGGACCAGGAGAATCCGGGCGACCGCGGTTTCCGGGTAGTGGCGCTGGCCGGCTTTGCTGCGTTCGGCCGTGAGCAGGTTCTGCTCCTCGTAGTACCGCAGGGCCCGGGTGCTGACGCCTGTGCGGCGGGCGAGTTCCCCAATGCGCATTCCGAGCTCCAAGTGATCTATGCCACAACGCCTTGCCTTTGACGTCAACGTCAAGTTTTAGCGTAGCTGACACGACCCCGGGGTTTTCGCCCGATACGTCACGGATCAACGCCGGACGCATCCTCGACCTCAAGATCACCTGACCCGCCACGCGCACCACACCGGAAAGAAGCGCCCACGTGACCACCCACCAGGCGACCGGCCTCACCGGCCCCGCTCCCACCCCGACCGTGACGGTCAAGCCGATCGTGCTACCCGCCCCCCGGCGCGGCCAGGACCTGCACGTACGCGTTTCCGCACCGCTCACTGGCACACGTCTGCCGATCGTGCTCTTCGCACACGGATTCGGGTCCGACTTGGACGGCTACGCGCCGCTGGTCGACCACTGGGCCTCTCACGGCTTCGTGGTGATCCAGGCCACGCATCTCGACTCCAAGCGGGTCGCCATCGCCGCGGACGACTCCCGCAGGCCCCACCTATGGCGCTACCGCGTGGAGGACATGAAGCACATCCTGGATGAGCTCAAGCCGCTGGAGGCGTCCGTGCCCGGGCTGTCCGGCCGGGTCGACCACAGCCGCATCGTCGCAGCGGGCCACTCCTTCGGAGGTCAGACCGCCGGAATCCTGGTAGGTCTGCGCGTCACCGACCCCCAGACAGGCACCGCCGACGACCTGTCCGACTCCCGGGTCATGGCCGGCATCCAGCTGGCCACGGCAGGCGAGGGCGGCGACGCACTGACCCCTTTCGCCCACGAGAACCTTCCCTGGCTCCGCGACCAGGACTTCTCCCACATCACCGCCCCCGGACTGGTGGTTGTCGGTGAAAAGGACGATCTCCCGCTCACCACCCGAGGGCCCGCATGGACAAGCGACCCCTACACCCTCAGCCGCGGCAACAAGAGCCTGCTCACCGTCTACGGCGGCGAGCACTTTCTCGGCGGCATCTCCGGCTACCGGGCAGCAGAGACCACCGACGAGGACCCCAACCGCGTCGCCCTCGTCCAACAGGTCACCCTCGCCTACCTGCGCCACATCACCGGCATCGACCACACCGACTGGCAGATGGCCCGATCCGTCCTCGCCGACGCCCACGCGCTGGGGCGGCTGGACAGCAAGTGACCCTCGGCGGTTGAAATACGCGCCTTCGTCCGGCCAGCGACCCTCCGTAGGATCAACGCGGGCCGGCCTGGTGCCGCCGCATGTCCGACGGCGTCAACCAGTTCACCACCGGCTGCGTCGAGCCACGGCTCAGCCTCCTGCCGGCTGGCGAAGTGGACGCCGGCGGGCTTGGGGCCGGTGGGGAAGCCGCTGGGCCCCAGTCGCTGGTGGTGCGGGCCGCGTCCAGGTACCGGCCGCGCGGCTGGTGGCCGCCTCGTGCCGGTGCGGACTCCGCGACGCGGCGGGCGTGCGGACGCACCAGGTCGTACGGTCGGTAGCGGCCCGGCCGGGGCTGCCGGACAAGGCTCGCGTCGACCAGGCTCTCCACATACGTCGGTCGGGCACAACGCTCCCCGAGACGGTCGAGGCGCTCATCGCCGAACTGCGAGCGACCCGGACGACCGCAGTCATCGTCCATCCCGATCCGACCGCGATCTGGCTCGTACAGCAGTGCAGCGATCCGGGGGTACGCGTTCCTGACGATCTGGCGGTCGTTGCGTACGACGACGAAACGGCCGGGCTCGCTTACCCACCGGTCTCAGCGATCCCGCCACGAAGCAGCTCGTCGGTAGTCCCGCCGTCGAACTCCTTGTCGCCCGGCCGACCGAGGGCAGGCGCGATGAGGTCGGCGTCGATGACGGCGAACTTCGGCGTCGTCCCCCACGATCCAGACGTTGTCGTCGACCTCCCCGGTCCCGCCGTCGAGGCTGAAGGTCCCGGACGTGACGAGACGCTGGATACGGGCGGTCGTCACAGGAGCACCACGGAGCGCAGCACATCGCCCTTGTGCATGCGAGCGAAGGCGTCCTCGACATCCTCCAGGGCGATGGTCTCCGAGACGAAGGCATCGAGATCCAGGCGTCCTTGGAGGTAGAGGTCGATCAGTAGCGGGAAGTCGCGCGAGGGCAGGCAGTCGCCGTACCAGCTCGACTTCAGCGCCCCGCCCCGGCCGAACACGTCCGCCAGCGGCAGTTCGAGGCGCATCTCAGGGGTCGGTACCCCGACGAGAACGACGGTGCCCGCCAGGTCCCTTGCGTAGAAGGCCTGTTGATACGTCTCCGGGCGGCCGACGGCATCGATGACCACATCGGCGCCGAATCCCTCGGTCAGCCCGCGCACCGCGTCCACCGGGTTCGTCTGCAGCGAGTTGACGGTGTGTGTGGCGCCCAGGGAGGCGGCGATGGCGAGCTTGCGGTCGTCGATGTCCACCGCGATGATCTTCGCGGCCCCGGCGAGCCGGGCGCCGACCACGGCCGCGTCTCCGACGCCTCCGCAGCCGATGACGGCGACGGAGTCGCCGCGGGTGACCGCGCCGGTGTTCAGCGCGGCACCGAGGCCCGCCATCACGCCGCAGCCGAGGAGGCCCGCAGCGGCGGGTGAGGCGGCCGGGTCGACCTTGGTGCACTGGCCGGCGGCGACGAGGACCTTCTCGGCGAACGCGCCGATGCCGAGCGCGGGGCTGAGTTCGGTGCCGTCGGTGAGCGTCATTCTCTGCTTCGCGTTGTGGGTGTCGAAGCAGTACTGGGGTCGGCCGCGCAGGCAGGCACGGCACTGGCCGCACACCGCACGCCAGTTGAGGATCACGAAGTCGCCCGGGGCGACCTCGGAGACCCCGTCGCCGACCGACTCGACGACACCGGCCGCCTCGTGCCCGAGGAGATACGGGAACTCGTCGCCGATCCCGCCCTCGCGGTAGTGCAGGTCGGTGTGGCAGACCCCGCAGGCCTGGATCCGCACGACGGCCTCTCCCGGGCCCGGGTCGGGGATCACGATGGTCTCGATGGCGACCGGTGCTCCCTTCGACCGTGCGATGACGCCTCGTACGTGCTGCGACATGTCGATATTCCTCTCAGGCGGTCCGGGTGGTGCGGGTGGTGCGGCGGCGCGAGGACGCCCGCGGCCGGTCAGCGGACAGGGTGGACGCGGACGGGCAGGGATGCCCAGGCGCGCAGGGTGTTGTTGAGGTGACGGCGGGGTGTGCCGAGCAGCTCGAACGACTCGACGCGGCGGACCAGGGCGGTGAGCAGTGCTTCCGCCTCCAGGCGGGCGACGTGCTGTCCGACGCACTGGTGCAGGCCCATGCCGAAGCCGACATGGCCGGAAGGATCACGGGTGAGGTCGAAGCGGTCGGGGTCGTCCCAGCGGTCCGGGTCGCGGTTGGCGGAGCCGAGGAACATGAGGATCTTCGTGCCCTCGGGGATGATGCTCCCCGCGATGGTCACGTCGGTGGTGGCGGTGCGGAAGAACGTCTGCACCGGTGACTGCCAGCGCACCGCTTCGTCGAAGGCGACCCGGGCCAATGCGGGTCGCTCGCGCAGGCGTTGCCACTCAACCGGGTGAGTGGCGAAGGCGTACAGGCAGGCGGCGAGGCCGTGCACGGTGGTGTCGACGCCCGCGGTGAGCAGGGAGCGCACCACCAGTGGGGCCTGCGCGTGGGTGAGGTCGCCGCGGTCGGCAGCCGCCCAGATGTCGGCGCCGAAGCCCTCCGGGGCGAGAGCCTCGCGCTGACACTGAGCACCCACCCATGCGCTGAGGTCGGCTGCCCGGTGTGCGTCGGCGGCGACCAGGTCGTTGCGCGGACCGAAGGCGTTGAACGCCATGTTGCCGTACGGCAGAAGATTCTCGCGGCCGTCGGGGCCGAGCCCGACCGCGTCGGGAAACGCCCGCAGCGGGAATGCCTCCGCGAGGGCAGGAAGGGCGTCGAACTCAGCCCCGTAGCAGAGGACTTGATCGACCAGCTCCTCGGCCGTGTCGGCCCATGCGGCGTGCAGGCGACGCAGTGTGGGTGGGGCCAGGATGTCCCGCAGTGCGCGGCGCGGCGCGTCGTGCAGGGGCGGGTCGGCCTCCAGGAGCAGGCTCGGGGCGCGCCAGGGCTTCTCGTCGCGGAAGTTGGCCAGGCCCGCACCCGAGCCCGACTCGAAGTGCTGCCAGTCCACCAGTGCCGCGTGCACCTGCTCGTAGCGGGCGAACGCGTGGACCTCGTAGCGAGGGAGGAACACGACGGGGCCGGCTTCGCGCAGCCCTCGGTGGAGCGGATCGGGGTTCTCCAGGTTCTCGTGGGAGAACGGATCGACATCGCTGACAGGCGGCGGCGTCACGGCATGCTCGACTGTCTCGGTCATTGCGGCTCCTTGCACAACAGCGGAAAGAACTCAGGAGGACTCGCGAGGACTCAGAGGTCGAGCACCAGACGGTCGCCGCACGAGCGCGAAACGCACACGAACATGCAGTCCTGCGCGCTTTGTTGTTGATCCGTCAGTATTGAGTCCCGGTGGTCCGGCTGTCCCTCCAGGACCGGGGTCAGGCACGTGCCGCAGGTTCCCTGCTCGCATGAGGACAGCACGTCCACCCCGGCCTCGCGCACGGCCTCGAGGACGGACGTTCCGGGAGCGACGGTGACGGCGCGCCCGCTGCGCCGCAACTCGACCTCGAAGGCGGTGTTCCGTACCGGCGCGGACCGGTCGGCGGCGGTGAAGTGCTCGGTGCGCAGCGCGTGCGGTGGCCAGCCGGCGGTGCAGACGCCTTCCACCGCGGACAGCAGTGGGCCGGGCCCGCAGCAGTACACCTTCGTGTCCGGACGCGGCTCGCCCAGCCACGCGGTCAGGTCGAGGAGCCCCTGCTCGTCCTGCGGGGCGACGTGCACGCGTTCGCCGTAGGCCGCAGACAGCTCGTCGCGGAAGGCCATCGAGGCGCGCGTGCGACCCCCGTACAGCAACTGCCATTCGTTGCCGAGCAGTTCGGCCTGGTGGAGCATGGGTAGCAGCAGAGTGATGCCGATGCCGCCCGCGATGAAGAGGTACTTCTCGGAGGGTGCCAGGGGGAAGTTGTTGCGCGGTCCGCCGACGCCGACCCGGTCACCCGGCCGCAGCCGGTCGTGTACGTACGCGGATCCTCCTCGGCCGTCCGGCTCGCGCAGCACCGCGAAGCGGTACGCGTGCGCGTCCCATCGGTCACCGCACAGCGAGTACTGCCGGACGGTGCCGTCCGGCAGCACCAGGTCGATGTGCGAGCCCGGCGTCCAGTCCGGCAGCCGGGCGCCGCCCGGGTGCGCGAGGGTCACCGACACCACACCCTCGGCCACCTGCTCCTTGCCGGTGACCGTCAAGGTCACCGCGTTCCTCGGCTCCGGGCGTCCCTCGCCGGTGCCGGGAACGGCATGTCCCACCACGCTGGTTCCGACCACGTTGCCGCCTCCCGTCGTTGGGTTGCAGGAAGGATGCGTGGCAGGAGACGGCCGTCGCGACGGCATTATCATTCAGTGAGAGACAAAGTCTTCCTGCGGTTCATGCCACCACGGCGTCGCGTGCGCCCAGTGCCCGCGACAGGCCGCGGGCGGCGGTGCGCACCACGGGGACGACGGACGTCGCCCCGTCCTCGTTCGGCACGATCACCGACAGGGTGGCCACGACATGGCCCTGGGCGTCCCGTACCGGGGCCGCGATACCCAGCGCGTCGGGATGTACGTAGCCGGGGCAGCGGGCGTATCCGTGTTGCCGGACATCGGCGAGTACGGCGCGCAGCCGCGGGGCGTCGGTCGGCGTGTTCGCGGTATAGCGGTGGAGGGGTTCGGTGAGGATCCGTTCCCGTAGGCCAGCGGGACCGTGGGCAAGCAGGACCAGCCCGCTGGAGGAGGCATGCAGCGGCAGACGCCCCGCGATGCGGGTGTAGTTGATGACGGCGCCCGGTGTGCTGAGCCGCTCCAGGAAGAGGACCTCCTCACCGTCGAGCACTCCCAACTGGACGTGGTGACCCACGACGTCGTGCACGCCCTCCATGAAGGGCATCGCCGTATCCCGCAGGGACAGGGCGGGCGAGGCGCGAGTCACCAGCTCCCACATGTGCAGGCCGATGCGTACGCGGCGGTCCGCGTCCCGGGTGAGGACCTCGTGCGAAACGAGCTCGGCGACGAGGCGCGATGCGGTCGCCATGTGCAGGCCCGCGCGCCGGGAGATCTCCGAGACGGTGAGGGCCGGTTCCTCCGGGGTGAACGCCTCGAAGATCCGCACGGCCCTCGCCAGCACCGACTCACCGCTCTGTGTCCTCACCAGGCCATCATCGGGTGTCCGCGCCCAAGGTCAAGAGGGGCGGAGGACAGGATTTCCATCGCCGACCCGGGCGTCGATGGCGGCCTCACCACGCGCCGGCGAACAGCCGGTCCGGCACGCCGCCACGAGCACGCGGCCCACCAGGCGCCCGCACCCCAACGCCGGGTACACCTGTATCTCCGATACCGGCATGGCGAGGGATGCGTCGAGTGGCATCCCGGCCCCGAGGATGACGCTGAGACACCGGAGTCCTGGAACGAGGGTCGATCGGGTCTCCTGATCGAATGGGACGACGGCACGGGCAGCGGTGTCATCAGCCTCGTGGACTTCCTCGCGGCAGCGAGCTTGGTGTTGGCGCCAAGTGCCTGGGTGAGCTGAGGCCGTGGCACGCGGTCAGCTGTGGAGCCAGATGACGAGGGCGGGCTGCTGTGACGGTGCGAGGAAGACGTATCCACGCTTGTCGTAACGGGTTGCGACGGCGCGGGAGTTCTTCAGCTTGTTGATGGCCCTGGTGGTACACGGGCGGTACCCAGCTGACCCGGTCCAGTAGTGGGCCTCCGGACATCGTCGGCGGCCGACAAGCGTTGAGGAAGCGCACCGTTGAGCAGGGGACTCATAATCCGTCGGCCGTGGGTTCGAGTCCCACCCGCCCCACCAGTTTTACCCTGCGGAAACGTTCTGACCTGCGGAAACGTGGGTTTCGCGGACACGGGCACCCCGAATCGGTGCAGCGGCGTGCAGCGTTCCGAGGCCCCAGTGCATGCCATAGGTCTGTGAACTGGGATTTTGGTCGTTCCTCGGTGGGATGCGTGGTGGTTGCTCCCACGGCCGCTTGAACGGCGATACATCCTGGTCGCTCACGCCTTTTCTGTCTCCGTCGTTGCCCGTGATGGTGAGGGGGTATCTCCGGCGCGGTCTTTGCCGCTGAGGTACTGGCGCTTGCCAGGGCAGCCTGCCGACACGCAGCGGAGCTGTAGGGGCAGTGCCCGTGTGATGGCTCGTGAAGTCGAGCTCGTCAGTTCTGCGGTGCCCGGGCAAGGCCCTGAGTGAGGTTTCCGGTTGAGCCGGGAGCGGCGGGGGCCGATGGCTCCTTCTGCGAGTGAGCGGCGGTCGGTTCGCACAAGGCGTCTGGCGGTGAGTGATGGTGACGGCGGAGTCCCACATGAGCGGGCAGGGGTGCTGTCCGGGAGTGTGTGACGCAACGTCACAGACGGTGCGTGAGGTGAGAGTTGCGCTCGTCTCGCCGTGTGTGTCGTCGACGGCACCCCCGACAAAGCCCTGGCCCAGGCCCGGGCAGCAGCCGACGGCCGGGACGTCCGCCTCGGCGGGGGCGCGCAGACCATCCGTGCCTTCCTCGAGGCGGATCTGGTCGACACCCTGCACGTAGCGGTCCCCCTGGAGCTCGGCTCGGGCACCAGGCTCTGGCAGTCCCCGGAGGAGCTCGATGCCCGATTCCATCACGACGTCGTCCCCAGCCCCAGCGGGGTGGTCCGCCACCTACTCCGGAGACGTTGACCGACCGATCGCGCTGCTCGACGGCTCCACCGAACTGCGTCTCGCTGATCGATCCTGTTGTGGCACGCTCAGCGTGCGCCCGATAGTCACCAGAGCGTGACCAGTACGGGATTCCCTCGCGAGACGCAGCTCGTGGAGTGCGACCGGCCGAATCCTTGCCGGGGGTATGCAGGCAAGTCGGGTTGGTCGCCTCCCGGACGAGCGGCTCGTGCCGCTAGCCTGTAGCACATGGAGTTGATCAGGGCAGCTTCGGCAGAGTTCGAACGAGTTGTGCGCCAATTGCCCGCGGACTCGTCGGAGCAACCGACGCCGTCGGGAATCTCGGTACGCGAATTGATTGAGCACGTGGTGGTGGGGAACCGCTTCACCGCACTTCTGCTGGCAGGCGTTGGTCGCGACGAGGCCCACGCCATGCTCGCAGCCAAGCAGGTCGGCGATGACCCAGTCGCTGACGTGAGTGAGTCCGCACAGCGCCAAGCACAGGCATTCTTCGCGACATCGCCCGAGCAACAGATCGCGGGCCCGAACGGAAATGTTCCCGTCGCTGCCTACGTGCGATTCCGTCTCGTCGACCTGGTAGTGCACGCGTGGGACCTCCTGCGTGCCGCGCGTCTCGACGAGACCCTTGATCCGCAGACTGTTGTCGGCGTGCTGAACACGGTCGAGCCGCACCTGGACGAAATGCTTGCCTTCGGAGCGTATGGCGCCGGTCCGAGCGGAACGTTACCTGCTGACGCGTCACCACAGATCCGGCTGCTCGACTCGTTCGGGCGACGACCATAGGCGACATCTCCGATCGTGCGGATGACGATCCTGCTCTGGTGACTGACGCCCTCCGGTCATTTGGTCCGCTGAAGGACGCTAGGCCGAGCCGAGTGCCGACGGCCTTCCGACGCGCTCTCGTGCAAAGCGATGGGGCGCGCCGGTCGCGGATGTCATTCAGTGGGCGCGGGTGCGCTGTCCGCGGACTGTCCGGGGGCTCATGCCGAGCTCTTGGCTCATGGCCCGTCGAAGTGCCGTCGGGTCGCTGTACCCGACTGCATGGGCGACTCCGGTGACGGCGAGGTCGGTGTTGTGCAGAAGCTCGACAGCTCGCTCGACACGCAGGCGTCGTAGGAATCGAGCAGGTGACATACCTGTGGCTTCGCTGATTCTGCGGGTGAAGGTGCGCGGACTGAGGTGTGCGGCAGCGGCCAAGTCCCTCACTCCTATGCTTGTGTCGAGGTGCTGGAGCGCCCATGACCGCGCGATTGCGACATCGCTGTCGGCGCCCTCGATCGTCTCGGGCATCACGTAGGGAGACTGCGACCGACGACGGTCAACCGCGAGGTACCTGGCGCACTCCCGGGCGAGCGCCTCCCCACCGTGACGCCCTACGAGCGTCAGCATCAGGTCCAGGTGCGCCAAGGCTGCGCCTGCGGTTGTCACCGGGCCGTCGGTGACGACGAGATCAGCAGGTGTCAACCGAACTGCGGGGTACCTGCAGGCGAACAGCGGCGCCAGCCACCAGGTGGTAGTCGCACGTCGCTGATCGAGGATGCCGGCTTCGGCGAGGAGGAACACTCCGGCGCACGAGGCTGCGATCTCACTACCTGCTGCGGCGGCTTCCTTCAAGTAGTGCGCCCCCGCTCTGGCATCGGGCGCTGCGAGTCGGCTGCGAACCTCTTGGGTGTTTCTCATCCCGAGGCCAGGGACGACCACGAGATCCACCGGATCCGTTGCGTCTCCATAGCCGTTGGCGACCCAGGGCTGGACGTCGAACTGATCGGCCCGTCCCGATCGGAGGGCCAGCCGGTTCGCGGTGTCGAGGACATCAACCGTGATGGCCACGGAAGTGGCCATCGCTCCCTCGAGATCCAGTACGCGGACCGAGGTCATGTCTCGAACCGCCCGGAATATGGCCGGTCTCGCTCTCTCAAGGACTTCATCGTGATCCATCGTAGTCACCAGATCGGCCGCAGTCCGCGACGATCCATCGCAGGGGGGATCTCTATGACGGATCACGACGTGACCCAAGACGACGACCTCGCCGACTTCACCGTCCGGTCCATCTCGCTCCTCGGCCAGGTGCGTCGCGTGTATGTCAGCGGTGACGGTCCCGGTGTGATCGTGATGCACGAGATGCCCGGCATCAGCCCACACGTCGCTCGTTTCGCCCGATGGGTCCGCGATCGTGGCATGACGGTCTACCTTCCTTCCCTCTTCGGCACCGACGGCGCCCTCGGCGACGCCGACAGCGGGGCACAGGTGTTTCGTCGTCTCTGCGTCGCGAAGGAGTTCCGCGCACTCGGCGGTGGCGAGTCGAGCCCCATCACGACGTGGTTGATGGCTCTCGCTCGCTCGGCGCACCGTGAGTGCGGGGGAGCAGGTGTGGGCGCGGTCGGGATGTGCTTCACCGGCAACTTCGCCATCACCATGATGCTCGAGAGCGCCGTCGTCGCGCCGGTGGCCTGCCAGCCGTCCCTGCCGTTGGACGAGCCGGGCGTCCTGGAGATCAGCGACGCCGAGCTCACCGCCGTGAAGGAACGTCTCGACCGTGACGATCTCACCGTCCTGGCCTACCGATTCGAGGGTGACAAGGTCTGCACCAGGGCGCGCTTCGATACCTACGCGCAAGCCTTGGGCGACTCCTTCGTCAGCCGCGAACTCCCCGACACTGCCGCGAATCGTGATGCACCGCCGTTCTTCGCTGCTCACGTTCCCTATCCCCACAGCGTGGTCACTGTTCACCTCGTCGATCGCGAGGGCGAACCGACCGCCACGGCACGCGACGAGATCCTCGACTTCCTTGTCCACCGGCTTCACGGCCACGCCAACTCAGACCGCTCGACTGACGCTCACGCGAACCGACCCTCTCCAGACAGGAACCTTCTGTGACTGCCTACGCCATCGCCCATCTGCGCGACGCCGAGCCGCACCCGGACGTCGCCGAGTACATGGAGCGGATCGCCGGCACGTTCGAGCCCTTCGGGGGCCGCTTCCTCGTGCACGGCACGCCACCGGAGGTGAAGGAGGGCGCGTGGGCCGGACATGTCGTGGTGATCGGCTTTCCCGGGATCAACGAGGCCAGGGACTGGTGGGACTCTCCCGCCTACCGGGAGATCGCACCCCTCCGCTCCCGGCACATCCAGGGCGACATCATCCTCGTCGGCGGCGTTCCCCAGGACTACGACCCGAGCGCCACCGCGCAGGCCATCCGGAACGCTCCGGCATCGCGCTGAGGTCGTCCACCCTGCAAGGACGGCGGTGTCAGATTCGCACCTGCGTACGATACCTTCACCCACCCCGTCGCCCGGCGGCCTGGCCCTGAAGGCCGAGCTGGTCGACTGCGCGGTGGACGTGCTGGTAGAGCTGGGGTTCGCAGGCACGTCCGTCGCCGAGGTTGCTCGCCGCGCAGGCGTCAGCAAAGGAGTGGTGACCTACCACTTCCCGACCAAGGAGGACTTGTTGAGCGAGGTGGTGACCTCCCTCTACCGCGAGGCGGGCGAGCAGATCGGCCAGGCGACGGGCGACAGCGACTCGGTGATCGGCGAGCTCGCGACCTGCATCAGGAGCAACCTCACCTTCGTCGCCGACCATCCGAGGCACGTGCGCGCAGTCATGGAGGTGGCGGCGAACATGCGACCTGCGAACGGCCCCCGGGGAGGCGAGGATCCCTTGAGCGCCCACCTGCGAGAGCTGATCGAGCGAGGGCAGGCGACGGGTGAGGCCGCGGATGTGGACGCCGGGGTGCTGGCCATGACGATGCGGGCGTCGATCGACGCCGCCGCGGCCCGCGCCGCCTGCGACCCGACGGCTGACGCACGAGGCCACGCCGAGCACCTGGTCACCATCGTCCGACGTGCACTGCAGGCCACGGAGCCACGATGAGGGCCCCGAGAAGCGGTCCGGCCGCCTTCACCGGCTTCCTCCTCATCGACCTCGTCGTCCCGCTCGCGTCCTACTACGTGCTCCGCGCACTGGGCGCATCCGTCTGGACAGCGCTCCTCGCCGGGGCCGCCCTGCCTATGCTCCGCCTGAGCGCCGGCCTGGTCCTCCGGCGGCGCGTCCCCGGGGTTAGCCTCTTCGCTCTCGGGCTCATCACCGTCGGGACTGCGATCGGCCTCATGACTGCCGACTCGCGGCCCCTGATGGCCCGCGAAAGCTATCTGACCGGCTTCGCCGGAGTTTGGGTCCTGCTGTCGCTGCTGCGGGCACGACCGCTCGTCTTCACGGCGACCGTCGGTTTCATGCCCCCGGCGCCGGCCGAGGACTGGCACCGGTCCTGGGAGACGAGCGAGACCTTTCGGCGAGCGATGCGGGGCATGACCTGGGGCTTCGGACTGGCCTTGCTCATCGATGCTGCGGCTCGGGTCGTGATGAGCTACACGCTGCCTCTGGACCTCGTCCCGGCGACCTCCGCCGCACTTCTCGCCGTGATGCTGGTCGTCGTGGTCCAGACGGGCAAGGCATGGGGACGCCGACACATGCGCCGGAGCACCGCGCCGCCGACGCGCCCCCACACCCGTGGCCCGTGGTCGTACTTGGCGTGGCTCGTGTCTCGGCAGCGCGGCCGGGTCACGCTCGGAGCGGTGCTCGGCAGCGCCTGGATGGTGGGGCTCGCCCTACCGCCGTACGTGCTGTCCCGTGCGATCGACAGCCTCGCGGAGAGCCAGCAGAACGTGGTGCTTGGGTGGACGGCTGTCCTGCTCCTGGTCGGGGGCGTCCTGGCGGGCCTGAGCATCTGGCGGCATCGCACCATGACCCGGGTGCGCATGGATGCGGCGCTGCGGACGGTGTCAGAGGTGAACGCCCACGGCATCCGTCTGGGAGACACGATGGCGCGTCGCGCGCTCACCGGGGAGGTCGTGGCCATCGGAGGTGGGGACGCGTGGACGATCGGGCGCAGCCTCACCGCGACCGGGCCGGGGGTCGGTGCGGTGCTCGCCTACCTGGTGATCGCGGTGCTGCTGTTGCGGATCTCGGTGCCACTGGCTGTGGTCGTGCTGGCGGGGGTTCCGGTCCTGGCCATGGTCATGGGCCCGGCGACGCGCCGGCTCCGGACGGTCGGTACGCCGTACCGCGAGCAGCAGGGCCGAGTGACGGGTCGGATCGTGGACATCGTCGCGGGGCTGGGCGTCCTGAACGGCCTGGGCGGCAAAGCGGTCTACGCCGACCGTTTCCGCGCCGAGTCGCAGCGGCTGCTGCAGCACGGCTATCGGGTCGGCCGCGTCACGAGCGTGATCCAGGCAGTCGGTCTGGGGCTGCCGACACTGTTCTCCGCAGTGGTGGTGTGGCTGGCCGCCCGGCTCGCGGTCGAGGGCAGCATCACGGTGGGCGAACTGGTCGCGGTCGCCGGCTACGCCGCGGTGCTGGCGGTGCCGGTGGCCTCCTTCATCGAGGGCGCGCTCGACCTCAGCCAGGCTCTCGTGGCCGCACGTCGGGTGACCGACTTCCTGGACGTGCGCCCCGACAGCACCGGTACGGCGGTGCCCCCGGGGCGGGGAGACCTGATCGACGGGGTCTCCGGGCTGCGGATCACACCGGGGACGTTCGCTGCGGTCGCCACCGCCCGGCACTCCGACGCCGTGGCCCTCGTCGACCGACTCGGCGGCTTCCGCCCAGGTGCCACCTGGGCCGGGCAGCCGACCTCCGAGCTCGACCCCGCCCAGCTGCACGAGCAGGTGCTGGTGGCCGACAACGACGCCGCCCTGTTCGCCGGGTCCCTGGCCCAGGTAGTGGCCGGTCGCCTCGACGTCGCCGACCTCGGTGAGGCTGCGATCCTGGACGCGCTGCACACCGCCGCCGCCGACGACGTGGTGCGGGGCCTGACCGAGGGCCTGGGGTCGAGGATCGACTCCGGGGGACGGAACCTCTCCGGCGGTCAACGCCAACGCGTCCGGCTCGCTCGGGCGACGATCGCCGACCCGACCGTCCTGCTCGCGGTGGACCCGACCTCGGCGCTCGACGCCGCCACGGAGGCCACCATCGTCGACCGCCTCACCCACCACCGTCGCGGCAAGACCACATTGGTCACCTCGACGTCCGCGCTCGTGCTGCAAGGAGCCGACGAGGTGCACCTGCTCGCCGCCGGTCGGGTGGTCGCAAGCGGCACCCACACCGCCTTGCTGGCCAACCCCGCCTACGCCGCTCTGGTCCACCGCGGAGGACCGGCCACCAGCGCCCACGACCCCGAGATCCAGGCATGAGCGCGCAGCCGTTGCCGGTGGCAGAGCCCGGCGAGGTCCGCCGTGCTGCGTGGCGGCTCATCCGCTCCGACCGCGCAGCATTCATCGCCGTGCTGCTCGCCAACTGCGCGGCAGCGGGCGCAGGTCTGGTCGGGCCGTGGCTGCTCGGGCAGATCGTCAACGAGGTGCAGGCCGGGGCTGGGGTCGCGACCATCGACCGATTGGGCCTCCTCGTGGTGCTTGCCGCGGCCGCGCAGCTCCTGATCGGGCACCAGGCCCGCCGCCTGGGCTACCGGTTCGGCGAACGGACCGCCGCCCGACTGCGCGAGCAGCTGGCCGACCGGCTCATGCGGATCCCTGCACGAGCTGTCGAAGGGGCCGGCACCGGCGACCTGACCTCACGTGCCACGACCGACGCCGGCCTGGTGTCGGTCGCTCTGCGCGACGCCGCGCCAGAGATGGTGTTCGCCCTTGCCCAGGCGCTGATCATCATCGTCGCCGTCGTCCTGCTCTCCCCCGTGCTGGGCGCCGTCGGACTGGTCGCACTCGTCGCCATCCCCGTGATCCTGCGCTGGTACCTGCGCCGCGCCCGGTCGGCCTATCTGGCCCAGGCAGCCGCGCATGCCGAGGTCGCCGACGTCCTGGCCGGCACCGCCGCCGGCGCCCGGACGGTGGAAGCGCTCGGCCTGCAGGAGCGGCGGGCCGCCGACTGCTCGGCCGCGATCGCCGCCGCGACAGCGGCCCAGCTGCGCACCCTTCGCCTGCGGAGCGTGTTCTTCCCGACCATCGACGCTTCCACCGCCCTTGCCGTCGGCGCCGCGTTCGGCGTGGGCGGCCTGCTCTACATGGACCACCAGCTCAGCCTCGGCACCGTCGTCGCGGTCGTCCTCTACCTGCGCCAGCTCACCACCCCGATCGACACGATCCTGATCTGGGTGGAGACGTTGCAGAGCAGCGCCGCTTCGTTCGCCCGCATCGAGGGCCTCGCCTCGTCAGCGGAACCGCCACGACGCAGCGCCGAGGGTGTCACGGCCGTCCCCACCGACATGGACATCGTCGTCACCGACGTCCGCTACGCCTACGACGGGGCCGACGTCCTCCACGGTGTCGACCTCGACGTCCGGGCCGGCGAGCATCTCGCCGTCGTGGGGACGTCGGGAGCAGGCAAGACCACCCTGGGTCGCCTCATTGCCGGCATCGACCGTCCCCGATCAGGAAGGGTCACCGTGGGCGGTGCGGACGTCGCCGACCTCGCACCCGAGCAGCTCCGCCAGCACATCGTCCTGGTGACCCAGGAGCACCACGTGTTCGCCGACCCTCTGCGCGACAACCTCACCATCGCGGCACCTCACGCCACCGACGCCGAGCTCCTCGAGGCCCTCGACGTCCTCGGCGCAGACTGGTTCGACGACCTCCCCGACGGGCTCGACACCGACCTCGGCACCCATCGGCTCGGCGGCGCCCAGGCCCAGCATGTCGCGCTCGCCCGAGTCGTGCTCGCCAATCCCCGCACCCTCGTCCTCGACGAGGCCACCGCCCTGCTGGACCCGACGACCGCTCGCCGCACCGAACAAGCCCTCGCCGCCACCATCCAGGGCCGCACCATCATCGCCGTCGCCCACCGACTCCAGACAGCCCGAGACGCTGACCGCATCGCCGTCATGGAAGGGGGCCGCATCACCGAGCTCGGCCACCACGACCACCTCGTCACCACCGCGACCTCCTACGCAGCCCTCTGGGAAACCTGGAGTGCAGACACCAGCCACGACAGGACTGACAACCATGAGTGACACACGAAGCCGAACCGCGGGACCCGTGCCACCGGCAGTCCGTCCGCTCACGATCGTCACCGGCGGGGCGCGGGGGATCGGCGCTGCCACCGTCGCGCACCTGGCGCGTGCAGGACACGACCTGATCGTCGGCTACCGCGACGACCGCGCCTCCGCCATGAGGGCTGCCGCGGCAGCACAGGACCACGGCGTGAGAGCTGTTGCCGTGGCCGGCGACGTGACCGACGAGGATGACGTTGCCGAGCTGTTCGCCGCTGCCGCGGACCTGGGCGCCGTCACCGGACTGGTGAACAACGCCGGACTGACCGCACACCTTGGAGACTTGGCGGACACCCCGGTCGCGGTGCTGCGCCGGGTCGTCGACGTGAACCTCGTCGGCGCGCTGCTGTGCGCGCGTGAGGCGGTCCGGGCAATGTCCACCACCCGCGGCGGACACGGTGGGGCAATCGTCAATGTCTCCTCGGCAGCAGCCACGCTGGGCTCGGCACACGACTACGTCCACTACGCCGCAGCCAAGGCCGGGGTCGAAGCGATGACCGTGGGACTCGCCAAGGAGGTCGCCGATCAAGGGATCCGGGTCAATGCCGTGGCGCCGGGCACGGTGCACACGAGGATCCACGCCGATGCCGGGGATCCGGACCGCGCCGGGCGCGCTGCCACACGCATCCCGTTGGGCCGAGCCGGAGAGCCCGACGAGATCGCTCCGGCCATCGTTTGGCTGCTCGGCTCCGAGGCCAGCTATGTCACCGGAGCCAGCATCCGAGCGGCTGGTGGACTGTGACCCGCTCGGCCGCTGACGATCGCGAAGGTCGGCGACGTCGAGCCCGCAGCACCAGCACGCGTGTTCTGGCGAGAGGATGATTCAGTGCCCCATAGTGACGACAGGCCGTCGACGTTCGCCCGATCGCGGGAGCTCCGAGAGCTGTACGAGGCATTCAACGCCCGCGAGATCGATCGGGTCCTCGCGGCCATGACCGCCGATGTCCAGTGGCCCAACGGCTGGGAAGGCGGGCACCTCGAAGGACGGGCGTCGGTCCGAGACTACTGGATTCGCCAGTGGGCTCAGCTTCGGCTGTCCCTCACGCCTGTGCAGTTTCGGGAACGGGGCGACGGCCGGATCGAAGTCGCGGTCAGACTGGTGGCTCGCGACCCGGGCGGTTCCGTTCTTGCTCGAGAGGAGGTCCGTCATGTGTACGAGTTCGAGGGTCGTCTGGTCCGTCGCATGCAGGTCGAGCAGTAGTCGGCGATCGCCCGAATCGGGTCACGGTCTCAGAGGGCGGTATGCGAGTCGTTGTCTGATATCTGACTCTGTCATGGGATTGGCGTGCAGGTCAGGGCTGGTGACGATCGCCGGTTGCATGGCGAGGGCGAAAAAGTCAGCGGGCTGCCCCAGCCTGGGCTCTGCGACATACTGCGGTCATGAGCGGAGAGGAATCTGCGCGGCTGGCGAGAGCCTCATCGAGTTCCGTGAGGCCGAAGGCATCTCGGAACGTGAACTCGCGCGCTGCACCTGGCTGAGTGAGGCGACCTTCAGGACCTTCGAAGGCGACCGTGGGGACCTGCCCACCCCGATTGTTGCCCGAAGCTTCGAGGAAGTCCTAGGCTGGGCTCCGGGCACATCAAGGCCACGCCGTCCGAGGCGATGGGCCGTGAGCCATCGGCGGACTCGGCCATAGACCTCGAGTAGGCGCGCTGGGCAGGGCTGAAATACGAACGCAAGGCCGATCACTTCCTGGGCTTCACCAGTATCGCCTGCACGCTCATCTGCTACCGCAGACTCACCAAATGAGATGACTTTTCAGTCCATCGGATAGAAGTCAGGATCCGGAAACGGCCTCGCGATCGAGAACGGATCGAAATCGGGATCGGTCAGCACTCGGCAGACGAACTCGGAAGTGGACATGTTCACTTCGTGCCAGGGATACGGATCTCCCTGTGTGACGATGGGCCAGCTCGCCGGATCCTCATCCGCGGACGCCAGCCAGAAGTAGCTGCACTTCATCTCACCGAACGCCCAGGGAATGAGGCCGCGCTGACCTGGCCGGTACATCCGGTAAGGCTTGAAGGCGGGATCTGGGCCGCTCTCCGGGCCGCCCTCGAGATACTTCTTCCAGATCCTGACCAGGTCGAACTGCCTCGTGGTATCGACGGTGAAAACACGCAAGAACTCCGAGAATTCGCCCTTGCCGAACGTCTCGGCAAGCTTCTTGTAATCTTCGGGCAGTTGAGTACCAAGATCTTCCTCGATGCTGTTCCAGGGAATATTGAGCCGAAGCGGCTCCCAGTGCGTGGCCTCAGCGATTCGCTCGATCCACATTCTGTTCACATTCCGATCGAAGGCTTGGGCAGGGGGCGTATCAGATATACGACACGCCCCCGATCTCACTCTATGGGGTGTTGCAGACCGGTACCGCACCGCTTCGAACGACGGCGCATCGCCCGCCTGGCCTGCGGTCACGTGGAACGGGAACGGACGAGCGTGGCTGTCGCTGGCAAGATGCACCTTGTGCTCAGGCCGCCGCGGGAACGTCCGAGCCCGTGATCGTCAGGCTCAGCCCGATCTGGCGCCCCCTCTTCCTTGCTCCCGTTGCGTGCTGGTGGGCCCGGCGGACGGTGGAGTCCACAGATACCGTCCAGCCGATGTCGTTGCCCTCGTCGGCGGCTGCAGGGACCGCAGTGAGGATTCCCTCCCACGTTCCGTCCACGGCCCAGGCGTCGTCCGGCTCTACGTCTTCGTCACTGTCCTGCTGCTCTGGGTCTTCCATGGGCACCAGCATTCCCTGGCCCACCGACACCGGCCCCGCATTTTTTCGGGCCGCCTGCTTGGGGCCGCACGCCGTTGGCCACCGCCGTGCCGACGATGTCGGCCTCGGTGCCGACACCGGGCGGAGGGATCAGGGGAGTGGGTCCCGCACCTACGCCAGTATCCCGTGGAAGGGACCGGGTCGGACTCGTCTCGACGGTGAAGGTTTTGATCACCTACAGTCACGCGGGGTGTCGAGTAGCCTCCTTTTCTTGGATGCCTCGCCGGCGTGGCGGTCACCAGCGGAGCCCCACACTGTCGATCGAGAAGCGCGTGATCGGATGTGCTTGACGCGGCTTCTTGTGCCTCTCGTACCGGTGCAGCGAACGCTGCACCGGATCCGATGGAGCCGGATCGAGGGGGATTCAGCCGGATGGAAACAGGACGGTATATCCGTGTCTCTGAGAAAACCGCAGGTGAGACGTGTCACCGTTTTGGGTTCGAGTCCCACCCGCCCCACCCAGCATCCCCAGGCAGAATCGTTCTGACCTGGGGAAACGTGGATTGCACGGCTGTTTTCCGTGCGGTACTAGCCGCGCGCCGTGCGGTACTGACCCGCTGTCGCAGGCTGTCAGAGCACTTCAGATGCGTCTGACCTGGCCTTTTATGGTGGTTGCCTGAGGGAGCGTCGTGGCGCGGTCCCACGGCCGAGTTGACCTCGGGATCTGGCGCACAGGTTGGGTGATGCCGGTGCCGGTCCAGCCCTTCAGGAGGTCTTGAAGAAGGTCCAGGACCTGGTAGAGGGTCAGGTCGGCATGTAAACTTTTGGGTCGAGCCGCCTGAGGGTGAGGAATGCCTGGGCGGCGGTCACGAGGGACGTGTTCGTCCGCCATTACGTGGCCACCACCAGGGCGCGGCCGCGCCCTGAGACCGCTGGCGGCCGATCGCCAAAGCCGCGGTAGGCGCAGGCGCGGACGGGTGAATGGCCTAGGCAGGGTGAGGAGGTCATTCGGGGTTGCCTTCGTCTGTAGTGGTCTCGTCGTCGATCAGCCCGTAGGGGGGCCGGTCCTCGTTACGGCTGTACCTGACCACGACGTTCTCTTCTACGAGCATGGGCGGACTGTTGTCGACGATGATCACCTGGGCGCCGGCTCCCTGTTCAGCCAGCCAGCTGGTCAGGTGGCGGTAGAAGTCCTCGATGGCGATCGCGTCCGCAATTACCGCGTCCCGGGTGCCGCCGTGGCCCAGATTCTTCTGCGGGCTGTCGATCATGAGGAAGCCGGGGTGGGCGGCCGATGTTTCGACGGCCACCTCGAAGACGGCCAGCTGCCAGGCCAGGGTCAGGAGTGTTCGGGCGCCGGATGATGCCTCGCGGTAGGAATCACCGCGTACGTGAGGAACCAGGTTCGTGTCGATCATCGGCTGGCTGAGTTTCGGGTAGTGCCACTGCCGCAGGAGTTCGCTGTACCGGCCGTTGATTCGGCCGATGACCAAGTCCCGGTCCTGTGCGGCATCTCCCAGCCGGTCGCGTTCCTCCCGCAGGCGTTCGATCTGTGCCTCCTGCCGCTCCACGAGCGCGGCGCGCTTCTCCAGGCCAGCCTGAAGCTTCGTCGCGTTCTCGGCGTGCTGGAGGTGACGGAGGGCTTCCTCGCGCCGACGCTGGAGGTTGTCGCGAGCGGCGAGGAACGGGGTGACGGTGGGCGAAGTGGCTTCGTCGACCGCGGCCGCGGCACGTTCTTCGTCGGTGGCGGCGCCTTCTGCCTGAATCTTCAACGTGGCGAGCGAGCTGTCCAGGCCCTCGATGTAGGCAGTGATCTCCTTCAAACGGGCCTTGGTGGCTCTGACCTCGGCCGCGACATTCAGCCGCTCTTCATCCGACGAGTGTTCGGCCGTGGCGGTGCCGAGCGTCAGGTGCCCGTCGCCATGGGGCAGCTCGTGGCTGCACAGACTGCACGAGCCGTTCTCCACCGACGGGGGAGCGGGTAGCCGATTCAGGCACGCCGGGCAGGTTGTGACACTGAGTGGGTCGAACAGGCGCTGCGCTTCGGCCAGCATATTGAGCTTGACGAGGTCGTCCGCGTACTGCGCCCTCAGGGGCATCATCCGGGTGAGTTGCGTCTCGCAGTCACGTACCACGCCTGCGGCTCGCCGGGCGCGCTGGGCAGCTTGCTGGTGTTCGCGGCGCAGACGTCCAGCGAAGGTGGTGCCGGCTTGCGCTGCCTCGTCGAGGGCCCGTAGCTGCTCGGTCAGCTCCCGCAGCTCGCCTTCGTATTGCTCAGCGATCAGCGCGCCAACGGTGGGAACGTCCTGCTCGTCGACGAACGCCCGTGCTGCGGCGAGTTCGGAGCGTGCCTGGGTGAGCCGGGCGCCCAGTTCCTTGATGCGTTGCCCAAGCTCGACGGCGCGGTCGTCATGAACGCCGAAGACGACGTCGACCACCTGCTTCAGCTTGTGCTTCTTCATGTACTCGTTCTCGAACAGGAAGTTCTTGGAGGCTATGCGCTCGTTGGGCAGGAACGCGAGGTTCATGAGGTCGCGGATGCTCAGGGGGTCGGTCCGGGACTCACGGCTGGAGGGGGCCTCCCGCAGCTGGACGCCTTCGAGCTTGCAGTGCCCCAGCAGCAGAGCGGAGAGGCTCTCGGGGGCTCCCGCCGGCTCGATGGTCCTGCCTTCAGGTTTGGAAAGCAGCGGGCTGTCCAGTGTCCCCCGGCGTACGTAGGCGACCTTCGACGGCTCCCCGACGGGCCGCTCGATGACGTGCGGTTCGCCGGACAGCTCGACTTCCAGAAGGCAGGAACGGACCTTCCGCAGCACCTCAGGATGCCGTGGATGGCGCTTCCCACCGAGGCCGTAGGCGATGAACTCCAACACCGCGGTCTTGCCCGAGCTGAATGCCCCGGCCACCACGGACAGGTCCCGCACCCGCTGGTCCTGCGTGAAATCGACGTCATAGTTCCGGCTGACGCCAGCAAGGCGCAGGCGCCGGATCCGGATGCCGGGCAGAGGCTGCATGGTGGTCATCCCTCCCAGGGCATGTCAGGTGCCTGCGGTCCCGGTCCCAGGACGCTGAGGAGCGCGGCACCGGGCCCGCCCTCTCCATCCGGCCGTAGCCACCGTGCCGTCTGTTCCCGCAGCGCCTTGTCGCTGAGCTTGCGAAGGCGACGCACGACGATGGACGCCGCAGTGGCGAACGACGCGGCGTAGGTGGCGGTGAAGCGAGCCCCAAGTTCCCGACCGCGGTTGCTGATCGAATAGGCGAAGGCGCCGTTGCGGTTATGCACCTCGCAACACCCGTAAGCCACGAGCAGTCCGAGGTCGTGCTGGATGCGCTCGCGTCGACTGGTAAAGCGCTGCGAGGAGGACGCGTACGAAAGCACCTGCGGATCGAACCCGGCCAGCCGGAGCATATTGCCCTCCCGGCCGTCGGAATCGACGACGAGGAAGGGATTCGCCGACAGGAAGTCGTAGTAGCCGATGCGCTCCAGACTCGCCCCCTTGGCGTCCTGTCCGGCGACAGCGTCGAGAAGAAGCAGCAGCTGCGCCAGCCGGAAGGTCACCTCGTCCTCCGGCATCATGACCGGCCGGTGTGCTTCCACAGCGAACTCCTCGTAGGTCGGACAGGCGACGGCGGTCAGCCGTCGGAGTGCTCGGCGGCGATCTGCCGCCAGTGTTTGACCCAGCCCGCCTTGCGGTTGTCCACCAGCCGGTGGACCAGCCCCCAGCTATGCACCAGCTCCAGGCGGAGCGACTTCGGCAGTTTGTCGTGCTCGTTGCGTACATCCCGCCAAACACGGGGGTGGAGAACCCGAAGCGCGTCCTCGGCCGTGCATTCGTTGAACTGCATCTCCCATAGACCGTGGAGCGTCGCATCGGCGGAACTGAGCGCAGCCACCTCCGCCGGAACGTCCTTGTGCGCGATCTCGCGAGCCACAAGATCGGCATTGAAGAACTGCCTCTTGGCCGAGTCCAGCTCCACGTGACCGGCCTCGGCCATCTGCCGAATGAACAAGGCGGAGCCAAGGGCGGCTGCCTTGTCGTCCTCGACTTCGAGTACCAGCCGAAGCTGCTCCACGGAGGCGGGGGCGGCCTGAGCGTACGTCTCGTAGAAGCCGCGACGCACGTCGTCGCCTTCGGGGCTAAGCAGCTTCTTCCGGAGGGCGGTCTCGTCCCAGAGCTGGATGACGAGGCTGTGTTCCTTCTCCTTCGCCTTCGTCCACGTGTCCCACCATGCCGTCATGGGGCCGTCCATGCTGGAAGGGATGCACAGAATCCAGCTGGCGATGGTGTGGCCGTTCTTAACGGCTGCCTTCAGCACGTTGTCGAGCGAGTCTTCGACCTGCTGTACGTGCTTCTTGGTGGTGACATGCATGAAGTACTTCGACTGCCACACTGTGATCGCCCCGCCGAGGTTTCCAGCGAAGGTGTCGATACCCCAGTCGCCCGGGTTGGCAGCGACGGACCGTACGTTTGGGGTAGTTGCGGCGGCGAGCTGAGCGATCATCGTTTCGAAGTCGTCGCGGGCTCCGCCGAGGCCTCCCCCGCGGACTACGTGCACGTCAAAACTGATTGGCTGGACACCCGTCGGCACGGCTATTGAGTCAGGCACAGCCCACCCCCCTGGGCCGGTGGCTGCACACAAGATGTTCCCCGTGCGTCACACACCGTATCGGTGGAGCCTATCCAACGGCCACTCGTCTGATCAAGAAGTGGAACGCGCAGCATCTCAAATACGGCATGGGGTCTATCCGGAGCGAAGGACGTCATCGGCCGGACTACCGTGATAGCCCAAAGCCGTCCTGGCCCAGCTCGCCACGGACCACATCGGCATGGATAAGGCGACAGCTCTGGCCTCCCACCTACGCAGCATCCGTTCCGCCTCGGCAACCGCCTCGCTGTAACCGGCTAGCCCCGGCGCTGGCCGCAGCCCTGCACCCCCGGCAGGGCCGCCAGCCCCCTGAAGCCCGGACGTCCGCTGAGTTTTCCTCAGGGAAAAGAGCGCTGCGAAAGGAGGCGACGAGCCTCACGGCAGTGCGTACGCTTCCAACAGACTAGTGGCGCAGCAAAAAGGGGCATACGTGGGCGAGTTGACTGGACATCGGATAAATGTTCCAGCCGGTGCCGCCGGACAGCTGGTGATCGATCGCGTGTTCCAGCACTTCCGCGAGTCCAGTGCCTGGCCAGAGTTCGACCTCATCGACAGGACACTGTACGCGGAGGGAGTCAGCAGCGAGGAAGCCTTCGAGCAGCTTCCTGAGGGGCTGCTCATCGGGCCTGATCGGAACCGGTGGAATCATCTGCCCTCCCCTGAGACGCCACTGGAACTCACTCTGATGGGTGCGATCAACTGCTCCGGTGACTCTGCTCTACCCGAAGTAGAAGGTGCAGTTTTGTTGACTCGGCTTGCCGCAGAGGCGGACCGGCATTGGAAGCCCACTTCTGAGCGCCGTGATCCATTCCTCCGGAAGGGGCGGGCTATCAACATCCTCAAGGAATCCGGGTTGCCGTGGCCGAAAAGTATGTCTTACTTCGTGGACAGCAACTTTCCGTTTGCTGGTCTCTCTTTCCTGGGCCCTGACGCCGAGAAGAGGAACGCAGCGCGCCGTGAGGGACGCTTCGACCTAATGTTGAGGGCCGCAAAGCTATTGACGCGCGAACCACAGTTCAAGGGGGCGGGGTTCAGTGAGGAATTTGGGTGGGAGCTGCGATTCGATCGCGCGATCAGACCGTTCGCCGGCGTTGAGACGATCACCGACTACTGGCGTCGTCGGTGTGATCTGGTTCTAAACCTTGGCGTCGCAGGCATGATTGCAGCGGTTGTGACCGAACCGGACCGCGATGAGCGCGAAGTAGATTCTCCTGCTTGCAGCGAGGACGCCTCAAGATGGTCGGTCGAATGCTCACTTCATGACGGGATAGTGGAAGCTGTGGCGGACCGATACGCGTCCGGTCACCTCGCCGACGCTGTGCAGAAGGCGTTCCAGGCTGTGGAGTACCGAGTGCAGGGGCTCCTTGATTCGTCCGAGGTCGGGGCCAAGCTAATGGGCAGCGCCTTCGGTGGCGTGACTCCTCGGCTGATGGTGGTGCGGGCCGATGGTGCGTCTCAGGTCAGTGAACAGGATGGCTTCCGCGACCTGTACCGCGGCGCCATGTCGGGACTGCGCAACCCACGTGCGCACGGCCCTCATTACGCGGAGGAGGAGGCGGAAGTCCTTGAGATCCTGGCCTTCGCGAGCTTGCTGATGCGGAGACTCGACCTTGCCGAGCAACGGCTCCGCTCGGCAACGGAAGCTGACGGCTCGACAGAGTGATCCCGCGGCGCGGGGCCGACTGCCCGGGAGGACGTCGTGGGTCTGCGCTAGCCGATTACCGACGTCTGGAGTTGGCTGGACTACAAGCCAGTTATGGCAGACCCGCGCCGACCGGGCCGTAACGCCTGGGCGGAGCTGACCTCATCCTGGGTTCCCGACGAGGACCTGCGTCGCCTGGCGGCCTACCGCCTGCTTGCCGCTTACGACTCCAACCAGGCCGGCCAGGTTGCCGCGATCACCAGGGACGACGACTCCGGAACCGAGCGGCGTGAACTTGGCAACGCCTCACAGCTCATCGACACTGCCCTCGGCTACCTTCTTGGCTCCGAGCACAATCACCGTGGCGGGAGCGGAGCATCCCGACGACGAGCCGACGAACGACGCCGCGATGGCGCTCGCAGTACAGGACAAGCTGAGGCAGTGGCGGATAGGGAATTGCTGCCGCTGCGTATCCAGCAGGCGGAGTGGACCGCGATCTGCTGGGCGACGCGGTCTACAGTCTTGCCAAGGTCCGGGCCGGGATGGTCTGGCAGCTCAACGACAAGGGGTGCATGGGCGTCCTCGACACCTCCGCGCGGCTCTCTGAACTGCGCTCCCGCGTCGATCACATCATCGACCGGATCGCCGCGAACAGCCGCCTCACCGCCGCCGCCGGACTGGGCACCCCGCCCCGACCGCATTGCCTTCCGGCTGCGCTCTGCAACTGGCTCTCGGCCCGCTGGACCCCCTCGTCCGCCATCCGGTTGGCCCGGACCCACAAATGCGCCGTCCTGCTGTGCATGGAGCAACGCCTTCACCAGGCCGGGAAGGCCGAGGGATGGCCTGCGGGCGAGACTCTTGCCGCTCGCCTGATGTGGGGCCCACACACCGACGGGCCGTGCTGACGTCCTGGACGAAATGGTCAAGGCCGTCGCCCCCAGCGTCGTGTCGGTGGAGACGGTATTCGCATGCTGATCGACATCGGAGACCCGATCGATGACGCCCAAGCGGAGATCGCGCGCATCCAGTCCAGACCTTCGAGGGGCGCCGCCCGTCTCGCCGGCGTCACCGGGGACAACGCTGCGGTTCGCGAGTACCTGGGACTGCCCGCGGCGCTGACCACGGAGCTTCCGGTGCCACTCATTCCGTCCAACGGCGGGGACTTAGCAAGTCTTCGGGCACTCCGCCGGATGGCTGCCGTCTTGTTGCCGTCTGCTTGCCGTGAGGCTGCCAGGGCGGTAGAGTCCTGCGGCAGATGGCACACGAAACGTCAGGGTGAAGGAGGTGTCGGGTGAAGGGAGTATCGAATCCACCGCCAAATTGGCGTGATGGGGAGCTGAAGCTGGGTACCAAGGTTCGGGTCGCGGCCTGGCTCGCCTCGGAAGTGGGAGAGGGGAACACGTTCACTCGCGAGCAGCTGCGTGTGGCGTTTCCTGGGGCGACCCAGGTGGAGCGGCGTATGCGGGACCTGCGTGAGCACGGCTGGGAGATCGACATCGCGCGCATGGCCGATGGCGTGCACATGCGATTGGTGAAAATTGGGGAGCCGGTCTGGAGTCCCGAAGGGCGCCTAGTCGCGAAGCGCCAGATTGGAACCTCCGCAGTGCGTCGAAGCGAGATTCTCCGCCGTGACAATTACGTCTGCACGTCCTGCGGCGTCTCGGCTGGCGAACCCCATCTTGATGCCCAGAATTCGCTTGCCAGGCTGTCCGTCCGTCACCTCGTTTCGCTTGCAGAGGGTGGCACCGATGGGCCGGAAAATCTAGTCACTATCTGTGATCGCTGCAACCTCGGAGGAGCCTCTATCCCTAGCGTGAACCGGGAAGAGGTGGCGCGCCAGATTCAGGACTTGTCCATGCAACATAAAACGGTCCTGTTGGCGTGGATGGCCCGAGGGGAGCGGACGCCTTCGCCGCTTGACCGCGCTTGGGCAATGTTCCGACACCTTGACCCGGGAGGACGGAAGGAGGTCGTGCGCGTACTTGCTGAAGCCGTAGAGCGCATGGCTGGCGAGGATGGCGCGACCTAGCCCAAATGCACCGTCGACCCCGAGCACCTACCACAGCATCACGGGGCCGACGGCCGTCACGACCACCGCTATTACGAGAGGAGGTGACAACTCCATGATGACGTATCCGCATGAGAGGGGCCTACTGCCCCGCCTGGCCGGGTGGCAGAAGCTCTTGCTCTGGCTGCTGTTCCTGTTGGGCCTGCTGCTGCTCCTGAGTAGCTACAGTCCAGAGCAGGTCGGGGACCTGTTGGGCGCGCTGATCAGCGTCCTGATCGTGCGAATGGTCGAGGCCAAGGTTCGTACCGCGTGACCCAAGGCGGCGGAGCGGCACCGCTCCGCCGCCGAGCGGGCGGTTACTTGCGCAGCGCGGACTACTCTGTGGGGGCGCTGGAGAAGACTTGCGGATGGTTCATGCATGACGCGCCCCTTACTCCCCAACCCAGTTGAACCGGTCGGGTACCGCCATGATGGGCGGCTGATCTCCCTAATTCTCGGTGTTGCTCCCGATGACGACTCCAACAACCCCGGGACGAAGGCAGATGGTCCGCGGCCTACCCCCTGCACTCCGCGGCGACGACTTCACCCAGGCCGGCAACATGGTCCGCAAGGTCCTCGACGACGACGCCCGCGAACGACCGATCGGCAACGTGACCTGCTACCTCCTCAACAAGGTCTCCCGACCGGTCCTGGAACGCGCGGTCCATTACTGGCGGAACGTCGGCCGCATCACCGGAGACAGAAGTGCCCGGGGCGCCCTTGTCACCGGACGCCCGCGAACACTCCAACCCAACACCCCCCAGGCCCCACTACGAAGGTTGGGGCGGACGGCTATACGCCTGCGGCTCCCCGGGCCCGGTCGATACGGGGTGTGACTGCGCCGGGCAAGGGGAGAGGCGTTAACGGAGTCGGCGGCAAGCGCTACGGCTGAGCCGCACGGTTGGCTGCCTTGCAGCGGGTGTGCCGGGTGGGCCGTCTCCTACTGCAAGGACCGTGGATGCCCCGTAGCCGTGCGGTACGTACCGCACGGCACCGTGGTTGCCGGGGATCGAGGCGGACGCAGCGGGATCCAGCAGGATGTGAATGTCCGCCTCTGTGGCGTTTCCGCAGGTGAGAGGCATCACGCTTTGGGTTCGAGTCCCACCCGCCCCACCAGTTTCACCCTGAGGAAACCTTCTGACCTGGGGAAACAAGTTTTCTGGGGCCATTTTGCGTGTGGCGGACGGCTCGCGGGGTGCGGCGAACGTGGGTTCCCGTACAGCGATGGCGGTCCTTGAACGGCTTTGACCCGGACTTTTCCAGTCCCGCTACCGTGGGATCGTGGTCAGCGGTCCCAGCCTTTCCACCACAGGGCGCGCTGAGAATCGCCCTGACGAGCGGCGATTCTCGGCTTGGTCCGTGGTCCGTGGTCCGCCGACGAAGGCGAACAGCGTTACGCGATTTATCTGTGACGCGGAGTCCTGCGTCCCGGTCCTGAATCTTCGGTTCGGCAGCGGCAGCCGCACGCAGCCCACGAGCACACGAAGCGCCTGGCCATCGGAGCACCGACCGGGCGGTCCTCCGGCAGGACCTGCTGATAGGAGGGCAATACGGCTAGCCGTCAGGCGGACGCCCGCTCAGGGGGAAGGACCCGCACCTGTCGGCGGCGCCCGGCGGGCGGATCCGGGCCGGGCTGTTGTGCTGGTCGGGGCGCCCCCCCACCCGTACACCGGAGAGAGCCGGATGAGAACCTACCGCGTGGTACCGCCGCCGACTCCGATGCCCGTCACCGGGGACGGGGGACAGGCTGGACGGCCTGTTGCACCGCGCGGGGAGTGGGTGGTCATCGGCGCGCCTCCGGCCCCGGCAACTCCATTGTCGCCCGGGCCCTCCCGTGCCCGTACCTCCGTGCCCCGGCCTCCCGGTGAGCACACACTTGCAGGTGAGCCCCCGCCCCGGCGCTGGACGACGACAGGGCGGTCCGCCAAGCCGCCCATGGCACGCGCAGGCGGCAGGGGAAGCGTCAGGACGCCGACTGGCCGGGCACGGGCTGAGACTCGTTCCGCCCGGGCTCGCGGACGAGGTTGCCCTCCTGAGCCCGGTGTTCGTGGACGAGCCGGACAGCCATGGCGCCCTCGCCCGCGGCGGAGGCGACCCGCTTGACCGATCCGCTCCTGACATCACCCGCGGCGAAGACGCCCGGCAGCGTGGTCTCCAGCATCAGTGGTCCGCGCCCGAGCGATTCCCAGAGACTCTGGTCGGCCGATGCCCGGGCATCGGCGCCGGTGAGCACGAATCCGCGGGTGTCCAGCCCGACTACGCCCTTCAGCCATTCGGTGTGCGGCCGGGCGCCGATGAAGACGAAGAGGGCACGTGCCGGCAGTTCGTGCCGGTCGCCGGACTCGCTGTTTTCCACGGTCAACGAGTCCAGGGCCCCCTCCCCGTCGACCCGGCGCACTTCGGTGCGGGTCAGCACCTCGACCTTCGGATGGCGTGTCACCAGGTCCACGAGATAGCGCGACATGTCCTTGCCGAGGTCGCCACTGCGGACGAGCAGATACACCTTGGGCGCGTACTCGGCGAGGAAGAGCACCGCCTGTCCTGCGGAGTTGCCGCCGCCCACCACGGCCACGGGGTCCATTCGGCACAGATTGGCTTCGTGGAGCGTGGCGGCGTAGTAGACGCTGGTGCCTTCCAGCCGGTCGATACCGGGGACTTGGAGCCTGCGGTAGCGCACTCCCGAGGCCAGGACGACGGTGCTGGTCCGTACCTCGGAGCCGTCCGTGAAGGTGATGGCGTACCGCCCGTCGCGTTGTTTGAGTGCGGTGGCCTCGGCGGGGACGGTGATCCGGGAGCCGAATTTGCGGGCCTGGAGCACCGAGCGTTCCATCAGTTCACCACCCGAGATCCCGGACGGGAAGCCCAGGTAGTTCTCGATGCGCGAGGAAGTGGCCGCCTGGCCTCCGGTAGCTATGGCGTCGACGGTGACGGTGGCGAGGCCGTCGGATGCGCCGTAGACGGCGGCAGCGAGTCCGGCCGGACCGGCGCCGATCACCACCAGGTCGTATGCGCCGGAGTCGGGCACAGAGGGGGGGAGTCCGACGAGGCGGGCGAGGTCCGTGATGTCGGGATTGCGCAGTACCTGCTCGCCTCTCCATATGACGACCGGCGTCTCGTCCGGACGGATGCCGAAGCGGCGCAGCAGCGCCTCGGCTTCCGGGTCCTTCTCCAGGTCGATCCATCGGTGCGGAAGCCGGTTACGGGCGGCGAACTCGCGCAGCCGCAGGGTGTCGGGTGAGTAACGCGAGCCCAGGATCCGGAAGCCGGCGCCCAGGCCGATGAGCAGGGACCGGCGCCCCAGGTAGGCGCGCAACACCAGGTCTCCGAGGACCGGATCACGTGCCACCAGGGCCTGTTGACGCTCCACCGGGACCGCGAGGACCTGGCCGGGCACACGCACGATCGCGGTGTCGAATGCGGGCTGCCCTTCGAGCAGGCCGAGTTCGCCCAGGAACCGGCCGGGCCCGTGCATGGCCACGGTGCGTTCGTCGGGACCACCGTAGTCGTGGATGATCTCGACCATCCCGCTGGCGACGGCAAAGAACTCCTCGCCCGGCTCGCCCTCGCGAAACAGCACCTCGCCCTTCTGCGTGGGACGGTGCTCGCCATGCTGGGTCAGCGCTTCGAGCTGTTCCGACGTCAGCCGGGGGAAGGCGCCGAACCGGTCGGGGGTTTCGGCGATGGCCCCGTGTGGGTCCTCCGTACCCGCCCTCATCAGACCATTGCCTCGTGGACGTAGCACCAGCGCCAGTTCTCTCCCGGTTCGAGGGGCCGCACAATGGGGTGGCCGACGTTGGCGGCGTGCAGTCGAGCGTGCTTGAGCGGCGAGGAATCACAACATCCAACGTGACCGCAGGTCAGACACAACCTGAGGTGCACCCATGGGGAGCCCAGACGCAGACACTCCTCGCAGCCCTCGGGTGTGCGTGGCGTCACCGGGCGTACGAGCGACAGGTGCCAGTCGCTTTCGGTGGTCATGATGATCGTCCTTCCCTTGACGAGCGGCTCAGCGGCGCCCCGCGAGGGTGTCCTCCACCCATTGGCGCAGTGTTTTGGCGGGAGCGGCGCCGGCCTGCCGCGCTATGACCTTTCCCTTGTCGAGAAGGAGCAGGGTCGGCACGGCCTGCACCTGGAACCGCTGGGACAGCTGGGGAGCCTGGTCGACATCGACCTTGACGAGCTTGATCTTTCCCGCGAGCTCGCGGGCGACCTGTTCCAGCGCGGGACTGACCATGCGGCATGGACCACACCATGTGGCCCACAGGTCGACGAGGACGACGGGCGCCGCCCGCTCGGCGATCTCCGCGAAGTCGTCATCGCCGGCATCCACGATCCAGGGCAGTGCGGCCCCGCAGTTCCCGCACTGCGGGCGTCCCTCCGCTGCTGCCGGCACCCGGTTCTTACGGCCGCACTTCTCGCAGGCGACCGTCTTGCTCCGGTTCGTAGTCACCGTTCTCACGCAGCCATTCCATGGTCTGCCCGGGCCGGCCCGTCGTAGGTCACGACCAGTTCAGCGTTCTGGGCGTCGACCCGGATCGCCGAGCCGTCCTGCACATCGCCGCGGATCAGCGCCCGCCCGACGAGCGTTTCCACTTCATGGGAGATGAAGCGGCGCAGCGGCCGTGCCCCGTAGACGGGGTCGAAGCCCTGCTGGGCGATGAGCTCCCTGGCCCGTTCGGTGAGCTCGACGGTGACCTGGCGTTCGGCCAGGCGCCGGCGCAGGTCGTTGAACTGCAGCTCGACGATGTGCTTGATCTGCTCCATGCCCAGCGGCTTGAACAGCACGATGTCGTCAACGCGGTTGAGGAACTCGGGCCGGAGGTGGCTCTGCAGCTCACCCATCACCAGGGCCCGGGCCTCGGGTTTGATCTCGCCCTCGGCGCTCGCCCCGTCGAGCAGATGTGTCGATCCGATGTTGGAGGTCATGATGACGACGGTGTTGCGGAAGTCGACAGTGCGGCCCTGGGCGTCGGTGATCCGGCCGTCGTCGAGTACCTGGAGCAACGTGTTGAAGACATCGGCATGTGCCTTCTCCACCTCGTCGAACAGGACCACGGAGTAGGGCTTGCGGCGGACCGCCTCGGTGAGCTGGCCGCCCTCCTCGTAGCCGACGTATCCGGGCGGCGCCCCGACCAGCCTGCTGACGGTGTGGCGTTCCTGGTACTCGCTCATGTCGAGGCGGACGATGCTCTCTTCGGAGTCGAACAGTGCCGCGGCGAGCGTCTTGGCCAGTTCGGTCTTGCCGACGCCGGTGGGGCCGAGGAAGATGAACGAGCCGATGGGGCGGCGCGGGTCGCGGATTCCGGAGCGGGCTCGGATGATGGCGTCGCTGACCAGCTTGACGGCCTCGTTCTGACCGACCACGCGTTCGGTGAGGATCTCGTCCAGCCGCAGCAGCTTCTCCCGTTCGCCTTCCTGCAGTCGGGTCACCGGGATGCCGGTCCAGGCGGCGACTATCTCGGCGATCTCGTCTTCCGTGACGACCTCGCGCAGGAGCCGGGTTTCGCCCTGCTTGGCGGCGAGCGCCTCCTCTTCGGCGGCCAGCCGGCGTTCGAGCTCGGTGAGTGTGCCGTAGCGCAGCTCGGCGGCGCGGTTGAGGTCGTAGTTGCGCTCGGCCTCCTCGGCGTCCTGACGCACCTGTTCCAGTTCCTGACGCAGTTCCTGCACCCGCCGGATGGCCTGGCGTTCGGCCTCCCACTGGGCGTTCATGGCGTCGGCCTCGGCACGCAGGTCGGACAGTTCGCGCCGGAGCTCTTCCAGGCGTTTGCGGCTGGCGGGGTCGGTCTCCTTCGACAGGGCCGCTTCCTCGATCTCCAGGCGGGTCACCCGGCGGGTGCTTTCGTCGAGTTCGGCCGGCATGGAGTCGATCTCGGTGCGCAGCCGTGCGCAGGCCTCGTCGACGAGGTCGATGGCCTTGTCCGGCAGGAACCGGTCGGAGATGTAGCGGTGGCTGAGGGTGGCAGCGGCGACGAGCGCGGTGTCCTGGATCTTCACACCGTGGAAGACCTCGAGGCGTTCGCGCAGGCCGCGAAGGATGGAGACGGTGTCCTCCACGCTCGGCTCGTCCACCACGACCTGTTGGAAGCGGCGCTCGAGGGCGGCGTCGGATTCGACGTGCTTGCGGTACTCCTCCAGCGTGGTGGCGCCGATCATGTGCAGCTCACCGCGGGCGAGCATCGGCTTGAGCATGTTGCCGGCGTCCATCGCGCCCTCGGCGCCGCCACCGGCCCCGACGACCGTGTGGAGCTCGTCGACGAAGAGCAGGATGCGCCCCTCAGCGGCCTTGACCTCGCTCAGGACGGCCTGCAGTCGTTCCTCGAACTCACCGCGGTACTTGGCACCTGCCACCAGCGAGCTCATGTCGAGGGAGAAGATGGTCTTCTCGCGCAGCCCCTCGGGCACGTCGCCGCGGACGATCCGCTGTGCCAGGCCTTCCACGATGGCCGTCTTGCCGACGCCCGGATCTCCGATCAGCACGGGGTTGTTCTTGGTTTTGCGGCTGAGGATCTGCATCACCCGGCGGATCTCCGCGTCCCGGCCGATCACCGGGTCCATCTTGCCGTTCCGCGCCTCGGCCACCAGATCGCGGCCGTACTTCTCCAACGCCTCGTACGCACTCTCCGGCGTGGCCGAGGTGACACGCTGGTTCCCCCGGATCCGGGTCAGCGCGGACAGGAAGGAGTCCTTGGTGATGCCGTGTTCCTTGAGCAGGCGCCCCGCCGCGGTCCTGGATCCCTCGTCGGCCAGTGCCAGGACGAGGTGCTCCACGGACACATATTCGTCCTTGAGGCGCTTGGCCTCCTGCTCGGCGGTGTCCAGCAGCTTGGCCAGCCGCTGGGTGACGTATACCTGCCCAGGTGTGGCGCCGGGGCCGGTCACCTTCGGTCTGCGTGACAACTCGCTCATGAGCGAGGCGCGCAACGCCTCCGTGTCGGCGCCGGCTTGGTCGAAGAGCCGTGGAACCAGACCCTCCGGCTGGTCGAGGAGCGCCAGCAGCAGATGCTCGCCGTCGACCTCGGTCTGGTCCATCCGGCCGGCGATCGTCTGCGCTTGCTGAAGAGCTTCCTGGGACTTCTGGGTGAGCCGGTTCATATCCACGATTCATCACTCCTAGAGCCGGCGTTGCTGCGCCTCAACGCGGCCTCCAGTTCGCTGATCCGGTCGAGCAGGTCGAGCACCACACCGAGGGATGCGTAATTGAGGGGGAGCCCGGCCCGTAGCCGTTGGATCCGGGCGAGCGCGGCGGGGGCTGTCGGTTCGAACCACAGCCGCTCCTTGTCGTCCCGCGTGGCGTCGACCAGGCCGAGTGTGACGAACCGCTCGACGAGATCGGGGTGGAGTCCGGAGCGTCGGGCCACGACGTCGAGGCTGAGTCTGTGAACCGGCACGATGGCGTAGTTGCGGACAACGACATTCAGGGGCTGCTGCGGACCTGGGGCCGTCACCCGGCGATACCCGGCCTCCGGCCCGGCGGCAGCACGCCGCGGATCATGGGTCATCCTGGCTTCCTCGGGTCGAAGGTGGACACGGCAGCCAGCTCCTCGAAGAGCTCACGCTCCCGGTCGGTGAGTTCGGGCGGCACCATGATGCGGACCTCCGCGTAGAGGTCTCCGTCGGTGCCACGGGGGTTGGGCATGCCCTCGCCGCGCAGCCGCAGCCGGCGGGCGCTGGAGGAGCCCTTGGGTACGGTGACCTTGGCAGTTCCGCCGGGCGTGGGAACCGGTACCGTCGCGCCGAGCGCCGCCTCCCACGGCGTCACCGGCACCGCGACATGGATGTCCCGGCCCTCCAGGCGGAATCGCGAGTCGGGCTTGATCCGTACACGTAGGTACAGATCCCCCGGTGGGCCGTAGCCCCTCCCCGTTCCGCCTTCCCCGGCCAGCCGGATGCGCTGCCCGTCTATCACACCCCGGGGGATGTTGACGTCATAGGTCCGCTGTCCGCTGAGCCCGGCGAGGGTAACGCTGCGGTGGCCGCCGCGGTACGCCTCCTCGACACCGAGCTGAATCTCGGCCTCCTGGTCGGCGCCGGGTACCGGCCCCCCGCGCCGGCCGCTGTCTCCGCCGCCGAACATCCCGCCGAAGAGGTCCTCGAAGTTGACGCCGGAGCCGTCGAATCCCTCGCCGTAGTCGAACCGGACCCCGCCGTCGCCGCCCCGGCCGGACGCACCACGGCCACGGGCTCCTGCCCCTGCGGCCACCCGCTCGTCCCAGTCCTCCGGGATCTGCCGGAAGTCTTCGCCGAAGCGGTCGTAGCGACTGCGGGTCTTGGGGTCGGACAGCACGCTGTACGCCTCGTTGAGCTCCTTGAAGCGCTCCTCGGCCTGCGGATCCTTGTTGATGTCGGGGTGGTATTTGCGCGCCAGTCCGCGGAACGCCTGCTGTATTTCGTCGGAGCTCGCGTTGCGCTGCACCCCGAGCACGTCGTAGTAGTCCCGTGACATGGTGCGTCACTCCTGCCGCTTGGTGACCATGACGGCTGCGGGACGCAGCTGTTGGCCGCCCTCGCCGTACCCGGGACGCAGGATCTGGACGACGGTGTTCGGCTCGGCATCGGGGTCCTCGACGGTGCCGACGACCTCGTGCCTGGCTGGGTCGAAGGGCACGCCGGTCTCCTCGTACCGGGGGTACCCGAGTCGGCCGAGCACGTCGACCGCCTGGTCGCGTACAGCTTTGACGCCCTCCAGTACGGCCGACGTGTCGGATCCGGCGTGTGCGAGCGCCAGGTCCAGATTGTCGATCACGGGCAGCCAGGCCGCCGCGGTGCGGGCGCGTTCGGTACCGCGTTCGCGCTCCAGTTCCTTCGCGTGACGCTTGCGGAGGTTGTCCAGGTCCGCGAGCGCGCGACGCCATCGGTCCTGGAGTTCGTCGAGGGCTGCGGCGTGGTCGTCCACCTCCTGCTGCTCCGGGGACGGGGCCTGGGTCAGCTCCTCCTGGGGAGTGGTCGGCTCCTGTTCGGTGGACATCACCGCACCTCAGCTCTTGTCGAATTCGGCGTCGATCACGTCGTCGTCGGATCCGCCGGAGCTGCTCGGCCCGCCCGCTGCCGCGGAGCCTGCCGTGGCCTGGTCCTCCGCGGACGTGCCCGCGCCTGCCTGGTGGGAGGCCAGCGACGCGTGGATCTGCTGGAGCTCGGAGGTCAGCGACCTGACCCTGTCGAGCGGCGCTTCCTGCGTGACGGCTTCCCGGGCGTCGGTGACGAGCATCTCGGCACGTGCCCTCTCGTGCGCGGGCGCGGCGTCGGCCAGTTCGTTCAGCCGGCGTTCGACCTGGTAGGCAACGGCGTCCAATTCGTTGCGGGCGTCCACCGCCTCGCGCAACGCCTGGTCCTCGCCGCGGTTCTCTTCGGCTTCCCGGACCATCCGCTCGACCTCACTCTGGTCGAGGTTGGAGCCCTCGCTGATGGTGATGCCCTGCTCGGCTCCGGTGTTCTTGTCCCGTGCGGTGACGTTCAGGATGCCGTTGGCGTCGACATCGAAGGTGACCTCGATCTGCGGCTCACCGCGGGGCGCGGGCCTGATGTCCTTGAGCTGGAAGCGCCCGAGGACACGGTTGTCCTTCGCGAGCTCCCGCTCGCCCTGCAGGACGACGATGTCGACGGCTCCCTGATTGTCCTCGGCGGTGGAGAAGGTCTCCGTGCGGCGGACCGGGATGGTGGTGTTCCGCTCGATGAGTGTGGTCATGACACCGCCGCGGGTCTCCACCCCGAGCGACAGCGGGATGACGTCGAGCAGCAGGACGTCCTTGACGTCGCCCTTGAGTACCCCGGCCTGGATCGCGGCTCCCATGGCCACGACCTCGTCGGGGTTGACGCTCATGTTCGGGTCCTTGCCGCCGGTAAGCCGGCGGACGAGGTTCTGGACGGCGGGGATGCGTGTGGAGCCGCCCACCAGGATGACCTCGTCGATATCGTTCTCGCTGATCTTGGCGTCGGCCATCGCCTGCTTGACCGGTTCCATGGTTCGCTCGATGAGGTCCTCGGTGATCTGCTCGAACGTGGACCGCATGACCGTCTCGGTGAGATGCTTCGGTCCGGCGGCGTCCGCAGTGATGAACGGCAGGCTGACCGGAGTCTGAGTGACCGAACTGAGCTCGGTCTTGGCCTTCTCGGCGGCCTCGAAGAGCCGTTGCAGGGCCTGCGGGTCGCTCCGCAGATCGATGCCGTTGTCCCGTTGGAAGTTGTCCGCCAGGTGGTCCACCAGCCGCCGGTCGAAGTCATCACCGCCCAGGTGACTGTCGCCCGCGGTCGACCGGACCTCGACCACCCCGTCGCCGACGTCGAGCAGGCTGACGTCGAAGGTGCCGCCGCCCAGGTCGAACACGAGCACGGTCTCGTGTCCCTTCTTGTCCAGTCCGTAGGCGAGGGCCGCCGCTGTGGGCTCATTGATGATGCGCAGGACCTCAAGGCCCGCGATGCGCCCCGCGTCCTTCGTCGCGGTGCGCTGGGCGTCGTTGAAGTAGGCGGGGACGGTGATGACGGCTTCCGTCACCTTCTCGCCCAGCTGCTTCGCGGCATCGTCGGCGAGCTTGCGCAGAACCAGGGCGCTGACCTCCTCCGGCGCGTACAGTTTGCCGCGCACATCGAAGCGGGCATTGCCGTGCTCATCGGCGACCACGTCGAAGCCGACGGCCTTTGCCTCGTCGGATATCTCGTCGTAGCGGCGGCCGATGAACCGCTTGGCCGAGTAGATGGTGCCCTTGGGATTGAGGATCGCCTGGCGGCGGGCCAACTGTCCGACGAGCCGTTCGCCCGTGTCGGTGAACGCGACGACCGACGGAGTCGTGCGGTTGCCCTCGGAGTTCGGGAGAACCGCCGCCTCACCGCCCTCCCATGCGGCGATCACGGAGTTGGTGGTGCCGAGGTCAATCCCGACTGCCTTAGCCATGAGGTACTCCTTCGTTGCACATGGGATGACGGTCCTGCATGCACACGGCCCCTTCTCCGGACGACACGCGGCACCACTGGATCACCGCTGACCGCTTCAGTCTCACCGCCGATGGTGCCCCGCGGCCTGCGCCTGGGAGGCCGAAATCTCTACGCGAGCTCGGTCTGACAGGACGAGCACAGAGAGGGGCATCCACGGACAGGACCTACATATATGAGTAACGTGGGACTTCAGGGATTGTTCACCCAGGAAGGTCCCGGCAACAGACATGGCCACGACCTCGGGCGCCGCCGGTAGATCCACCGGAAACACCGGGGGCCGTGAGCATCTGGCGAGCGTGTTCAGCCTTTTCGTGCTCTCAATGATCATGAACGACGGGCCGGACGAGCGCGAAGTGCTGACGCTGGCGCTCACAGCCGTGGGCAGCCTCGGTCCGTTCAGGGCCGAGGCCGCCTACCTCACTTCCGACAGGGGCCTGACCCGAACCCCCGCCGACTGGTCGCACGCCACCCCCCACATCGATGCCCAGGTCACGATGGAGAGCGGCCGGGACGGGCCGGTCACGGTGCCGGACCGGGCATGGGGCTGGAACTTCGCACTGCGCGGCAAGGCGGACAGCATCGGACAATTGGTGGTCAGTTCTCGATCACAGCCCACGGGTGACGAGTGTTTCCTGCTGCGAGTCCTGGCGCAGCAGACCGCGGCGGCCCTGACACATGCCATGACCCGGCGGACCGAGCGAGCCGGCGCACAGCAGCTCCGGAAGGTGAACGAGGACCACTCGGCCACGAACGCCCGGCTCACCACGTCGCTCTCCGAACTGGAGCATCAGCGTTCCGTCCACGAGATGCTCAATGACGTCTCCGCGAACGATGACGGCGTACAAGGCATCGCCGGTGCCCTCCACCGGCTCACCGGCTACCCGGTCGCCATCGAGGACCGCTTCGGCAATCTGCGGGCCTGGGCAGGCCCGGGCCCCCCCGACCCCTACCCCAAGTCCGAGGCGGCCCCGCACGAAGAGCTACTGCAGGGGGCGGCCCGCCGGCTGCGGCCGGTGCGGATGGGGGAGCGGCTCATCGCCCTGGCCCGGCACCGTGGCGAGGTCCTCGGCACCGTCGCCCTGATCGACCCCGCGGCCAGTACCGGCGAGCAGGAGCAGTTCGCCCTCGATCACGCCTGCACCGTGCTGGCCCTGGAACTGGCCCACCTGCGCAACCTCGCCGAGGTGGAACTGCGGCTACGGCGCGAGCTGGTGGACGACCTGATCACCGGCACCGACGACGACAGCGCCTACGCCAGGGCCGCCGCGCTCGGCCACGACCTGCACCGCCCGCACTATCTTGCCGCGGTGCAATGGGTGGGCCAGCCGGCTGACGACACCTTCGTGCAGGCGGTCGGCCGGGCTGCGGCCGGGCTGTCGATGCGGTCAATGCTGGTCAGGCGGTCCGGGATGGCCGTCCTCGTCCTGCAGGGCCGTCCCCGGGCGACGGCCCTGTACGAGGCAGTGGCCGGCGAACTGGGCTCGCCCACCGGTTCCATCGGTGTGGGCGGACGCTGCGACACCCCGAGCGAGATCTCGCGCTCGTACCAGGAGGCGCTGCGCTCTCTGGAGGTCCGTCAGCACTCGCGGTCACCGCACGGCGCCACCACCTTCGACGAGCTGGGCTTCTATCGCATCCTTGGGCCGGGGGGCAGCTACCGCGAAGTCGAGCAGTTCGTCCGTGAGTGGCTCGGGCCGCTCCTGGACTATGACGCCGCACACCACTCGGACCTGGTCCAGACCCTTTCCCAGTACTTCGAGTGCGGCGGCAACTACGACGCCACGGCCGGCGCCCTCGCCATCCACCGCAGCACTCTGCGCTACCGGCTCCAGCGCATCCGCGAGGTCAGCGGTACGGACCTCGGCGACGTCGACAACCGGCTGAATCTGCACGTCGCCACCCGGGTGTGGAAAGTTCTGGGCGGATGACCCTGATCAGGAGGCGAGCGATGCATCGACGGACAGAGGAGACCCTCCGGGCATCCGTCGCTTCGGTGAGCGGTATTCCGCTGGCTGCTGGTGACCATGTCTGCGCCCTGTACCGGGGCCGCGCCGAGCGGGACCGGCTCGTGGCACCGTACTTCGCGGACGGCCTGGACAGGGGGCACACCTGTCTCTTCCTGGCCGCGGAGGGAGAGGGCCCCACGGTCCGCGACGTCCTGACCGCGGCCGGGCCCGCAGGCGGCCGGGGTCTGGAGAACCTCCAGATCAAGGGCCCGACCGAGTACCTGCAGAACGGGACCTTCGACGGAGACCGCACACTGGCCCGGATGTACGCCTGGTCCGACGAGACGTTCCCGGGCGGCAACGGCGCCCTCGCCCGGCTGGCAACCGATATGAGCTGGGCCCGGCCCCTCGTGCAGCTTTCCTTCGTCCGGGCACTCGTCCGGTACGAGGTGAACGCGACACGCTGGCTGCGGGCCTATCCCCAGGTGGGCATGTGCATGTACGACCTGGATGTATTCCGCAGCGATGTGATCCTTCCCCTGGTCAAGGCCCACCCGCTGGTCTGGCTCAACGGCATGATCATGGAAAATCCGTACTGCCCGGCGCCCGGGAAAGCGCCCGGCGCGACGGCCGCCGCCGAAGGCTGACGGCCCGCTCAGATGCCCTCCCGCGGCGGTCGGGCCGATACGTCGTCCTGCGCTCCCTCTTCCATGTCCGCTCGTGCCTGCCGATCCTGCCGGACCGACGCCACCTCCCGCTCCAGCGGCGACGTACCGATGGCGGTCGTCAGCTCCTCAAGTGCCCGGAGCACGAGTTCGGCACCGCGCCGCACCACCGGAGCCGGGCTGTCCTCGGCGCTCTCCCAGGCGGCGAGCGCCTCCTCGACCCGGTCCCAGGACGGGGTCAGCCGCTGACGTACCTCCCGTGCCGCCTGCGCGGTGTCCGCCCTCAGGGACTCGGCGAACCGCTCGGCGTCGGGGACAGGCCGCGTCCCCCGCGCCGGCAGATGGGCCTCCAGCAGCATCGCCGCTCGCCCCAGCGATTTGAGTGCTTCCCGGGCATCCTCTGCCGCACTGCGGCTCAGTCCACGGTGCTTGACGGGCTCCCGCCCGGCCCGGTCGAAGGCCTCGTCCCACGCTGCCTCCGCCGCACGGCTGGCGAGCAGGGCCCGCCGCACTTCCGCACGGTGCCGGTCCGCCGGATCCGCGTACGCGGCGATCACCGCCGCCGCGTAGCGCCCGCTCGCGGCGAGCCAGTCCGCGAGCCGGTCAAGCAGCCGCGGGGTCTCCCAGGCCGGGAAAACCACGTAGGCCAGCATCGCGAGCGCACCGCCGATCAGCGTGAGCAGCACCCGGTCCGGCACGGTCTGGTGCCACTCCTCGCCCCCCATCCCGAGCAGGAAGACGACATACGCCGCCACAAAGGACTGGGAGACCGCGTACCCGGTGTGCATCAGCAGGTACAGCAACGCGGCCGAGGACACGGCCAGCCCGCCCGCCAGATACGGGCCCGGATCCAGCAACTGAACCACCCCGGTGGCCAGCCCGACACCGATCAGAGTGCCGACGAACCGGGCCACGGCACGGGCATAAGTCTGATGAAAGTCGGGTCGCAGCACCATGACGGAGGTGATCGGCACCCAGTAGCCGTGCCCCAAGGGGAGCGCCGTACCGAGCAAGTAGCCGAGGGAGGCCACCACCGCCAGGCGTATGGCGTGCCGGAGGACCGGCGAGTCCCGCACGAGTTCGTGACGCATCGAACGCAGGACGGTCGGCACCATCCGGAGCACGGTCGGACGCAGCAGGGGCGAGGCACCCGGCTTCCCGGGGGCAGGGGCGAACCCCGCGTGGCTGTCACCGCACTCTGCGGTCTCCACGACTTCGCCGAGCAGGTCGACCAGCCGGGACGCGGCCGCCCTCGCCGGACCCTTCAGCACCTCCTCCCTTGCCCCGGCCCGAAGCGCCTCCATGGCCGGGGCAGGGACCTGGGCCGGGGCACCGCGGCGGATGGACCGAGCGGCGGAGTCCAGGACCTCGGCGGCCGTGGCCAGCAGTTCCCGCGCCCGGTCGCGTTCCGGGCCCTCCGCCGGTGCGCCCACCGCGGGGTCGGCGAGTGAGGCCAGGACGGGCCGGATGCGCTCGGCCAGGCCTCGGGGGCCGTGCAGGGCAGCGGGCCGCGTGCGTGCCTGCAACGGCGTGACCGCAGCGGCATCCCGGGCCGTCATCAACGGCTCCGGGTCGAAGCGGGCCGTGGGATCGTGCCGCAGCCGCCGGGCGTAGTCCGCCACGGCGGCGAGGGCGTCGGCGAGCGCGTCCCGGTGTGCTCCCCATCGGCGGATCGGGACCAGCAGGATGAGTGTCGCCTGCACCACTCCGCCGAAGGCGATGATCGCGGCGTGCTCCCCTGCCTCTCCGATGCTGGTGGGCAGGGTGACGGTCACCAGCATGATGCCGACGGTGGTGGTGGCGACGATCCCGGCTGTCGGGCTCGCGGCCCAGGCCACCCCGGCGAGAAACGCCCACACGGCGAGCAGTAGAAGGAACGCTACGAGGTGTGCCGCCGCGACATAACCCAGGAAGGTACTGAGCGCCAGACCGGCACCAGCAGCCAGCGCGAGCACCTTGCGCGGGCGCCAACTGCGCTGGAACGTGGCGGTGCCGGCAGAGAACGCGCCGAACGCCGCGGAGGCGGCGGAGGCCGGGGAGGAAAGCCACAGAGCGAGTCCGATCACGACTGCGAGACCGGTCGCAGCGCGCAGCGCGACCAGGGGTTCGAGCCGCGCGCGCTCGATCGTCAGCCCGGATCGCACGACCTCCACCAGCGCCCGCAGCCACGTCACGGCGCCGAGCTTAGGCCGAGGCCAGGGCCGTCCGCGTCAGCCGCACCGAGCCCCGGTCCGTGGATCGGCGCCGCGGTGTCAACCGGCACCCGCATCGCGGCCGCCTTCGACATCCCAAGATGCGCCACGCCGCCGAACTCATCGTGGAATGGGCCCAGACGGAGCACCTCCGGAGCGTGGCTCTGGCCACGAGAACGCCACAAGCTGGAACGCGCCAGGGCGACGCGGGCGGCCGTGCGCTCCGACCCCGGCTGATCGGTGCTCAGCCCTTCGCACGGCGTCAGGAGCGTGCGAGCCGGGCCGCGAGATAGGGCGCGGTGGCGCTGCGGCGGGCCCTCGCCAACTTGGCCGGCGGGCCCGCCGCGACCACCCGCCCTCCCGCGTCGCCGCCGCCCGGCCCGAGGTCGATGACCCAGTCGGCGGTGGCGATCGTGTCCAGGTCGTGCTCGACGAGGACGACCGTGTTGCCGGCGTCGACGAGCCGGTGCAGCTGTCGCAGCAGCAGCGCGATGTCCGAGGGGTGCAGCCCGGCCGTCGGCTCGTCGAGCAGGTAGAGCGCGTGCCCGCGGCGGGCTCGCTGCAGTTCGGTGGCCAGCTTGATGCGTTGCGCCTCACCACCGCTGAGTTCCGTCGCGGGCCGGCCCAGCCGTAGGTACCCCAGTCCCACCTCGCGCAACGTCTCCAGACTGCGGGAGGCGGCAGGAACGGCGGAAAGGAACTCGGCGGCGGCGTCGACCGACAGCGCCAGCACTTCCGCGATGTTCTTGCCGCGGTAGGTGACTTCCAGCGTTTCCGCGTTGTACCGGGCGCCCTGGCAGGTAGGGCATGGCGCGTAGGTGCCGGGCAGGAACAGCAGTTCTACCGCGACGAATCCTTCGCCCTGGCAGGTCTCGCACCGCCCTTCGGGCACGTTGAAGGAGAACCGCCCGGCCGAGTAGCCACGCGCCCTGGCCTCGTCCGTCGCCGCGTACAGCTTGCGCACCGCGTCGAACATCCCCGTGTACGTGGCCAGGTTGGACCGGGGAGTTCGGCCGATGGGCCGTTGGTCGACCCGGACCAGCCGGTCGAACGACTCGACCCCCGACGCGTCCTGGACGTCGACCTCCAACTGCGCCTCGTCGGGCTCCTCGGGTATGAGTCCGAGGTGGGCGCGGACGACCTCGGCGAGCACCTGCGTCACCAGCGTCGACTTTCCGGAACCGGACACGCCCGTCACCGCCGTCAGTACGCAGAGCGGTACATCGACGGACACGTCGTGCAGATTGTGGCGGGAAACGCCGCGCAGGTGCAGCCAGCCGTGCGGTGTGCGTGGGCGGTGATCGAGCGGCTGGGCGCGCCCGAACAGGTACTGGCTCGTGGCCGACTCCCCGACCCGCTCAAGACCGGCGACCGGGCCGCTGTACAGCACGCGTCCGCCGCCCTCGCCCGCACGGGGTCCGATGTCGACCACCCAGTCCGCCCGCCGTACGACGTCCATGTCGTGCTCCACGACGAACAGTGAGTTGCCTGCCGCCCTGAGGCGGTCCAGTACGTCCAGCAGCGGTTCCGCGTCAGCCGGGTGCAGGCCCGCGGAGGGTTCGTCGAGGACGTAGACGACGCCGAACAGACCCGAGCGCAGCTGGGTGGCGATGCGCAGGCGCTGCGCCTCGCCGGGTGACAGGGTCGTCGAGCGGCGTCCGAGGCTGAGATACCCGAGGCCCAGGTCGAGCAGTACGTCGACCCGCGCGACCAGATCGCCGCAGATCCGGACCGCGACCTCGGTCGTCTCCCCGGATCGGGCGGTCGCTGTGGTGGCGTCGGCCCTGGACCGTCCCGCGACGGGCCGCAGCATCGCCACGACCTCGGTGAGCGGCATCGCGTTGATCTCGGCGATGGATCGTCCGGCGAAGGTCACGGCGAGTGCCTCGGGACGCAGCCCGCTGCCGTGGCAATCGGGGCAGCGCACACTCCTGACGAACCGGAGCGCCCGTTCGCGCATCTTCTCGCTCTTGGAGTCGGCGAGGACGTGCATGACGTGCTTGCGGGCACTCCAGAACTTGCCCAGGTAGCCGTAGTCGACGCGGCCCTGCTCCGGCTCGATGTACACGGAGGGCTGCTCGTCCGTGTACAGCAGCCAGTCCCGGTCCTTCTTCCTGAGCCTGCGCCACGGGCGGTCGATGTCGATCCCCAAACCGCTCACGACACTGCGCAGGTTGGCGCCCTGCCAGGCACCCGGCCAGGCGGCGATCGCCCCCTCGCGGATGCTGAGCGAGGGGTCCGGGACGAGCAGGTCCTCGGCGACGTCGTGTACGAGGCCCAGTCCGTGGCACTGCGGGCAGGCGCCGGCCGGGGTGTTCGGTGAGAACGACTCCGCTTCAAGCCGTGCGGCCCGGGGCGGATAGGTGCCGGCGCGGGAGTACAGCATGCGCAGCAGATTGGACAGCGTGGTGATGGTGCCGACCGTCGAGCGCGAGCTGGGCGCCCCGCGGCGCTGCTGCAGGGCCACGGCCGGTGGCAGTCCGGTGATTTCCTGCACGTGCGGTGCGCCGACCTGCTGCAACAGCCTTCGGGCGTACGGTGCTACGGACTCGAAGTAGCGCCGCTGGGCCTCCGCGTAGAGCGTGCCGAACGCGAGCGAGGACTTGCCCGAAGCGGAGACGCCGGTGAAGGCGACCATCGCGTCCCGCGGAACATCGACATCGATGTCCCGCAGGTTGTTCTCACTGGCGCCCCGGACATGGACGAAGGGGTCGCTCGCGTCCTTGTTCACCGTTCCTGCTTACCTGATCGCGCCGTGAACCGCGCGACAGGTACCGTCACCGAGTTCGCTCACACGACCGTTCGAAGTGTCCCGGATCCATTCTCGACACACGGCTAGTAGCGCTTGGTTACCCTGGGTGATAGTTGCTGGTGGAGGGCGTTTTCCGGGCGTCTGGACGTGAATCTGAGCGATGTGGAGGGGCTCCGGCCTGAGATGACGGAGTTCGTGGCGAGATGTTCAGGTCGTTGCCGCCGCGCGATCAGTGGCGGTGGGGCGCCTGCTATCTGCGGGGCCTGATGCTGAATGGCCGGCGCAAGTCGATCCCGCCGATGGCTGCTCGTCTCCGGGACGGGAACGTGCAGGCAGAGGTTGCCCGGCAGTATTGCGGGGCGCTGGGCAACTGGGCGAACTGCCAGGTCGCGGTCAGTATGCATGCCGTGACCGACACAGCGTCCCGCCCTTGGAGTGGCAGTTGTATTTGCCGAGGGGCTGGACGGACGAGCCGGAGCGCTGCCGCCAAGCCGGTATCCCGGAGAACGCGGTGCGCCAGGAGCAGTGGCGTCTTGCGCTGAGCCTGCTTGACCACGTCCCCAGGCGAAATCTGAGCGACCCGGTCGTCGGCGACGCGGGTTACGGCGTCAGCACGCCCTCCCGTCCCGGTCTTGCGGAACGGGGCCTGTCCTACGTCCTCGCGCTGACAGGCAAGGAAGTCGCCCGCGGGCCGGCGGACGTCGTGCCCTACCGGCCCGGCGGGGACGGTGGCGCGGCATGCGGGGCAGGCGGGCGCGCGGTACCGAAGCGGGTGGCCGCGGTGACACACGCGATCATGACCTCGGTGGTGAGAGCAGGCTTTGTACTGGGCGACCGAAGAGATCTGCCCTACCGCCTGCACCGGTCGGCGGGAGCCAGCGTGTCACGTCGTGCCCACGCCACCCCGGGGGCATCTTGTGGGCACCCGCGATCGCGGGGGGACAGCCGACGAAAAGGGTCCAGCCATGCCGGTGTCCTCGCAGGGCGTTACGGTCGTGGCTCTCCTCGCGGACCCGGACGCGCCGACCGAGATCGCTCAGCGCATGGCCCAGACACTTCCTGATCGGCTCGCCGGCAAGTCAGGCCAGGGGCGACGGTTCGACGTCGAGGTGGTCCGTGAACCGGAGCGGTGTCGGTGCCCGACAGTGTGGTGGTGCGTGGGCGCACTTCGTCCGTGTGCTGAGGGGGCTTCGTGCTGAGGGGTCTTCCGCATGCATGATGACTCGTCAGGTATGTCAGCATCCGGCCAGCACGAGGCCCCCGCGCGTTCCGGGGCGATTGTCCCAACAGAGGCCTGAGCGAAGGGAAAGCCCAGGTAGGAAGCCACTTCGCCTGACCGGAGGCGATGTTCTTCACAAACATCGTTCGGCACGTGCCGGTGTACACTCAAGACCGCCCTTGACCTGCACAAAGCAGGCAGGGAGCCGTCTCGGAGGAGTCCCAAGTGCTGCGTACTCTGTTCAAGTCCAAGATCCACCGTGCCACCGTGACCCAGGCCGACCTGCACTACGTCGGCTCCGTCACGATCGACTCCGCGTTGATGGAAGCCGCCGACCTGCTGCCCGGCGAGCTCGTCCACATCGTCGACATCGACAACGGTGCCAGGCTGGAGACGTACGTCATCGCGGGCGAGCGCGGCTCCGGTGTCATCGGGATCAACGGAGCCGCCGCCCACCTCGTGCACCCCGGTGACCTGGTCATCCTCATCAGCTATGCGCAGGTCGACGACGCCGAGGCGCGCGAGCTGATTCCGCGTATCGTCCATGTCGACGCGGGCAACCGGATCGTCGAGCTCGGGGCCGACGCCTCCGCGCCCGTGCCGGGTTCCGACACCGAGCGCAGTCCGCACGCCGTGCCCGCGGCGCGCTGAAGCGCCTCATCAGCGAGGGAGCATCGACCATGGGAGAGCAGTCCGGACAGGCCGGTCCCGACATCCGTGACGACCGGGCGGCGGGCAGACTGCTCGCTTACGTGGAGGGCGAGGCCGCCGGGGTCATCGTCTACTTCGTGCTGGCCGGGACACCTGCGGCGCTCGTCGCCGTGCACACCGTCGTCGAGCAGGGGCACGAGGGCAAGGGCATCGGTGGCGCCCTGGTCAAGGAGTTCTACTCCATGGCCGCCCGCGAGGGCGTCCCGGTGGTCCCGCTCTGTCCGTACGCCGCCAAGTGGGCGTCACGTCACCCCGACGAGGCCCCCGAGGCCCCGGCGGAGCTGGTGGAGCGGGCAATGAAGGAGCTCGCTTCACACCCCGAGCTCCAGTGACCCGCTGTCCGGGCGGGCGGCGGACAGCTGCCGGGCGTGGGTCGGGCTGCCGGTAGCGTGTCGCGGATGAGCCTCGCACTTCTGCACACCTCTCCGGTCCACGTCCCGGTTTTCGATGCCCTGCGGGACGCCCACCATCCTGGTCTCGTCGTGCGCCACTTCGTGTACGAGGACCTGCTCGACCGGGCGGGCGTGCTGGGGCCGGAGGCGGTGGCGGGCGATGTCGAGGCGCTGGTGAGCAGCGCCGCCGCCGAAGGGGCCGCCGCGGTGCTCTGCACCTGTTCGACGATCGGTGGCGTCGCCGAGTCCGTCGGGGCGCGGCTGGGCGTTCCTGTTCTGCGCGTCGACCGGCCGATGGCGGCCGCCGCCGTCCGTGCCGGGAGGGTCACCGTCCTGGCGGCGCACCACGCCACCCTGGAACCGACCCGGGCTCTGATCGCCCAGGAGGCGGAGCGGGCGGGGAAGCGGGGCCTTGAGGTGCGCACGGTGCTGGTCGATGGTGCCTGGGAGCGCTTCGTGGCCGGTGATCAGGACGGCTACCTGGATCTCGTGGCGGCCGCGGCCGACGCCGTCACGGACGCCGATGTGATCGTGCTGGCCCAGGTGTCCATGGCGGGCGCGGCCGCGCGTACGGTCACCCGGATCCCGGTCCTTTCCAGCCCGCGCCCGGGGCTGGACGCCGCGGCGGTCGCGGCCGTGCGCTGACGGCGTCACCCGCTCACGGTCTCGACGGGCGAGGCGAACGGGTGAGGCGAACGGGTGAGGTCGTGAGCCGGCCCGGTGCATCCGCAGCCCGTACGTGTGGACTCGCCGGGCGCGGGCAGCCGCTCCGGGAGACGGTGGAGGAGATCCACCCCGACCTTTCGGAGGCCCGAGATGACCCATCCGTTCCCCGATCCGGTTCCGCCGGTGCCCACCCCCGGACCGATGCCGGGGCCGCCCGAGCCGCTGCCCGAGCCGACGCCGGTGCCGCCCGGCCCGGGGCCGACGCCGCCCGTGCCCACGCCGCCGGGCCCGGCTCCGGACCCGATCCCGCAGCCACCCGCGCCGAACCCCGAGCCGGTGCCGTCGCCCGAGCCGGAGCCCTCACCGGTCGGCTGACCTGCTCGCGGGCCCGGGTCCGGCACCGGTCGTTCGGCTCAGCCCCCGGCCAGCACGGTGTTGGCCCGTGCCGTGACCTCGGTCAGGACCCGGCCCGCCGCCGCCAAGTCGTCGGCCGGCAGGTCCGCGTACAGGCGGGCGGTGATCTCGGCGAGAGCGGCCCTGTGCGTACGGTGCAGCTCGCTGCCCCCGGCCGTCATGGTCAGCCGCGCAGGGTCTTCCGGCTCCACCTCCAGCAGCCCTTGCGCGATCAGCTCGGCCAGGGCCGTCTCCACGGTGGCGGCGTCGATCTTCAGCGTGGAGGTCATCCGCTCGACGAGCGGGCGGCGCTCGATGCTTCCGCCGTTGTCCGCCGTGGCGTTCAGCGCGACGGACTCGTGGAACGTGGTGCCGGTGGCGCCCAGCACCCCTTCGAGAACGGCGCGCGTGGCGTAGTGGGCCTGGCCGATGATCTGGCCGTTGACGGTCGGTGCGCTGGTCATGATGACTCCTCGGTGGAAGGACCGGTGACTGCGGGGACCGGCACGTCGAGCAGTGCCGTGAGTGCTTGGGCGAACGCCTCGGAGCCCGGGCCGTCGAGGCCGCCCAGAGGGGCGAGCAGCGCGTCGATGAGCCGGCCCACCACCTCGACCGCGCGGCCGGTGACCGTGAGGCCCTCGGCGGTCAGGGACAGCTGGACCGCACGGGTGTCGGCCGGGTCGGCCGCCCGCTCGACGAGCCCGGCGGCCTCCAGGCCGCGGGCCAGTTTCGAAACGTAGAGCGCTTCGAGTCCGGTGTGGTCAGCCAGTGCGCGCTGGCTCGGACGCAGCCCCGCTTGCTGCATCCCCAGCAGGGAACCCAGCAGCGAGTACTGCGCGTGCGTCAGTCCGAGCGGCGCCAGGGCCCGGTCGATGGCCACCCGCCATTTCATCGACAGGCGCCAGACCAGGAAGCCAGGGGTGGGGCCCGCGGGACCCGCTGGAGCGGCCGGAACCTCAGGTGCGTTGCTCATGGCCGATACGGTACATGGCTACTATGTACATGGCTAGTAAAAAGACGGACGGGGAGGTGGGTCAGGCGTCCAGCTGCAACAAGGCCTCGACGTGCGCCAGTCCGCTCTCCGCGGCGATCGAGTCCAGCGACTGGGCGTCACGCACCGGAGCGAAGCGGACCGTCGGGCCGTCCTGTCCCGCGCCCGCCGCCGCGCTGAATCCGTACACCGCGGGCCGCGGCAGGCTGCCGCAGGCCCACGGCGTGGAGAAGCAGCCCGCCCCGGTGTCGTACAGCACCACGTAGTCGCCCGCCCTCAGCTCGGGCAGCTCCCGTGCGGGAGCGACGACGTCACCGGCGAATCCGCACGGCCCCGCGATGTCCTGGACGAGCGCCGGCCCGGTCTTCGGGAGTCCGTCGGCGTCGAACGCACCGACCCGCAGCGGCCGGGCGCCCCGCATGAGGACGGTACGGGTGGCTGTCTGCGCGCCCGCGTGGGTGAGTGCGATCCGCCGTCCACCGGAGTCCTTCGTGTGCTCGACCAGCGCGCCGATGAAGCCGTTCTCGGCCATCAGTGACCGGCCGAATTCGGTGACGAGCGCGTACCGCCCGTCGAACAGGGCCGGCACCGCCGCGCGCAGTGCGGCCACGTACGCGGCGAAGGCGGGGCGGACCGTGTCGTCGGCGACGCTGACGGGCAGGCCGCCGCCGATGCCGAGGCCGGTGATCTGGGGGCGGCCGAGCCGGTCGTTGATGTCCTCGGCCAGCCGGTACACCTCGCCGATGCCGGCCGCGATCAGCTCCGGGGAACAGCCCTGCGAGCCGGGACGGGCGTGCAGGCGAGTCAGCCACGGGCGGGCCGCGAACGCCTCGATGACCCGCTCGCGCGCGCCGGGATCGCTCAGCGCCACGCCGCACCGCGGGGCGGGCGCGGCCGGGCCCTTCGCGCCGATGGACCCGCCGCCGACCTGCGGGCCGACCCGGAGCCCGATGGCGGACACCGCGTCCGAGGGGCGCAGCGAAGCGATCCGGTCCACCTCGGCGAGGTTGTCGGCGTTGAGCGCCGCACCGAGCGCCAGGGCCCGCCGGATCTCGTCACGCGTCTTCGCGGGGGAGTCGAGGACGATCTTCGACGGTGCGAACCCCGCGTCGAGCGCGATCCGCAGTTCACCCGGGCTCGCGACCTCGCAGCCCATGCCGCACGCCGCGAGGAGCCGCAGCACGGGCACGAGCGACGCGGCCTTCGCGGCGAAGGTGTGCAGCACACCGGGCACCCCGGCGAACGCCTCGTGGAGCGCGGCGACCGAGTCCCGCACGCCGTCCGTGTCGACGAAGCCGGCGACCGGGCTGGACTCGCCGAGCAGACCTGCCGCGACGGCGTGGCGGACCGCGGCCGCGACACGCGCGGAGGGGGGCGGGTCGGAGGATGAGGGCAAAAGGCTCATGGAATCAGTCGTGGTGATCGGTCGCCCCGCAGTCTCCGTCCCACAGGACGCCATCGGTCTCCGTCCCACAGGACTGCATCGGTGCGGGCCCTCGGCCCGGCGGCCGGAGAACGGTACGGACCGCGGCCGGCCCGTTCGGTGCGGCGGACGGTGAGTGGGGTGAGCGGTGAGTGGGATGAGCGGCCGGTGAAGGGGGTCGTCCGGACCCCCTTCCGCCGCGGTTCAGGCGATGATCGGAACCACCGCCTCCGGGGTCAGCATCCGGAAGGTGAACGACTGGTGGAAGTACAGCCGGATGTCCGTCGCGTCATGGTCCTGGTAGCCGATGGACAGGTCCTCACCCAGGCACAGTTCGAAGTCGCCGCCCCGGGTGGACAGCAGCACCCCGCCCGCGACCGCCGGCGCCCACAGGATCTGGTCGTCCAGCAGCCGGGTCAGGTGCGTGGAGACGGGATAGCCGTGGTCGGACGTCTCCGTCGCCTCCGTGAACGCGTCCGCGCCCAGCAGCAGCCGGTACGGCCCGTCCACACCGGCGAGGCGCAACCGGGTCAGTGCCTGGCTGACCGCGGCCGGATAGTCGCGCGCATCGGCCGGCAACGGCAGCGGGGCGTGCGAGGAGCCGTCCCGCAGACCGGTGATCCCGGCCGCGGCGTAACCGTCGATGACCGCCATGTCCTCGGCGAAGGCACAGGTGCGGGCGGCGTCCTTGACGGGCTGCCAGTCGCTGTCGTCCGAACCGCGCTCGACATCGTCGACGGCCGCCCGCGTCACCGTGAACGGCACCCGCCACTCGATGACGGGCATCGACGTACGGGCCCGGGCGATGACGTCGGGGGTGGGTGGGTCGATGACGCGCAGATGGCCGTCGCCGACCGCTGCCAGCCGCGGACCCTCCGGCCCGCTGACGTCGACGACACGGCGGCCGGCCAGATGGCGGCTGAAGGTGCGCCGGGCCTCCTCTTCGATCTGGTCCCAGGCGGCCTGGGTGACGGGGGCGAGTTCGCGATGGAGGTTGTTCATCACTGGGCGCTTTCTCGCAGGCTGCCGATGCGCAGCGAACCGTCCCGTACTCCCGGCGCGACCACGGTCCTCGCCACCGGCGCGGACGCCGGTTCGGGCTGGGGCGTGGCCTCGACGGCGGCGGGCGACGGCGGCGGGGCGTCGAGGAAGTCGGCGCCGGGGGCGTGGAAGAGCGTGCCGGTGACCGCCGTCGAGAAGTCGAGGATGCGGTCATGGGTGCCGGGTGGATCGCCGAGGAACATGTTGCGCAGCATCCGCTCGGTGACGTCCGGGTCGGCGGCGAATCCGATGAAGTACGTGCCGAACTCGCCCTGTCCGAAGCTGCCGAAAGGCATGTTGGCCCGCAGGATGTCGCGCTCCGTGCCGTCCGGGTCGGTGATGGTGTTCAGCGCGACATGGGAGTCGGCCGGTTTGCGGTCGTCGGCCAGCTCGATGTCGGTGAACTTCGTCCGACCGATCACCCGCTCCTGCTCCTCGGTCGGCAGGGCGTTCCATGCGGCCAGGTCGTGCAGGTACTTCTGTACGACGACGTAACTACCGCCCGCGAACGCGGGGTCCTCGTCCCCCACGAGGGCCGCCGAGCGGGCGTCGTCGCCCACCGGGTTCTCGGTGCCGTCGACGAACCCGAGCAGGTCCCGGTGGTCGAGGTAGCGGAACCCCTGCGTCTCGTCGACGACCTTCACCGCCCCGCCCAGCCGGTCCAGCAACCGCGTGGCCCACTCCCAGCACACGTCCATCCGCTCGGCCCGGATGTGGAACAGCAGGTCGCCCGGGGTCGCCGGGGCGTGATGACGGGCGCCTCGCAACTCCTGGAAGGGGTGCAACGCGGCCGGCCTGGGGCCCGAGAACAACCGGTCCCAGGCGTCGGAGCCGAACCCGGTCACACACACCAGCCCCGCATCCGGATAGCGGAAGCCGATGGACCGGGCGAAGGCCGCCAGATCCGGCAGCGCTTCGCGGACGACCCGCTCACCGCCGGGCTCGATCGTGGCGACGAGGATCAGGGCCGCACCGGACAGTGGCGCGACGACGGGCTGTGCCGGGGCCGGTTGCTCGGTGATCTCGGGCATGCGGCGGCTCCATGAGCTGGCTCGGCGGTACGACGCGGTGGAACACGGTCCCTGCCGCGGCGACGGCGTGCGGGACCCGCTGCCACTTACCCACATCCCGGGGCCCGCCGCACCCCGGGTCACCCGGCCGGGCGACCGGTCACCCGGCCCGTCACCACTCTGCCAGGACCCCTGCTTCCGGACGGTCATGCGACGCACGGCCGCGCAGCACGCCGCCGACGGGCCCGGGGGGCATCACGCCGCCGATCGGTCGAGCGTGGGGCATCACGCCGCCGACCGACCCGATCGCACGGCGGGTGTCCCCGCGCGCGGCCCGGAAGCACTGATCCGCGAGCACGCCGCCCCGGCGCGCGGCAGGCGCCGGCCCGGACTCCGCGCAGGCCGGCCCCGTCGTCGACGTGGTCATGGCCGTGTACGCGGAACTCCGCGAACAGCCGGACGGCCCCGCTCTCCGGGAACGGTTGCCGGTCTACCAGCCCCGGCCCGCCCGCACGAGATGGTCGCGGACCAGGGCCACATGGGGGTTCGCCGCGGAGCCCGGCCGCTGCACCAGATAAACCGTGTTGATCGGCGGGTCCTCCGGATCGGCGAGCAACGTCAGCGCTCCCGAGGTCAGTTCGGCCGTGCAGAGATAGCGGGGCAGCACCGAGAAGCCCGCGCCCGCGGCGACCAGGGAGAGGACGCCGCGCAGGTCGGGGACGGTCACGGCGGCCGAGCAGTCCAGTCGTCTGCCGAACACGTGCCGCCAGTAGCGGCGGGCGATCGGCAGGTCCTCCGCGTACGTGATCAGCGGCACCCCGTGCAGCACGACGGGCCCGGCGGCGGCCACTGCCGGCGGGCCTCCGACGCGCTCGGCGACGCCGGGCGCCGTGACCAGGACGAACTCCTCGTCCATCAGCGGGACGGCGCTCAGGGAGCGGCCCCGCGGCCGGACGGTCGAGATCACCAAGTCATGCTGACCCGAGCGCAGTTCGTCGAGCAGCGGGTCCGTCAGGCCGGTGCTCGTGCGCAACCGCACCCCCTGGGTCACAAGCGCCGCGAGTGCCGGGAGCGCCCGCAGGCACAGCAGCTCGGCGGGTCCGGCCAGCCGGACCGGACCGGCTACCGGCGCTCCGGTGCGGCCGTCGTCCCCGGTGACCACCGCCAGGTCGTCGAGGGGTGCGGCGACACGGAGGGCGAGAGCGTCCGCGAAGGGTACGGCCACCACGCCACGCGCCTGCCGCTCGAAGAGGTCGCGCCCCAGTCGGCGCTCCAGGGTGCGGATCTGAGTGGTCACCGTCGGCTGGGACAGACCCAGCACACGGGCGGCGGCGGTGAAGGAACCGGAGCGGTGAACGGCGAGGAAGGTACGCAACAGGTTGAGATCCGTCGGGCCGGTGGCAGCCGTCTGCCCCATTCCCGTCATCCCATTGGATTCCCTATCGCTCATGGGGGCGATCCTATTGGATTCATGTAGGGGACCGGCCGTACCGTGGAATCCGTCGGCGTGACGGCGGCCCGAAAGAGCGGGGCCGCCGGAGCGCGTAAACCATGGGGCGCCGGCCGCCCCGTCTCTCCGAAAGATGTGACATGGCAAAGATCCTTTTCGTGGTGACCGGGTCCGACCACTGGACGCTGGCCGACGGCACCGCCCACCCGACCGGCTTCTGGGCGGAGGAGGTCGTCGCCCCGTACGAGAGGTTCCGCGCCGCCGGACACGAGATCGTCGTCGCCACCCCCGGTGGAGTGGTGCCGACCGTGGACCGGGGCAGCCTCGCCCCCGAGTTCAACGACGGCCAGGAGAACGCCGACAAGGTGGCGGCGGCCGTCGCCGGCATGACGGAGCTTGAGCACCCGCTGAAGCTGGAGGACGTGAACCCGGCCGACTACGCGGCGGTCTTCTACCCGGGCGGGCACGGCCCCATGGAGGACCTGGCGGTCAACGCCGACTCCGGCAGGCTGCTGATCCGGGCGCTGGACTCCGGCATGCCTCTCGGCATCGTCTGCCACGCCCCGGCCGCCGTACTCGCGGCAACGAAGGGCGACGGCACCCATGCCTTCGCCGGGTACCGGCTCACCGGCTTCACCAACACCGAGGAGAGCCAGGCAGGCTTCGCCGACAAGGCCAAGTGGCTGCTCCAGGACCGTCTCGTCGAGATCGGCACCGACTTCCAGGAGGGCGAGCCGTGGGCCCCCCACGTGGTCGTCGACCGCAATCTGGTCACCGGTCAGAATCCGGCATCGTCCGGCCCGCTCGCCGACGAACTGCTCAAGAAGATCGGCTGACGGCGATCGGCTGACGGCGTCGCTCCGGCGGTAGGCGCGCGCCGGACGGAGAAGTCCCGCTGCCCCCGGTGGGCGCCGCCGGCAGCCGTTCGGCGCGCGGGCCGCCGTCGTACGGGAGTGTCGCGGCGAACTGGGGGGCCGGCACAGTACGCCACAAGGGCCACCTGAGGGCCGGCGGCCTCTGCGCGTGTGTCGGTCAGCTCTTGACTTCGGTTCGGTCGCCGCCCCAGAGGGTGTGGAACGTGCCCTCGCGGTCGGTGCGGTGGTAGGTGTGCGCGCCGAAGTAGTCGCGCTGCCCCTGGGTGAGGGCCGCGGGGAGACGTTCGGCGCGCAGGGAGTCGTAGTAGGCGAGGGTGGCGGCGAAGGCGGGGGTGGGGACGCCCTGGGTGACGGCGGTGGAGATCACGGCGCGCCAGTCGTTCTGCGCCGCCGCGATCTCCTGCGCGAAGCTCTTGTCGGAGATCAGGCTCGGCAACTGCGGCTGCGCTTCGTAGGCACTGGTGATGCGGTCGAGGAACGCGGCCCGGATGATGCATCCGCCGCGCCAGATCGCGGCGACCTTGCCGAGGTCGATGTTCCAGTCGTACTGCTCGCTGCCGGCCGCGATCTCGTGGAAGCCCTGGGTGTAGGCGACGATCTTCGAGGCGTACAGCGCCTGCTCGACCTGGTCGGCGAAGGCCTTCGCCTCGTCCTCGCCGAGCTTGTCGGCGGTCGGGCCGGCGAGGTGGCGTGAGGCTTCACGGAGTGCGGTGTGGCCGGAGACGGAGCGGGCGAAGACCGCCTCGGCGATGGCGGAGACGGGAACGCCCACGTCCAGGGCGATCTGTACGGTCCAGCGGCCGGTGCCCTTCTGCTCCGCCTGGTCGAGCACGACATCCACGAAGGGCGCACCGGTCGACGCATCGACATGTGAGAGCACTTCTGCGGTGATCTCGATGAGGTAGGAGTCGAGGCGGCCGGAGTTCCAGGCGCGGAAGATGTCCGCGATCTGCGCGGGGGAGTAACCGGCCACGTCGCGCAGCAACTGGTAGGCCTCGCCGATGAGCTGCATGTCCGCGTACTCGATGCCGTTGTGGACCATCTTCACGAAGTGCCCGGCGCCGTCCGGCCCGATGTGGGTGGTGCAGGGCGTGCCGTCCTTCGCCTTCGCCGCGATCCTCTCCAGCATCGGCCCGAGCGAATCGTAGGACCGGGCCGAACCGCCGGGCATGATGCTCGGCCCGTTCAGCGCGCCCTCCTCGCCGCCCGAGATGCCCGCGCCGACGAAGTGGATGCCTCGTTCACGCAGTTCCTTCTCGCGGCGCCGGGTGTCCTCGAAATGTGCGTTGCCACCGTCGATGATGATGTCGCCCTCGTCCAGCAACGGGGCGAACTCCTGGATGACCGCGTCCGTGGGCTCGCCCGCCTTCACCATGACGACCAGGCGGCGCGGCCGTTCCAGTGCCGCGACGAACTCTTCGGGCGTGCGCGCGGCGACGAAGGCTCCCTCGCCACCGAACTCCTCCACCAGGGCATCCGTCTTCGCCGTCGTGCGGTTGTGCACCGCGACCGTGTAGCCGTTGCGGGCGAAGTTGCGGGCCAGGTTGCGGCCCATCACCGCGAGTCCGGTGACGCCGATCTGCGCAGTGCCGCTCATCTGTCTGCTCCTGCAATCTGTCGGGAAGAGGGGGGAGGGTCCGGCCGCGGGGGTCCGGGGTGCCGATGTCCAGTATGGATACGGGGGCGCGGGACGGCCTGTTCAGCAGCCGGATGGAACAGGGCTCCCCACCGGGCCCCGACCGCTCGTCGTTCAGGCACCCTCGACACCCCCCTCAGCGGCGGCGCAACAGTGAGGACACTGCGGGAGAGCGCTCTTTCGCTCGCGCATCCGGAGCCCGCTCCCGGCGTCCTCTCCCCGCGGCTTCGGTCCGGCCCGTGCCTCGTCCAGGGGGGCACGCACCGGTTGCGCCGTCCAGCAGGTCGCACCCCGCCGACCGAGGAGAGCGCTCTCCCGTCGAGCCGCCCGCGCCGTCCCTGCCCGCGCCGCCGGCGCGGTGCACCAGCCCGCGGCGATCACGGCAACCCGTGACCACCGCAGGCCGGCGGGGTTCTCGGCGGGGCCCCCGCGCTGTGTATATTTCGGAAAGCCAAGGGGTCTGGGCAGTACGCCGGTTTGGGGTGGGCATGGTTCGCGCGGGGCTCACGACCGACCGGGTCGTGGCGGCGGCTGCCGATCTGGCCGACTCGATCGGCTTCGACAAGGTCACCATCTCCGCGCTGGCCCGCGGCTTCGGCGTCAAGGACGCCAGCCTGTACTCCCACGTCAAGAACCTCCAGGACCTGCGCACCCGGGTCGCCCTGCTGGCCGCGGGGGAGTTCATCGACCGGATCGAGGCCGCCGTCGCCGGCCGCGCCGGGCGGGACGCCCTGATCGCGTTCGCCGACGCCTACCGGTCCTTCGCGCTGGAGCGCCCGGGCCGGTACGCGGCGACGCGGACGCGCGTCGATCCCGCAGTCCTCGCCGCGGCGCCCGCGTACCACCGCACCATCGAGACCACCTCGTCGATGCTGCGCGCCTATGGCCTGACCGAACCCGACCTCACGGACGCGGTACGGCTGCTGCGCAGCACGTTCCACGGCTTCACCGCTCTGGAGGCCGACGGCGGCTTCGGTGCGCCGCGCGCCGTGCAGACGTCGTGGGAACGCGGTGTCGAGGCCCTGCACTTCCTGTTGGCCAACTGGCGGTCGGCGACCGCCGGGGCCGGACGCGGAGCCTGAACGCCCTACGGGCAGCGCGAGCGATCTCAGGTGTCGGTCGGACGAGGGAGCAACTGCTCCGGACCACGGGCGAGGACATGTGGGTGTGCGGGAACCGGGCGGATTACCCCCTCCCGGCACTCATTAATTTATAGCGTGAAGTAAGTGGTGAGGGAAGGTCGCGTCAAGTCCTGCGGTCGCGGTATGTTGCGGGAAGGAAGGAGCCACATGGCTGAGCGCAACAGACGGACCGTGCGTGACCTGCGACGGGGTAACCGGGCCAGGGTATTGCAGCGGTTGTATTTCGACGGCCCGCTGAGTCGCCAGGAGCTCGGTCCCGCGACGGGGCTGAGTTCAGGTTCCATCAGCAATGTCGTCGCCGAACTCGTCGCGGAGAACCTCCTGGAGGAGGCCGGCGTCGTCGACTCCGACGGCGGCCGACCCCGCACGCTGCTGCGCGTCGCGCCCGGGGGCGGGCTCCTCATCGGCATCGACATCGGAGAGACGCGGATAAGGGTCGAGCTCTTCGACCTCGCCCTCACCGAACTCGCCCGCACCGAACGCCTGCTGGCGCAGCACGGTTACGACGTCGACCGCATCGTCGGTCACGTCCGCAGCGGGGTTGCCGACGTGCTGCGGGACGCCGGAGCCGATCCGCACCGGCTTCTCGGCATCGGGATCGGCGTCCCCGGCATCATCGAACGCCACGCACCGGTCGGAGCGGTCGGGGACGTGGGATCCGTCGTCCACGGTCAGACCATCGGGTGGAGCGACGTCGCCTTCGAGCGGCTGCTCCGCGACGCTGTCCGGATCCCCCCGGAGGTGCCGTTCTTCATCGACAACGGCGCCAAGACCCTCGGCCAGGCCGAGATGTGGTTCGGCGGCGGCCGCGGCGCGGGGGCCTCGGCCATCGCCCTGATCGGCTCCGGCGTCGGCGCCTGCGTCAACCACGGCGGCCTGCTCGACGAGGACCGCAGCAGCATGGCCCTCGAATGGGGCCACACCACCGTGCAGTTGCGCGGCCGTCGCTGCCGGTGCGGCTCGATCGGCTGCCTGGAGGCGTACGCGGGCGCCGAGGCCATGCGGGAGCGCTGGCACGAGGCGGGGGGCCCGCTGCCCGCCGACGCCGATGACGAGACCGCGCTCGCCGCGCTGCTCGCCGCCGCATACCCCGGCCCCGGTCGCGAGGCCGACCCGTTGGCGGTCGCGGTGCTCGACGAGACCGCCGCATGCCTGGGCGCGGCGCTGGGTGACCTGATCAACCTCTTCCTGCCCGAACGCATTCTCCTCGGAGGGTGGGCGGGCCTGCTGATCGGACCGCGTCTGCTGCCCGACATCCGTCGCTACGCGCAGGAGTACGCGCTCCGCCACGCCGCGGCCCGCACCACGATCGAGCTGGGCCGTCTCGGCCCCGACGCGGTGACGGTCGGCGCCGCGACGCTCCCTCTGTCCGACTTCCTGGCCAGGGGCGGCACCCGCCCGTCCCCCGAGCCGCAGCCCGGCACGGGGCCGGGGTTCCGGACGGCGGCGGAGGCGGTACGGGGGAGGGGGCGCGCACGTACGGCCTCGGACGCGGCGGGGTGACGAGGGCCCTGACGGTGCGCGCACCCCTACGACGTGATCTTTTCCGGCGTCGGTTGCAGCTCCATCGGCCCCGATGCCAGGCCGCGGGCGGCGGCGATCATGTGGTAGCGCGCCGCCGGCTCCTTCACGGCATGGGCGTACTCGGCATAGGCCGTCAGGCGGTGCTCGTCCCACCGCACCGACTGCTGCCGACGCCACCTCGCCCGCTCGTTCAAGCTGCTCACCAGGCATGGCATGAGCACTCCCAGAGCGACACCCGCGAGCGGAAGGATCCGGTCGGTCGGGCTCACCGAAGATGCCCGATCACGCGGCAAAGCGACGCCATGATCCTGTCCGGTGCGCACGACCGGCACAACTCCTCGTCGGGCAGCGTGGCGTGACGCCGTCCTACGCCGACTCCCGCACCACCAGCGACGGTTCGAAGATCACGGATGATGCCGCCCTGTCCGGGCCCGACAACTGGTCGATCAGCAGCCGGGCCATCTCGGCGGCCATCGCCTCCACCGGCTGGCGGACCGTGGTCAGCGGCGGGCGGCAGGCGGAGGCCGCGCTGCTGTCGTCGAAACCGATCACCGCGACGTCCTCCGGCACCCGCTTGCCGTGTTCCCGCAGGACATGACAGGCGCCCGTCGCCATCAGGTCGTTGGCCGCGAACACGGCGTCCAGGTCCGGGTGTTCGGCCAGCAGCCACTCCATCGCGGCCTCGCCGCTCTCCTGGGTGAAGTGCCCCTCGGCGACCGGGACGAGGGAGTGTCCGTGGCTCGCCAGGGTGTCGCGGAACCCGGCCAGCCGCTCCTGGCCCGCCGGCACGTTCAGTGGCCCGGTGATGGTCGCGATGCGCCGGCAGCCCCGGGTCAGCAGGTGTTCGGCGGCCAGTCGGGCGCCGTCCCGGTGGGCGAGATCCACATAGCTGATCCGGGCGGGCGGGGCGGGCCGTGCGTACAGCACCGCGGGCAGTCCGGCGTCCGTGAGCAGGCCGGGCAGCGGGTCCTCGGCGTGTGTCGAGACGACCAGCGCGCCGTCCGCACTGCCCTGGCGCAGGAACGAGACCACGTCCGCGCGGGCCCGTGACGTCTCGGCGAACATCAGGACCGGGTGCATGCCGCGCGGCCGCAGATGGTTGACCACCCCCGTCACGATCCGGCCGAAGAACGGGTCCGCGAAGACCTGGGCGGTGAAGGACGATCCAATGTCCTCGCCGGCCCTCTGCGCCCGGTCCGGCCCCGTGTCGCCGCCCGCTTCGGGTTCGACACCCGCACCCGACACCACCAGGGCGATCGCGTCGGTGCGCCGGGTCACCAGGGAGCGGGCCGCGCGGTTGGGCGCGTAACGGGTGAGCTCGACCGCCCGGCGCACGGCGTCCTGGATCGCCGGGTCGACATTCCGTACGCCGTTGATCACCCGGGAGACCGTGGCGCGGGAGACGCCGGCCGCCCTCGCCACATCTTCGAGCGTGGGCGTACCTACCGATCGTGGGTCATCCGTCATGAGGGCATTTATAGCATCAGCGGAGAGCGCTCTCCCGACGGGTGGGGACGGTCACGGGAGGCGGGGTGGCCTCCGACCGGCCACGGCGGTGGCCGGAACTCGCTGTGCTCTTGTCATCACCCGTTGTCTGCACATAAGTTGACCGCTTGCGACGTGTCCTACTGTCAGTGGGGGAGCCCAGTCATGGCCGCGAACGGACGGCACCGCAGATATCAGCCGAGCCGCATGAACCGCGTCTCGCTCACGGTCACGGCGGGCGGTGCGGGTCTTGCCCTCCCGCTCATCACCGCAGCGTCGGCAGGTGCCGCGTCAGGTGATGTCTGGGACAAGGTCGCCGCGTGCGAATCCACCAGTAACTGGGACATCAACACGGGCAACGGGTACTTCGGCGGCCTTCAGTTCACCCGGTCGACCTGGGCGGCGTACGGCGGTACGGACTACGCGCCGCGTGCGGACCTGGCCAGCAGGGACCAGCAGATCGCCATCGCGGAGAAGGTGCTGGAGGGGCAGGGCCCTGGCGCCTGGCCCGTCTGTTCCGCGAAGGCGGGCCTGACACGGGGCGGTGACGGGCCCGACATCAGCCCGCAGACCGAGCGGACCGCTCGGGTCGCGACGCCGAAGAAGGCCGAGTCCCGCGCCTCCACGCCGCAGAGGGCCGGGACGAAGAAGGCTACGCCGACCACGGTGCCGGGCAAGCGCGACTCGTACACCGTGGCGCGCGGGGACTCGCTCTCCGGGATCGCGGCCGACCGGCGCCTGGAGGGCGGTTGGCAGCGGCTCTACTCGGCGAACCGCACGGTCGTCGGCGACGACCCGGACCTGATCTTTCCCGGGCAGCGTCTGAGCCTGGACCTGGCCGGGACCCCGAGGACGATCACCCGCGCTGCCCCGAAGACGGAGGCCGAGCCGAAGCCGCGGGCCAAGGAGAAGGCGGCGCCCGCGCCGACGCGGACGGTGCAGCCCGAGCACCCGCGGTCGGCCCGGCCCACGCCGCAGGCGAAACCCGAGCAGGCGGCGCAGCCGAAGCAGGCAAAGCCCAAGCAGACGCAGCAGGCACAGCCCAAGCCCAGGAAGACCGAGAGCCACAAGACCGGGACTCGCAAGACCGAGGCCCCTAGGACCGCGGAGAAGCACTCCGGGCTCTCGGCCCCGGTGGCGGCTCGCACGGGCACCCCGTACCACCAGGCAGGTTCCTGGTCCAGCGGCTATCACACGGGAGTCGATTTCCCCGTGCCCACCGGTACGTCGGTGAAGGCGGTGGGCTCCGGCACCGTCGTCTCGGCGGGCTGGGGCGGAGCGTACGGCTACCAGATCGTCATCCGGCACGGTGACGGCAAGTACAGCCAGTACGCGCACCTGTCGTCGCTCCTGGTGCGTTCCGGCCAGCACGTCGGCGGCGGACAGCGCATCGCCCGCTCCGGCTCCACCGGAAACGTCACAGGACCGCACCTGCACTTCGAGGTCCGGACGGGCCCCGGCTACGGCTCCGACATCGACCCGCTGGCCTACCTCAGGGCGGGCGGCGTCAGGGTCTGAAGGCCCGGCCGGTCACCTGCCGAGGTGACGGAGGCGGTGGACCCCGCGGGAGACGCGCCCTTGCGCGCTCCGCCGCCGGCCGGCCGTGTGCCCGGCCCGAACGCCGCCTGACCCACCCGCCGCTCCAGCGGCCTCCGCGCGGGCAGCGGCAGACGGGCCGGAAACGTTTCCGCGGCTGCCGTCGGCGGCGTCGTCCCCCCGGGGCCGGTGGCCGGCCCCACGGGCTCGGTGAAGGTCACGACGGCCGGTGTCGTCGACCGTACCGGCCGCGGCAGCGTGCCCGCCGGGTCGGTCGGTGCGCCGCCCGCCGGGTCCGGTGAGCCGGCGGGCCCGGCGAAATCCCCCGCGTCCTTCCCGGGGGTGCCGGCGCCGCGGTCCCCGGACGTGGGCGCGGCGACGGTGGCGCCCCCGGATGTCCTGCCCGCACGAGTGGCGGTCTGCTCGCGCTCACCGTCGTCCGCGGCCTGCCGGCCCTCGCGGCGCTCCGCGCTCATCCGTTCCGTGGTGAGCATGATCAGTCCGCCGGCCGCCACGGCCCCGCAGGCGAGGGCGAGCAGCGTGCCCGCGGTGCCGTGCCGGAACTGCTCGCCGAACAGCGTGATGCCGACAGCGGCGGCCACCACCGGGTTCACGACCGTCACCGTGGCGAGCGGCGCCGTCAGGCCCGCGCCCCGGTACGAGGCCTGGGACAGCAACAGCCCGGACCCGGCGAGCGCGGCGATCACCAGCAGCGTCGGAAGACCCGCGCCCACCGCGCCCGAGGTCCACTGCATGGCCACGGTCTTCGTGAACACCGACGCGATACCGAAAGCCACCCCGGCGGCCCCGGCGAGGACCACGCTGCGCATCACCGGCCGGCGCATGGTCTTCGCGACCAGCATCAGTGCGGCCACCGCACCGAACGTCACGATGGCGAGCGTCAGTTGCTGCGGCCCGCCGAGGGAGTGCGCGTCGGAACTCCCGGTCAGGGCCAGCAGTCCCGCGAGCCCCACCGTCGCCATGACCGCGCCGCGCCAGGCGGTGGCCCCGGCCCTGCGGCGTACGAAGAGGGCGGCCATCGGCAGGGCGAAGACGATGGTCAGGGCGCCCAGTGGCTGCACGAGGCTGAGCGGTCCGTACGCCAGCGCCACGACGTGCAGGACGGCGCCCACGCCGTTCAACGCCACCGCGGCCCACCAGACCCGGTCGCGCAGCGGTGCGAGAGAGCGGCCGTCGGAGGCCGTGGCCACGCGCTCCTGGACGATCGCCCCGGCCGCGTAGGCGACCGCGGAGACCAGTGACAGCAGCACGGACAGCGCGAGGGAACTCATGTACACCACGATCTCCCTTCAAAGCCCCCGCGTCGTCGTCCCTGAGGCGGCGATTCGGCATACTGCTTTGGTAGTACGGGAGCGGTCCCGGTGTCCTCCTCCCGACGGTAGTCCTCCCTGCGGCCGACGTCAGAACGATCATCCCGCAGGGAGACGGTGCACCGCGAGCCGCGGTACTGCCGGTGCCCGCGGCGTCACGACCGGTGGCCGGCGGAACGGGGAGAGGACAGCGCGGTGAACGGGAACGAAGAGGCCGGTCCGGGCGGGTTCTTCGCCTTGCGGACGTCCCCGGTGCCGGACGGCGGTCACCTTCCGCTGGCGCGGTTGTACGCGGGCGAAGGCGCACCGCTCGCGAGCCGGATCGACACCGTCGCGGCGCGGCTCGGGACGACCGAACGGCGCGTCGCCGCCTCCGTCGCGCATCTGGGGCTGGCCGCGCGGCTGTGGTCCACCGCCCTCGGGCCGGCGGTCCTCACGGGCGGCTTCCCCGGTCTGCGGGCCGAGGACCTTCACTGGGACCCCCGGCTGCCCGCCCCGGACGACCTGTGGTCCGACGGGGGAACCGTGCTCCCGGGCTCGGCCGCCCGGATCCGGGACGTCGTCCAGTACGGCCATCTCGCACCGCTCGGCGACGCGGTACGCCGGGACACCGGCGTGCCTGCCCGGCTGCTGTGGGGCAACGCCGGGTCCGCGCTGGCGGGAGCCGTGCGCCAACTGATCACGTGGGCAGGCACCCACGGCAGGCCGGACGCCGTCGCGCGCACCCGCGCCCTGGCCGCCGAACTGTTCGACCATCCGGATCTGCGGGGCACGGGCACGCCCCATGGACCGGCCTACCGCAGGGGCACCTGCTGTCTCTACTACCGCGTGCCGGACGGCGGGCTGTGCGGTGACTGCGTCTTCGACAAGGCACCCCGGGGCCCGTCCGGGCGTTCCGACAGAGGGTGAGGAGGCGCCGGAGCGTCCGTGACAGAAGCTCGCGTGGAGGGGACCGTTCCCCGTCGACTTCGTAGGGTCTACACGGAGGGGAAGCGGCGGCGGAGCAGCCGGCCGCGCCGGCCCCCGAAGTGGAAAGCCGTCAGGACCGGGCGATGGTGACGCTCTCCCTGCTGGCGGGGCTGTGGCTGGTCGGCCTGAGCCTCTACCGACCCGTCTGATCCCCGTCGCGCTCCGGGCATGCCGAAAGCCGGCGCGGTGAGCCGGTCGTTGCCGTCGCGCCGAGGGCCCTGACGTGGGCTCTTCCGGAATTCCTCCGCTCCGCATCGGGGGTTGTCATGGACCTGGACAGCCCTGCGTCCGGCGTGCTGTCATGCCAACTGCCATTCCTTCCAACGTTGTACATCGTGTGGCAACGAGCCGCCACCCTTCCTCACCAAGGAGGATCCGTGCGCATCGACAAAAGACTGATTCTGTTTTTGGCAGCAGCAGTGGGCGCCGCCGGTCTGTCCGCCGTGCCCGCCGCCTCGGCGGCCGGCCAGGACTCCGGAGGCTCCACCGAAGCGCAGGGGCTGAAGGGGGAGTACTACACCCAGTCCGCCCCTGGGGCCTTCGACTTCGCGACGCTCAAGGCCACCGGCTTCGACCCGTCCATCGACTTCCCGAGCCTGGAGTCGCGGCTGACCTCGGCCACCGGCCAGGCCGACGACGCCAGCATCCGGTGGACCGGGAAGATCGTGCCGGAGAAGTCCGGCACCCATACGTTCTCCATGACCGGGGACAACGGCTTCCGCCTCTGGATCGACGGGAAGCCGGTCATCGACCACTGGGTCGACGACTGGGACAAGGAACAGACCTCCCAGCCGGTGGAGTTGACCGCCGGAACCGCCTACGACATCAAAGTCGAGTACTTCGAACACTTCGGAGGCTCCAACCTCCACCTGAAGTGGACCGAACCGGGCGGCACCAAGGTGCCCGTACCGCAGTCCGCCTTCCGCCTGCCCGACGACTTCGCGTACGACGGTGCCATCGGCGCCACCGTGCTCGCCGACGGCCGTACCCTCAAGCTCGACTTCGCCCAGAAGCTCGGGGCCCTTCCGGCCGGTCTGGTGAACCATCTGGACGCCGTGATCGGTGGCGCGCAGTGGCCGCTGGGGGCGGTCGAGGCCGACCCGGCCGACCCGCGCAGCCTGACCGTCGCCCTCGAGGAGCCGGTCGTCGGGAACAAGGCCGGTGATGCCACAGGGCTGGCCGACATCCGCTACGACGGTGACGGCGCCCTGGCCGGCGAGAACGGCAAGGCCGTCGGCGCCTTCTGGTCCAGCGGGCCCAACCACTCCACGTACCAGCTCCGCACGAAGTGGGCGGACAAGGTCGGACCGAAGAACGCCCTGCCCGAGTACCCGCGTCCGCAGCTCACCCGCGACAAGTGGCAGAACCTCAACGGCTCCTGGGAGTTCGCCGCGGCCGAGGCGGGCGAGCAGCCGCCGGTCGGCAAGAGGCTCGGCGAGAAGATCCTCGTGCCGTACCCGGTCGAGTCGCAGCTCTCCGGGATCGAACGGCACGAGGACCGCATGTGGTACCGCCGGACCTTCACCGTCCCGAAGAACTGGAAGGTCGGCTCGGGCAAGCGGCTCCAGCTGAACTTCGGCGCCGTGGACTGGCAGTCCGAGGTCTACGTCAACGGGCACAAGGTCACCGAACACAAGGGCGGTTACGACAAGTTCAGCGCCGACGTCACCGACGCGCTGAAGCCCGGCCGTACCCAGGAGCTGATCGTCGGCGTCTACGACCCGACGGACGCCAAGGACGGCGAGAACCCGCCGATGGGTAAGCAGCGTCTGGACCCGAGCGGCATCTGGTACACCCCGTCCTCCGGCATCTGGCAGACCGTCTGGATGGAGCCGGTCGCGGCCGACCACGCGGACTCGCTGAAACTCACCCCCGACGTCGCCGGCGAGAGCGTCACCGTCGAGGCGCGTGGCGTACGTGACGGGGTGCCGGTCACGGCCACCGCGTACGACGGCAGGCGCAAGGTGGGCACGGTCACCGGGCGGACCGGATCGGCCCTGAAGGTGCCCGTCCCGGACCCGCACCTGTGGTCCGCGGACGATCCGCACCTCTACCAGCTCAAGGTCTCCGTCGGATCCGACCGGATCGGCAGCTACTTCGGCATGCGGTCCATCGCCGTCGAGAAGGTGAACGGCACCCCGCGCACCATGCTCAACGGCAAGCCGGTCTTCATGATGGCCACCCTCGACCAGGGCTTCTGGCCGGACGGGCTGCACACCGCGCCCACCGACGAGGCGCTCGCGTACGACCTCAGGATGCACAAGGCGATGGGCTTCAACTCGGTCCGCAAGCACATCAAGGTGGAGCCCGACCGCTGGTTCTACTGGGCGGACAAGCTGGGCCTGATGGTGTGGCAGGACATGCCGGCGATGAACACCGTCAACCCGTCCGCCGCCGCCCGCGCCGAGTACGAGCACGAGATGAAGGAGATGATCGACGAACACTCCAGCCACCCGTCCGTCGTCATGTGGGTGACCTTCAACGAGGGCTGGGGCCAGTACGACGAGGCCCGGATCGCCGACCAGGCCAAGGCCTGGGACCCGACGCGCCTGGTCAACAGCATGTCCGGGATCAACCTGGGCGTCGACGGCGGCACCGGGGACATCATCGACGAGCACGGCTACCCCAGCCCCGCACTGCCGGCACCGGACGGGCGACGGGCCCTGATGAGCGGCGAGTACGGCGGACTCGGACTCGCGGTGCCCGGCCACGCCTGGGCGGTGCAGCAGTCGTACATCGCGGTCGACCCGGCCACCTACACCGACGACTACCTCACCAAGCTCGACGAGGTGCACGCGCTGGCCTGCAAGGGCGGCAACGGCGCGGTGTACACCCAGATCTCGGACGTGGAGGGTGAGCTGAACGGTCTGCTCACCTACGACCGCAAGGTCGTCAAGCCCGATGTGAAGCGGGTCCACGACGCCCAGCAGGCGCTGATCCGCGACGCTTCGAAGGACGTCGTGGCGGGCTGCCCCACCGCCTGACCCGGTCCGACCTCTCGGGCCGCTGTGGACCTTCCCTTCGCGGGGCGGACCACAGCGGCCCCGTCCCACCCCTTGACGCGGATCAATGGGGAACCAAGAATGATCGCGCTCTGACAACGTTGTCCGAAGGAGTATCCCCATGCACCGGATCCCACGGCCGCGACTGCGCGGCCCGGCGGCCGCACTCGCCGCCGCCGCGCTCCTGGGCGGTGTCCTCACCGGCGGGGCCACGGCCCAGGCCGCGCCCCGGACCGACGGCCGGCTGACCGACCTGGTCAACCCGTTCATCGGCACCCAGAACGAGGGCAACACCTATCCCGGCGCCTCCGTGCCCTTCGGCATGGTGCAGCTCTCCCCGGACACCGGCCACAACACCGGGTACGACTACGGCGAGAACCACATCCGCGGCTTCTCCTCGGTCCATCTCTCCGGGGTCGGCTGCGGCCTGGGCGGCGACCTGCCGACCCTGCCGACCACCGGCGACGTCACCGAGACCGACTATGCGAAGTACGCGGCGGAGTTCAGCCACGACGACGAGCAGGCGAGCCCCGGCTACTACCGGGTCGGGCTCAAGACCGGCATCGAAGCCGAACTGACCGCGACCCCGCGCACCGGAGTGCAGCGCTACACCTTCCCCGCCACCGACAAGGCCAACGTCCTGCTCAACGCGGGCCAGTCACTGCACAAAACGCTCTCCTCCGAGGTCGAGATCCTCGACAACCGGACCGTGCGGACCGCGATCAGGGGCAGCGGCTTCTGCCAGGACACCAAGGCGTACACGGTCTACACCGTCACCCACTTCGACCGGCCGTTCACCACGTCCGGCACCTGGAACGGCGCCACCGTCACCGAGGGGTCGAAGAAGTCCTCGGCCACCGACGCCCGCAACGGCGCCTGGCTGCGCTTCGACACCACCAAGGACCGCACCGTCGAGGCCACCACGGCCCTGAGCTACGTCGACGCCAAGGGTGCCGCGCTCAACCTCCGAGCCGAGGGCGGCCACAGCTTCGACCGCGTCGAGCGCGCGGCCCAGCGCACGTGGGAGGAGCGCCTCGAAGGCGTGAAGGCCCAGGGCGGCGGTGACGAACTGCGCCGCACCTTCTACTCCTCCCTCTACCGCTCCTTCCTCGCGCCCAACGTCGGCAGCGACGTGGACGGCCGCTACACCGGCTGGGACCAGAAGACCCACCGCGCCAAGGGGTTCACCTACTACCAGAACTGGTCGCTCTGGGACACCTACCGCACCCAGGCGCAGCTCCTCTCGCTGCTGGCCCCGCGCGAGTCCCGCGACATGGCCATATCGGTCCTGCGGATCGACGCCGAGAGCGGCTGGCTGCCCAAGTGGGGCTACGGCACGGTCGAGACGAACATCATGACCGGCGACCCGGTCACCCCCTTCCTCACCAACGCCTACCAGCAGGGCCTGCTGAAGGGGTACGAGGAGGAGGCGTACCGCGCGCTGAAGAAGAACGCCGACGGGGTGCCGGCCACGGACTCCGCACCGGTGGGCCGCGAGGCGAACGTCGAGTACCTGAAGGACGGCTACGCCCCGTACGTCAAGGACCGTCCGCACGCCAAGCCCGGCGACTCCGACTACGACCACGGCGCCTCCGCCACCCTGGAGTACGCCCTGTCCGACGGCATGCTCGCCGAGATGGCACGTGACCTCGGCCACGACGCCGACGCCGCGCGCTACGAGGCCCGCGCCCAGAACTACCGCAAGATCTTCGACCCCTCCACCGGCTTCTTCCGCGCCCGCGACGCCTCCGGCGCCTTCACCGGCCCCGCCGACCCGGCGCAGAGCGAGGGCTTCCACGAGGGCACGTCCTGGCAGTACCAGTGGATGGTGCCCCAGGACATCCCCGGCATGGTCGACCTGATCGGCGGCAAGGAGGCCGCCAACCAGCGGCTCGACTCCTTCTTCGCGTACGACAAGCTCCTCGCCGACCCGGCGAAGACCGCGCGCGAGGTGTGGGTCAACGGCCCGTACGCGTACTACAACGCGGACAAGTACAACCCGCAGAACGAGCCCGACCTCATCGCCCCGTACACCTACCTCTCCACCGGCCAGCCGTGGAAGACGACCGATGTGGTCCACGCCGCCCTGACGCTCTTCACCAACGGCCCGACCGGCATGACGGGCAATGACGACCTGGGCACCATGTCCGCCTGGATGGTGCTGTCCTCGATCGGTGTCTTCCCGGTCCAGCCGGGCACCGACACCTGGGGTCTGTCCACGCCGGCCTTCGAGCGCGTCGACATCAAGCTCGACCGCCGGTACTACCCGCGCGGTTCGCTCACGGTGAGCGCGCCCGGGGCCTCGGACACCGACCGCTACATCCAGTCGGCACGGCTCGACGGTGCGCAGCAGTCGCGCACCTACCTGACCACGGACGACATCCGCTCGGCCCGTTCGCTCTCCTTCACGGTGGGCAGCGAACCGTCGGCCTGGGGCACCTCGCCCGAGGACGCGCCGCCCGCGCTGGGCTGACCTCCCCCCCCGACACGCCGAGCGCCCTTCCCCTCATCGAATGAGGGGAAGGGCGCTCGGCGTGTCACGGACTCAGTCGGGCAACGGGGGATCGAGCGCCTCGGCGACCGTCGGGAAGACCGGAAGCACGGTGTCGAGGCCCAGCATCCCGATCAGCCGCTCCATGAACGGGGACGGCGCGGCGAGCCGCAGCCGGGGGCCCAGCAGGGTCTGGCCCGTGAGAAGCACGTTCACCGTCGTCGAGTCCGCGAAACTCACGTCGGACAGGTCAACGACGACGGGCGCCGCACCGTCCGGCGCCGCGCGCTCCAGCGCGGCGCTGAGGGGGTCGACGTTGTCGATGTCGAGGTCGCCGGTCACGGCGAGCACCAGCGCGCCACGGTCCTGCCGTGGGACGATTCTCATGGATCTGTCGGCGCTGGGGGATGGAAGCACGGTCACCTCGTGATGCACTGGGTGGCGGGGGAGACCGCCGTGACGTGGGACGGTCTGGTGCGAGTTCGTCCCTGGTCGCGGCGGTAGAACAATAACGATAGAAGCAATAGTTGCCATTTGACAACATTCTTCATTGGGCAACAATCTGTACCCGCACTGATCAACGAACGCACCCCCCCCAGGAGTGCCTGAACAACGCGGAAGCAGGGGCTGGATGAAGCTAGGCGCTGTCCGCGATGTCGTCGCGCAGCCGGTCGGCCGGACTCCGGCCGGGGGTGAGCCGCTGCGACGCGGCCGAGTGGAAGGCGGCCAGCCCTTCGGCGAGCGCCGCCACGTCGGCGGGCTGCATCTGTTCCAGCACGGCGGAGAGTTCCCGCGCGCGGATCGCCCGGTACTCCTCCAGCAGGGCGCGGCCCCGCCCGGTCAGCCGGAGTTCGACCTCGCGGCGGCTCGTCGGGCTCGGGTCCCGCTGGACGAGGCCCATGGCCTCCATCCGGTCGCAGAGCCTGCTCACGGAGGGAGCGCGCGAGCCGAGCGCCTCGCCGAGCGAGCGAAGGTTGCTGCCCTCCAGCTTCTCGATGACGAGCAGGGCCCGCAGCTGCGAGGGCGAGACCGTGCCCAAGGGTGCGGACTCCTGGCCGCGGCCCCACAGCACCTCCAGCAGCTCGGATGCGGCGCGGACGTCCTCGGACACCCGCTCAATGCGGTGAGGGAGACCGGGGCGGTGGGGCATCCGTCCACTGTGCCACCCGGAACGCCCTCCTGTCAGCCCGGCCCCGTCCTCGTCATGGGACGCAGAATGAGCGGAAGACCGTGAACGCCCGTACCGAAATCGAAAGAGCCGTACGCGCTGCGGCACCGCATGCCCTCGTGGAGGCGGTGCGCGACGCACTCGCGACCGCGTACGACGCCCGGTCCGTGCGGCTGCTGCTGGCGGACTACGCCATGACCGTGCTCAAGCCGGTCGGCCCCGCGCCGGAGGGCGAACTCCTCGCGCTGTCGATGCACAACAGCCCCCAGGGCCGCGCCTTCGGCAGCCAGCGCCCGCACGAGGAGCCGGCCGGGAACGGCGGCCAGGTCGAGCACCACTTTCCCGTGACCGTGCGGGGCGAGCGCCTGGGAATCCTCAGTGTCCGCCTTCCGGCCGGACGATCGACCCCACAGACCACGGACGAGCTGGCTTACGTGGCCGACCTTCTGGGCCACGAGATCATCGTCGCCGAACGGGACACCGACCACTATCAGCGGGCCCGCCGCGTCACCCGGCTCACCCTCGCTGCCGAGATGCAGTGGCAACTGCTTCCCGCCCGCGCGTTCACCGCGGCCGAGTACGCCATCGGCGCGCAGCTGGAGCCGGCCTACGCCATCCACGGAGACAATTTCGACTGGACCGCGGACGGTGACCAGCTGACCGTCGCGGTGACCAATGGCATGGGCGAGGGCATCCAGGCGTCGCTGCTCACCAACCTCGCCGTGAACGCGTTGCGCAACGCGCGAAGAGCCGGCATCGGCATCGAGGACCAGGCGGCCCTCGCCGACCAGGCCCTCTACGACCAGCACCGCGGCAGCGCCCATGTGTCGACCCTGCTGCTCCGCTTCGACCTGGCGACCGGAGCGGTCGGCGCGGTGGACGCGGGCTCCCCGCAGCTGTGGCGGTTGCGGGGCAGGACGGTCGCACGCGTGGACCTGGAGGCCCAGCTGCCGCTCGGCATGTTCGAGGAGTCGCAGTACGTGGTCCAGAACCTGCGGGTGGTTCCCGGCGACCGGTTGCTGCTCGTCAGCGACGGGGTGTACGACACCGTGTCACCCCTCGGCGAGCCCTACGTGGAGCGGGGCCTGGCCAGGGCGATTCTCGCGACGCGGCTGCTGCCCGCGGCATCGGTGCCCGGGGCCGTCCTGCGGGAACTCGCGGACTACCGCGACGGAGAACCGCTCGACGACGCGATGGTCGTCTGCATCGACTGGTTCGGCAGGCAGGCAAGCGGCAGCTGACGCAGCGGCCCGGACGCCGTCGGGCCGCTCAGCTGCTGAGCGTGAACTCCGCACGGATGCGCTTGCCGACCGGCACGCGCTCGGCCGTCAGACGGTCGCACAGGGCCACGACGATCTCCATGCCGTGGCCGCCCAGCCGGCTCGGGTCGGGGGAGTAGAGGACCGGCAGGGCGCTGCTGCTGTCGTACACCGTCACGCTGATCCGCTCGGCGGTGCCCTCCAGCTCCAGCAGGTAGGGGCCGTGGCTGTAGCGGTCGGCGTTGGTGACCAGCTCGCTCACGGCCAGCATCAGATCGTCGCGGGTGTGCGTGCCGAGCACGGCCAACCACTCGGCGACGAGTCGCGCGAGGAACCGGTCGGCCAGGGCGCGAGCCCGCGCGATGCAACCGGGCTCGCCGTCGAAGACCTCGGCGCTGTGCAGTGCCTCTGTCGGCGGCCGACTCACAGGGAGGTCGTCGGGCCGTGAGGTGGGCTGTTGGTTCATGTGCTCCAGCCAGGGCGCAGCGGGGGAGGCCAGGACCTCTTCTCGCTGGACGTGTACCCGCCTCGGGAGATCCCACTCCCAGGCGATGTCGGAGAAATCAAGCACGCCCGGGCAGCCGGACCACCGATACGAAGAACTCGTCGATCTGGCGAACCGCCGCGATGAACTGATCGAGGTCGACCGGCTTCGTGACATAGGCGTTGGCGTGCAGTTTGTAGCTGCGCAGGATGTCCTCCTCGGCCGAGGAGGTGGTGAGCACGACCACGGGGATGAGTGAGAGTTCAGGGTCCTGCTTGATCTGCTCCAGCACCTGGCGCCCGTCGTATTTGGGCAGGTTCAGGTCGAGGAGGATCAGATCGGGGCGCGGGGCACCGGCGTGCCCGCCGCGGCGGTAGAGGAAGTCGAGCGCCTCCTGTCCGTCGCGGACCACATGGAGCGTGTTACGGATCTTGTTGTCCTCGAACGCCTCGCGCGTCATCAGCTCGTCGCCGGGGTCGTCCTCGACGAGCAGGACCTCGATGGGCTCTACGGGAAGGGTCACGCGGTATCTCCGGAGATCTCGGCGGGGCCGGCCGCGTCCTCGGCGGCAGGCTGGGGTTCGTCGGCGTCATCGGGCTGGGGGTCGTCGGCGTCGGCGGGGAGGGAGAAGTGGATGCGGGTGCCGGAGCGGGGCTCCGGATCCAGCCAGATCCTGCCGCCGTGGAACTCGATGATCTTGCGGCAGAGTGCGAGACCGATGCCCGTGCCGTCGTACTCGTCGCGGGCGTGCAGACGCTGGAAGATGACGAAGACCTTCTCGGCGAACTCGGGGGCGATCCCGATGCCGTTGTCCGTCACGGTGAAGTGCCATACGTCCTCCTCCCGCACACAGCCGACCGTGATGACGCACGGCTCGTCCGGGCGGCGGAACTTCACGGCGTTGCCGATCAGGTTCTGCCAGATCATCCCGAGCGTCGTCACGTCCCCGTTCACCTTGGGGAGCGGGTCCGCCCGCACCACCGTGGTGCCCGACTCCTCGATGCCCAGGGCCAGATTGGCGAGGGCCCGGTCCAGTGTGTGTTCGAGGTCGACGGAGCTCCAGCTGTCGTGTACCCGGCCCACCCTGGAGAAGGTGAGCAGGTCGTTGATGAGCACCTGCATCCGCTTGGCGCCGTCGACGGCGAAGTCGATGTACTGCTTGCCCCGCGCGTCCAGCTCGGTTCCGTACCGCTTGTCCAGCAGCTGGCAGAACGACGCGACCTTCCGCAGCGGCTCCTGGAGGTCGTGCGAGGCGACGTAGGCGAATTGCTCCAGCTCGGAGTTGGAGCGGCGCAGCTCTTCCGTCTGCTGCGCGAGCAGCTCCTCGCGTTCCTGCGCGGCGTCGAGTTCCTCGACCAGCCGGCACCGCATGTCCTCGACGGCGGCGGCGACCGCACGCACATCGGAGGGCCCGGGCACGTCGATCTGCCGGCGGAAGGCGCCGGCCCGGACCCGGCGGGAGGCCTCGGCCAGGGCGTTGAGCGGCCGCCCCACCACCCGATGCAGCAGCAGGCTGAGGGCGATCACGCCCATGACGAAACAGGCCACCAGCGCGATCAGCGCGCGGTCGCGGGTGGTGCGTGCGTCGTTGAGCTCGGCCCGCGCGTGGTCCCGGGCGGCGTCGAGCCGGGACTGCTGCGCCGCGTAGAGCCGCCGTAGCCCGTCGAAGGCGGCTTTGCTCCCGGCGGTCCTGGCGGACGAACGCGCCTCCGGCCCGTCGCGGCGGACCGCGGCGATCAGCGGTTCGGCGTGATCGCTCCGCCAACGAGCCGCGGCCGCGGCGATCCGGTCCAGATCGCGGGCGTAGGGCCCGCCGTCCCCCATGGCGGTTCGGACCTGCGCCAGACGCGTCTGCTCGTTGCGCTTCCCGGCCGCGTACGGCTCGAGGAAGGAGGAGTCGCCGGTGAGGGCGTAGCCGCGGACGCCGGTCTCCTGGTCGAGCAGTGCGTTCTGCAGCTGGAAGGAGGCCGAGCGGGCCGGCTGGATGCGGTCCACCAGTTCGGTGGTCCGGTCGGATATGGAGGCCAGGACGAGTCCGCCGACCACCAGGCAGGCGCACACGACCAGGACGAAGCAGGCCAGGATCAGATGGACCCAGTTCTGGACCGACAGCCGGGCCAGTCGCCCCGGCCGCTGCGGGATGACGTCCTGCGGGTCACTGCTCATGTGGTGTCCGTTTCCAAGCGAGATGCACGACGGCCACATCGTCGGCGAGGCCGCCGTAGGGGGCCGCCCCTTCGGCGGCGCCGGCGACGAGCGCGTCGATGAACGGCCGGGCCGGCAGACCGGCCCGGTCCTGGGCCATGGCGAGCAGGCCCTCCTCGCCCAGTCGGGAGTCGGGCCCGGTGCGCCCTTCGAACAGGCCGTCCGTGAAGAGTACGAGACCGGCGCCGGGCTCCAGGGCGTGTTCGGTCGAGACCCACTGACCGTGCCCGGGCAGCAGCCCGAGCGCGATGCCGCCCTCCGGCTCGACCCACTCGATGCCGGTGCTCCGGCGCAGCAGAAGCCCCGGGTGGCCCGCTCTGACGATCCGGACGCGGTCCCGGTCCGGCGGGAACACGAGCGAGGTGACGGTCGCGAAGACATGGGGGTCGGAACGTTCGGCGACGAGGATCTCCTCGAGCAGCCCGAGCTGTTCCAGGGGGTCGGTACCGCACAGGACAGCGGTGCGCCAGGCGACCCGCAGGCACACCCCGAGCGCGGCCTCGGCCGCACCGTGCCCGGACACGTCGCCTATCACGGCGTGGACCGTGCCGTCGGGTCTCTGGACCACGTCGTAGAAGTCGCCGCTGAGAAGTCCGTGGGCGCGGCCCGGCTCGTAGCGGGCGACGACCTCGAAGCCGTCGTCGTGCAGGAGCGGTACGGGCAGCAGTCCCCGTTCGAGGCGTGCGTTCTCCTGGGCCATCTGCTGAGTGGCGCGCAGGGCGGAGGCCGCTCGCTCCACCTGTTTGCGCTGGAGGGCGTAGCGGACCGCGCGCGACAGGGCCTGCGGGTCGATCCGTCCCTTGACGAGGTAGTCCTGCGCCCCGGTGGCCACCGCGTTCAGACCGGCCTCGGCCTCCGCCATGCCGGTCAGGACCACGATGGCGGCGTCCGGGGTGGTCGCCACGATCTGGGTGACGGCACTCAGCCCGTGCACATCCGGGAGGTGCAGGTCCAGCAGGACGCAGACGGGGGCCCGGTGGCTGCGCAGGAAGGCCAGCGCCTCGGAAAGGCTCTTGCACCAGGTGAGCGGGGCGTCCAGCTCACCGTCGACGAGCATCTCTTCGACCAGCAGGGCATCGCCCGCGTCGTCCTCGACCAGGAGGATGGAGGCGTTGACGCCCCAGACGGAGGGCCGGTCGGCCGGTGCGGAGCCGGTCTGTGCCGGAAATGTCGCCGCGACCGGGTGCAGGGCGGGGGAGCCGGTGCGCATCTCAGTCACGCTTCACCCTCTCGTCGCGCCCGAGCGGGCAGCCTGTATCGCCCGAATCATATGTGAACGGCGCCCGTCGTCGTGCGACGGGCGCCGTTCACCCATGTGGCGGAAGTTGTGGGACCGCGGTGGTGCGGGAGGTGGTGCGGGTCCGCTCGTCCGGGCGCGGTGCGTCGCGCGGGGCGATACCGGCGCACGGTCGGATACGGAGGAGAGCGAGGCCCCTGGGAGGGGCCTCGCTCATGTGAGAGAGATCACGCTTACGCTTCGACAGACATCCCGGCGCGCAGCCGCTTGACGATGCGCGCGATCAGCCGGGAGACGTGCATCTGCGAAATCCCGAGTTCGGCGCCGATCTGGGCCTGTGTCTTCTCCTGGCCGAAGCGCATCTGCACGATCCGGCGCTCGCGGTCGTCGAGCTCTTCCAGCAGCGGCGCGAGCGTGTGGAGGTTCTCGACGGTTTCCATCCCGGGATCGTCCTCGCCGATCAGATCGGCGAACGACCGCTTGTCGCTGCCGGCGTCGGTCTCGGCGGAGGGGGCGTCCAGGGATCCCGCCGCATAGCCGTTGGCGGCGACGAGCCCTTCGATGATCTCTTCCTCGGGGCGGTTGAGCAGGCCGGCGAGCTCCTTGACCGTCGGCTCGCGGTCCAGCTCCGCGGAGAGCTGCTCCTTCGCCTTCGCGAGCTCGACCCGCAGTTCCTGGAGCCGGCGCGGCACGTGCACGGCCCAGGTGGTGTCCCTGAAGAAGCGCTTGATCTCCCCGACGATGTAGGGGACAGCGAACGTGGCGAACTCCACGTCCCGCGAGAGATCGAACCGGTCGATGGCCTTGATGAGCCCGATGGTGCCGACCTGGATGATGTCCTCGGTGTCGTCGCCACCGCGGTTGCGGAACCGCGAAGCGGCATAGCGGACCAGTGAGACATTCATCTCGATGAGGGTGTTACGCGCGTACTGGTACTCGCGTGTCCCCTCCTCCAGTACCTGCAAGCGGTCGAAAAACAGCTTGGACAGCGCGCGGGCGTCCTTCGGGGCCACCTTGCCGGTGTCCTCGATCCACGGCAGTTCCGAAGCGGTGGCGCCGCTGTGCGCGCCGTGGTGCCCCGGGATGATGCCGACGGTGCCGAGGGCCTCACTGGGCTCCGTTGTGCTCGCCATTGTCTTCGCCCCTCCTGTGGTCAAGTGCGTCAGCACCTCGTGTGCCCCGTATCAACGAGGTCATGCGCATCAAATCAAGTTCTCTTTCGATGCCGTGCTGTCGCACGTTCCGCCGTGGCGGCGCAGGGCCGGCTGCCGGAGCATGCCAGGGGCTGGCGCGGCCCCCCGGCGGACTCGAATGGAGCAGCGTCGGGAGCATGGCAAACTTGGCGGGGGCGTTCGGCCCGCAGTGCGGCGGCTTCGCGCGGAAGCCCGCGGCCGGACCTCAGACCCGTGGATGTCAGTCCTCGTGAGCCCGGCCCGGCGGCGCGCCACGGTCCGCCGAAGAGAATCCGGCGGCACGAGCAACAGAGGAACGCAATGACGGTGACAGAGGACAGCCCGGGGATCGCGCCCGGAATCGAGGAGTTCGGTCCCGGTATCGACCCGCAGCGGCTGGCCGTCTGCCTGAGCGTGCTCGACGAGCTCGACTCCATCGACGTCGACCACCCGGACGCCATCGCGGTGCGCCGCGCCACCGCCGGTGTCTACCGCACCGTGAAGCAGCGCCGCCGCCAGGAGCGCCGTGCCGCGAAGACCGCGCACGACAAGGCCGTGACCGAGGCCACCGCGACCGGCTCGGCCGAGCGCATCGACGACGAGACCCAGGGCGTGCTGCCCTCGTCGTCCGCCGCCTCCGAGATCGCGGGTGTCCTCCAGCGGCCCAGGTCCTGCTACATCTGCAAGACGCGGTATGTCGAGGTCGACGCCTTCTACCACCAGCTCTGCCAGGACTGCGCCCGCGAGAACCGCGACCGGCGTGACGCCCGCACCGACCTCACCGGCCGCCGGGCCCTGCTCACCGGCGGGCGCGCCAAGATCGGCATGTACATCGCGCTGCGGCTGCTGCGCGACGGCGCGCACACCACGATCACCACCCGCTTCCCCAACGACGCGATCCGCCGCTTCAAGGCGATGCCGGACAGTGACGAGTGGATCCACCGCCTGAAGATCGTCGGCATCGACCTGCGCGACCCGGCGCAGGTGGTCGCGCTCGCCGACTCGGTGGCCGCCGAGGGGCCGCTGGACATCCTGATCAACAATGCCGCGCAGACGGTCCGCCGTTCCCCGCAGGCGTACAGCGAACTGCTCGGCGCCGAATCCGCGCCGCTGCCCGCGGGCGAGCTGCCGGCCGCCGAGGTGATCGGCACCTTCGGCAGCGGCACCGTCGACCGCGTGGCCGCGCTGCCCGCCGCCCGTAAGGAGGGGCTGAGCGCACAGGACGTCACGGAGCTGGCCCTGGTGACCGGTTCGGCGTCGCCTGCGCGCATCGCCGCCGGCACCGCGATCGACGCGGGCGGACTCGTCCCGGACCTGCACCACACCAACAGCTGGATCCAGACAGTCGACGAGGTCGAACCGATCGAGCTGCTGGAAGTCCAGCTCTGCAACTCCACCGCGCCGTTTATCCTGATCAGCAGGCTCCGCCCGGCCATGGCGGCGACCGCAGCCCAGCACTCCTACGTAGTCAACGTCTCCGCCATGGAAGGCGTGTTCGGCCGCGGTTACAAGGGTGCGGGCCACCCGCACACCAACATGGCGAAGGCAGCGCTGAACATGCTGACCCGCACCAGCGCCCAGGAGATGTTCGAGAAGGACGGCATCCTGATGACCGCCGTCGACACCGGCTGGATCACCGACGAGCGCCCGCACCCGGACAAGATGCGCCTCGCCGAGGAGGGCTTCCACGCCCCGCTCGACCTGGTCGACGGTGCCGCCCGTGTCTACGACCCGATCGTCCGGGGCGAAGCGGGCGAGACGATGTACGGCTGCTTCCTCAAGGACTACGCCCCCGCCAACTGGTAGCACGTCGCGAAGTCACGGACCCGGCCCGGGAACCCCCTGGGCCGGGTCTTTTCGCTGCATGGTGGCTGAAAGTGACCCAGAGCACACGTTCCATCGAGCAAGGGCGCGCTCATTTGGTTACTCTGAGGGGAACGGACGCCACCAAGGGATCCACGAAGATTCCTCGGCCGTCCTGGGACAGGCCCGACAACCGGGTCGCCGTCCCGCCCCGTACCCGGCGCCACCGCGACCGAACAGTTCCTGCCCTGCCCCGCACCACAGGCGGTCGACCACCGGATATGACGCCGGACCGTCGGATACGCCGGGGGCTATGCGACACAGAGGAGTGCGCGGTGACGACACCAGAACTGACGAAGCGCGAGCAGCGACCGGCCGAGCGGCTCGGAGAGCGGGCCCGCAGGCCCGAGAAGCTCCGGAACATCGAGGTCTGGGCCAGGTCCGCACCGATCCGGCTGGCCGGCTACGAGGACGATCTCGCCGAGCCGCACATCCTGCCCGGCATCGACTGAGCGCTTCCGCCCGAGTTCCGGCCCGCACCTCGCACAGGGGCGGGGCCGGAACTCGGGTATGGGGCGGGGCGATGGGAAGGCGGCGTCCCTCACCGCGACCGCGGCTGCGGAGCGGTCAGAAGACCGCGTTCGCCACGGCGGCCCCGGCGAACGAGAGCCCCACGCCCGCGCAGACCGTGAGCAGCAGGTATCCCGCCGCCAAGCCCAGCCGGCGGGCGGACGTCAGGGTCAGCAGCTCGTAGGAGAACGTCGACCAGGTCGACAGGGCCCCGCAGAACCCGGTGGCGAGGAGCAGATTCAGCCGGGTGCCCAACTCGCCGTCCGTCGCCGCCTCCGCGATGAAACCGAGGAAGAGCGCAGCGGCGGCGTTGGCCGCGAAGGTGCCCCACGGAAAGACGGAGTGAAGGCGGAACTTCGCGTCCACGCCGAGGTAGTAGCGCAGCGGTGCGCCCACCAGTCCACCGGCGAGTACGAGCAGCCAGTCGGTCATGAGGCGGCGCTCCCCGTGCCGTAGGTGCGCCCGAAGGCGAAGTGGGTGGCGAACGCGCCCGCGGTCACCGCGGCCAGCGCGGCCACCACGGTCAGCAGCAGGCAGCCGACCGCGTAACCGGGCTGATGGTTCTCGAACAACTCCCGCACGTTGTCCGTGTAGTGCGAGAACGAGGTGAACCCGCCCAGCACGCCGGTGCCGAGAAGCGGGCTGATCAGCCGGGGCGCGCCGGGGAACCTCAGTTTCATGGTGACCATCAGGACGCCCATCAGGAAGCACCCCACCGTGTTGACCAGCAGGATCGTCCACGGAAAGGCCGAAGTGCCGTTCGGCCAGAGGCGTTCGGCGCCGTACCGGGCGGCGGCTCCCGCGGCCCCGCCGATCGCGACGACGCCCACGACTGACCACTGCACTCCGGGATGGTGGTCGGGGTGGCTGTGGCGGTGCAACTGCATCTTGAGGGACATTCCGTGAATCTACGGAGCGATCCGGAGCGGCCCGGCCGGAGCGCGCTGGCCGTGTCGGCCCCGTACCTGACTGGACCAACCCCGCTGCCACACAGCGCGACAGCTTGGTCACCTTATGTCTTGATGTGAGTTGTAAGGATTTGTCCTCCCGCCCGTGAGCCGGAGGACTACCCGCGCTGCCGAGTCGCTGGAGCCAGCCTTGTCCCTCGCCGAGCCGGAAATCGTCCGGAGGCTGGAGAAACGTCAGCCGTTCGCCTATCTCCTGGCCAGTCTGCGGGGTGTCGGACAGGTCGACCTCCAGCCCGCCCTTCTGACGGGTGTGGCGATCCTCGTGGCGCTGTGGGTCGCGGGCTGGGAGACCGGCCTCTTCGCCACGCTCGGCACGCTGATCGCCACCGCGACGGCCTACGCCCTCGCGGTCGACCGGGCAGGCATCGCGCTAGGTCTCCAGGGATACGCCGGCTGCCTCACCGGCATCGCCCTCATCTCCTCACTGGGCAACCACCCGGCCACCTACGTCCTGACCGTCGTCGGCGCCATTCTGTGCACCCTTCTGATGGCGGCTCTGGGCACCTTCCTCACCCCCTACGGGCTCACCCCCCTGACCGCGCCCTTCTGCCTGGTCTCCGGAGTGATGGTGGTGGGAGCGCCCTCGTTCGACCGGGTCTGGCACGGCGCCCCGGCCTCCGTTTCCAGTACCACCAGCGGCGACACCGCCATGTCGTGGGACGCCCTGTGGCACGCGTTCTTCAACAACGTCTCGCAGATCTTCCTGGTCGAGAGCTGGTACGTAGGCCTGATCATGCTCGTCGGGCTCGCCCTGGCCGGCCTGCGCGTCGTCCTCTACGCGGCGGCCGGCAGCGTGGCCGGGATCGTCGCCGCGTGGCTGCTGGGCGCCCCCACGGCGCTGATCGCCAACGGCATCTACGGATACAACGCGGTGCTCGTGGCCATCGCCATCGGTGCCGTCTTCATGGCCAACACGGTCTGGACCGGGGCCTACGCTCTGTTCGGCGCGGCGGCGACCACCGGCCTCACCGCGTCGCTGACGTCCTTCTTCAAACCGTTCGGCGGCCACACCTTCACCTGGCCGTTCATTCTCACCACCTGGGTGCTGATGGCGGCCGTTCCCCTGCTGCCACGCCTGCGCCGGAGCGAGTGACCGCTCCGCCGGCCCCGGACCTCCCGCCCTCAGCCCCGTACATCACCGAGGAAGGTACTGACGATGAACCTCGCCCCTCGCGAGATCGACAAACTGCTGGTCTACGTGGTGGCCGATCTGGCCCGCAAGCGACAGGACCGCGGCCTCAAGCTCAACTACAGCGAGTCGGTCGCGCTGATCACCGAGGCAATCCTCGAAGCGGCCCGCGACGGCAAGAGCGTCGCGGACTGCATGGAACTGGGCCGCCACGTCGTGGGGGAGTCCGACACCATGCCCGGCGTACGGGAGATGCTCGGCCTGCTGCAGGTCGAGGCGTCCTTCGTGGACGGGACCAAGCTCGTGTCCTGCCACGACCCCATCGGTGGCTGACCGGTGACCGATTCCGTTGCCGTCGTCGCCGTATGCGGTCATGAAGCCGCCTACGGGCGTGCCCTGGACGGCGTCGTGGACGCCGGGGTCAGCGTCGTGTCGAGCGGACGCGAACTGTTCCGGAGCATCGCCGAGCACGGGCGCCGGGGCGCGGAGACCGTGGTCGTCCCCATGACGCTCGGCCGCGATCCGGAGCTCGTCGCGGACACCGCCCGGACACTGCGCGCCGTACCCGCCGGCGAACGCGGCACCACCGTGCTCGCCGAGCCGTTCGGGACCGCCCAACACCTGGTCGCGTGGCTGCGGGCGGCGGCGGGCCGGGTGTCCGGTGACTCCGCGCTGCTGGTCACCGCCCCGTCCGGGGACCCGTTCGAGGACGCCGAGCTGTACCGGATCGCCGCGCTCGTGCGCCGCTACGGCCGGCACGCCCTCGTCGAGGTGGCGTTCGCCGGAGGCGACCCGGACCCGGCCGAGGGCATCCGGCGGTGCCGGCTGCTCGGCGCGCAGCGGGTGACCCTGCTCCCCGCCGCGTTCGCGCTGCCGGACGCGCCCGAGACGGCCGGTGCGCAGCCGGTACCCGTCGACCTGGCGGGTCCGCTCGTACCGGCGTCGGCCCTGCGGCGGGTCCTCGACGAGCGTGTCACCGACGCGCGACGGCGCCTGCGCGAACACGGGGACGACGGCGTCTCGGCCGGACTGACCGCCGCAGACAACCACGGCCACTCCCACACGCACCCGCCGGGCGAAGGACACGACCACGGTCACGCGCACGCCCCCGACGAGGCGCACGACCACGGTCACCACCACCCCCACGAACCGGGCCACCCCCACGCACACGGCCCCGGCCCCCTGCACACGCACCACCGCCCGTCCGCCCCTGGCGCGGACCAAGTCATCAGGAGCATCGCATGACGTTCCGTCAGAAGTATCTGTACGGCGAGGACCCCATCGAGCTGAACGCGGGCCGCCGCACGCTGAGGCTCACCGTGAGCAACACCGGTGACCGCGCCGTGCAGGTCGGTTCCCACTACCACTTCTTCGAGGTCAATTCCGCGTTGTCGTTCGACCGCCAGGACACGCTCGGGATGCACCTCAACATCGCCGCCGGTACCTCCGTGAGGTTCGAGCCCGGCGGTTCGCGCGAGGTGGAGCTGTGCGCGTACGCCGGGACCGGCCGTCTCGTCGGCTTCAGCGGATTGCTCAACGGCAGCCTCTCCTCCCACCCCGCACGCGTCGAGGCCGTCCGCAAGGCCATCGAGCAGGGCTTCGAGGGCGCGCAGACCGCCCCCGCGGCCAAGGGCTCCAAGGCTCCCGCCGCGAACGGTGACAAGGGCGCCACGAACGCCAAGGGCTCGAAGAGTTCCAAGGCCAACAAGGAAAAGAAGAAGGGTTCGCGCTGATGCCCATCCTGCCCCGCAAGCAGTACACCGACATGTTCGGCCCGACGGTCGGCGACCGTTTCCACCTCGCCGACACCAACCTCGTCGTCGAGGTCGAGAAGGACTACAGCGAGGGCCTGTACGGCGACGAGGTCGTCTACGGCGGCGGCAAGACCATGCGTGACGGCATGGCCTCCGACCCCCAGGCGACCGCCGCCCAGGGCGCACTCGACACCGTCATCACCAACGTGGTCGTCATCGACCCGATGATCGGCGTCGTCAAGTGCGACATCGGCATCAAGGACGGCTTCATCGTCGGCATCGGCAAGTCCGGCAACCCTCAGACGCAGAACAACGTCGACCCGGACCTGGTCATCGGCCCGGGCACGGAGGCCATCGCGGGCGAGCACCTCATCGCCACCGCGGGCGCCATCGACACCCACGTCCACCTGATCGCCCCGCAGCAGGCCGAGCAGGCGCTGACCAACGGCATCACCACCCTCATCGGCGGCGGCACCGGGCCGACGGACGGCTCCAACGGCACCACCTGCACCCCCGGCCCGTACAACATCGCCAAGCTCCTCCAGGCCGCCGAGACCCTGCCGGTCAACCTCGGCATCATGGCCAAGGGCAACGGCAGCCTGCCGGAGGCGCTCAACGAGCAGATCGTCGCCGGGGCCTGCGGGCTCAAGGTGCACGAGGACTGGGGCGCGACCCCGGCCGTCATCGACAACGCGCTGAACGTCGCCGACGAGCACGACGTCCAGGTGTCCATCCACACCGACAGTCTGAACGAGAGCGGCTTCTTCGAGGACACCCGCTCCGCGATCGACGGCCGGGCCATCCACACCTTCCACAGCGAGGGGGCGGGCGGCGGCCACGCACCCGACATCCTGCGCGTGGCCGGTGAGCCCAACGTCCTGCCGTCCTCCACCAACCCGACGCTGCCGTACACCGTCAACTCGGTGGACGAGCTCCTCGACATGGTCATGGTCTGCCACCACCTCAGCCACGACATCCCCGAGGACGTGTCCTTCGCCGACAGCCGGGTCCGGGCCGAGACGATCGCCGCCGAGTCGGTGCTCCACGACCTCGGCGTGATCAGCATCTTCTCGTCCGACTCCCAGGCCATGGGCCGCATCGGCGAGTCCGTCACCCGTGCCTTCCAGACGGCCCACCACTGCAAGGACAAGCTCGGCACGCTGGAGGGCGACTCGTCCCGCAACGACAACCAGCGGGTCCTGCGCTACCTCGCCAAGGTCACCATCAACCCGGCGATCGCCTCCGGCATCTCCGACCACGTGGGATCGATCGAGAAGGGCAAGCTCGCCGACATCGTGCTCTGGCCCATCCACTCCTTCGGCGCCAAGCCGAAGATGGTGATCAAGGGCGGCATCATCTCCTGGGCGCAGATGGGCGACCCCAACGCCTCGCTGCCGACCCCGCAGCCGGTCATCTACCGGCCGATGTTCGGCCAGTACGGCAAGGCGATGCAGGCGACCCACGCCACCTTCATGTCCCAGGCGGGCATCGCCGCCGGGGTTCCGGCCGAACTGGGCCTGGAACGGCAGGTCCTGCCGGTCCGGCGCACCCGCACCATCGGCAAGCACAACATGGTCCGCAACGACGCCCTGCCGGACATCCAGGTCGACCCGGAGACGTTCAAGGTCACGCTCAACGGCAAGGTGGCCACCATCGACCCGGCCGAGAAACTGCCCCTCAACCACCTCTACTTCCTGGTCTAGGGCCGATGTACCGAAACGAGGGCGACACCCCGGCGGACACCGCGGCCGCGGTGAACGGGATCGGAACGGGACTCGGACCGCTGCTGGTCAGCCTCCAGCTGACCGACTCGGCGTTCCCGAGCGGCTTCTACACGCTGTCGCACAGCCTGGAGGGCTTCGCCCAGGCCGGGGCGGTCGACCCCGGCAGCCTGCCGCTGCTGCTCCGGGACCTGCTGCTGCACGGCGTCGGCCCCGCCGACGCCACCGCGCTCGCCCTCGCCCACCGTGCGACGGCGGCCGGCGACCCGGCGGCCGTCGTCCGGATCGACGAGCACCTCCTCGCCACCAAACTGGGCCGGGAGATGCGCCAGGCCGCCACCCGGACCGGCCGCCAGCTCCTGGACCTCGGCCATGAGGTCTTCGACCGGCCGGAGATCGGCGACTACTTCGACCGGGTCGTACGGCGGGAGGCGCCGGGAACCCAGGCGGTGGCCGCGGGGGTCATCTACGCGGCCACCGGCGTTCCGGCCCGGCAGGCCATCGCCTCCGACCTGTTCGCCTTCTGCGTCAGCTTCGCGGGCGCCGCCCTGAGGCTGCGGCTGACCGACCACCGCACGACGCAGACCCTGATCCGGGGCGCCGCCCCCGTGATCGAGGAGACCGTCGAGGCGGCGCTGCGACGGGAGCTCGACGACGTCGGCGCCACCGTCTTCGCCTCCGACATCATGTCGGGCCGTCATGAACGCGCCGAGGCACGGCTCTTCGCCAGCTGACAACCATCCGACTCACCCAGCGATCACAGGGAGCACCATGGACGACAACGTACTGCGGGTCGGTATCGGCGGCCCCGTCGGCTCCGGCAAGACCGCGCTCATCGAGGCGCTGGTCCCGATCCTGATCGAACGCGGTCACCGGCCCGCGGTCATCACGAACGACATCTACACGCAGGAGGACGCCCAGCACGTCCGCCGCACGCTGGCCGGGGTCCTGGAACCCGAGCGGGTCGTCGGTGTCGAGACGGGCGCCTGCCCGCACACCGCCGTTCGCGACGACCCCACGATGAACCTGGCCGCCGGCGCGGAGATGCTGGAGCGCTTCCCGGACACCGACACGCTGCTCTACGAGTCCGGCGGCGACAACCTCACGCTGACGTTCAGCCCGGCCCTCGTGGACCTCTTCATCTTCGTCCTGGACACGGCGGAGGGGGAGAAGATGCCTCGCAAGCGCGGACCCGGCATCACCGACTCCGACCTCCTGGTCATCAACAAGATCGACATCGCGAAGTACGTGCGCACGGACATCGACGTCATGGAGTCCGACGCCCACCGGGTCCGGGACAACCGGCCCGTCGTCCTCACCGACTGCCTCACCGGCGTGGGCATCGACGACATCGCGGTCTACCTCGAGTCGCGCCGCAAGGTGCTGATCTGACATGCCGCTCGCCCCGTACCTGCCCCGCGCCGACCGGCTCGCCGAGAAGTACTACGCCGCGGTACGCGTCCCTCCGGACGTGGCGGAACTGGCGTCCGTGCCGGACACGCTCGCCCCGGGCTCTCCGGCCAAGGTCGGCATCCTCGACCTGGCCTTCGCGGTACGGGGCGAGCGCACCGAACTCGTCGAGCGCTACCAGAAGACACCCCTGCAGATCATGCGGCCGCTGTGGATCGACCCCGCGCTGCCCGGCATGAGTTACGTCTACATGATGGCCACCGGCGGCGGGATCGCCCAGGCGGACCGCTACCGGATGGACTTCCGCTGCGGTCCGGACACCCAGGTCCACCTGACCACGCAGGCCGCCACCAAGATCTTCCGGATGGAGCACGACTACGCGAGCCAGCGGGTGCACCTGACGGCGGAGGCCGGGAGCTACGTCGAATACCTGCCGGATCCGCTGATCCCGTTCAAGGACTCCCGCTTCTACCAGCGGACCGAGGTCACCGTCGCACCGGGCGCCACCGTCGTCGTCGGCGACACGCTCACCGCGGGCCGGCTGGCCCGCGGCGAACGGCACGCCTACCGGGTGCTCGCCACGGACCTGCACATCAGCCGGCCCGACGGCACCCTGCTCGCCGTCGACACCCTGCGCCTGGCCCCCGGACGACGGGGGGAGGGCGTCCTGGGACCAGGCGTCTTCGCGGGTCACGACCACGTGGCCTCACTGTTCGCCGTGACGGACCGCGTCCCGGCCACCGAACTGGCCGAAGCCCTGCACGAAGCGCTCGCGGGTCTCGGCGTCCTGTACGGAGTGAGCGTCCTGCCCCGGGACTGCGGGGCCTGGGCACGTGTGCTGGACGACAGCCCGATCCGGGTGGCCGCCGCGCACGAGGCCGCACGCCAAGCCGTACGGCGCCTGCTCACCGGCCACCCGGCCCCCGACCTCCGCAAGCCCTGACCTCCCCAACGACCCCACGAGGATCCGCCGATGAACACCGCTCCCGCGCCGATGCCGGCCGCGTACGACTCCGGGGACACCGCCTGGCTCCTCGCCGCCACCGCCATGGTGCTGTTGATGACGCCGGGCCTCGCCTTCTTCTACGGCGGCATGGTGCGTACCCGCCACGTGCTCGTGATGATCAAGATGAGCTTCGCCGCGCTCGCGTTCGGCACCCTCGTCTGGTGGGTCATCGGATACACGCTGGCGTTCGGCCCCGATGTCGGTGGGGCCGGGATCATCGGAAACCTCGATCACGTGTTCATGCACGACATCGAGCTGACCACGCTGACCGGGGCGATCCCCACGTACGTCTACAGCACCTTCCAGATGGGCTTCGCCATCATCACGGTGGCGCTCGTCAGTGGATCGATCGCGGACCGCGCCACGATGCGGGGCTGGCTCGTCTTCGTCGTGCTGTGGCTGCTCATCGTCTACATCCCCATCGCGCACTGGGTGTTCGACACGGACGGCTGGATCGTGAAGCACCTCGGTGCCCTCGACTTCGCCGGCGGTCTGCCGGTGGAACTCAACTCCGGCGTCGCCGGTCTGGCCGTCGCCCTCGTCCTGCGGGCTCCGCGTGACTTCGCCCGCCGCGAGGAGCGCCCGAACAACATCCCGCTCGTGGTCATCGGCGTGGGCCTGCTCTGGTTCGGCTGGTTCGGCTTCAACTCCGGTTCCGCGCTGACCGACCAGGGAACCGCCGCGGCGGCCTTCATCAACACCCAGCTCGGGGCCGCGGGAGCGATGGTCACCTGGCCGCTGGTGGAGAAGTGGCGCACGGGCAAGGTCACCACCATGGGCGTCGTCTCGTCCGCCGTCGCGGGCATGGTCGCCATCACCCCGGCCTGCGGTGAGATCGACACGCTCGGCGCGGTCATCACCGGTCTCGTCGTCGGCGCGGTCTGCGCCTTCGCGATCACGCTCAAGTTCCGCTTCAACGTGGACGACACGCTCGACGTGGTGGGCGTGCACGGCGTCGGAGGACTGATCGGCCTGATCATGGTCGGGCTGTTCGCCACCGCGCGGATCAGCGGCAAGGAAGGGCTCTTCTACGGCGGCGGCTGGGGGCTGCTCGGCAAGCAGCTCGTCGCCATCGTCTCGGTGATCGCCTTCTCCTTCATCCTCACCTGGCTCATCGCCAAGGCCGTGGACCTGACCGTCGGATTCCGCGCCAAGGAGGAGTACGCCAACGTCCCCGGCGAGGAGGAGGAGCGCGCGTACGACTTCCAGACCGCCGAGCGGCTCGGCGCGCTGGTCTCCGGCAAGCCGGGGTCCGAGGACGACGAACTCGTCAAGCGGATCAGTATGTTGCTCCGGGACCGCGAGAGCGGCCGGTAGCCGGGCCCCGCGGCGTCGGAGCCAGGAACTCCCGCACGTAGGTGCGGTGCCACCAGCAGCCCGTGGCCCGCAGCTCGCGCCAGGTCGTGTACCGGTAGCGGTACACCCTGGCGCGGACGTGTGCCGGGGGCTCCTCGGGGAACGGGTTGTGCCGCAGCAGCCGCAGCGTGTCCCGGTCGTTCTCCAGCAGCCGCTCCACGAACGGCCCGAACCAGGGCCGGGCGTACGCGGGCGAGAGCGCCGCGAACCACATCATCCAGTCGAGCCGCAGATGGTACGGGGCGAACTGCCGCGGCAGCCGTCGCGGATCGCCCGGCTTGCCCCGGAAGCCGTACTCCCGCCAGACCGTGCCCGGATGGACCACCTGCTCGTCGGTGCCCTCGACCACCACCTCCGTCCGGACCCGGCTGACGCTGCCGAAGGCGCCGTACGTGTTGACCAGGTGCAGGGGGTCGAAGGAGCGGTTCATCACCTGCCGGCGCGAGAACAGATTGCGGGCCGGGCGGTAGCTGAGGACGACGACCAGGGCCGTGACGGCGATGACCACCACCTCGTACCAGAGGGGCACGGCGCTCTGCGTGGGCGGTTCGGCGAACGGGGACCAGTCCACGGCCGACAGGGCGAGGGCGATCGTCAGCCAGTTGAGCCAGGCGAAGTTGCCGGACAGCACCAGCCACAGCTGCGTGAGCACCATCAGCCCGGCCGCCGCGCTCGCCACGGGCTGCGGGGTGAGGAGCAGGAACGGGACGAGGAGCTGGGTCACGTGGTTGGCCGCGGCCTCGGCGCGGTGCAGGGGCCGGGGGAGGCGGTGGAAGAACCAGCTCAGCGGACCCGGCATCGGCTGGGTCTCATGGTGGAAGTACAGGCACGTCAGTTTTCGCCAGCACGCGTCCCCACGGATCTTGATCAGCCCGGCACCGAACTCCAGCCGGAACAGCAGCCAGCGCAGCAGCCACAGCACGAGCACCGGTGGCGCGGTGTCGGCGTTCCCCAGGAAGACGGCGAGGAAACCCGTCTCCAGGAGCAGCGACTCCCAGCCGAAGCCGTACCACGTACCGCCGATCTGCACGATCGACAGGTACAGCGCCCAGGGCAGGGCCCACAGGAGCATGGCTCCCCACAGCGGCACGAAACGGTCCGCACCCGCGAGCAGCGCGGCGGAGACCACGCAGCCGCACCAGGCGACCACGGCGAAGAACCGGTCCGAGTAGTGCAGGCGGAACAGCCCCGGCGCGGCGCGCCAGTCCGTGCGCCGCAGGAGTTCGGGGGCGGGCAGCATGCCACGCTCGCCGATCAGCGCCCGGAACTGGAGCGCGGAGGTGAGGAAGGCGGTCAGATAGATGACGGCCAGGGCCTTCTGGAAGAGGAGCCGGCCGAGCCAGTAACCGTCTGCGGTGAACCAGTCCATCGCTTCCAGTATCGGCCCGCCGCCCCCCGGCGCCTCACATCTGTCGCGCGCGTCCTTCCGCGACGATCCGGCGCAGCGTACGGCCGAGCCGGCGCGCGTACCAGCGCTGGACCATCGGGACGAGTGGTCCGGCGAGGCGGGTGTACCAGCGGGCGGGCCGGCTGAACGCCAGGACGGTGAAGGAGACCGTGCCGTCGTCCGCGAGTTCGGCCACGAAGCACTCCTCGCCGCACTCGGGGTGGCGGGCGAGCGTTCCGTAGGCGAAGCCGATGCGCCCGGGACCGTACTCGGCCCAGACGACCCGGCAGGGCGCGGTGAACCGGAGCGGCCCGACACCCAGCGCCATCCGAACGGACGCACCGGGCTCGGCGCGTGGCGCGGAGGCCCTGACCCGGGCCCCGGAGGCGCGGTGCATGCGGAATTCCGTGATCGCGGCCCCGGCGGTCTCGAAGTCGGCGCGGCCGTGCCCGATCCGGGTGCGGTGGTGCAGGTGGTGGTAGCCGTGGGGGAGCGGGCCGAGCCGGGTGGCGCCCGCCTCCGGATACGTGAGGGTGCTCATGCGGTCCTTCCTTCGTGTGCGGTGCGGTGGTTCAGACGCTGCCAGGCGAGCACCGAGCAGAGCGCGAAGCCCAGGGCGTTGCCCACGCCGTGCGTGGCGGCCATCCAGGTCAGCGTGGGGTGCGGGAGGCCGGTGGCCTCGCCCAGCGCCCAGCTCAGTGCGAGCACCATGGTCGCCGCGAGCACGGCGGCCGAGGCCGCCAGCAGCAGCCGGGTGGTCAGGTCGTGGGCCGCGGGCCGGACGGTGCGCCAGGTGAGGAAGGCGACGGTCCACATGCCTGCTGTCAGGACCACCGCCCCCGCCAGTTCGGCCCGGTCTCCGATGAAGTAGCCGATCAGGACCAGCAGGGTGCCCAGCGGCACGCTCAGCGCGGCGAACCGGCCGGCCGCGCTGTCGGCCACGCGGCCGACCAGCCCCGAGACCAGAGCGGCGGCGAATCCGGCGAAGTGGAAGTGCGGCACGGTCAGGGCCAGGATGCCGAGGCCGAAGCCGAACAGCGGATGCCCCGAGCGCTCGGCGACCAGTGCGGTGGCGGCGACGGCCGGGGTCACCAGAGCGGTGAGCAGCGCGATCTCGGCGGGTGCCGTCCGCCAGGACAGCAGCGGATCAGGGCGCCGGACGACACGCGCCGGGGCGTGCAGGGCGAGGAGCGCGGCGCCGAGTGCGTAGCCGAGGGCCAGGGCGGTGGCGGCCGGTCCACGCGGCAGCCAGAGGGCGACGGCCCCCGGCACGGCGAAGACCGGCCACAGGCGCCGCATCCGGTCCAGGTCGGGGGCGCGGGTCAGCCGCAGGCCGGCGGGCACGATCACCAGCATGCCCAGCATCACGATCAGACTCACCAGGACCGACATGGCCCACCCCCGTCTTGAACACGTTCAAGTGCTGTCGGTGTCGACTCTAGAGCCATTCTTGAACGCGTTCAAGGTGGCGGGCCTCCGGCCTCGCCGGGGGCTCCGCGCGCCGGCGAGGCCCCGGCTTGCGGGTCACACGGAACTGCGGCAGACATGAGAGGACCAACCCGGCACCGGTGACCAGGCAGGAGACCAGTTCGTGCACGCACCGACCCGTATGTGCCGCGCCGTGCTCGCCGTACTCTCCGCCGGCATCCTCGTCACGGCGGGCTGCGCCCGGGAGAGCGGGAGCGGCGGACAGGGCACCGAGGGGACGGCCGAGGCCGACGAGGTCCTCCTCCAGCCGGCCGCCGCCCAGGGGCCGGACCCCTTCACCAGGTCCACGGTGGACCCGGCCGGTGCGCCGCCGGCCGTGCCCCGCACGGCCCCGCCACGCAAGGCCGCGCCCGGTGGCAGGGCCCCGCACACCCTCCCCGGCTCGACCCCCGGCCTCTACGGGGGCACCCGCTCCGTCGCCTCCTGCGACGTCGGACAGCAGGTCCGCCTCCTCGCGGTCGACCCGGCCAGGGAGGAGGCGTTCGCGCAGGCCGCGGGCGTGCCCCGGGCCGGTGTCGCGGACTTCCTGCGCGGGCTGACCCCCGTGGTCCTGCGCGCCGACACCCGGGTGGGCAACCACGGCTTCCGCGCGGGCTCCGCCACCACGTTCGAGTCCGTGCTCCAGGCCGGCACCGCCGTGATGGTGGACGGACACGGACTCCCGCGCGTCCGCTGCGCCTGCGGCAACCCGCTGAGCCGGCCGGCCGGGGCGGGGGCCCCCGAGGGCGCGAGCGGCGAGAAGTGGGCGGGTTACGACCCGGCGCGGCTCGTCGTCGTCGCACCCACCGTGAAGGCCGTCACCGACCTGGTCGTCGTGGACGCGGACCACAACAGCTGGATGGAGCGGCCGGTCGGTGACGAGGGTGCCCGGGACCACACCCCCGAGGCGCCGCCGCCCTACGCTCCGGGCACCGACATCACCGGTCCGCTGCCCGACGTACCTCCGGCGAAGCCGAAGGAACCCGAACGGCCGAAGAAGTCGGCTGCGCCGACCCCGTCGCCCTCCGCTCCCGGGGACTGCCCGACGCCCATCGATCCGACCCCGCCCGGCGAGGCCGTCGCGGCGACGGACGAGCCGGCCGTCGCGCCGACGGACTGTCCGGCGCCGACCGCTGTCCCGTCCGACGGCCAGACAGAGGAGTACCCCCCGCTCCCGACGGACGAGCCGCCCGGCCCTCCCACGGACCCGGACGAGCCGCCGGGCCCGGTGCCGCCCATGACGGACGAACCGCAGACAGCCATCGAACTGCCCTGGCAGGAGGACGCCCCGGTGGGCATCGCCGAGCCCGTCGGGGGATAGCCGCCCCGCTCGCGGGGACCGGCGGCTCACTCCTCGGTCGGCAGCCAGCTCCCGTGCAGTCCCAGCGGGACACGTACCGGGATCCGCACCCGGGCGACCGGGCCGGAAGCCGGATCCTCGGCGGGGATGACGAGCAGCCAGCTGCTGTCGTCCGTGCGGTCGGTGGCGTACGTCATCCAGTGGCCGCCCCCGCCGTCCGCGGTGCCCGGTGAGGGGGCGAAGACCGGCTCGCCGACGGACAGGTCCCCGGCCCGCCACACCACGCTCGTGCCCGACGCGTCCCTGCCGTCGTACCAGCGCAGTGCGTCGAACTCGCCCGGCAGCAGATCAGGGGCCCCGGAATCGGAGGCCACGGCCAGTTGGTGATGCCGTCGGCCGATCAAGCGGTCGTCCGTGCGGGGCAGTTCCATCCTGGCGTCGTCGAGCATGGTCCGGTGCATCGTGCCGGCCACGGGGTCGATCACTGCGCGGACCAGGCCGGCGGTGTTGGGTGATCCCGAGCCGTCCGGCGCGCCCAGGGACAGACGGGACCACTGCACGTAGTCCAGCACGACATCGCCGCCGCCGGACTCGGTGTCGTACGCGTTGACGGTGTGCCAGAGCCAGAACGCCTCGTCGGACGCCCAGCGCACCGGGCCGCCGTCACGGGGGACCAGGGCCACCCGGGTGCCGCGCTCGGGCCGCCAGTTGATCATGGATCCACCGCTCATCGCGGCGGCGATGTCGAAGAACACCGGCGCCAGCACGATCACCAGGAACCGGGCGGTCAGTGCCATGTCGTGGATCATCATCGCTTCGTCGAGTCCGTCGATCGTGGTGGGGCCGCGGGTCACGGCGCCGGTGGGACCGATGGCCGACCAGGTGAGGTAGGGCGGTTCCAGGCCGTAGCAGAAGACCAGCATCTCGCCGGTGAGCGGGTCGATCTTCGGGTGTGCGGTGATACCGGCCGGCAGCCCCCCGCCGAACGTCTCGCCGCCTGCCGTCTCCAGCCCCGGTGTGATCAGGAACGGGCGGTCGGATTCGGCGAGGGCCAGCAGACGGCCCGCGTGACGTATCACGTTGATGTCGGGAAGGTCGCGGAACGTGCCGGCCAACTCCGGTTCCACATCCGGCACCTGGGGGAAGATCATCGATTCGATGCCGCCCCACAGCGCCCGCCCCGCGCGTTCCTCGGCGAGTACGGCCGGGGTGCGGACGAAACGGTTGCGGTAGCGGGCCTGCCCATCCGATATCCACACCCCGTGCAGCATGCCGTCCCCGTCGATCGGGTAGAGGTACGAACCGATGGGACTGAAGCGGGGGTTGGGCCCGTTGCGCAGGAACAGTCCGTCGAGATCGTCCGGCAGTTCCCCCACCACCTCCAGCCCGGTCTCGTCCACCTCTTCGGTCACCGGCGCGAAACGGCCGGACAGATGGACGACGCGGGCGGGGTCGAAGGCCTGCGAGGCGTGTGCGGCCATGAGTGGCCTCCCTTTACCGGGTGTGCGCACCTGGGGAACGTGCCGTGCCGATCCTTCATTCAATCTCCGGGCCACCACCGCTGCAACGCGGGCCCCGCGACGCGGAGATGCGGAGGCCGGGCCCCGGCTTCACCATGGAGGCAGCGGCAGAGCGCCGCGGGACCTGCCGCGGAGGTGTCCGGTGGACCCAACGAAGTCCGGGCGGCGGACCGGGAATCTCTTCTTCGCGTTCGCCCCGTGGATCATCTTCGATGTCATCGCGTCCCCCAGCACCTGGGAGTATGCGGCGCTGGCCGGACTCGTCTCGGCCGTCGTGCTCAACCTGCCCGACCTGCGCAGGGGTTCGCTCAAGGTGCTGGAGATCACCGGCATCGCCTTCTTCGCGGTCCTCAGCATCCTGGCCCTCTTCCTGGACCGCCAGGACCTGTACTGGGTGGAGCGGTACGCGCAGGTGCTGTCCAGCTCCGTGATCGCGGTGGTGGCGCTCGGCTCGCTGGCGTTCGTCCCCTTCACCGAGCAGTACGCACGGGAGACCACACCCCGTGAGGTGTGGGGCTCGCCCGTCTTCCGGCAGGTGAACCGGGTGCTGACACTGGTCTGGGGCGGGGTCTTCGCCGTGACGGCCCTGCTCGGCCTGCTCGCGGTGCACACGTCGTCCGGTGGCGACTGGCTGAACTGGGTGATTCCCGTGGTCCTGCTGGTGCTGGCGGTCCGTTTCACGGAACGCTACCCGGACAGGGTCCGGGAGCGGTCCCGGAGCGCGCGCGCCGGGTCGTGACCGCCCCGCTGTCACTTTTGGTCCAGACCTATTGACGGAAGGTCTGGACCACTTTACGTTGAGCGCAGGCGCGGTCCCGTGCTGAATTGTCAGGGGCATGTCACATACGGAAGGGGTTCCGTCATGTTCGGTCGCACCTCACGGCTGTGGGGAGCCGGTCTCGCGGCGGCGTGCATCGTGCAGATGCTGGTCGCGGCCACACCGAGCTCCGCGCAGGAGGACACCTGCGCGGTCAAGTCGAAGCCGGCCGGCAAGGTGCTCCAGGGGTACTGGGAGAACTGGGACGGCGCGTCCAACGGGGTGCACCCGCCCCTGGGCTGGATCCCCCTCACCGACAGCCGCATCCCGCAGCACGGGTACAACGTGATCAACGCGGCCTTCCCGGTGATCCTCTCAAACGGCACCGTCCTGTGGGAGGACGGGATGGACTCGACCGTGAAGGTGCCGACCCCGGCCGAGATGTGCCGGGCCAAGGCGTCCGGGCTCACCACCCTCATGTCCATCGGTGGTGCTGCCGCGGGCATCGACCTCAGCTCCAGCGCGGTCGCCGACCGCTTCGTCGAGACCGTGGTGCCGATTCTCAAGAAGTACAACTTCGACGGCATCGACATCGACATCGAGACCGGCCTCACGAGCAGCGGCAACATCAGTCAGCTGTCGGCGTCGCAGGCCAACCTGATCCGCATCATCGACGGCGTGCTCGCGCGGATGCCGTCGAACTTCGGTCTGACCATGGCACCGGAGACGGCGTACGTCACCGGCGGCAGCGTCGCGTACGGCTCCATCTGGGGTGCGTACCTGCCCATCGTGAAGAAGTACGCGGACAACGGCCGGCTCTGGTGGCTGAACATGCAGTACTACAACGGCAGCATGTACGGATGCGTGGGCGGCTCGTACTCCGCGGGCACCGTCGGGGGCTTCACGGCGCAGACGGACTGTCTGAACCGAGGGCTCGTCATCCAGGGAACCACCATCAAGGTGCCCTACGACAAGCAGGTGCCGGGTCTGCCCGCCCAGCCGGGTGCGGGTGGCGGCCACATGGCGCCGAACCTCGTCTCGCAGGCCTGGAACCACTACGGGGGCGGCCTCAAGGGGCTGATGACCTGGTCGCTCAACTGGGACGGCTCCAGGAACTGGACCTTCGGCGACAACGTCAAGGCGCTCCAGGGCCGCTGACACCGGAGACGGCGAAGGCCCCGCAACACCCTGCGCGAGGGCGTTGCGGGGCCTTCGCCGTGGTGTCAGTTGCCGGGCTCCGAGGCGTCCAGCATGGCGTCGCGCTCCACGACCTTGACCCGCTCGCGCCCCTGCGCCTCGCCCAGGGCGCGCTCGTGCGCGTCCAGGCGGTACCAGCCCTCGCGGGTGGTGTAGCGGACGCCGCGGGACTCCAGGAACGCGGTCACGGCCGACGGGTCGGGCTGTGCCGGGGCGGGCAGCCGGCCGGTGGTGTGGTCCTCCAGCAGGCAGGCGACCGTTTCGTTGGCGTCGCCCTTGGTGTGCCCGATCAGGCCGACCGGGCCCCGCTTGATCCAGCCGGTGACGTACACCGACTCCATCGGCTCGCCGCCTGCGAGAACCCGGCCGGCGGCGTGCGGCACCGTGCCGGACGCGACGTCGAACGGGAGCTTGGGCAGCTCCTGCGAGTAGTAGCCGACGGCCCGGTAGACGCTCCGCACGTCCCAGTCGTGGAACCGGCCGGTGCCCTTCACGTTGCCGGTGCCGTCCAGCTCGGTGCGCTCGGTCCGCAGCCCGACGACGCTGCCGTCCTCGCCGAGGATCTCCACGGGGGACTCGAAGAAGTGCAGGAAGAGCTTGTGCGGCCGGTCGCCGACGTCGCGGATCGCCCACTTCTCCAGCGTGGAGGCGACCATGTTGGCCTGCTTGTTCCCCCGCCGGGTCTCGATCGAGCCCGCGTCGTAGTCGATGTCCTCGGGGTCGACGATGACCTCGATGTTCGGCGAGTGGTCCAGTTCCCGCAGCTCCATCGGGCTGAACTTGGCCTGGGCGGGACCGCGCCGCCCGAAGACGTGCACCTCCAGCGCCTTGTTGGCCTTCAGGCCCTCGTGGACGTTGGCGGGGATCTCGGTCGGCAGCAGTTCGTCGGCGGTCTTCGCGAGGATGCGGGCGACGTCCAGGGCCACATTGCCGACGCCCAGGACGGCGACCTTCTCGGCCTCCAGCGGCCAGGTGCGCGGCACATCCGGATGGCCGTCGTACCAGGAGACGAAGTCGGCGGCACCGTGCGAGCCGTCCAGGTCGCTCCCCGGTATGTCGAGGGCGCGGTCGGCGTCGGCGCCGGTGGAGAAGATCACGGCGTCGTAGAAGCCGCGCAGCTCGTCCAGGCCGATGTCGTTCGGGTAGTCGACGTTGCCGAACAGCCGGATCTGGGGCTTGTCCAGGACCTGGTGCAGCGCCTGCACGATGCCCTTGATCCGCGGGTGGTCCGGGGCCACGCCGTAGCGGATCAGGCCGAAGGGGGCGGGCATCCGCTCGAACAGGTCGATGGAGACGCCCGGGTCGGCGGCGGCGTCGGATTTGAGCAGCGCGTCCGCTGCGTAGATTCCGGCGGGGCCGGCTCCGACGATGGCTACGCGGACGGGGCGTGTCATGGAGGGCTGTTCCTTAGGACGAACGAGCAGGAGCGGGGCGGGCCGTGGTAAGGCTTGGCTTACTCCACCCCACGCACACGTTAGCCGCTGCACCTGCCCGCTTTCGGGGCGGGTCGGCGTTCTGCGGCGATATCCGGTGCCCCGCACCTTTGCCGTTCCTCGGAAATCCGCGGAATTCCCGGGGGAGCGGCCCTGCGAAGCGGCTCGTAAATGTGTTCCATCGCACGTTCACCTGATGGACGGTTCGCGCGAACAATCGGGCAAATGGTGGCAGAGTTACGCATATGGATGATCGGGCAGTGGGTGCCCTGTCACTCCCGGACGACTGGCCCGCCCACCCGGACCTCAGCCTCGCCCTGAACCGTATGGGCAGCTTCGACTGGGATCTGGACAGCGGCCTCATGCACATGGACCAGCAGGCCCTCGACGTGTTCGACCTGACGGCCGGCGAGTACGACAACCGGCCGGAGACGCTTGGGACGCGGGTGCCTCCGGACGAGGCCATGCGGCTCGACGCCATGGTGACGCAGGCGCTCAAGACCGGACGGACCAACTACGGGGCGTATTTCCGCATCCTGCGGCGGGACGGGAGCCTGCGCTGGATGCACACGCAGGGCTTCGTCCGCCGTGACGCCACCGGCCGGCCGCGCCGGATCATCGGCATCGTCCGGGACGCCACGGAGGAGCTGGCCGACTCCACCGCCCGCCGCGAGCTGGACGTGGAGCGGCAGCGGCGGACCAGTCTGGTGGAGGCCACCACGGCTGCCCTGGCCCACGCCCGTACCGTCAGGGACGTCATCGACGTGCTCAAGAACTCCCAGGGGCTGGCGCATCTGGGGGCGACCAGCCTGGTGATGGGGCTGATCGAGGCCGGCCGCATCCACCTGGTGGCGGACGGGCCCGAGGGGGCCTTCGTGCCGGGCACCCGGTACACACGCACGGACGAGCAGTACCCGATGAGTGAGGTCGTCCGCACGCTCGGCCCCCGCTTCATCGAGTCTGCCGAGGACTTCGCGGACTCGTACCCGGTCCTGTGGCCCCACATCAGCCATCTGGGCATCACCTCGGCCGCCTATCTGCCGCTGATCGCCCAGGCCCGCCCCATCGGAGCCCTGGGGCTCCTCTACAGCAACAAGAACGGCTTCACCGGCGACGAACGCAATCTCCTGGTCGCCCTCGGCAGCTCCATCGCCCAGAGCCTCCAGCGCGCCATGCTGTACGAGCAGGAGCACGACCTCGCCGAGGGGCTCCAGCAGGCCATGCTGCCGCGCCGCGTCCCCGAGGTGCCGGGCGCGCAGATCGCCGTGCGCTACCGCTCGGCGAGACTGGGCCGGGACATCGGCGGCGACTGGTACGACGTCATCCCGCTGCCCGGCGGCCGGGTCGGCACCGTCATCGGGGACGTGCAGGGCCACGACACGCACGCCGCCGCCGTCATGGGGCAGCTGCGCATCGTGCTGCGCGCGTACGCCGCCGAGGGGCACAGCCCCGCGACGGTCATGGCCCGGGCCTCCGTCTTCCTGCACGAACTGGACACCGACCGCTTCGCGACCTGCACCTACGCCGAGGCCGACCTGACCACCGGCGTGGTGCAGGTGGTCCGGGCCGGCCACATCGATCCGCTGGTGCGCGATGCCGACGGGAGCTGCCACAAGGTGCTCGTCGAGGGAGGGCTGCCGCTGGGGCTCTCCGCCGAATTCGGGCGGCTGGAGTATCCGGTCAGCACGGTCGAGCTGGACCCCGGGCAGACCATGGTGCTCTTCACGGACGGCCTGGTGGAGCAGCCGGGGAGCGACCTCGACGAAGGGGTGCAGCTGCTCACCGCCATGATCAGGAACGGCCCGCAGGACCTGCAGCGGCTGGCCGACCGGCTCTGTGCGTCGGTCGACGAGCGCGGCGGCGAGGACGACGTGGCGGTGCTGCTGCTGCGCCGCAAGGCCGCCCACGCCCCGCAGCCCGGCGGCCGGCTCCAGCAGCACGTGGGACAGAACGACCCCGAGGCGCTCAGCTCGGCACGGCACATGATCCGTGCGGCGGTGCGGGCGTGGGGTGCGAAGGAACGGGCCGACGAGGTGGAGCTGGCCGCCGACGAGCTGACGACCAACGCCCTGATGCACACCGACGGCGGTGCGATCGTCACCATCCGGGTGCTCACGGGGCCCGAGCGGCGGCTGCGGGTCGATGTCGAGGACCGGTCCAGCGCTCTGCCGCGCCGCCGGGACGCGGGCGAGGCGGGGGTTTCGGGCCGCGGCCTGATGCTCGTCGACCAGCTCGCGGACGCGTGGGGTGTCGAGTCCCGGGGCACCGGCAAGTGCGTCTGGTGCGAATTCGTCATACCGCCGCGCGGCTGACCCGGTGAGGGCGACTGCCCTTCACGGGGATGGAGCATTACTGAAAAGTAACAGTACGTAACGTGTCTGCGCTTGACCGTTACCGATCGCGAGGGATTGACTGCGATTTCGTCGGCCTTCGTCTTCGTCTTCCGTGACACCTCTTCTTCCCTTTCATCCATGACATGAGGACCCGTTGGGCACTGAGCTACTGGCACCTCTCGATCTGGCCTTCTGGCACCTCGAGTCCGATGCGCACCCCATGCACCTCGGCGCGCTCGCCGTCTTCGAGCCGGGCGGCCCCCGGCCCCCCGGCCCCGACGGCCTCCTCGACCTGCTCGGCACCCGGGCCGCCGCCATCCCCCGGCTGCGGATGCGTGTACGCGACGTGCTGCTGCCCGTCGGGGGCGCGGCCTGGTCGGTGGACAAGGACTTCGACGTCCATCAGCACGTCAAGCAGGTGCGACTGCCCGGGGCGGAGACCACGGGCGAGGGTGAGGCCGGGTTCATGGCGGCGGCCACCCGGCTCGCGGGCGAACTGATGGAGCGCCCGTTGCGCAGAGGGCTGCCCCCCTGGGAGATGTACGTCATCGGCGGCGCTCCGGACGGCCCCTTCGCCGTCCTCGTCAAGCTCCACCACGCCCTCGCGGACGGCATGCGCGCGGTCGCCATCGGGGCCGGGATCTTCGACGAGATCGCCTCGCTCGCGGGCCGGAGCCGGCCGGGACCGGCGGCCGGGCGGGTCCGGCCCGTGCCGCCGCGTTCCTGGATGCCCGGGCCCCGCCAGGTCGCGGGACTCGCCCTCGGCCGCATCGAGGACCTCGGCCGGGCCTTCGGCGTCGGGGCCTCGCTGGTGCGCGCCAGCCGCCTCGACCTGCGCGGCGCGCCGGCCCTCAGCGCGAGCTCCTCCGGCACCCGGCGCCTCGCCACGGCCGATCTCGACCTCGAAGCCGTGCAGCGGATCCGGCGGGCAGCGGGCGGCACGAGCAACGACGTGCTGCTCGCGGTCGTGGCGGGTGCGCTGCGCCGCTGGATGCTGGAGCGCGGCGAACCGCTGCCCGTCGCCGATCCGCGTGCCCTGGTGCCCGTCTCCCGGCGCCGCCCGGGCGGCACGGCCGCGGTCAACGGAAACCGGCTCTCCGCCTACCTGCTGGGTCTTCCCGTCTCCGAACCCGACCCCTGGGAGCGGCTGCGGGCCGTTCGCGGCGCCATGGACCGCAACAAGTCTGCGGGGCCGTTGCGCGGGGCCGGGGCGGTCGCGGTCCTCGCCGACCAACTGCCTTCGTTGGCCCACCGCTTCGGCGCACCGCTCGCCGGGAGTGCCGCCCGGATGCTCTTCGACGTGCTGGTCACCAGCGTGCCGCTGCCGCGTTCGGCCCTCTCGCTCGGCGGCTGCCCGCTGCGCGCGCTCTACCCGATGGCGCCGCTGGCCCGCGGCCAGTCCCTGGCCGTCGCGCTGTCCACGTACGGCGGTGCGGTCCAGATCGGGCTGGTGGCCGACGGGAAGGCACTGCCGGATCTGGAGCGGCTGGGGCGCTGCGCCGAGGAGGAGGTGGCCGAACTGCTGACGCTGCTGCCCATGAGCCACACGCCATAGATCGGACAGATGGCGGCGCATTTGCTGCCTTTGATGTCCTCCCAGGTGTTGACTCGCCCAAGTGATCCGATGAATATTCGCTGTGTGCAGGAAGCGATCTTCGGGGAGGGCGGCGGAAAGATGCGGCGCAACAGGCTGGGGAACAGCGCGGTCGAGGTCACCGGGCTGTCCTTCGGGGCGGCTGCCATCGGCAATCTCTTCAGCGCCGTGGAGCCCGCGCAGGCCGCGGCCGCCGTCGACGCCGCGTGGGACGAGGGGATCCGCTACTTCGACACCGCGCCGCACTACGGGCTCGGCCTCTCTGAACGACGGCTCGGCGAGGCCCTGCGCGGCCGGCCCCGCGACGCGTACGTCCTGTCCACCAAGGTGGGCCGGGTGCTCGACCCCCTGCCCGGCGGCGGGGCCCCCGCGTCCGCATCGCTCTCCGAGGGCTTCGCCGTCCGCGCCACGCACCGCAGACGCTGGGACTTCAGCGCCGCCGGTGTCCGCCGCAGCATCGAGGACAGCCTGGAGCGCCTCGGCCTCGACCGCATCGACATCGCCTACCTCCACGACCCCGACGACCACGCCGAAGCGGCCTTCGGCGAGGCGTATCCGGAACTGGAGAAGCTCCGGGCCGAAGGGACGATCGGGGCCATCGGCGCCGGCATGAACCAGACCGCGATGCTCACCCGCTTCGTCGTTGAGACCGACGTCGACGTGGTGCTCTGCGCCGGCCGCTACACCCTCCTCGACCAGTCCGCCCTGAACGATCTGCTGCCCGCCGCGGCCGCCCGCGGCCGCAGCGTCGTCGTCGGAGGCGTCTTCAACTCCGGCCTCCTCGCGAACCCGCGCCCCGGCGCCACGTACGACTACGCCGCCGCGCCGCTGAACCTCCTGGACCGGGCCCTGCGCCTGAAGGCCGTCACCGACGGCCACGGCGTGCCGCTGCGCGCCGCCGCCCTGCACTACCCGCTCGCCCACCCGGCGGTCGCCGGCGTGCTCGTGGGCACACGGTCCCCCGACGAGGTGCACGACGCCGCCGCGCTGCTCCGCCGGGAGATCCCCGACGCCCTCTGGGACGACCTGCGCGCCGAGGGCCTGCTGACCGAGAACGGACACTGACATGCGTATCGCCCTGCACACCAAGGTCCGTGCGGACCGGATAGCCGAGTACGAGGCCGCACACCGTGAGGTCCCGGCCGAACTGACCCGTGCGATCCGCGCGGCAGGCGCCACGTCCTGGACGATCTGGCGCAGCGGCACCGACCTCTTCCACGTCATCGAGTGCGACGACTACGCCCGGCTCCTCGCCGAACTGGAACAGCTCCCCGTCAACGTCGCCTGGCAGGCCAGGATGGACGAACTCCTCGACGTCCCGCACGACTACTCCTCGGACGGCGCCGAAGCGGGCCTCCCCGTCGCCTGGGAGCTGTGAGATGACCGGCAACCCCCGCGTCGTCGACGCGCACCACCACGTGTGGGACCTGTCGGTACGCGACCAGGCCTGGATCACCGGCGAGGAACTGGCGCCCCTGCGACGCGACTTCACCCTCGCCGACCTGGAACCGGAGGCACGGGCCAACGGTGTGCGCGCGACCGTCCTCGTCCAGACCGTCACCGTCGCGGAGGAGACGCCCGAGTTCCTCGCGCTCGCGGACGGCAGCGATCTGGTGGCCGGCGTCGTGGGCTGGACCGATCTCACCGCCCCGGACGTCGCCCGGACCCTGGCCGCCCTGCGCGAGCTCCCCGGCGGCGACCGGCTCGTCTCGCTCCGCCACCAGGTGCAGGGCGAACCCGACCCCCGTTGGCTGCTGCGCGCGGACGTCCAGCGCGGACTGGCCGCCGTGGCCGACGCCGGACTCGCCTACGACCTGGTGGTCCAGCCCCACCAGCTGCCCGCCGCCGTCCGGGCCGCCGAACTGCTGCCCGCTCTCACCTTCGTACTCGACCACGCGGGCAAACCGCGGATCGCCGCCGGGGCGACGCGGCCCTGGGCCGACGACCTGCGGGCGCTCGCCGCCCTCCCGAACACCGTGTGCAAACTCTCCGGCCTGATCACCGAGGCGGACCCGCACGACTGGACCGTGAGGGACCTGCGACCGTACGCCGACACCGTCCTGGAGGCCTTCGGGCCCGGCCGGCTGATGTTCGGTTCGGACTGGCCGGTGTGCCGGCTCGCGGCGACGTACACCGAGGTGGTCGAGACCGCGCTCGTGCTCCTCGACGGCCTCACGGAGGACGAAAGGGAGGCGGTTTTGGCCACCACGGCCGAGCGGGTGTACGGCCTCCGGTAGGCGCCGGGGCGGGCGCTGCGGCAGGCTGGAACCATGCCCGAACTGCCGGAAGTCGAAGCCCTGCGGGTCTTCCTCGACGACCACCTGGTCGGCAGGGAGATCGACCGCGTCCTGCCGCTGGCCATCAGCGTCCTGAAGACGTACGACCCACCGCTCACCGCCCTGCACGGCGGTACGGTCACCGAGGTCCGGCGGTACGGCAAGTTCCTCGGCGTCGCCGTCGGCCCGCTGCACCTGGTCACCCACCTCGCCCGGGCCGGCTGGCTGCACTGGAGGGACGCCTTCCCCGCCGCGCCGCCGCGCCCCGGGAAGGGGCCCCTAGCGCTGCGCACCGTCCTCACCGGCGGCGACGGCTTCGACCTGACCGAGGCCGGGACCACCAAACGCCTCGCCGTGTACCTGGTCCACGACCCGGCGGAGATCCCCGGGGTGGCGCGCCTGGGGCCCGACCCGCTCGACCCGTCCTTCGACCGCGACGCGTTCGCCGCGCTGCTCGACGGGGAACGCCGCCAGATCAAGGGCGCCCTGCGCGACCAGTCGCTCATCGCCGGCATCGGCAACGCCTACAGCGACGAGATCCTGCACGTCGCGAAGATGTCCCCGTTCAAACTCACCGCGCGCCTCACCGACGACGAGATCACCACGCTCCACACAGCCCTGCGCACCACACTGAACGACGCCGTCGCCCGCTCCAGCGGGCTGGCGGCGGGACGGCTCAAGGCCGAGAAGAAGAGCGGCATGCGCGTCCACGGACGCGCCGGTCAGGCGTGTCCGGTCTGTGGGGACACCATCCGCGAGGTGTCCTTCAGCGACTCCTCGCTCCAGTACTGCCCGACCTGCCAGACGGGCGGCAAGCCGCTGGCCGACCGCCGACTCTCCAGACTGCTCAAGTAGGGGCTGATCAGGACAGGGGCTCAGCGGGAGAGCCGCAGCCGCGCCGCCGCCGTACGCACCTCGAACCGGTCGATGGCCCCGGGCGGCAGGGCCGCGCCGCCGCTCAGCCGCAGCGGAGCCCCGCCCGGACCGGCCGACGACCAGGTGGCGACGGTCTCCTCGTCCCCGTCCCGCCCCACCGCGACCAGCGAGCACACTCCGGGCGCCGGCACCCCCGACACCTCCAGGCGGACATCGGCGCCCCACTCGCGCGCCCCGGCCGTCACGACCGCCGTCATCCCGGAGCCCCGGTCCGCGGCCGTCCACCGCTCGGTGCCCGGGCCCCCGCCGGACATCGCGAACGGCGCGCCGGCCGCCAGCACCACGGCCGCCGCCGCCACGGCCAGGTGCCGCCGCCGTGTCCTGCGCCGCCCGGCCGCCACCGCCCCCACCGCCCGCAGCACCGGACCCGGCCCGGCCCGCGCCACGGGATCGATGCCCGGCGGCGTCAGCCGGGCATAGCGTCCGAGGACGGCCGCCACCCCGCCGAGCTCCACCACCCCGCCCGCACACAGGGGGCAGCCCTCCAGATGCTCCTCGAAACGGAAGGAGTCGGCGGCACCGAGCACGCCCAGGACGTAGGCGCCGACCTCGCGACGGTGTTGCGGGCTGCACATGACGTCCCGTACGGAAACAGCCCGTGAATCACTCACCACCGCCCCTCCGCATCGCCCCGCACAGCCCCTAAACTCCGGCCTCATGCTCCGCGTACTCGCCGTCGACGACGAAGAACCCGCCCTGGAGGAACTCCTGTACCTCCTGCGCGCCGATCCCCGGATCCGCAGCGCCGAGGGAGCCACCGGCGCCACCGAAGCTCTGCGGCGCATCGGCGGCGCCGTCGACGCCGGTCCCGACGACCCCGCCGCCATCGACGTCGTCTTCCTCGACATCCACATGGCGGGCCTCACGGGACTCGACGTCGCCCAGCTGCTGGCCGGGTTCGCCGCGCCCCCGCTCATCGTCTTCGTCACCGCCCACGAGGGCTTCGCCGTGCACGCCTTCGACCTCAAGGCCGTCGACTACGTCCTCAAACCCGTGCGCCGCGAGCGTCTGGCCGAAGCGGTGCGCCGCGTCGCCGAACAGGTCGGCGGCCGTTCCGGGCCCGCCCACGACCAGGCGCAGGACCAGATCCCCGTCGAACTCGGCGGTGTCGTCCGCTTCATCCCGATCGACGACATCGCCTACGCCGAGGCCCAGGGCGACTACGCCCGGCTGCACACCGCCACCGGCAGTCACCTCGTCCGCGTGCCCCTGACCACCCTGGAGGAGCGCTGGCGCACCCGCGGATTCGTCCGCATCCACCGCCGCCACCTCGTGGCACTCGGCCGGATCGACGAACTGCGCTACGACGCGGGCAGCATGAGCGTGCGCATCGGCACCGCCTCGCTGGCCGTCAGCCGCCGCCACACGCGTGCGCTGCGCGATCTGCTGATGCGGCAGACCGGCCGCTGACCAGCGTCTACCCGCGCCCGGACCCCTTCCCAGCGGGGTCGGGTGCTGCGTACACTCCGGCCCCATGTCCGCAGAGCCAACGCCCCGGCGTGAAGTGGTGACGGGGGAGCCCCGCCGGGTGCGTCCGCTGCCGCGCTACCGCACGCAGTCGGAGATCGACGAGCAGACCGCGCTCGGCGGCGCCTACGTCCGCTCGCTGATGCGCAGCCAGCTGCGCGCCGGACTCACCGCGTTCACCGTCCTCGCCGTCGTCGTCGGCACCCTGCCCCTCGTCTTCGAGGCGCTGCACAGCTCCGCTGTCGTCTGGGCCGTCCTCGGCTTCGCCGCCTACCCGCCGCTGACGCTGCTCGCCTGGTGGTACGTGCGCCGGGCCGAGCGCAACGAGCGCGACTTCGCCCGGCTCGTGGAAGGCCGCCCCGCGCAGTGAGCCGCACGTACGCGGTGGCGGCCGTCGCCGCCGTCGTTCTCGCCACCGTCCTCGTCGGCGGGTTCGGGCTGCGCATCTCGCGCACCACCTCCGACTTCTACGTCGCCTCGCGCACCGTACGGCCCCGGCTGAACGCGGCCGCGATCAGCGGCGAGTACCTCTCCGCCGCCTCGTTCCTCGGCATCGCCGGTCTGGTGCTCGTCCACGGACCCGACATGCTCTGGTACCCGGTCGGCTACACCGCCGGCTATCTGGTGCTGCTCGTCTTCGTCGCCGCCCCGCTGCGCCGCTCGGGGGCGTACACCCTGCCCGACTTCGCCGAAGGACGGCTCGAATCCCGGCAGGTACGCAGACTCGTCAGCGTCCTCGTCGTCGGCGCAGGCTGGCTCTACCTCGTCCCACAGCTCCAGGGCGCCGGACTCACCCTCAAGATCCTGACGGGGGCGCCCGGCTGGCTCGGTGACGTCCTCGTCGCCTCCGTGGTCGTCCTCGCCGTCGCCGCGGGCGGGATGCGCTCCATCACCTTCGTCCAGGTCTTCCAGTACTGGCTGAAGCTGACCGCCCTCCTCGTCCCCGCCCTCTTCCTGGTGCTCGCCTGGCAGGGCGACGGACGGCCCCGCGTCACCTTCGACGAGCAGCTCTCCGTCTTCCGCGCCGACCATCCGCTCTACGCCACCTACGGGCTCATCGTCGCCACGTTCCTCGGCACCATGGGCCTGCCGCACGTCGTCGTCCGCTTCTACACCAGCCCCAACGGCCGCGACGCGCGCCGCACCACCGTCGCCGTCCTCGCCCTGATCGGCGTCTTCTACCTGCTGCCGCCCGTCTACGGAGCCCTCGGACGGCTGTACGCACCCGAGCTCATCCAGGGCGGCGACGCGGATGCCGCCGTACTGCTGCTGCCCGGCCGGGTGATCGGCGGGCTCGGCGGCGACCTGCTCGGCGCACTCATCGCGGGTGGCGCCTTCGCCGCGTTCCTGTCGACCGCCTCCGGACTGACCATGGCCGTCGCCGGTGTCATCACCCAGGACGTCCTGCCCTCGCGCGGCGTACGGCACTTCCGGCTGGCCACCGTCCTCGCCATCTCCGTCCCGCTGGCCGGTTCGCTGATCGTCAGCCGGGTACCGGTCGCCGACTCGGTGGGGATGGCGTTCGCCGTGTCCGCGTCCTCCTTCTGCCCCCTGCTGGTCCTCGGCATCTGGTGGCGCCGCCTCACCCCGCCCGGCGCCGTGGCGGGACTCGTCCTGGGCGGCGGATCCGCGCTGCTCTCCGTCGCCATCACCGTCAGCGGGGCGGTGCGCCCGCCCGGCTGGCCGCACGCCCTGCTCGCCTGGCCCGCCGTCTGGTCCGTGCCCGTCGGCTTCCTCGCCATGATCCTGGTCTCGCTCGCCACTCCGAGCCGGATACCCGCCGGCACCAACGCCGCGATGACCCGCTTTCACCTGCCCGAGGCACTCACCACCGGGAGGCACTGGTGACCGGAGCCGGATACGCCGTCATCGCGCTCCTCGTCCTGCTGCTGTTCGGCGGCGGCCTGCTGACCGGCCGGCGCACCGCACGCCCCGTCCGCACCAGCGATGTCGGCACCCCCGTCGAGCACGCCACGTTCGAGACCCTGCACACCGCGTCGCTCGCCGCGCCACCGCTGCGCGCCGGACTGACCGAGGAGAGTGCCCGGCGGTCCGCCCGCCGGCTCCGGTCGCTGCTCGGCACCGACGCCCTCTGCCTCACCGACCGGGACCGGGTCCTGGTCTGGGACGGCGAGGGTGACCATCACGGCCGCCACGTCATGCAGGAGGTGGGGGAACTCCTGGCCGGCGGCCGCGGCACCGCGTTCCGCAGCGAGTGCGACGACCTGGACTGCCCGCTGCGCTGGGCCGTCGCGGTGCCGCTCACCGTCGACCACCGGGTCCTCGGCGCTCTGATCGCCTACGCCCCGCGCGAATCCGCGGTCCTGGCGAGGGCGGCGGGCGAGGTCGCGCGCTGGGTCTGCGTACAGCTGGAGCTGGCCGAACTCGACCGCTCGCGCACCCAGCTCATCGAGGCCGAGATCAGGGCCCTGCGTGCGCAGATCTCCCCCCACTTCATCTTCAACTCCCTGGCAGCCATCGCCTCGTTCGTACGCACCGACCCCGAGCAGGCCCGCGAGCTCCTCCTGGAGTTCGCCGACTTCACCCGCTACTCGTTCCGCAGCCACGGCGACTTCACCACCCTCGCCGACGAACTGCACTCCATCGACCAGTACCTGGCCCTCGTCCGGGCCCGGTTCGGCGAACGCCTCTCGGTCACCCTCCAGGTCGCCCCGGAGGTGCTGCCCGTAGCCCTGCCGTTCCTCTGCCTCCAGCCCCTGGTGGAGAACGCCGTCAAGCACGGACTCGAAGGGGCCGTCACCTCCAGCCGCATCACCATCAGCGCGCTGGACGCCGGCTCCGAGGCGGAGGTCGTCATCGAGGACGACGGCACCGGCATGGACCCGGAGCGCCTGCGCCACATCCTGCGCGGCGAGGGCGGGAAGTCCACCGGCATCGGACTGCTCAACGTCGACGAGCGGCTGCGCCAGGTGTACGGGGACGACTACGGGCTCGTCATCGAGACGGGCATCGGCGCGGGCATGCGCATCACCGTACGTCTGCCGAAGTACCGCGCCGGGGTGCACGGTTCCTGAACCGATGGCGGGGAGCCCTCAGTACAGGTGGATCGAGAGGTGTCCCAGCGGCAGCCCCAGCTGCCAGGCGGGTGTCCACACCTGGGCCGCCGCCCCCTCCTCCGGGTCCTGGGGGCTGTCGGCCGGCTCCCACGGCGGCGGACCGATCGTGTCCAGGTCGGCCGCCAGGAGTTCGGTGTCCTCCAGCCACCGCCAGGCCGCGCGGGCCAGGGCGAGGTCCGGGCCGGCGTCACCCGCCGCCTCCAGCGCGTCGAGCCGCGCGCAGACCCAGCCGCTCCACGGCCCCCCGTACGCCGTCAGCAGCCGCAGTTCCTCCACCCGGGTGGCAGGCAGCGCCTCGGCCACCGCCCCGTCGGAGAGGAACACGGTCAGGGCGAGCGCGTCGCGCCCCGCCCGGTACTCCAGCGTCGCCGGTTCCATCAGTTCGCCGGTCCGCAGCAGTTCGTCGGCGATGTACTCCGCGTACATCCAGGCCATCGGGATCAGCAGCCCGCCGTCACTGGATCCGCCTTGACGTTCCGGACGCATCCGGTCTCGCCCCATTCCGTTCTCGGTACGGCCCTACACGCAGCATTGAACCGGGGGAGCGCGCCCCGCGTGGCCAGAAGGACAGGATCCGTCGGACCCGATGCGTCACAGACATGAGGTTGCGATGACCGCCGACCCAGCGGAGGGACCGCACATGCGGCAATTGCTCGGCGCCTACGTCCTGGACGCGCTCGCGGCCGGGGAGGCGCGCGCCGTCGCCCGCCACCTTCGGACCTGCGACCGCTGCGCCGCCGACTACGCGGCGGTCGCGGAGGCGGCGGCCCTGCTCCCGCTGCTCACCGAGGAGGACCTGCTGGAGTAGCCGGGCAGGTTGCGGGAGAGCAGGCGCAGCGCGTAGTACGAGCGGGACTTCACCGTGCCGGCGGGTATCCCGAGAACCTCCGCGGTCTCGCCCACGCTCAGCCCCCGGAAGTAGATCTGGACGAGCACCGCCCGGTGTTCCGGGCTGAGGGTGCGGACCGCCTTCCGCACATCGAGTGCCGCGACCGCGGACTCCGCGGTGTCCTCCCCGCCCGGGGCGCTCTCCAGCACCGCGTCACCGACCTCGGCCGGCCGCGCCAGCCGTGACCTGCGGGCGTCGATCGCCAGCCGGCGCCCGACCGTGAACAGCCAGGGCCGCATCGACTCGTACGGGCCGTCGAACGCCTCCGGGTGCTGCCAGGCCCGCACCAGCGTCTCCTGGAGGAGATCCTCGGCCCGCTGCCGGTCGCCGAACGTCAGGCCCAGCAGGAAATGGAACAGGGCGGGACCGTGCTCACGCTGCAGATCCGCGAGTGCCTGCTCATCGGTCGTCGTCGTGGTCATGGTGAACGCCCTTCCCCGCCATGGTCCGTGCCGCCTCGTTGCCGACTGGCGTATACGAACGCATTCGCGCCCGGGGGAACAGGACATACGCGGCTCCGTGCGACGAGCGGTCGCACGGAGCGGCGAATGGTGCGGTGAACGGTCGGGCGGCGGCGGCGCGGGGCCGGTGCGAGCGGGGACGGCGCGGTTACGGGACCACGGTGACGGGCCAGCGCCCGGCCTTCACCAGGCGGACGGCCACCGACCCGATGAACCGGTGCCCCGCCGACTCGGACGCGCCCACCACGACGGCGTCGGCCTTGAGTTCGTCCGCCGCCGTCACCAGACCGTTGTAGGGATCACCGCGAAAGGTGTGGAACTCCCAGCGCACGTCCCATATGTCCTTCATCCGCTCCGTCGACTCCCGGATCTCGCTCACCAGCCCCTCCGCGACGTCCCCGGTCGCGTCACCGACCGGCGCACCGAGCGCGGCACCCGCCGCCAGTACGGGCTGGACGTAGACGAGGGCGAGCATGGCCCGCTGCCGGCGGGCGAGACCTGCGGCATACGCCGCGGCGCGCATGGAGGACTCGGAACCGTCGAGGCCCGCGACGATCACTTTCGGGCCGTCTGTGCCACGTTCGAACTGGTGGGGCTGCTGGTCTGTCACGGCAGTGAGGCTATCGGCTCGCCCGGCCGGCCCCGGCCCGGGCTCCCGAGTGCCCCGGCGCGCTGCTGCCGGTTGCGCGGGCGCGCTCCCCCCATTGGGTGCAAAACCCTCCATGACCGGTGTCGTTGAGAAGGGAGACAGAGCGGATGTGCGAGCAGTGGGTCATGAAGAATGATCAGATGCCGCCGATGCGCAGAACGCTGCTGAGGCTGGCGGCCGGGCTGGGTGCCGCCACTGTCGTGCGCCTGGTCGCGGCGGACTCCGCCGGTACGCCGTTCCGGCGTCCCGCGCCGCCGTCGGCCGCCGCGGCCGGTCCGCAGGCAGCCGCCCTGCGGACCCGGCCGCTCGCCTACCGGCTGAGACCCATGACCGCGGACAGCCCGCCCCGCTACCGTCCGGCGGCGCCACCGGTGCGTACCCGCCCCTTCGAGGAACTGCCCGACATCGGCCGGGCCATGGTCCTGAGCTTCGACGACGGACCCGATCCGCTCTACACCCCGCACATCCTGGACGCGCTGCGCCGGCACGACGTACGGGCGATGTTCTTCCTCTGCGGGGAGATGGCCCACGACAACCAGGACCTGGTCCGCAGGATCGCCGACGAGGGACACACCGTCGGCAACCACTCGTGGACCCACCCGCTGGTCACCAAACTCTCCCGGGCCGGTGTCACCGATGAGCTGGGCCGTACCAGCGAGACGATCGAGAGGATCACGGGCGCGGCGCCGCTCTGGTACCGGGCGCCCTACGGGGCCTGGAACCGGAACTCGTTCGAGATCGGGGCCGCGCTCGGCATGGAGCCGATGGCGTGGACGGTGGACACCCTCGACTGGACCGAGCCGGGCACCGACAGCATCGTCCGCAGGGTCAGGGAGGGCGCGGCGCCGGGGGTCGTGGTGCTCTCGCACGACGCGGGCGGCAACCGTTCGCAGAGTGTGGCCGCGCTGCGCCGCTATCTGCCGGAGCTGCTGGACGACGGCTACCGGATCACGGTGCCGGAGCGCCGCTGACCCGGCCGGGAGATGCTGCCGGGGCGGGACAGCGGGCCCCGGCAGCAGGCCCTCAGCGGGTCGCGACCAGGCGGGCGAAAGCCACCACGTTGCCGTCGTAGCCGTTGGCCTTCGTGTATCCGCCGCCGCAGGTGATGACCCGCAGCTCCGCCTGCCCCGTGTCGCCGTACACGCGGGCGCCGGGGAAGTCGTCCTTGGAGAACACCTCGACGCCGTAGACCTCGAACACCGCGACCCGGTCGTCACTGCGGGTGATCTCGATGCGTTTGCCCTTCTTCAGCGAGCCCAGCCCGTAGAAGACGGCGGGGCCCGCCTGGTTGTCGACGTGACCGACGACGACGGAGGTGCCGATCTGTCCGGGCGCGATGCCGTTCTGGTACCACCCGGCCAGGTTGGGATCCTGCGGGGGCGGTGTCTCGATCCAGCCGTTCGCGTCGAGGTTCACATCGATGACCGGTGCGTCGACCCCGATCGAGGGGATGGCCACGCGTGCGACGGGCGCGAACGCCAGCGGCTTCACGGCCGGGCCGGCCACCGGGGAGCCCGGGGCGACCTTGTGTTGGTCCACCGAGGTGGCGGCGACCGGCTGCGGCGGGCCGGGTGAGAGGTCCGCGCCGTTCCGCATCAGCGCGAGACCGGTGAGCATCGCCAGCGCCAGTGCGCCCCAGGGCGAGTGTCTGATCCGTTCGGGGCGCCAGTTGTCCCGGCCCATGGTTCTCCCTTCGTCGCGACGAGGGGAACGCTAGGCGTGAGGCGCTCGCGCGGCACTCAGGGAAGTGCGAACGGGTGGCGGCGGTCCGGGGGACTTCTCATCGGAGTAGTAGCCGGATAAAACTTCTGACGCTCTGTGACCTGCGGCTCCATCAGGTCGGCGGGTGTCCGCACGGTGTGTCGGATCACCGGGGTGGAGCAGTCCCGAAATGCGCTGGATCAGGGATCTGGTGAGGGTTCGTCATGGGGAGCGTTCTCGTCGATTCATCCCGGCACACAGAGTTCCGGGTCGCTTCCCGCTGGAGGTTCGAACGATGCGTGCTACACGCGCTCTCGTTGTCGCCGCGACCGCCGTCGCCGCTCTCGGGCTCGGTGCCCCGATGGCCGCAGCCGGTGGGGATGTCGGGAACGGCCAGAACAACGGCAACAGCCAGAACGACTGGAACGACCCGGGTGACTGGGACAACGGCAACTGGAACGGCAACGGGAACGGCAACGGGAACGGCAACGGGAACGGGAACGGCAACGGCAACGGGAACGGGAACGGCAACGGGAACGGCAACGGCAACGGCAACGGGAACGGGAACGGCAACGGGAACGGCAACGGGAACGGGAACGGCAACGGCCGCGCCAACGGCCCGAACAACGTGACCGTCGACCCCGAGCGCGTGCACCAGGGCGCGGCCATGCAGGTCAGCGCCGAGGGCTGCGGCCGGGGCGGCAGCGTCTCGTCCAACGCGTTCCGCACCACCAGGCTCTCGGCGGGCCGGGTCGGCCACGCCCGGGTGCGGATCCTCAACGACGCGACGCCCGGCTCGTACAACCTGACGGTGCGCTGCGACGGCACCGACCGGACGGCCGGACACCGCTTCACCGTGCTCAACAGCCGCGGCGCGCAGGGCGGCTTCGGTGGCTCGATGGCCGCGAGCCCGACGGAGATGGGCGTCGGCGCGGGCCTGGTCGCCTCCGCGGCCCTCGGCGGAGGCATGTACGTCATGCGCCGCCGGAGGACGAGCCATGGGGCGGTCTGACCGTAAGGACGCACCCCCTGGCCCGATAACCGAAGTCGCCCCGAGTCCTCCAGGAGGACTCGGGGCGACTTTCGTTCGCCGGCGGATGCCGGTCAGTGCGAGCGGCTCTCCCTGCGCCGCCGCACCACGAAGACGGTGCCTGCGGCGGCCGCTACGGCCAGCGCGGTGCCGGCCACGATCTTGCCGGTGTTCATGCTGTCGATGCTGCCACCGAGACCGCCCTGGACACCGGCCGGGGAGGCGGAGGACACCGCGGAGCTCGTCGAGCTCGTCGTGGGTGTGCTCGTGGCGGCACTGATCGTGAGGTTCACCTTCGCCATGGAGCTCGGCGAGGTGTTGCAGGTGAACGTCACCTCATAGGAGGCGCCCGGCTTGGCGTCCCCGTCGACCGTCGCGCTGCCCGTGCCGTCGTGGGGGATGGTGACGGTGTCGAACACTCCCGAGGACGCCGTGGCCGTGGTGGAGCAGCCCTTGGCAGCCAGGGTCACCTGTCCGCCGGGCGCGATCACCGAGGGCGTGACGGTGTAGCCGCTCCCGCTGTTGGACGGACCGCCCGTGGTAGCGGCATACGCGGTCACAGCCGGTGCGGTCAGGGCGAGTGCTGCTGCGCCGAGCAGAGCGACGGGGGTGACACGTATTGCGCGCATGGTGAATCCTCCGGGTCCCCGAGGAGCAGCTGCGGAACGGATTTCCACAAAGCGTCAGAAATGCACCTCGATGCGGACAACGCTAGAAGTGGTGCATTTCGCCCGCGATCGGGGTGCGCCGCCCGGGGCACCGCTGTCCCCCGAGCGGCGCACCGCCCGGGGGACGCGTCGTCTACCCGCCCGTCGCGTCCGGGAAGAGATCCAGGAACGGCGCGGCGGTGGCCGAGATGCCCCGGCCGAAGGGGGAGTCGAAGTCCCAGATGAGAAACAGGAGGAAGGCGATCAGCACGCTGAAGAGACCGGCCAGCAGCAGTTCGCGGAACGTACGGCGGATCTGCAGGGTGAAGATCAGCCCCACCGTCACCAGCGCCCCCGTGATCAGCCCGAACCAGACGACGCCCGGCATCGTGGCGCCGGCGCTCTGCCCCCGTGCGTTGCGGGCGTCGTCCACGGCCGCGACCTGGTCGACCAGCGGCTGGTAGGCCTGCCCCTCGTGGTCCGTCTTGGGCCGGTAGTCCGTGACGTCGGCGCGCACCCGGTCCAGGAGCTCGGTGCCCCGGTCGCTGAGCGTGCCGTGCTTGCTCATGGTCCGCCACTCGTCGTGCACGACGTAGCTGACATAGGCGTCGACGTCCGCGCGGATCCGGGTCCGGACCTCGACGGGGTAGACGGAGGAGCGCGCGCTGACCTCGTGCAGCGCCTGCGCCTCCTGGCGTACGTACTCCTGGGCGGCGCCGCGGCCTTCCCAGACGCCCGCGATGGCGAGGCCGAGCACGATCGCGTAGACCACCCCGATCATCATCGTCATGTACTCGATGACGTCAGGGGTCTCGGACGGGTCGTCGTCCTCGGGCAGCCGCCGGTTGTTGAGTACGGCGATGGTCAGCACGACGGCGCTGGCCGCGGCCATGGCGAGGGTGAGAACAAGCCATTCCGACATGGGTGCCTCCGTAGGTCATCGGGAACGGGGCCGCAGTACGGCGACGGCGAACACTGCGGGGGCGGTGATCATCAAGGTGAGCGTGACCAGGGAGGTGTGGCGTTCCGGTGCCTTCCGGACGGGTCTGCGGTACGAGGGAAGCGCCACCGGCGCGGGAGGCGCCGGACGTGCGGACGGTGTGGGGGACGGAGACGGAGGAGGCGACGGAGCGGGCGGTGGTGGCGGTGGCGGCGGAGGCGGAGGCGGTGGCTCGGGCGCGGGTTCGGGTGCGGGCGGCGCGGCCGGTGGTGGCGGCGGTGGTGGCGGCGGTGGCGGTGGCGAAGGAGGTGGTGGCGGGGGCGGAGGCGGCGGCTTCGGCTTCGGGGTCGGTGAAGGCGCGGGCTCGGGCTCCGGCCCCGCGAAACAGCTGCCGTCGCCGCTGTCGGCCACTGCCACGCCCCCGTCACCGTCACCGATCGAGGCGTAGGCGCAGCTGTCGGCCAGCGCGGGGGCCGGGGCGGTCAGCAGCCAGGTGAGAGCGACGGCCGCGGTAAGTCGGCCGATGAGTGATCCGTACACGAGGGCAAGCATGTTCCGGGCCTTGGCCGGGTACGCCGGACGGGCGCAAGGTTCCCCTGATGGAGGGGACATGAGGCACTCGGGGTTTGAGGCTCCGGAAGAATCTGCGTACGCATTGAACAAAGAACGGCCCGGCGCCCGTATTGAGGGTCATGAACGGCGCGAACCCGCGTCGCAACTGGCAGAAGTACCACGGGAGTTGACATGAACACCTGGCGGAACGCCTCGCTCGCGGTGACCGCGGTGACCCTGTTGGCGCTGACGACGGCGTGCGGTCAGGACAAGGGCGAAGAGTCGCCCAACGGGCAGAACGTGGGCAACGCGAGTCCGGCCGGTCAGGCGGCCGACAGCTATGGGTCGGACAGCGGATACGGCTCCGGGGCGACGACGGAGACCGCCTCGGCGAAGCAGGCCGGTCAGCTGGCGGTGTGGGACAGCAAGAAGCTCGGCAAAGTCGTGACGGACAGCGAGGGATTCACCCTCTACCGATTCGACAAGGACACCGCGAACCCGCCCAAGTCGAATTGCGAGGGCGACTGCGCGAAAGTCTGGCCGCCGGTGCCGGCGGGCAATGTCACAGCCGCCGCCGGAAGCGATGCCGCTCTGGTCGGGAAGGTCACCCGTGCCGACGGTACGCAGCAACTCACCCTGGCGGGATGGCCGATGTACCGGTACGCCAAGGATGCGCAGCCGGGTGACGCCCAGGGGCAGGGAGTGGGAGGTACCTGGTTCGCCTCGGCGCCGGACGGGAAGAAGGCGGCGGTGAACGCGGACGGCCCTTCCGGTACGGAACCGGCCGACCTCGCGGGGCTCTCGGTGCGCAAGGATCCGAAACTCGGCGATATCGTCGTGGACAAGCGCGGCATGACGGTCTACCGGTTCAAGAAGGATGTCGCTTGGCCGATGAAGTCGGCCTGTACCAAGGCCTGTCTCTCGAAGTGGCCGGTTGTCGCACCGGTCGCGAAGAATGATGTGAAGGGCGTCACCACGAAGGGCTTTGTCACCTTCGACCGGCCCGACGGACTCAAGCAGCAGGCCATTGACTGCTGGCCCCTCTACACCTTCTCCGGGGACGTCAGGCGTGGTGACACCAACGGCCAGGGCGTCGGGGGCACATGGTACGCCGTGTCCCCCCACGCCAAGCTCGTCGGTGCGCCGAAGTAGGCGCCCACCGGCCTTCTCGCACCGTCCCGTCGCCGAATGTCACAGGCAGCGACGGGGCGGTTGCACATGCCACGGGTGTGTGACCAATAACGGACCGCTAATTTCCGTTTCCGCTCGCTCTCCTGGCGGTGGATCAGTAGCCTCTGGTCAACACTGACCATGAACATGGCCGGATCACCGTGGCGACTTGTTGGAGACATCGATGGAGCGTCCCGCCTGGGCACCGCAAGGCATTGACATTTCGGTGCCGAGCGTGTCCCGAATGTACGACTTCTATCTGGGCGGCTCGCACAATTTCGAGGTGGACCGGGAAGCGGCTCGCAAGGCCATGGAGTTCATGCCGGGACTTCCCAAGATCATGCAGGCGAACCGGGCCTTTATGCGCCGTGCCGTGCGCTTCGCACTGGACGAGGGCGTCACGCAGTTCCTTGACATCGGCTCCGGGATACCGACCTTCGGAAACGTTCACGAGGTCGCCCAGACGATCGACCCGCAGGCCAAAGTGGCCTATGTCGACCACGATCCGGTCGCTGTCGCACACAGCCAGGCCGTGCTCGAAGGCAACGACGGCGCGGTGATCGCCTCCGCCGACCTGCGCCGGCCCGATGAGATCCGCGACAACCCCGAGATCTCCAAGCTGCTCGACTTCGACCGTCCGGTGGCGCTGCTGCTCGTCGCCGTCCTCCACTTCATCGAGGACACCGACGACCCGCAGACCGCCGTCGCCGCGCTGCGCGACATCCTGGCCCCGGGAAGCCTCCTGGTCGTCACCCACGCCTCGTACGAAGGGGTTCCGGTGACCAGGGAGGAGGCCGGCGGCGCGGTGGGGGTGTACAAGAACATCCGCAACCCGCTGGTCATGCGCTCCCGCGAGGAGGTCGCCCGCTTCTTCGAGGGCTACGAAATGGTCGAGCCCGGACTGGTGCAGATGCCCGACTGGCGCCCCGAGAGCCCCGTCGCGCAGGAGAACGAGGACCCGTACGCCTTCGCGGGCTTCGCCGGAGTGGGACGCAAGGCGTGAGTATTCCCGCCCAGGCGTCCGGAGCCCCGGACGCGGAGCCCGACGGCCCCGAGGACCGGCTCCGGAGATTCGCCACGATCTGGAGCCGCGCCATCTTCCCGTCGACGGCCACCTCCATGACCCGGCCGGAGTTCGAGCAGCATCTGCTCCCGCTCGCTCGCGCGCTCAGCGACACGCTGCACGCCCGCCCGTTCGACGCGGCGCACGCGAGCGGGGTGGGCTCCGCCCTCGTCGCGGCGCACTGCACGGACCCGGACGCGCTCAGCTCCACGCTCGGTGTCGTGGACTCGTACCTGGTGCTCTACTGCGGAAGCAACGGACCGGCCACGCTCTCGACCGAGGACAGCCGCTCCCGCTGCGCGCGCATCCAGCACGCCGTGGCGGGAGGCTTCTCCCAGGCGCTGCGCGAGCGGACCCTCACCGAGCAGGAGGCGATCGCCCGCTCAGCGCTCTCCGCACGCTCGCACGCGGAACAGGCACTGCACGCGACGGAGGCGCGCTTCAGGGCCGTCTTCAAGGACGCGGCCATCGGCATCGGCATCGCCGACCTGGACGGCAACCTGCTGGAGATCAACGACACCCTCACCCGGATGTTCGGCGGTCTCGAGAACCACGTCCTGAGCCACCGCCTCAACGAGTGGGTCCACCCCGAGGACACCCCGCAGGTCTGGAAGTACTACAACGAGCTGGTCCGAGGCGAACGCGAGCACTACCGGGTCGAGAAGGCGTACTACCGCAACGACGGCACCGTCCTGTGGACCAATCTGACGGTGTCGCTGCTGCGCGACTCCGAAGGCCGGCCGGAGTACCAGCTGGCACTGATGGAGGACACCACCGAGCGGCGGCTGCTCAATCTGCGGCTGCGGTACGAGGCCACGCACGACGCGCTCACCGGCCTGCCGAACCGGACGCTCTTCTTCGAGCGTCTCGAGAAAGCGCTCTCAGCAGGCGACGGAGGCCGGTTCGGCCTCTGCTATCTGGACCTGGACGGTTTCAAGGCGATCAACGACAGCCTGGGCCACGCGTCGGGCGACCGGCTGCTGGTCGAGGTCGCGGACCGGCTGCAGAGCTGCGCGACCGCGCCCGGCGAGATGGTGGCGCGGCTCGGCGGCGACGAGTTCGTGGCGCTCACCACCGGACCGGACACCGCCGAGGAGGTCGACGAGCTGGCGTGCCGCATCCTCGGTGTGCTGGCCGCGCCGATCCGCCTCGACGGGCGTGAGCTGACCGTCCGCGGGTCCATCGGCATCGTCGAGGGGCCGGCCGGCGAACGCAGCGCCGCTGAGGTGCTGCGCAGCGCCGACATCACGATGTACCGGGCCAAGTCCGCGGGCGGCAACCGCTTCGAGTTCGCCGACGCGGAGGCGGACGCCCGTGCGATCACCCGGCACGGCCTGACCACGGCGCTGCCGGCGGCGCTGGAGCGCGGCGAGTTCTTCATCGAGTACCAGCCGCTGGTGCACCTGGACGACGGCTCGGTGCACGGCGCGGAGGCGCTCGTACGCTGGTGCCACCCGCAGCACGGGGTGCTGGGACCGGACCGGTTCATCGCGCTCGCCGAACACACCGGGCTGATCGTGCCGCTCGGCCGCTGGGTGCTCGAGGAGTCGGTACGCCAGGCCAACTTCTGGCAGGAGCGCCACACCGACGGCGGTCCGCTGCGGATCAACGTCAACCTCTCACCGGCCCAGCTGCACCACCCGCGGCTGGTCGCGGAGACCGTCGAGGTCCTGGAGCGCTCGGGGCTCGAAGCGGGCGCGCTGTGCCTGGAGGTCACCGAGTCGGCGCTCATCGGGGCGGACGAGGACCTGCTGAAGCCGTTGCGGCAGCTGGCCGAGATGGGCGTCGACATCGCGCTCGACGACTTCGGCACGGGGTACTCCAATCTGGCGAACCTGCGGCGGCTGCCGGTGAGCGTCCTGAAGCTGGACCGGTCCTTCACCCAGGGGATGCAGCACCATCCGGCCGACCCGGTGGACCTGAAGATCGTCGAGGGGATCGTGTCGCTCGCGCACAGCCTGGACCTGGCCGTGACGGTGGAGGGCGTGGAGACGGGGGCCCAGGCCGAGCAGCTGCGACAGCTGGGCTGCGACACCGCGCAGGGCTGGTACTACGCGCGCCCCGGTGCGCCGGACCGGATCCACTCCCTGCTGCTGGCCGACGCGGTGTGAGCCGCGCGGACGCTGTCCGCTCAAGCCCGTCCCGCGCTCGGGGGCACAGCGTCCGCACGGCTGGCCAGGAGCACCCGCTGCAGCTCGCGCGCCGCCCGCGGCGGGGCCACGTCGCTGCGGTGCGCCAGGGCGATCGTGCGGCGCAGTCCCGGCCGCGCCAGGGGTGTCGTCCGCAGGCCCTGGCCGGCCCGGGTCGCGACCATGCTCGGTACGAGCGCGCTGCCCAGGCCGGCCCGCACGAAGCCGAGTACGGCGTCCATCTCGCCGCCCTCCACCGTGAACGTCGGCTCGAAGCCCTCGGCGCGGCAGGCGGCGACCGTGAGCTCCCGCAGGTCGTAGCCGTGGCGGAACATGACCAGGGGCTCACCCTGAAGATCCGCGATCCGGACCGTGCCGCCGCGTCCGGGCCGCGGGCCGCCCGCCGCGGAGACCACGACCAGATCCTCCTGGAGCAGCTCGACCGTGGTCAGGGCCGGTGAGGCAGCGGGCAACGGCAGCACCACCAGGGCCAGGTCGAGTGCGCCGCGCGCCAGTTCCCGTACGAGGTCGTGCGAACCGCCCTCCTCCAGCAGCAGCTGGATCCCCGGGTGCAGGTCGTGGAACGCGCGCAGCACGTCGGGCAGGAGCCCCGTGCAGACGCTGGGGGTCGCCCCCAGCCTGACCCGGCCGCGGCGCAGCTGGGCCAGCTCCTGGACCTCGTGCCGCGCGGTGTCGGCGTCGGCCAGGATGCGCCGGGCGAGCGGCAGCAGGGCCTCGCCCGCGTCCGTCAGCGTGATGTTGCCCCGGGCCCGGCTGAACAGCTCGGCGCCCAGCTCGTTCTCCAGGGCTCTGATCTGCTGGGAGAGCGAGGGCTGCGAGACGTGCACCTCCTCCGCGGCGCGGGTGAAGTGCCTGGCCTCGGCGACCGCGACGAAATAGGTGAGCTGTTGGAACTGCATACCTTCAGCCTACCGCTGTCGATAGCGACTGCCTATGGATATGAGCCATTCCATGTCTTGGACTGATCGGGCCCTCGGCCCTAGCGTCGTGTCCATGGCATTGGCAACACGGACGGACCGACGGCCGTCCATGACGCGCACGCTCTGGGACTCCTCCGTCGGCAAGAAGACGATCATGGCCGTGAGCGGTCTGATCATGCTCCTCTACTTGGTCGTCCACATGGTCGGCAACCTGAAGATCTTCTTCGGTTCCGACGAGTTCAACGGCTACGCGCACTGGCTGCGGGTGATGGGCGAGCCCTTCCTGCACCACGAGTGGGCGCTGTGGATCGTCCGTGTCGTGCTCGTCGCGGCCGTGGTGCTGCACGCGGTCTCCGCGTACCAGCTCAGCCGGCGCGACCTCAGGGCGCGCCCCGCCAAGTACGTACACAGGAAGCCGCGCGCGAGCTATGCCACCAACACCATGCGCTACGGCGGCATCATCATGGCGCTGTTCATCGTCTGGCACATCCTGGACCTGACGACCGGCACCGTGCACACGGGCGGCTTCCAGTCCGGGCACCCGTACCAGAACGTCATCGACACCTTCTCCACCTGGTACGGCAACGTCATCTACATCGTCGCCATGCTCGCCATGGGGCTGCACGTCCAGCACGGGTTCTGGAGCGCGGCACAGACCCTCGGCGCGGGCCGCGCGACCCGCGACCGCGTCCTGAAGACCATCGCCAACGTCCTCGCGCTGGTGCTGACGGTGGGCTTCGTCTCCGTACCCGTCGCCGTCATGACCGGAGTGGTGAGCTGACATGAACGACTACACGGACTACGTGACCGGCACACCGGTCACCGACACCAAGGCTCCCGACGGCCCCGTCGCCGAGCGCTGGGACACCCGGCGCTTCGAGGCCAAGCTGGTCAACCCGGCCAACCGCCGCAAGCACACCGTCATCGTCGTCGGCACGGGCCTGGCCGGCGGTTCGGCCGGCGCGACGCTGGCCGAACAGGGCTACCACGTCGTCCAGTTCTGCTTCCAGGACTCGCCCCGCCGCGCCCACTCCGTCGCGGCCCAGGGCGGCATCAACGCGGCGAAGAACTACCGCAACGACGGCGACTCCGTCCACCGGCTCTTCTACGACACCGTCAAGGGCGGCGACTTCCGCGCCCGCGAGTCCAACGTCCACCGCCTCGCCCAGATCTCCGTCGAGATCATCGACCAGTGCGTGGCGCAGGGCGTCCCCTTCGCCCGCGAGTACGGCGGCCTCCTCGACAACCGGTCCTTCGGCGGCGTCCAGGTCTCGCGCACCTTCTACGCCCGCGGCCAGACGGGGCAGCAACTGCTCCTCGGCGCCTACCAGGCACTGTCCCGCCAGATCGCCGCCGGCAACGTCGAACTGCACCCCCGTACCGAGATGCTCGACCTGATCGTCGTCGACGGAAAGGCGCGCGGCATCGTCGCCCGTGACCTGGTCACCGGGAAGATCGGCACCTACTTCGCGGACGCGGTCGTCCTGGCCAGCGGCGGCTACGGCAACGTCTTCTACCTGTCGACCAACGCGATGAACTCCAACGCCACCGCCATCTGGCGCGCCCACCGGCGCGGCGCGTACTTCGCCAACCCCTGCTTCACCCAGATCCACCCCACCTGCATCCCGCGCACCGGCGACCACCAGTCCAAGCTGACGCTGATGAGCGAGTCGCTCCGCAACGACGGCCGCATCTGGGTGCCGAAGGCCAAGGGCGACGACCGCCCGGCGAACGAGATCCCCGAGGACGAACGCGACTACTACCTGGAGCGCGTCTACCCGGCCTACGGGAACCTCGTGCCGCGTGACATCGCCTCCCGCGCCGCGAAGAACGTCTGCGACGAGGGCCGCGGCGTCGGGCCCGGTGGCCAGGGCGTCTACCTGGACTTCGCCGAGGCCATCGAGCGGATGGGCCGTGCCGAGGTCGAGGAGAAGTACGGCAACCTCTTCGACATGTACGCGCGGATCACCGCGGAGAACCCGTACGAGACCCCGATGCGGATCTACCCGGCCGTGCACTACACGATGGGCGGGCTCTGGGTCGACTACGACCTCCAGACCACGATCCCGGGGCTGTTCGCGATCGGCGAGGCCAACTTCTCCGACCACGGCGCCAACCGGCTCGGCGCCTCCGCGCTGATGCAGGGCCTGGCCGACGGCTACTTCGTCCTGCCGGCGACCATCAACGACTACCTGGCCCGCAACCCGCACCACGACGAGGTCGACGCCGCCCACCCGGCAGTGGAGGAGGCCGTCGCCGAGACCGAGGACCGGCTCAATCTGCTGCTGGCCGTCGACGGTGACCGGACCCCCGACTCCTTCCACCGGGAGATCGGTGAACTCATGTGGGAGTACTGCGGAATGGCCCGCACCGAACAGGGGCTGCGCAAGGCGATCGACCGGATCCCGCAGATCCGGGAGGAGTTCTGGCGCCGCATCAAGGTCCCCGGCACCGGCGAGGAGTTCAACCAGTCGCTGGAGAAGGCCAACCGGATCGTCGACTACCTGGAGCTCGCCGAGCTCATGTGCCTCGACGCCCTGCACCGCGCGGAGTCCTGCGGTGGCCACTTCCGCGAGGAGTCGCAGACCCCGGACGGTGAGGCCGCCCGGCGCGACGAGGAGTTCTCCTACGGTGCGGCCTGGCAGTTCACGGCCACCGGCCGAGCCCCCGTCCTGCACAAGGAAGACCTCGTCTTCGAGTACGTCCACCCCACTCAGCGGAGCTACGCATGAAGCTCACCCTGCGCGTCTGGCGCCAGAAGAACGCCGACGCCCCCGGCGCCATGTCCACCTACGAGGTGGGCGGAATCTCGCAGGACATGTCGTTCCTGGAGATGCTCGACACCCTCAACGAGGAGCTCATCCTCGCCGGCGACGACCCCGTCGCCTTCGACCACGACTGCCGCGAGGGCATCTGCGGCGCGTGCAGCCTCGTCATCAACGGCGACGCCCACGGCCCGGAGCGCACCACCACCTGCCAGCTCCACATGCGGTCCTTCCGGGACGGCGACACGATCGACATCGAGCCGTGGCGGGCCTCGGCCTTCCCGGTAGTCAAGGACCTGGTCGTGGACCGTTCGGCGTTCGACCGGATCATCCAGGCCGGCGGTTACATCTCCGCTCCGACCGGCACGGCGCCCGCCGCGCATGCCACGCCCGTGCCCAAGCCGGATGCCGACTTCGCCTTCGAGCACGCCGAGTGCATCGGCTGCGGCGCCTGTGTCGCGGCCTGCCCCAACGGTTCGGCGATGCTGTTCACGTCGGCGAAGGTCAACCACCTGAACGTCCTGCCGCAGGGCGCGCCGGAGCGTGAGACGCGGGTCCTGGACATGGTGGGGCAGATGGACAGCGAGGGCTTCGGCGGCTGCACGCTCACCGGTGAGTGCGCCACGGCCTGTCCGAAGGGCATCCCGCTGCCGTCGATCTCCGCGATGAACAAGGAGTGGCTGCGGGCGACCCGCAAGGTCCACCGCTGAAGCACGAGAACCCCGTCCCGGAGGCCGCCCGCCTCCGGGACCGGGGATCCTGTCGTACCGTCGGTCAGGAGGTCACGGAGAGGTCGTCCCCGTAGACCGTGCCCTGCCCGTACCAGCCGTGCAGATAGACGGTCACCGTGCCGTTCGCCCCGGTGGTGAAGGCCACCGACTGCTTGGCGTACCCGCTCGACAGGCCCCAGGTGCTCGCCGAGGCGCCGCCCCGGACGCCGAGGTAGGCGTAGTTCCCCTGCACCCACCCCTGGAGGGTGTACTTGGTGTTGGGGGACAGGGTGAGCGTCTGGGTGCACTCGCCGGTCTGCGAGGAGGTCGCCGCCGCGGCCAGCGCGTGCGTACCGCCGTGCACCGGGGAGGAGACGACCGCGCCACCGGACTCACAGGTCCAGGGCCCGAGCGAACCGGTCTCGAAGCCGCCGTTGACCAGGGATCCGGTGCCGCCGCCCGGACCGGAGACGGTCAGGGTGTACGGGGCCGTGTGGCTCACCGTGCCCGAAGTGCCGGTCACGTTGATCGTGTACGTGCCGGGCGCGGCCGACGCCGAGGCGCTGACCGTCAGGGTCGAGGTGGCCCCCGCGGTGACCGACGTCGGGCTGAGGGACGCCGTGACTCCGGCCGGCGCCCCGCTCGTCGTCAGCGCGACGGTCCTGGCGCTGCCCGAGGTGACCGCCGTCTTCACGGTGGCCGTGGCCGATCCGCCCGGTGCGACCGTCGCCGAGCCGGGCGTGAGCGCCACCGAGTAGTCGTCCGTCACCGGGCCGCTGCCACCGCTGGTGAACGGGGCGAACGTGTGGCTGAAGTACCAGGTGTCCTGAGCGATGCCGGAACAGGAGTCGCTGCCGCCGGTGCCCGGGCAGCCGCCGTTGTCGCGCTGGAGCGCCCAGAACGACAGGGTGCTGACGCCTTTGGTGACGGCCCAGTCGTAGACCTGGGTGGCATCGGCCGTGGTGAACGTCTCGGCCGGGCCGTAGTCGTCGATGCCCGGCATCTCGATGATGCCGGTCATGCCCCAGAGCTGGGCGTCGGTCTTCGACGGGTAGAGACCGGCCAGCTGGCCCTTGAGGCCGGTGATCGCCGTCCGGGTGTCCTGCGCCATGTTGTGCGCGGCGCCGTCGTAGTAGTCGAACGTCATGAGGTTCACGACGTCGACCTTCGCCCCGTTGGACACCGCGTTCTCCAGCACCGCGAGACCGCTGTCGGCCAGCCCGCCCGTGGTGGTCGGCAGGGTGTACGAGATCTGCACCGAGCGCCCGTTGGCGGCAGCCCAGTCCTGGACCTTCTTGATCGCCTTGTTGCGGCGGTCGATCCCGGCACTGTTCTCCAGCGAGTTGTCCTCGATGTCCATGTCGAGGCGGGACACGTCGTAGGTCGTGATGACCTTCTCGTACGCCGCCGCGATGGAGTCGACGCTCGTACAGCTGTCGGCGATCTCGGTACCGCCGTTGTCCGCCGAGTAGCCGCCGAACGACGGGATCACATCGCCGCCTCGCGAGCGGATGGTGGTGAAGTCGGCGCCGAACTCGGACTGGGCGATGGGGGTGCCCGCATCCCCGTTCCAGTAGGGGGTGCAGGAACCTCGGGCCTCCGTCTGGATGAAGGCCATGGTCAGGTACTTGGCGCCGGACGCCTGGGAGAGCGCGGCCGGGCTGTCGCCGTTCCACGCCTCGAAGTACGGGGCGAAGACGTGCGCGGGCAGGGGAGTGGCGGCGGTCGCGGCGGCGTGCGCGCCGGCGCCTGATCCGAGGACCAGGCCTGCGGACGCGACGACGGTGGCCAAGGCGCCGAGGACGGCGCCGGCTGTTCTTGGACGTCTCATGGGGCAGCTCCCAGCGGGGTGGGACAACGGGGGATCGCACGGCTCGGCCGCGCCCGGTGAGGGGCGCGGCCCGTTCCTGTGATTCCCGGCCGGGGTCACATGCCGCACGGCAAGGAACGACCGTGAGGCATGCCCATGATTGGTCTGGACCAGCTAACTGTCAACGTTCTTTACTGTTTCATTCCTCTTTGCTTGCCGGAGGTGGCAACTCGTATGTCCTCAGAGGGAGTTGTGGTCAGTCGAGATGAAGCGCCGCCCGCAGGTACGGGGCCGTCCGGCTTCCCCGCACGCGGGCCACCTCCGGGGGCGGCCCTGCCGCCACGATCCTGCCGCCCCGGTCGCCGCCGCCCGGACCGAGATCGATCACCCAGTCGGCGCCCGCGACCACCGCCATGTCGTGCTCCACGACCACCACCGTGCTGCCCTGGTCGACCAGCCCGTGCAACTGCCGCATCAGCACCTCGACATCGGCCGGATGCAGCCCCGTCGTCGGCTCGTCGAGCAGATACAGGGTGTGACCCCGGCGGGCGCGCTGCAGTTCCGCCGCCAGCTTGATGCGCTGCGCCTCACCACCGGACAGCTCCGTCGCCGGCTGCCCGAGCCGCAGATAGCCGAGCCCGACATCGAGCAGCGTCCGCAGGCTCCGCCCGGCTGCGGGCGTGTCCGCGAAGAACCCGGCCGCCGACTCCACCGTCAGGTCCAGCACCTGAGCGATGTTCAGCCCGCGCAGGGTGACATCGAGCGTCTCCGGGTTGTACCGCGCGCCGTGGCAGTCCGGGCAGGGCGCGTAGGTGCTGGGCAGGAAGAGCAGCTCCACCGAGACGAACCCCTCGCCCTGGCAGGTCTCGCACCGCCCGCCCGTCACGTTGAAGGAGAACCGGCCGGCCCGGTACCCCCGCGCACGCGCCATGTCCGTCGCGGCGAACAGCTTGCGCACGACGTCGAAGAGGCCGGTGTACGTGGCCAGGTTGGAACGGGGCGTACGGCCGATGGGCCGCTGGTCGACCTGGACCAGCCGGTCCACCGCCGCCAGCCCCTCCGCCGAGGCGCAGCCGGGAGCCGGTCGTTCCACAACCTCCTCCGGGGCGTCCACGGCCCGCCGGTCGGCCAGTACACCCGCCAGCACCTGACCCACCAGCGTCGACTTGCCCGAGCCCGAGACCCCGGTGACGGCCGTGAACACCCCGAGCGGGAAGGCCGCGTCCACGCCGCGCACGTTGTGCCGGTCCACCCCGCGCAGCCGCAGCCACCCCGAGGGCGTGCGCACCTCGCGCACGGGGGCGGGTGCGTCGTCGAAGAGGAAGCGCCGCGTCGCCGACTCCGTCACCTCGGCGAGCCCGGCCGGTGGCCCGCTGTGCAGGACCCGGCCGCCGTGCTCACCGGCCAGCGGCCCCACGTCGACCAGCCAGTCCGCCTGCCGCACCACGTCCATCTGGTGCTCCACGACGAAGACCGTGTTCCCGGCCTCCTTGAGCCGGCCGAGCACCGCGAGCAGCGACTCCGTGTCCGCCGGGTGGAGCCCGGCCGACGGCTCGTCCAGGACGTAGACGACGCCGAAGAGCCCCGACCGCAGCTGGGTGGCCAGCCGCAGCCGCTGGAGCTCGCCGGAGGAGAGCGTAGGAGCCGTACGGTCGAGGCTGAGATAGCCGAGCCCCAGCTCGGTGACCGTCCCGATCCGGGCCAGCAGATCTCCCGTCAGCACCCGGGCGGTGTCGTCCCCGTCGGCCGCCGTCAGCACCTCGGCGAGATCCGTGAGCGCGAGGCCCGCCAGCTCCGCGACGTTACGGCCCGCGAAGGTCACCGCCATGGCCTCCGGCCGCAGCCGGCTGCCACCGCAGACCGGGCAGGGCGCGCTCGTCAGGAAGCGTTCGGCCTTCGCGCGCAGCGTACGGCTGCGGGAGTCGGCGAACGTGTGCATCACATAGCGCCGCGCGCTCATGTACGTGCCCTGGTACGGGCGTTGGATCCGGCTCGCGTCGCGCACCGGGTGGACGGTGACCACCGGCTGCTCGTCGGTGAACAGGATCCACTCCCGGTCGGCCGGATCGAGCTCGCGCCACGGCCGGTCGATGTCGTAACCGAGGGCGTCCAGCACATCGCGCAGGTTCTTGCCCTGCCACGCTCCCGGCCAGGCCGCGATCGCCCCGGCCCTGATGGACAGCCCGGGGTCGGGGACGAGGAGTTCCTCGGTGGTGCGGTGGATCCGGCCGAGACCGTGGCACTGCGGGCAGGCTCCGACGGCGGTGTTCGGCGAGAAGGAGTCCGAGTCCAGCCGCTCCGCCCCCGGCGGGTACTGCCCGGCTCGCGAGAACAGCATCCGCAGGGAGTTGGACAGCGTGGTCACCGTACCGACGGACGAGCGGGCGCCGGGCGCCGAGCGGCGCTGCTCCAGCGAGACGGCGGGCGGCAGCCCGGTGATCTCCCCGACCTTCGGTGCGCCCACCTGGTGGATGAGCCGCCGGGCGTAGGGCGCGACGGACTCGAAGTAGCGGCGCTGGGCCTCCGCGTAGATCGTCCCGAAGGCCAGTGACGACTTCCCGGAGCCGGAGACGCCCGTGAAGACGGTGAGGGTGTCGCGCGGGATGTCGACCCGGACGTCCCGCAGGTTGTTCTCGCGTGCGCCGCGGACCCTGACGTACGCATCGTGGGGGGTGGGCATGAGGGCGGGGCTCCGTAGGGCTCGGGGCGGGCTGACCGGGACAAACGGTTCGATTCTAGGTGCCGGCGCCCGGGCGCGGAGAGGTGCGGCCGGACGTGCCGGGTCGTCGATCGCCGCCATGCCTTGGTTTGCTGAGCACATGAGAGACGACGACGCGCGGCCGCTGGCCGTTTTCGATCTGGACGGCACACTCGCCGACACCGCCCACCGCCAGCACTACCTGGAGGGCCCCCGGCGCGACTGGGCGGGCTTCTTCTCGGCCGCTCCCGCCGACCCGCCGCTGCCCGAAGGCGTACGCCTCGCCCTGAGCAGTGCCGAGGAGTGCGAGGTCGTCTACCTCACCGGCCGGCCGGAGCGCTGCCGCAAGGACACCGTGGCCTGGCTGACCCGGCAGGGGCTGCCCGGGGGGCGGCTCCACATGCGGCGCGACGACGACCGCCGGCCGGCCCGCAGAACCAAGCTGGAGATCCTGCGACAGCTGGCCCGGGGCCGTGCGGTGCGCATGCTGGTGGATGACGACGAGCTGGTCTGCGACGCCGCCGAACTGGCCGGATTCACCGTCGTGCGCGCCCGCTGGACGCCCGCCTCGGCCGCCCTGAAGGACGCCCAGGAACGCGAGGGCCGCACCTGACCGGGGGCGGAGCGGTCACTCCGGGTCGTCGAGGCGGAAGCCGACTTTCAGGCCGACCTGGTAGTGCTCGATCCGGCCATCCTTGATCTGTCCGCGCACCTGTGTGATCTCGAACCAGTCGAGATTGTGCAACGTTTCCGAAGCTCTCGCGACGCCGTTGCGGATCGCCGCATCGATGCCGTCATGGGAGGTTCCTACGATCTCTGTGACGCGATACGTGTGATTGGACATGGTTTGTCTCCTCTCGCTTTTACCAAGGTGCCCCACCTGGGCGAGGTTCGCGAGAGGTCGCGGGGAGCCGGTCTGTCCGGAACCGCCCTTGACCAAAGGATTGGTCCATACCAAAATCCAGCCACGCCCGTGCGAGCGCAGCCCGCAGTCCCCCACACCGGGTCCGCAAGTCTGTCCTGCCGTTTCGCAGAAGGTGACCCCCGTGAAGAACCGCGTGCTCGTCGGAGCCATTGCCCTGCTTTCCACCGTCGCGCTGGGCGGGTGCGGAATGCTGCCCGGCGCGGGCGGTTCGGGCGACAAGAAGGTCACGATCTGGCTGATGAAGGACAGTGTCACCGCCGACTTCCTGGACCGCTTCAAGAAGTCGTACGAGGACGAGCACTCCTCGGTCGAACTGGAGTTCAAGATTCAGAACTGGAGCGGAATCGGGCCGAAGGTGCTCGAAGCGCTGGGCGGCAAGGACACGCCGGACGTCATCGAGGTCGGGAACACCCAGGTCGCCCAGTACGCGGAGAGCGGCAATCTGCGTGACCTCACCCTGGAGTCCATGCGTGACCTGGGAAGCGAGGACTGGCTGCCCGGCCTCGCCGAGCCGGGCAGCATCGGCGGCGTGCAGTACGGAATCCCCTGGTACGCCGCCAACCGCGTCGTGATCTACAACAGGGACCTGTTCGAGCAGGCGGGAATCAAGAGCCCGCCGAAGACGCGCAAGCAGTGGATAGAGGACAGCGAGAAGCTGAACCAGGGCGGCAATCAGGGCATGTACCTGCCGGGCCAGAACTGGTACGTACTCGCCGGATTCATCTGGGACGAGGGCGGTGAACTCGCCGGCGACAAGGACGGCGACTGGCAGGGAGCGCTCGGCAGCTCCGCCGCGCTCAAGGGCATGGACTTCTACGCGGAGCTCCAGGCGCTCGGCGACGGGCCCAAGGACGCGGACGAGGAAAAGCCCCCGCAGAGCGACGTGTTCGCCAAGGGAAATGTCGCGCAGATCATCTCGACCCCCAGCAGCGCGACCCTGATCGAGAAGGCGAATCCCGAACTCCAGGGAAAGCTGGGCTATTTCCCGATCCCGGGCAAAACCGCGCAGGCTCCCGGTTCCGTGTTCACCGGCGGCTCCGACCTGATCATCCCGCAGAAGGCGGACGAGCGCAGCGCGGGATTCGAGGTCATCAAGGCACTGGCCGGGGCGAAGTGGCAGGAGGAGCTCGCCAAGGTCATGAGCTACGTGCCCAACAAGCCCTCCCTGGCCCATGTCATCGAGGGGGAGGAAAGCACCGCGGCGATGGCCGCAGGTGCCGCGCGCGGCCACGCCACCCCCAACTCGCCGCAGTGGGCGGCCGTCGAGGCGGCCAACCCGATCAAGCCGTACATGACGGCGGTCCTCCAGGGCGGGGACCCGGCGACCGAGGCGAAGACCGCTTCCGAGAAGATCACCGCACTCCTCGCGGGCAGCTGACCGGCGACCGTCGCCCGGGCCCGCGCCGCACAACCGCCGCGCACCGAGGGCCCGCAGCGCACCGCGGGATTCAGCCGCCGCACATCCGCGCTCCCCATGGCGGACACGTCGAATCCAGCCAGTCACGGAAGAAGTAGGGAGCCGGGCCTCCGCACCAGTGCGCAGGCCCGGCAGCCGCCCCTGCCGACCCGTCCCCGGAGTCCGTCATGCATGTGCTGCCACCCGCTTCCCCCCTCGTTTCCCCCGTCCCGCTACAGCGCCCCGACCCCGCCGGCCCGCCCGCACCGCCGCGCTACCGGGTCTCCCTCGCCGTGGACCAGGCGGAGATACGTGCCGCCCAGCGCCTGCGCCACCAGGTCTTCGCCGCCGAATTCGGCGCCCGGCTCGACGGCCCCGAACCCGGTCTGGACAGCGACGCGTTCGACGCGTACTGCGACCACCTCCTGGTCCGGGAGACGGCCACCGGCGAGATCGTCGCCACGTACCGGCTGCTGCCGCCCGAGCGCGCCCGCATCGCCGGACGTCTCTATGCCGAGAGCGAGTTCGACCTCACCCGGCTCGAACCGGTCCGGGACGACCTGGTCGAGGTCGGCCGCTCCTGAGTCCACCCCGCCCACCGCGACGGCGCCGTCATCGCCCTCATCTGGGCCGGCCTGGCCCGCTACATGCAGCGCGGCGGGTACGACTGGCTGGCCGGCTGCTGCTCGATCCCCCTCTCCGACGGCGGTACGGCCGCCGCCCGGGCCTGGGAGACCGTACGGACGAAGCACCTGGCACCCGAGGAGTACTGGGTCTCTCCGCACCGGCTGTGGCAGCCTCCGGCCGCGCTCCCGGACGGCCCCGGAGGGCTGTCCTCGCTCCCGCCCCTGCTGCGCGGCTATCTGCGGCTCGGCGCCCGGGTGTGCGGCGCACCCGCCCACGACCCCGAGTTCAACGCCGCCGATCTGTACGTCCTGCTCTCGCTGCGTGCCACCGACCCCCGCTACCTGCGCCACTTCCTCTCGCTCGTCCCGCAGCAGTGAGCACCTGGCTGCCCGCCTCGCCCTGCACCCCGCCGGGCTGCGCCACCCACGACGGGCCCGCCCGGCACCCGCTCCCGGCAGCGGCCCTGCTGCTCGCCGGCTGCGCGCTCGCCCTCACCGGCGCGCTCTGCACCCCGATCGCCCTGCTCCTGGGCCGGGACCACCGGGAGCGGCTGACCCGGGCCTGGGCGTACGGGGTGGTCCGGGCCTTCGGGGTGCGGGTACGCGTCGTCGGCCGGCCGGACGCGCACCGGGGCGGGCCGGGGGTCCTCGTCGTCGCCAACCACGTCTCCTGGCTGGACATCCCCCTGATCGCGGCCGTGTGCCCCGGCCGGATACTGGCCAAGAGCGACATCAGGCACTGGCCGCTGCTCGGGCCGCTGGCCGCGCTCGGCGGCACCCTCTTCGTGGAGCGCGAACGGCTGCGCGCGCTGCCCGCGACCGTGTACGCCATCGCCTCGGCGCTACGGAGCGGGGCACGGGTCGTGGTCTTCCCGGAAGACAGCACCTGGTGCGGCCGCGGGCCCGGAGGCCGGTTCCGGCCCGCCGCGTTCCAGGCGGCGATCGACGCCGGAGCCGCGGTCCAGCCGGTGCGCGTCCGCTACTTCGGTGCTGCCGCCCGGCGCCGGGCGGCAGCGGGGGCCGCCGCGTTCGTGGGTGACGATCCGCTGGCCGCCTCCCTGTGGCGGGTGGTGCGGGCGGCCGGGCTGACCGCCGAGATCCACGTCATGGAGCCGATCCCGGCGAGCACTGTCCACGGCCGCCGCGCACTGGCGGGGCTGGCTCAGTCCACGGTGGCCAGCGACAGGGCGAACCTGCCGGCCGAGTCGGTCCACCACTGACTCAGCCGAAGGCCCGCAGCGGCGAGTTCCCCGCGTACACCCTCCTTGCGGAACTTCGCCGACACCTCCGTCCGCATCTCCTCACCGGCCTCGAACGGCACCAGCAGATCCAGCTCGGGGATCTTCACCGTGAGCGCCCGGCGGGCCCGCAGCCGCATCTCGATCCACTCCTGCCGCGGGTCCCACCGGGCCACGTGCTCGAAGTCGTCCGGTGCGAAGTCCGCGCCCAGCTCACGGTCGACGACCGACAGGACGTTCCGGTTGAACGCGGCCGTCACCCCGGCCGCGTCGTCGTACGCCGCGACCAGCACCTCCTCGTCCTTCACCAGGTCCGTCCCCAGCAGCAGCGTGTCACCGGGGGACAGCAGCGACCGCACCGACGACAGGAACGCGGCCCGTTCGTCCGGGAGCAGATTGCCGATGGTGCCGCCGAGGAACGCCACCAGCCGGGGGCCCGGAGTGTCCGGCAGCGACAGCTTCGCGGTGAAGTCGGCGATCAACGCGTGCACCGACAGGTCCGGCCGCTCCTGGAGCAGGGCGTTCGCCGCACCGCGCAGCGCGCTCTCGCTCACGTCGACCGGCACGTAGGTGTGCAGGTCCGGCAGCGCGTCCAGCAGGTGCCGGGTCTTCTCCGAGGAACCCGAACCCAGCTCGATGAGTGTCCGGGCACCGGAAGCGGCCGCGATCTCGGCCGCCCGGTCGATCAGGATCTCCCGCTCCGCGCGCGTCGGGTAGTACTCGGGCAGGCGGGTGATCTCCTCGAACAGCTCACTGCCGCGGGCGTCGTAGAACCACTTGGGCGGAAGCGTCTTGGGCTGCCGTGTCAGACCGGCCAGCACATCGGCGCGCAGCGCCGCGTCCGTCGCGTCCACCGGCAGGGTTCGGGTCAGCAGGAAGGGACTCACTGGGCGGGCTCCTTGAGCGGGGTCAGCAGGACATCGGCGCGGGTCGCGGTCAGCAGCGTGCGGTCGGGCACCTCGCGCCATCGTGGATCGTCGTCGTACGGCTCCGAGGCGACGACCGTGTGCCTGCCGGGGTCGGCCAGATACCACAGGGTGTCTCCCCAGGCCGTCGCCACGATCGTGCCGCCGTCGGTGAGCAGCAGGTTGAGCCGGGAGCCGGGGGCCGCACCCGCGACCTCCAGCACGGTGTCCGCGACGGCCTGCGGGAGCGCGTCGCCCACCGCCAGCCGTCGTTGGATCAGCGCCCAGACCAGCGCGGAGTCGCAGCGCGCGGTGAGCCGGAGCAGTTCGGCCGGCGGCAGCGTCGCCGCCAGCGGTGCCACCGATCCGGGCCAGCCCTTTACCGCGCCGTTGTGGCTGAAGAGCACACTGCCGCCGCTGAAGGGCGCGGCCGCGGCCTCGCCGTCGGGGTCCGCCTCGGTCGCGTCCCGGACCGCGGCGAGGAGGGCCTGGCTGCGCACCACCCGGGCCAGATCGGCGAAGGTCCGGTCGCCCCAGACAGGGCCCTGCCGGCGGTACCGTCCCGGCACCGGGTCCCCGTCCGCGTACCAGCCGACACCGAAACCGTCCGCGTTGACGGTCCCGTGCCGCTGCCGGCGCGGCTCCCAGGACTGCCGCACCAGCGAGTGCGCCGGCTGCGTCAGAATCGCGCCCAGCGGCACCGGCGGCCCCACGTACGCGATGTGACGGCACATCAGGCGTCCCTGGCCGTGCGGAAGCCGGAGAAGATCTGGCGCCGCACCGGCAGGTCCCAGTTGCGGAACGTGCCCCGGCAGGCCACCGCGTCCACCGCGAACGAACCGCCGCGCAGCACCTTGTGCTCCGGGCCGAAGAACACCTCCGAGTACTCGCGGTAGGGGAACGGGGCGAAACCCGGATACGGCAGGAAGTCGCTCGACGTCCACTCCCACACGTCACCGATCAACTGCCCGGCACCCGACGGTGCGCGCCCGGCGGCGTATGCCCCCGCCGGTGCCGGCCGCAGATGGCGCTGCCCGAGATTGGCGTGTTCCGCCGTCGGGTCCTCGTCGCCCCACGGGTAGCGCCGGGAGCGCCCGGAGCCGGGATCGTGGCGGGCCGCCTTCTCCCACTCCGACTCGGTGGGCAGCCTGCGGCCGGCCCAGCGGGCGTACGCGTCCGCCTCGTACCAGCTCACGTGCAGCACCGGCTCGTCCGCCGGGACCGGCTCGGTGACCCCGAACCGGCGGCGCAGCCACTGCCCGGCGTCCCGGTGCCAGAACAGCGGCGCGGTCAGCTCGTGCTCCCGCACCATCGCCCATCCCTCGCCCGTCCACCAGCGCCGCTCCGTGTAGCCGCCGTCCTGGATGAAGGCGAGGTAGGCGCCGCAGGTCACCGGTGCGGTGTCGATGAAGAAGCCGGGTACCTCACGCCGGTGCGCGGGGCGTTCGTTGTCGAGCGCCCACGGTTCGGTGGACGTACCCATGGTGAACGGGCCGCCGGGCACCAGGACTTCCGGAGCCAGGGTGACCGCGTCGACAGCCTGCGGCGGCTCGGGCGCGCTGAGGGCCGCCGGCCCGGTGCGCAGCTGATGGGTGATCAGCATGGTCTCGTCGTGCTGCTGTTCGTGCTGGGCGATCATCCCGAAGACGAATCCGGACCGCAGCAGCGGCCGGTCGCCCAGTGGGGTCGACTCCAGTACGTCCAGCGCGTGGCCGCGCACCTGCGAGGCGTACGAACGGGCCTCGGCGGGTGCCAGCAGGGGCAGGGAGGGCCGGGCGGCCCGGGGGTGCTCGAAGGCGTCGTAGAGACCGTCGATCTCCGGACGCATGGCCTCGCGGCCGGCGACACCGCGCAGCAGCCACAGCTCCTCCTGGTTGCCGATGTGCGCGAGGTCCCAGACCAGCGGCGACATCAACGGGGAATGCTGTGCGGTGAGTTCGTGGTCGTCCACGCTGTCGGTCAGCAGTCCCGTGCGCTCGCGGGCGGTGAGCAGCGCGGCGAGCGCGCGCTCCCGGAGCACCTCGGGGTCCTGTGCGTCCTGGGCCTGCGGGCCGTACCGCGACGGTGCGGGGGAGTCGGTCATGAGAGGGTCCCCTTCGGATGGGCCGGACCGTGGTGCCGGTCCGTGGTGAGCAGATCCCGCAGGTCGTCCGCCGGACACCGGCCCCGCGCGACGTAGCGGTCCCGGAAGCCGGCCACCGCGTCCTGTACCGTCCTCGTCGCTCCCATGCGCGGCAGTGCCTCCAGAGCGAGGTCGAAGCAGGAGGCCGCCGCCGCGCGCAGTTCCGGATCGCTCAGCCCGTCGCGGGCGGCCGCGACCCACAGCGGATTGCGCGGCGCGGCCGACGGGCCCGCCGTCTCGGCCAGGGGTTTGACGGTGCGGTACACGGTCTCGGCGGCCTCCGGGTCGTCGAACAGTGCGGTGGTCACGGCAAGCGGCACGAGCCAGCCGTCGTCGCCGGACTGCGCGTCGATCATGCGCAGCTCCAGGTGCCCGCGCGGGCGTACCGGCGGGAACAGCGTGGTGATGTGGTAGTCGAGATCGGCCCGTACGGGCCGCCGGGGTTCCCCGCGGCGGATCCAGTCACGGAAGGTCAGCCCCTCGGGCGCCTCCCATGGCCCCTCGTCGCCCCGGATGCACAGGACGGGGGTGTCGAGCACATGGGCCGCCCAGGCGTCCCGGGGCGGCAGCTGCCCGGCCGGGGCCAGCGTGCGCAGCGGATCGAGGCCGGCCCACAGCGACTGGCGCGTCGACCGCCACGGCGCCGGCTTCCCCAGCCGGAACGGAGAGTTGGCGAACGCGGCCACGAGTACCGCGCCCAGGAGGTGGGACAGCTGCCAGCGCCGTCCGTACCCGAGCGGACCCGGCTCCTCCTCACCCGCGTCGAGACAGACCTGGACGGACGCGGTCGTGCACATCATGGCCCGGCCCGCCGGGCCCGACCGGTCGAATGCGGTCTCCATGGCGTCGTAGCGGGGCTGGTGCAGCAGCCGGCGCGGCGGATGCCAGGGATCGACGCCGATCCCCGCCGGAGCGAGGCCCAGCCGGCCGAGGGTGTCGCGTACGGCGACGAGATCGGCGGCCGTATCGTCGATACAGGCCATCAGGGAGTCGGCGGGGCGCGAGCTGAGCTCCAGCTGGCCGCCGGGTTCGAAGGTGAGCGCCGCGCTCAGCGGCAGCGCCCGGACGGCTTCCGCCGCCTCTTCGAGACGCTGGGGCGTGACGGGCAGGTCGGGCCGTTCACGGTCGTGCAGGAGCCATTCGAGCTCGACCCCCACGACGCGGGGCGGTCCTGTCTTGAAGCAGATACAGCGCAGTAAATCCTCGGCCTCGACCTCGCCGATGGGCGAGGTCCGTCCGGGCGGACCGTATGCGCCTGGTGTGTCGGGTGACATGCCGGGCCTCCTGTTCCGGTGCGACCGTCCTACCCAAACCCGTGCCGGGAGATCGCACAAGAGTGCCCCTGTGCGTCGGAAACTCACTTGCGGCCATGCGGTGGGGACATCGAGGATGCCCCGTATGCACCATAAGGGGGAGGGGTGATGAGCGCCCGGCTGCGCGGCATCGCGCGAGAGACCGAGACCATCGTCGAGGCGGGTCACTACCGCACACCGCAGGGCCGCGAGGTCAGCATCGAGCGTGCGCTGACGGCCGCCCTGTCGGGTACCAGGCTGTACGGCCCCGAGCCGGTGCACGTCGCGGCCCTGGACGGGGACCGCACCCCGCGCATCGAGGTCACCGCGGAGAGCAGCCTGCAAGCGGCTGCCCGACTGACCGGCGAGCGGCCCGGCAAGGTCGCCGTCCTGAGCTACGCCTCCGCCCGCAACCCCGGCGGCGGCTATCTCAACGGGGCACAGGCGCAGGAGGAGGCCCTGTGCCGCGGCTCCGCCCTGTACGCGACGCTGCTGCGGGCCCCCGACTACTACGCCCACCACCGGGCCGAACGCAGCGCCTTCTACACCGACCGCGTCATCCACTCTCCGGGCGTGCCCGTCTTCCGCGACGACCGCGGCCGACTGCTCGACACCCCGTACGCGGCGGGATTCCTCACCTCTCCGGCGCCCAACGCCGGGGTGATCCGCAGCACGACCCCGGACGCCGCGCACCGCATCCCCGCCGCCCTCGCCTCGCGCGGCGAACGGGTACTGGAGGTCGCGGCGGTGCGGGGCTACCGCAGGCTGGTGCTGGGCGCCTGGGGATGCGGCGTGTTCCGCAACGATCCGGCCGAGGTGGCGGGCGCCTTCCGCGCGCTGCTCACCGGCGGCGGCCGTTTCGCGGGCCACTTCGAGCAGATCGTCTTCGGCATCTTCGACCGCAACGACGATTCGCCCACCAGGGCTGCCTTCGAGTACGCGTTCGCTACCGAGGGTCAACCCTCAGGCTGATGCTGAGCCATAGGGTTCGACTTCGGCCGACGCGCCGGGCCTGGGCCGTTCGGGTCGGCGGGCCCGCCACAGCCGCATGGACAGCCGGGGCGTGACGGGCGCCGACGAGCGTCACTTCCAGCCGTAACGCTCCCGCAGCCGCTCGACGACCAGATCGAACCTGTCCCGGTCCAGCGCGCACGCCTCACGCCGCATGCCGTCCTCGTGCACCCGCAGCACCCGGTCCAGGTCAGCCCACGACGGACGGCCCGAACTGTCCCACGGGCCCGCGCCCAGCCCCACCCATTCGCGGTCCTGGTCATGCTGCTTGCTGGAGAGCTGCACGGCGAGCAGCGTCCCCGCCGCCTCGCGGGCGACCACGAGAACCGGACGGTCCTTGCCGCGCCCGTCGTTCTCCTCGAACGGAACCCAGGTCCAGACGATCTCGCCCGGATCGGGATCGCCGTCGCGGTCGGGGGCGTACGAGGTACGGACCGGGCCCACGTCATGCGGGTCGGCCTGGGAAGTGGCGGTGGGGCCGGCCTGGCCGGGGAAGCCCGCCGTGAGGTCATTGCTGTCGCTGCGGTGCTGGATGGTCATCGCAATACCGTAGGACCTGCACGGCCCCGCGCGTGGATCGGGTCCGGCGTACGGGCCGCGGGCCGTGACCCCGAGCCCCCGCCCCCGGCCGGGTCCGGACCCGGACCCGGGGCCGACGCCCGGTCGGGGCCCCGGCGCGTTCCCGTGCCGAACGGGTCTGGGAGACTGCCCGACGCCATGATTCAGTTACCCGAGCAGCCCGCCGAAGGCCCCGTTCCGACCAGCGCCGACGTGGCGCGGCTCGCGAGGGTCTCGCGGGCCACCGTGTCGTACGTACTGAACAACAACACGGCCGTACGGATCAGCGATCCGACCCGCCGCCGGGTGCGGGAGGCCGCCACCGAACTCGGTTACGTACCGCACGCGGCCGCCCGGAGTCTGCGCGCCGGACACTCACGCATGGTGCTCCTGCCGACCGCCAACCTTCCCCCGGCGCCGCTGCACCACCGCTTCCTGCACGGGCTGGAATCCGGCTTGCGGCGCCTCGACTACACAGTCGTCCAGTACGGATCCATCGGCCTGGCCCCGGACGAAGCCGCCCGTGCGTGGGCCGAACTGCGGCCCGTCGCCGTCATCGCGCCGGGCTCGGTTCCCGTCACCTCGCACGGCATCGCCGTACTCCGGCGCTCCGGCGCGAAAGCCGTCATCACTCTCGGGCCGCAGCCGGTGCCCGGCGCCCACGCGCTGATCACGGACCAGCGGGAGGTGGGCGACAGCGCCGTCCGGCATCTGCTGGAGCGCGGACGGCGCCGGATCGGCGTGGTGATGCCCGGAGATCCCGGTCTCGCGCTGTTCGCCGGCCCCAGACTGGCCGGCGCGCGGCGGGCCGCGGAGTCGGGCGGGGCCCGGGTCGAGGAGCTCCCGCTCCGGTACACGGAGGAATCGGCCGCCGGCCTGGCAGCCCGCTGGCACACGCTCGGTCTGGACGCGGTCTTCGCGTACGACGACAGCTACGCGATGCTGTTGATGCGGGCCCTCCAGGACGCCGGCATCGAGGTGCCCGCCGAGACCGCGGTCATCGGCGCGGACGATTCCATGCTGGGAAGGCTCCTGCGGCCCAGGCTCAGCAGCGTACGGATGGAACTGGCCACGGTGCAGCCGCTGGCCGACCTCGTCGACCGGCTGGTCCGGTACCCGGGGGCGGAACCGGAGCGGCACGAACTGCTGCGCACCCGGACCGTCCACCGCGAGTCCAGCTGAACCGCCCTCAGCGCGGCAACATGCGCGCCGGACGCCCCGTGCTTAGCGTCATGACCATGAGCCATCCGCAGAGCTACGAGATCCTGTTGGTCCCCGCGTTCACCGACGGCAGGGGCACGGCGGACAAGGCAGCCGACAAGGACCCGACAGCAGCCGCGAAGCCGACAGCGGACGCCGAGCCGGCTGCTGACACGAAGCAGGCAGACGACGCCAGGACAACAACCGACACCGGCCCGGCAGCCGGCACCGAGGCGTCCGGCGCCGAGGAATACCGCCCCGCGGACGCCGGAGCCGAGGACCCCGACACACAGGACGCGGCCCCCGAGGACTCCGGCAGTCGCGCTGCCGGGAGCCTCCGGCCCGGCACGGCCATCCGCTCGGCGATCGTGGCAGCCACGGGGGAGACGGGCGCGTCGGGATACCCCCGCTACGCCGGCGACGGGATGGTGGCGGACATCGACCCCGCCACCCACACCGTCGAGGCCCTGCTCATCGACGGTTTCGAGCTGGACTACGGGCTCTCGGTCCGTGTCTCGGAGCGCGACGTGAACGGCTGAGCCGCGCGGCTCGCGGCACCCGCACAGTCAGGGCCCGGCCGTCACCGGCCGGGCCCTGAGGTACGCGCGGCCAGTGGCCTCGCCTACTGCTGCTCCTTCTGGTCCTTCTGCTGCTCCTCGACGGACTTGCGGACCTCGTCCATGTCCAGCTTCCTGGCCTGGCCGATCACGTCCTCCAGGGCAGCCTCGGGCAGCGCGCCCGGCTGCGAGAAGACGGCCACGTTGTCCCGGACGATCATCAGCGTCGGGATGGACCGGATATCGAAGGCCGCCGCCAGCTCCTGCTGGGCCTCAGTGTCGACCTTGGCGAAGACCAGGTCGGCGTGACGCTCGGACGCCGCGTCGTAAACCGGCGCGAACTGCCGGCACGGGCCGCACCAGGAAGCCCAGAAGTCGATCAGCACGAACTCGCTCTCACTGACGACCTGATCGAAGTTTTCCTTGGTGAGCTCTACGGTGCTCATGCTGCGCTACCTCTTCCTGTGCCCGTGACGACGTGTCCGGGACAACGGTGGCTGTGCTTGCGCTATTCCGCCTGCCCATGTGGCCTCCGCGCACACCCATGACCAGAATGGGGGCCATGACACAAGCTGTGGAGTCCGTCGCGTACGACGTCGTGGTCATCGGTGCGGGTCCGGTGGGGGAGAACGTGGCCGACCGCGCCCGGGCCGCCGGGCTGAGCGCCGCGATCGTGGAGTCCGAACTCATCGGCGGCGAATGCTCCTACTGGGCCTGCATGCCCAGCAAGGCCCTCCTGCGCCCCGTCGTCGCACGCGCCGACGCCCGCCGGGTACCGGGCCTCGCCGCGGCCGTCCAGGGGCCGCTCGATACCGCCGCCGTGCTCGCGCACCGCGACACGTACGCCTCGCACTGGAAGGACGATGGCCAGGTCGCCTGGCTCGAGGGGATCGGTGCCGACATCTTCCGCGGGCACGGCCGGCTGGCCGGCCCCAAGGCGGTCACCGTCACGGCGCCCGACGGTACGGAACACCGGCTCACGGCCCGGCACGCGGTGGCCGTCTGCACGGGCAGCAAGGCCGTCGTGCCCGAGCTGCCCGGCATCGACGGTGCCCGCCCCTGGACCAGCCGGGAGGCGACGAGTGCCAAGGAGGTGCCCGGCCGCCTCGTCGTCGTCGGCGGGGGAGTGGTCGGCGTGGAGATGGCCACCGTGTGGGGCGCCCTGGGAGCCCGGATCACGATGCTGGTCCGCGGCAAGGGGCTGCTGCCCCGCATGGAACCGTTCGCCGGTGAGCTCGTCGCCGAAGCGCTGACCGACGCGGGGGCCGACATCCGTACGGGCGTCTCGGCCACCTCCGTGCAGCGCTCCGCACCGGACGGACCGGTCACCGTGGAACTCGACAACGGCGAACGGATCGAGGCCGACGAGATCCTCTTCGCCACCGGCCGCGCCCCGCGCACCGATGACCTGGGCCTGGAGACGGTCGGGCTGAAGCCGGGCTCCTGGCTGACCGTCGACGACAGCTGCCAGGTCGAGAACACCCCGTGGCTCTACGCCGTCGGCGACGTCAACCACCGGGCGCTCCTGACCCACCAGGGCAAGTACCAGGCCCGCATCGCGGGCGCGGCGATCGCGGCACGGGCCAAGGACGTCACGTCCCTGGACACGGACCGCTGGGGCGCCCACGCGGCCACCGCCGATCACGCCGCCGTTCCGCAGGTCGTCTTCACCGACCCGGAGGCCGCCTCGGTCGGCCTCACCCTCGCCGAGGCGGAGCAGGCCGGTCACCGGGTCCGGGCCGTCGACCACGATCTGGCAGCGGTCGCGGGCTCCGGCCTGTACGCGGACGGCTACCGGGGCCGGGCCCGCATGATCGTCGACCTGGACCGGGAGATCCTCCTGGGGGTCACCTTCGTGGGCCCGGGCATCGGCGAGCTGCTGCACTCGGCGACCGTCGCGGTCGCGGGAGAGGTCCCACTCGCCCGCCTCTGGCACGCGGTTCCCGCCTACCCCACGATCAGTGAGATCTGGCTCCGGCTGCTGGAGACGTACCGGGACAGCGGAGCGTGAACCGCGTGGGGCCGGCTCGTCCGCCGGCCCGCACCCCGGTGTCCGTCACGGCGGAGGCACGCCTCCTGCGGGCCGCCCCTGCGGGCCGGTCCGAGAGTCTGTGATGTCCGGCCCGCCGGCGGACGAGACCCACGGCGGGGCGGCCGGGCCGGCGCTGGTCGTCGGGATGGCGGGCTCCGGCAAGACCACCGTGGGCCGGCTTCTCGCCGAGCGGCTCGGCTGGATCTACCGGGACGCGGACGATTTCCACTCACCGGACGCCCGCGCCGGGATGGCGGCCGGCCGGGCCCTCACCGACATCGATCGCGGACCCTGGCTCGACGCCATCGCCGCCTGGCTCGACCACGCGATCGCCACGGGGCGGCCGGCGGTGGTGAGCTGTTCCGCTCTCAAGCGCGCCTATCGCGACCGGCTGCTGCGCGGGAGACCCGAGGTACGGCTGGTGTACCTGCACGGCACACCGGAACTGATCGCCGCGCGCCTGGCCGCCAGGCAGGGCCACTTCTTCCCGGCCGGCCTGCTGGAAAGCCAGCTCGCCGACTTCGAGGAGCCGGAGCCGGACGAACATCCGCTGGTGGTGGAGATCGATCAGCCGCCCGAGGCGATCGTCGCCGCGCTCGTCCCGCTGCTGCGCCCCTCCACCGGCTCCGGCCGGCCGGAGGGCGGTCCGCGCAATTCCCGGCCTCCTGGATGATGTGCGCGAGCCCCTTCGGCTGCGACCGTGATGACGGCGACGCGGCTGCTCGGCTGCCGTACGCGAGCCTCCGGGGTTGAGCCGAGGGGGGCGGCCGATCCGCCGGACGGCCCAACAGCGGCCCCCCGGGGCTGCCGACAGGGTCTTCCGGTGGTTGCCTGTAGCCCGCGTGCCGGCCGGAGACGGCCGTACCGGAGCGGGCCAGCGAGGAGACGGAAACGCCATGGATTCCCACGTAGAGGCACCGAAGGCGGCCGCGCTGCCGACCGACCTGCTGAAGGGCCAGACAGCACTGGTGACGGGCGCCAATTCAGGCCTTGGCAAGGCCACCGCCCTCGCCCTCGGCCGGGCGGGGGCCGACGTGATGGTCAACTACGTGAGCGACCGCGAGACGGCGGAGGAAGTGGTCCGGGAGATCTCCTCGTTCGGCGTGCGCGCGGTGGCCCACGAGGCCGATGTCTCGCAGGAGACCCAGGTGGCCGCGATGGTGGACCGCGCGGTCCAGGAATTCGGAACCCTCGACATCCTCGTCGCCAATGCCGGAATGCAGCGCGATGCCCCGTTCACCGAGATGACTCTCGCGCAGTGGCAGAAGGTGCTGGACGTCAACCTGACCGGCCAGTTCCTGTGCGCACGTGCCGCGACCGAGGAGTTCCGCCGGCGCGGAGTGGTTCCCGAGGTGTCCCGGGCGGCCGGAAAGATCATCTGCATGAGCTCGGTGCACCAGGTCATCCCCTGGGCGGGGCACGTGAACTACGCCTCGTCCAAGGGCGGCGTACAGATGATGATGCAGACCCTGGCCCAGGAGCTCGCACCGGAGAAGATCCGGGTGAACGCGGTGGCCCCGGGGGCGATCAGGACTCCCATCAACCGCAGTGCCTGGGAGACGCCGGAGGCCCGCGAGGACCTGCTGCGGCTGATCCCCTATGACCGGATCGGGGATCCCGAGGACATCGCCCACGCCGTCGTCCTGCTCGCGTCCGACCTCATGGACTACGTGGTGGGGACGACGCTCTACGTCGACGGCGGGATGACGCTCTTCCCCGGCTTCGCGACAGGCGGCTGACCTCCACCTCGTCGCCTCCGCGCTTCATTTTCCCGGGAGGACGTCGTCCTGCCCGTCGGCATACGATGAGCAACCGGTGCCGAAAGGGGCGCAAAGTGGATGAATACCCCCTGATCGAGAATCACGGTCTGATCGGTGATCTGCAGACCGCGGCCCTCGTGACCACGGACGCGACGATCGACTGGTTCTGCTGTCCGCGCTTCGATTCACCCAGTGTCTTCGGCGCCCTGCTCGACCGTCGCAAGGGCGGTCACTTCACCGTCAGGCCGGTCGCGGAGACCTACACCAGCAAGCAGCTCTACCATCCCGACACGGCCGTGCTGGTGACGCGTTTCATGACCGAGGCCGGCACCGGTGAGGTGGTGGACTTCATGCCGGTGACCGGAACGACGGCGACGGACCGGCACCGCCTGGTGCGGATGCTGCGCTGCGTCCGGGGCAGCGTGACTTTCGAAGGGGAGATCGCTCCGCGCTTCGACTACGGCCGCCAACCGCACGAGCTGCACATCACGGAGCGCGGGGCGCTGTTCACTTCACCGGACATGAACCTCGCCGTCCACGCGGTCCGCGAGCCCGGGGACGAGCGGCTGCTGAACATCCTCTCGGGTGACAACGATCTGCGCTTCACCCTGACCTTGCGGGCCGGCCAGCAGCGCGGCCTGGTCATCGAGTCGTCCCCCGACGGGCCGCCGCACGAGGTCCCCGTGGCGGAGTTCCAGCAACTCTTCGACGACACCGTCCAGTTCTGGCGCACTTGGCTGGGCCAGTCCACCTACGCGGGCCGGTGGCGGGAAGCGGTGGAACGCTCGGCCGTGACCCTGAAGCTCATGACGTACGCGCCCACCGGCGCCCTGGTGGCCGCCCCCACGGCGGGCCTGCCCGAACAACTGGGCGGAGAGCGCAACTGGGACTACCGGTTCACCTGGATCCGTGACGCGTCGTTCTCCGTGTACGCGTTGCTGGGTCTCGGATTCAGGGAAGAGGCAAGGGCGTTCATCAGCTGGCTGCACGACCGCGTGAAGGAGGAGGCCGGCCACGAGGGCGGCACCGGCCCACTGAACATCATGTACCGCGTGGACGGCTCCTCCGACCTGGTCGAGGAGACCTTGGGTCACTGGGAGGGGTACGGCGGATCGGCCCCGGTTCGCATCGGCAACGGTGCGGCGGGCCAGCTGCAACTGGACATCTACGGTGAGGCGCTCGACAGCATCTACTTCGCGCACCAGCACGGCATGCACCTGGACACCAGGGGCTGGGGCGCGCTGCACACCCTTCTCGACTGGCTGGTCGATCACTGGGACCAGCCCGGTGAGGGGCTGTGGGAGACCCGCGGCGGCAAGAAGGACTTCACCTATGGCCGCGTCATGTCCTGGGTCGCCTTCGACCGCGCCGTCCGCATCGCCTACGACGACGGCCGCCCCGCGGCCCGCGGCCGCTGGGTGGACGCGCGGGACACGATCTACCAGCAGGTGCTGAACCGGGGCTGGAACCCGGAGAAGCAGGCCTTCGTCCAGCACTACGGCGACGACGTGCTCGACTCGTCCCTGCTGCGCATGCCGACGGTCGGCTTCATCACGCCGGACGATCCGATGTGGACGACCACGCTGGACGCGATGGAACACGAGCTGGTCAGCGACAGCCTCGTCTACCGCTACAACCCCGAGGCATCACCCGACGGCCTGCGCGGTTCGGAGGGAACGTTCTCCCTGTGCACGTTCATGTACGTCGACGCCCTGGCGCGGGCCGGACGCGTCGACCAGGCCCGGCTGGTCCTGGAGAAGATGCTCACCTACGCCAACCATCTGGGCCTGTACTCGGAGGAGATCGCCCTGACGGGTCAACAACTGGGCAACTTCCCACAGGCGTTCACTCATCTCGCCCTGATCGACGCCGCCATCACCCTGGACGCGAGGCTCAACGCGGCACGCGGGGGCGCGGGCAGGGTGTGAAGACGCCGGTTGTTCCCGCTTACGTCGTCCCCACTAGGAGCGCGCCCCCCCGGCCCGTACGGTGCCCGCTCCTCCCGATGCTCCCGCTCCTCCCGCGCCGAAATCGTCAGATGCTCGCTTCCGCACCGAGTGGCCGGCCGCAACGCAAGTTCCACCGCCCCGACCTGCCGCTGAGCTCCGTCACCGTCAGCGGGGCCACGTCCAGCCGCCAGAATGCCTGCGGCGGGAGGCCCAACGCATGGACGACCGCGGCCCGGACCACGCCGGGCTCGACCACTCCCAGGACCCGGCCCACATCCTTCCCGCCCGCACCGGACTCGGCCACTTCCTCCCGGACCTGACCGGAAGTCGCTCCGTGCAGGGAGTCGAGCCAAGCGCCCACGCGGGCGCACAGCTCCCGCAGTGACTCGCCGCCGTGCGGAGCGGCCGACGGGTCCGCCAGCCAGGCCGCCACCCCGTCCGGCTCGTCCACGCTCACCTCGGCCAGTCGTGCGCCGGACCAGCGTCCCATCTCCCAGTCCCGCAGGGCGTGTTCGGCGTCGGGGCGCAGGCCGAGGGCCTTCGCGGTCGCGGTGCAGCGCCGGGACGGACCGCTCAACCACCGGTCCGCGGCGGGCACCGAGCCGGCGGCAGCCCGTGCCTGGGCGAGCCCGGAGCCGTCGAGGGGTGCGTCGCCCGCGAACCGGGCCTCGCGCAGGGCGGCGTTCATACCCGGTGAGACCAACATCACCCGTACCGTCATTCCCGCTCTCAACTCCCTGAACTATGGCCACGTTGCCATGCACACCTTGGCATCCGGGGCCTTCCGGCCGATCCACGGGCACCATGGCGGCTCTCCCGCCCAGGCGGTATGGTCGCGACGACATGACGAGGGTGTGACGGAAGTCCGGTGAGAATCCGGCACGGTCGCGCCACTGTGAACCCGTACGTGTGCGGGAAGTCAGACCCAGCACCTTCGTCTCAGGCACCACGATCGGGACGCGTGTTCCCTCAGGAGGTTCTGCCATGGCACAGACTGCTGCCCCCGCCACGGTCTCACCCGCCATCACCCCCATCTCGCTGAAGGCCATCGCCCCTTGGGCGGTCTTCTTCGGCGTCCTCATGCTGATCCTGCTGTACTTCGTCGGCGCGGAGCAGGGCGCCACCGCGCTCATCTCCGGCGAAGGCGTGCACGAGTGGGTCCACGACGGACGCCACCTCCTCGGTTTCCCCTGCCACTGATCCATCCGGCTGATCCAGGGGAATCCCTCATGAACTCCATATCTGTCAGAGCTCTGCTGGTCCGCGGCATGCTGGCCGGTCTCGTCGCGGGTGCGCTCGCACTCGTGGTGGCCTACTTCCTCGGGGAGTCGCGCGTCGACGCGGCCATCGCCCTCGAAGAGGCGCACAGCCACAGCCACAGCCACGACCACGGCGGCGGCGAGGAACTCGTCAGCCGGGGCATGCAGGCCACCGGGGGCCTCGCCACCGGTGTACTCGTCTTCGGCGTCGCCGTCGGCGGCATCGCCGCACTCGTCTTCTGTTACGCCCTCGGCCGGTTGGGGCGGTTCGGCCCCCGGGCGACGGCTGCCCTGATCGCGGGAGCGGCCCTGCTGACGGTGTACATCGTGCCGTTCCTGAAGTACCCGGCCAATCCGCCGGCGGTCGGCGAAGCGGACACCATCGGCCGGCGCACCGCGTTGTTCTTCCTGATGGTCGCGCTCAGCGTCCTGCTGGCCGTGGCCGCCGTCATTCTCGGAAGACGGCTCGCTCCGCGCCTGGGCAACTGGAACGCCACCATCGCTGCCGCCACCGGCTATGTGCTGGTGACCGGCCTCGCCTACGCCTTCCTGCCCTCGTTCGACGAGGTCGGGAAGGACTTCCCGGCTTCTCTGCTCTGGGAGTTCAGACTGGCCACGCTCGCGGTGCAGGTCACACTCTGGACCACTTTCGGGCTGGTCTTCGGTTATCTCACCGAACGCCTGCTGGTGCCGGGGCCGGATGTGGCTGCGGCAACGGACGGCACGATGAGCCGGCCCGCCACCACCGCCGCAGGCTGACTCCGGGAGCCGTCACGGCCCTGACAGGCCGGCGCGGAGCGGCGTGACGTGGGCGGCAGGACGGTGCGAGCCGCGTCCACGGCACGTATGGAGCCCGCCGGGGTGACCCCGGCGGGCTCCATACGTGTGCGGGAGCAGTCCGCTGCCTCACTCCTCGGCGGCGGGCCCGTCCCAGTCGATCCGATAGTGCTTCAGCGAGGCGTCCTCCTGCACCAGGCGCATGCCTGCCGCGGTCATGACGTGCTGGGAGGCGATGTTGTCGAGGTCGGTGTCGCCGTGGACGCAGGCGATGCCCCGGTCGCGGGTGAAGCGCAGCAGCCCGCGAAGCGCCTCGGAGGCGTATCCCTGTCCTCGTGCCGACTCCACGAGGCCGTACCCGATCGTGACGTGTCCGTTCTCGTCGGGCGCCCCGTGGAACCCTGCCCCGCCGATCAGCAGCCCGTCCTCACGCCGCCGTATCGCGTACGGACCGTAGGGGCTCGGGTCGCCCGTGTCGGCGCAGGTCTCCAGGAACCGCTGGGCCGCCCTCATCTCGCCCGGTGAGGGATAACCGGGAGCCCAGCGCGCACCGTCGGCGGGCCGGCCCGACGCCACCTGCCCGGCTTCCACAGCGGTCATCGGGCTCAGGAGCAGGCGTGGGGTGACGAGGTTGGTCATGCTCTGTGAAGTATCACGCGACGCGGCTCGGCCGCACCCGGATATCCGGGTGCGGCCGAGCCGCGTACGGCACTCCGACGTCGGGGTGCCCCTGGGTGCGTGCCGCGGTCAGGCACCGCCTGCCGGAGGGAAGTCCCCCGACAGGGCGGCCGCCATCCGCAGTTGCGTGTCCGCCTCGGCCTGCCGGCCCTGACGCTCCAGCGTGCGGCCGAGCATCAGCCGGGCGTACTGCTCGACCGGGTCGAGTTCGAGCACCGCCCGCAGTTCCGTCTCGGCCGGGCCGAGGCGCGCCGAGTGGTAGTAGGACCGCGCCAGCAGCAACCGCGGTGCGACCTGCTCCGGCACCTCCTCGACCAGTCCGCCCAGGATCCGGGCCGCGATCGTGTACTCCTTCGACCCGAAGAAGAACTGAGCGCGCTCCCAGCGCTCGGCAGCGGTACCGAACTCGTAGTAGGTGTCGCTCATGTGACCTCCTCGGTCGAGGGGTGCCGCCGGGCCGCTCCCGTAGGTATCCAACCGCCACAACACCCACAGATGGTTTAACATTCCACTAAATATTCGGCGTGGGTACGGCCCGCCCGAAGTCGCACGGGAATAGGTTGACCGCCATGAGCAATCTCGATCGCCAAGCTTCGCCCTCCGTCTGCGGAGGGCGGGGCTTCGTCGTCGCCGAACCCGTACGTGAACTCCTCACGCCACGTCATGTCCGGCTCGGCGAGTCCACCGAGGTCCGCAGGCTGCTGCCCAATCTGGGCCGCCGCATGGTCGGGGCCTGGGCCTTCGTCGACCACTACGGCCCCGACGACATCGCCGACGAGCCCGGGATGCAGGTGCCGCCGCACCCCCACATGGGACTGCAGACGGTCAGCTGGCTGCATGAGGGCGAGGTCCTGCACCGCGACAGCCTGGGCAGCCTGGAGACGATCCGTCCGCGCGAGCTCGGCCTGATGACGTCCGGTCGCGCCATCAGCCACTCCGAGGAGAGCCCCAGGCCGCACGCCGCGCTGCTGCACGGCGCCCAGCTCTGGGTCGCCCTCCCCGCTGCCCACCGGGACGTCGAGCCGCACTTCCAGCACCACACGGACCTCCCGAAGGTCACCGCCCCAGGCCTCACGGCCACGGTGATCCTCGGCAGCCTCGACGGAGCCACCTCGCCCGGCACCGCGTACACCCCGATCGTCGGCGCCGACCTCGCCCTGAGCGGCGGGGCCGAAGTGCGCCTCCCGATGGACCCCGACTTCGAGTACGCCGTGCTGTCGATGTCGGGCGAGGCGGAGGTCGACGGAGTCCCCGTCCTGCCCGGCTCCATGCTCTATCTCGGCTGCGGCCGCACGGAGCTCCCGCTGCGCGCGAAGTCCGACGCCGGTCTGATGCTCCTGGGCGGTGAGCCCTTCGAGGAGGAGATCGTCATGTGGTGGAACTTCGTGGGCAGGACCCAGGCCGATATCACGCAGGCCCGTGAGGACTGGATGAACGGTGACCGGTTCGGCTCAGTACGCGGGTACGACGGTGCGCCGCTCCCTGCTCCGGCGTTGCCCCCTGTGCCCTTGAAGGCCCGGGGGCGCGTGCGCTGACCTCGCGTTTCCCGTCGCGGCATGCACGCCCCGTCCTGGCCGTCGGCGACGGTGCCTCGGTTTTCGGAACCACGGGGCACTGACAGGCGCGGGCTCAGAGGCGCGTGAGCGCGCTTGCGGTGCTCATCGGGTACGGGGGCGGTCGCGCCCGGGCAGCCGCTCGACGGCCAGGTCATAGGAGTCCTCGACTGCGTCGGTGACCAGCCGCTCGGCGATGCCGGGGCCCGGCCCGAGCGAGATCCAGTGCCGTTTGTCGAGGTAGCGGCCCGGTGTGATCGAGGCATAGCCGTGAACGAGCGCGCGGGCGTGTTCGGGTTCGCACTTGACCGTGATGATCTGTTCGTCAGGGTCGTCGGTGATGATCAGGAACACCTTGCCCGCGACCTTGTACACGTCCAGGTGCTTGGTGAACGGGTAACCGTGGTCCGTCCCGGGCAGCGCGAGGGCCGCCTGGCGGGCGATGTCCTGGAGCCGTTCACCGGCCGTGCTCACCGGGCCGCCCGCGTGCGGCTGCCGTAGGTGTGCGGGTCGACAGGTCGCTCGGCCCGGGGCAGGTGAGCGACCACGAGCCGGTAGGAGTCGGTGACGAGCTCATCGACGAGTTCCTTGTCGACGCCGTCCCTGCCCTCCAGCGTGATCCAGTGCTTCTTGTTCATGTGGTATCCGGGGGTGATGTGGCTGTACTGCTCCCGCAGTGCGTGGGCCTCACCGGGGTCCGCCTTGAGGATCACGACGGGGCGCCCCGGGACTTCGGTCATCAGCGTGAACACCTTGCCGCGCACCTTGAAGACCTCCCAGTCGTCGCCGAATGGATGCTCCAGCCGGGATCCGGGAAGCTCCTCGGCACAGTCGGCGGCGGTCTTGTGCAGGGCCGTTCCGTTCATGGGGCGTTGCCTTCCTCACGGGGTGGTCGCGGCGGTACACCCCATTCTTCCGCCCCGTCCGGGGCGCGCCACCTTCCACTACCTCATTGCCGTCACCGAGGGCGAGTTGCGGCACCACGTCGACCACGTCACCCGGACCGTCGCCCCCGGCCAGTGGCTGTGGGTGCGCCCGGGGCAAGCGCAGTGCCGGCATCCTCTCGGTGCCGCCCGCGGCCCGTTCATCCTGTTCGAACCGGATGTACTGCGGCCCGACGTCGCCCGCCTGCCGGCCCCGCTCACCGTCCGACCCGGTCTGGCTCCAGCAGACGGCACTCCAGCTTCTGGACGAAGACCGCGCACTCGGGCGCTTCTTCCGTGACCGCACCGGCCTCACCCCGGCCGCCTTCACGGCCCGCGACACCACGGCCCACCCGTGACAGCAGCCGGGCTCCGGAAGTTCATGCGGCGGGACCGTTGGTCGATTCACAGGTCCGTTTGAGTGGGGGGCAGACCCGCACGCCAGCGCATTCTCACCGCTGCCATGGAGGAGTTCGCCGGGCACGGCATCGCCGGCGCCCGAGTGGACCGCATCGCCAAGCTCGTCAGGACCAGCAAAGAACGCGTCTACGCCTACTTCCGGGGCAAGGACGCCCTTTATGGCGCCGTCGCCGCACGGGAGTACGTCGTCATCGCCGAGGCCACCCAGATGGACCCGTCAGACCTCCCCGGCTACGCGGGCCGCCTGTTCGACTACTTCGCCTCCCGACCGGACCACTACCGTCCGATCACCTGGGGCCGCCTCGAACTGCCGGGCACCACAGCCGTTGCCGACGATCCCGACCAGGCGCTGATCGCCCGCACGATCGACCAGCTCCGCCAGGCGCAACGGGCCGGAAAGCTCGACCCCGGCCGGGATCCGGCCGACGTCCTCGCCCTGGTCAACCAGATCGCCATGACCTGGGCGTCCCAACCCGAACTCGGCGAGGCCGCCGCCGCCCACGCCGCGGATCCCACCACTGCCGCCCGCCGCGGCGCGGCCTTGTCTGTGCCTATCCGGTGCCGCCGGCCCTCGGGAGGACGTGGAAGGTGATGTGCGCTCGCCCTGCCGACCGGAAGTTACTGGGTTCGCGCAGCGTCCTGGCAGTCACTATGCCGTCAGGACTCGGCATCAAGGAAGGTCAGGCGAGAGGCGGTCTCCTCGATCAGTGGGGCGAGGGCTGTGTTGAAAGGGTCGGCGTACGGAGCCGTGAGGTGACGCTGAAACGCGGCCTCGTCCTGGTACGCCTCGAAAATGAGGTAGGCGCGAGAGTTGGACGCCTTGGTGTAGACCTCGAAGGACAGGTTGCCGACCTCCTTGCGCACCGTCCGGGTGTACTCCCGCAGAAGGTGTGCGACCGCGTTCTCCGCTCCCTCGCAGGCGGTGAATTCGGCAAGCAGAGTCTTCTTCACATCCGGTCCCTTGCGGTCGGGGATCACGCGCGTCACTTCCGAGAGGATTCGACGTGCCAGACGCGGGCGTGGTCCAGCTTCACCGAGCCGTTCTCGGCGAAGACCTCCACTCCCTGGCTGGCGGGATCGGGGAAGATCTGGTCCGTGATCACCGCTTCGCCGCTGCCGCCGAAGACCTCCACGGATGACCAGTCGACCACGATCCGCAGCTTCACCTTGCCCTTCACAGCGTGCAGGGGCGCGCGCTGGACGCCGGCAAAGGTGTCGCTGAAGTCCACGGCGCCGGATCGGGTCCGGTCGACGTACAGCTCCTGCGTCGTGGTGTCGTAACCGATGACGGTCTCCTCTTCGCCTGCACCCGTGCGCACTTTGATGCCGAACCTTTCGGCGTCCTTGAGGGAGAAGGCCGCCTCGATGTCGAGGGCCTTGCCCTTGGCCGCGCCGCGTCCCAGGGGCCGTGACGTGCTGGTCAACGTGGTGCCGGCCGACGCCACCGGTCGGCCCTCTCGCAGGGAGGTCAGGCTCCTCACCGGTTCGCTGGTCAGCTTGATCCGGCCGTCCACGGTGCGCAGGCCCATCTGGCGGGGGATGCTCTGCGCGCTGCGCCAGGGGGACGTGGGGATGGAACCGCTGTAGTCCCAGTTGTTCATCCACCCGATCATGTGCCGCGTGTCGCCCGGTGTGTCCTCCCAGGACACGGCCGCGTAGTAGTCCCTGCCGTAGTCGGCCCAGTCGGCACGCTGCACGGCGGACCTGGCGGGCGTTGCCGCAGCGGTGAACTGATCGGCCATGATCTGGCCCCAGCCGCCGGTGTTCATGTCGACGATCTGGATCTGAGCCTTCTTGCCGGCGTACGGGTGCATGTCGATGGAGGCCCAGTCCAGCGTCTCGCTGTTGGATCCGGTCGCGCTGCCGACGACCTTGCCGTCGACGACCAGGTTGACGGACGTCTCCCGGGAGATGGGCTGGGCCCGGGTGTCGGAGAGCACGATGTGGTCGACGTTGATGTGACCCCAGCCGCTCGCATTACCGTCGACGATCTGGATCCGGGCCTTCTTGCCGAGGAGCTCGCGGACGTCCCATGAGTCCCAGTTGAGTGCCTCGCCGTCGTGGCCGGTGGCGCTGCGCACCACCTTGCCGTCCACGAGGAGTTCGACGGCGGTGGGCTCGGCCTGGTTCGCGGGATGGTTGCCGCCGCCGATGAGGAAGTTGACGTAGTTCTTGTCGATGGTGAACTCCGGCGAGGTGAGGCTGCCGGTCGTGGAGTCTCCGTTCAGGAACGAGTTGGCCAGACCACCGCCGAGGAAGCCGGTGACCTCCTGCTGGCCGGCGTGACTGCCGGTGGCCGGCGCGGTTCCGAAGGCGTCGCCCGCGACCGTCCAGCCGCCGTAGGTGCCGCCTTCGAAGTCGGCGAGGGTCGTTCCCTCGGGCGCAGGTCCTCGTTCCTGTACGGTGCCGGCCTGGTGGGGGTGCCGCCCGCCGGCGACCTTGAAGTTGAGGTAGGGGCTGTCGACGGTGAAGGCCGGGGAGGAGAGGGTCCCGGTGCCGCCGTCACCCGCGTGGAAGCTGTTGGCAAGGCCCTTGCCCTCGAAGCCGCCGACGGGTCCTTGCCCGGTCAGTGCCCCGCTCGTCGGACCCTGGCCGAATGCGGTGCCGGTAGCCGTCCATGTGCCGAAGTCAGGCTTCTCGAAGTCCTGCATGACGGTGCCGGTGGGCGGGGTGTAGGAGCCCTGGTCGTCGGCGGTGAACTTCGTGCCGTCGAAGTCACCGACGAAGTACTGGGCGCCCGAGCCGCCGGCGATGCCACCGGGGTTGATGTTGACGACCAGGACCCACTTGACGTTCTTCTTGTTGCCGTCGACCGCGAGAGGGAACAGGTCGGGGCATTCCCATACGCCGCCGGCCGCCCCGGACGGCCCGAACTCGCTGAGCAGGTCCCAGTCCTTGAGATCCTTCGAGGAGTAGAACCGCACCTTGTGCTCGGTGGAGAGCGACACCGTCATCAACCAGCTCTTGGTCGGCGCGTACCACTGGACTTTGGGGTCGCGGAACTCCTTTGAGCCGATGTCGATGACGGGATTGCCGTCGTACTTGGTGAACGTACGTCCGCGGTCGGTGCTGTAGGCGAGCGACTGGGCCTGCGTACCGGTGCTTCTGTCGTAGCTGGTGTAGATCGCCACCATGGGCGGGTTCTTCTTCGTGCCGAAGCCGGTGGTGTTGTGCCAGTCGATGACGGCGCTGCCGGAGAACACCATCTCCTCGTCGTCGTGGGACAGGGCGAGCGGCAGCTCCTTCCAGTGCATGAGGTCGGTGCTCACCGCGTGTCCCCAGGACATGTCGCCCCAGGAGTTGCCGTTGGGGTTGTACTGGTAGAAGAGGTGGTACTCGCCCTTGTAGTACACCAGTCCGTTGGGGTCGTTCATCCAGTTCTTCTGCGGCGTGTAGTGGAACTGAGGCCGGTAGGTCTCGGTGTACGGCCGGGTTCCGGAGGCTACGGCCTCGGGTGTCAGCAGGGCCGCGGACAGGGCGCATACGGTTGCGGTCGCCGCGATCATCCGTGTGCGGGCATGCCGGGTCATGCGTCTTGAAGTCATGGTGTCTCCTGGGCTGCGGCCGTTTCCGCAACCGGGTGCTTCCCGGCGCGCGGACGGAACGAGAGGGGAGGATCTGCCGACGCTTCGCACCGCGTCGGCCATGAATGTCATCGTTGACTTATGTCAGCGATGACACCTGGTGGGCCGATGATGGACGCATCCCGGCCGACGCGTCAACGGTCGGGACGCGTTTTCCCCGGTTCGACCGGGCCGCCCGTCACACGATGCTCTGTGATGTGTACTGCGGCAGCTGGCTCGGCCACGGAGGATTCGGGCCGGCGACCGAGCAGGTCAGGGCCGCGACGTGGGCGGCGAACAGGCAGGATTCCGCCACCTCGTCCAGGCGGAGAGCGGTCAGCCGCCCCCCGAGGAGTCCACGTGCGCCCAGGTGGTGCAGCAGACCCGCCGTGAAGGAGTCACCCGCCCCGACCGTATCGACGACCCGCGTCGTCACGGCCGGCACGTGCATCCGCTCGCCGTCCAGCGAGACAAGCGCGCCATCGGCGCCACGTGTGACCACGACGAGGCGTGCGCCGGCGGCGTGCCAGACGTCGCATGCCTGCTCGAGGGGCATTTCCGGCAGCAGGAGCCCGAGGTCTTCCTCGCTCAGCCGCAGGATGTCCGCGAGGTCGCACCAGCGCCGCAGTTTCGCGCGGTAGGTCTCTGGACGCACCAGCAGCGGCCGGACGTTGGGGTCGATGCTGATGGTGGCCTGGGGCGAGGCCGTTGCCAGGAACTCCTCGACCGCCGCCGCCCCGGGCTCCCGGACCAGGGCGAGCGAACCCGTATGCAGGCAAGCGGTGGAGGAGAGGTCCACACCGGCCAGTTCGGCGCTCGACCACTGCCAGTCGGCCGTGCCCTGCGCGTGGAACGAGTACGCGGCCTGTCCCTGGGCGTCCAGCTCCGCCACCGCCAACGTGCTCGGCTCCGACGCCACGACGGTGTGCGACAAGTCCACCCCTGAAGCCTCCAGGTGAGCCCGGAACAGCCGGCCGAACACATCCCCGGACAGTCGAGCGAGGAAGCGGGACGGAGTGCCCAGGCGAGCCAGGGCCACGGCCGTGTTCGCCGGCCCCCCACCGGGCAGTACACGCAGGTCGAGCTCATTCGGAACACTTGCGGGCCGGGCGAACGCGTCCGCGACGCATTCGCCCAGGACGGTGATCTGACGCGGACTCATGGACTGCTCTTCTCTGACGAACGGATGGGCAAACCGAGTTCGCCGCGGCACGGGCGTTGCGGCTGCGGGTGAGTGACGGCCGGGGACGTTGCCGATTTGTAACATCGGCAAACCATTGACGTGCCCGGGAGACGGAGTCCATCATCCTCGGCAAGCAGTGTCAACGATGACATAAGTCAACGATGACATCCCGGGACGGCATGCTTCGATGCCGGCCGAGCCGCACGAGATCCTGCAGGAGTCGTTCATGCCTCGCACCATTCGTCTGACCCCCTCTCTGATCAGAGCCGCTGCATGCACGGGTATCGCGGCTCTCACCCTGACGGCCTGCGGGTCCGGGTCCGGCTCGGACTCCGCGAACTCCGGCTCGGGCCGCGTCAAGGTCGGCTTGATCACCAAGACCGACACCAACCCCTTCTTCGTGAAGATGAAGGAGGGCGCGGAAAAGGCGGCCAAGGAGAGCGGCGCCCAACTGATCTCCTCAGCAGGCAAGTTCGACGGAGACAATGCCGGTCAGGTCACCGCCATCGAGAACATGGTCGCCTCGGGAGTGAAGGGCATCCTCATCACCCCCAGTGACTCCAAGGCGATCGTGCCCGCCCTCGAGAAGGCACGGGCCAAGGGGATCATGGTCATCGCCCTGGACTCCCCGACCGATCCCCAGAGCGCGGTCGACGCCCTCTTCGCCACCGACAACCTCGCGGCCGGCAAGCTGATCGGCGCCTACGCCAAGGCTGCCATGAAGGGCAAGGCAGCCAAGATCGCCACCCTCGACCTGGCGCCGGGCGTCGCCGTCGGCGTCCAGCGGCACGACGGCTTCCTCAAGGGCTTCGGCCTCGGCGAGAACGACCCGGCCATCGTCTGCTCCCAGGACACCGGAGGCGACCAGGCAAAGGGCCAGACCGCCATGGAGAACTGCCTGCAGAAGGCACCCGGCATCAACGTCGTCTACACCATCAACGAGCCGGCCGCGCTCGGCGCGTACACCGCCCTGAAGGCCAAGGGAAGGGAGAAGGACGTTCTGATCGTCTCCGTGGACGGCGGCTGCACCGGGACGCAGGCCGTCAAGGACGGCAAGATCGCCGCCACCTCCCAGCAGTATCCGCTGAAGATGGCCGCCGAAGGTGTCGGGGCGGTCGTGAAGTACGCCGAGGACGGCAAGAAGGCGACCGGTTACACCGACACCGGCGTCAGCCTGATCACCGACAAGGCACAGGCGGGGGTCGGATCGAAGGACACCGCCTACGGCCTGGACAACTGCTGGGGCTGAGTCGCCCCTCCGGCCCGAGCGGCCGCAGTCCGAAACCCATGGGCGGGGTGGCCGGCCCTGCCCGATCAGGGGCGGCCGCCCCCACCCGTCCTCCCCGAGGACCGCTGCTTTTCCGACAAGGACTTCGCATGACAGCCACAATCGCGCCGTACGCCGAGCTCAAAACGCCGACCACGGCCCGCAGACTTCTCACCGCGCCGACCACCGGCCCCCTGGCCGCTCTCCTCCTCGCCTGTGTGTTCTTCTCCCTGTCGACGGACCAGTTCCTCACAGGCGGGAACTTCTCGCTGATCGTGCAGCAGGTCATGGTCGTCGGCACCCTCGCCATCGGCCAGACCCTGATCATCCTCACCGCCGGCATCGACCTGTCGTGCGGCGCCGTCATGGCGTTCGGCAGCATCGTGATCGCCAAGACGGCGGCCGAGGGCACCCTGTCCCCGCTCCTCGCCATCACCATGGGTCTGGTCGTCTGCGGCGGCTTCGGACTCCTCAACGGGCTTCTGGTGCAGAAGATCCCGCTGCCTCCGTTCATCGTGACACTCGGCATGCTCAACGTGGCGTTCGCCCTGACGCACATCTACTCCGAGGAGCAGACCGTTACCGGCCTTCCCGGCCCGCTGACCGCCCTCGGAAAGACCTTCCCCCTCGGCCGGACGGACATCACCTACGGCTCCCTGGTCACCATCGTTCTCTTCCTGCTCCTGGCCTACGCCCTCAGCAGCACCGGCTGGGGCCGGCACGTCTACGCCCTCGGCAACAGCCAGGAAGCCGCACGCCTCAACGGCATCCGCACCTCCCGTCTGACCATCGGCATCTACACCGTGGCCGGCGTGCTGTACGGACTCGCCGCCCTGCTGCTCATCTCCCGCACCGGCGTCGGCGACCCGCAGGCAGGACAGACCGAGAACCTCGACAGCATCACCGCCGTGGTCCTCGGCGGTACCAGCCTCTTCGGTGGACGCGGTTCGGTCCTGGGCACCTTCATCGGTGTCCTCATCGTCGGTGTCTTCCGCAACGGCCTCCAACTGATGGGTGTGGCCTCCATCTACCAGACCCTGATCACCGGGATCCTCGTGATCCTCGCGGTGACCGTCGACCAGATGTCCCGGAGGAAGGCCCGATGACCACCACCACTCCCACCCCCGTTCTGCAGGCCCGCGGTCTGGTCAAGCGCTACGGGCAGGTCACCGCCATCGACGGCGCGGACTTCGACCTGATGCCCGGCGAGGTCCTCGCGGTCATCGGCGACAACGGCGCCGGCAAGACCAGCCTGATCAAGGCCCTCACCGGTGCGGTGACACCCGATGCGGGCGAAATACGCCTCAACGGTGAACTCATCCACTTCTCCGGGCCGCAGAGCGCGCGCGCCCACGGCATCGAGACGGTCTACCAGGACCTGGCCGTGGCCGCCTCGATGGACATCGCCTCGAACATGTTCCTGGGACGTGAACTGCGCCGGCCCGGTGTCCTGGGAAGCGCCTTCCGCATGCTGGACAAGAAGCGCATGCGCCAGGAAGCTGCCGAGCACATGGCCGACCTCAAGATCGGTCTCCGGTCGCTCACGCAGGCCGTCGAGACCCTGTCAGGCGGACAGCGGCAAGCCGTGGCGGTCGCGCGTTCCGTCGCCTGGGCGCGCAGCGTCGTCGTCATGGACGAGCCCACCGCCGCCCTCGGCGTCAAGGAGTCCGGGCAGGTCCTCGACCTGATCCGCCGGGTCCGCGACAGAGGCATGCCCGTGGTCCTGATCAGCCACAACATGCCGCACGTCTTCGAGATAGCCGACCGGATCCACGTGCACCGGCTGGGGCGTCGCGCCGCCGTGATCAAGCCCTCCGACCACAGCATGGCCGAAGTCGTCGCCATCATGACCGGCGCGCTGACCCTTGACGAGGGCGGAGGTACTGTCATAGCGGATTCCCAGGCCGCCAAGGCAGCGGGAGTCCAGGCCACCTGACACCCGACGAACCACTCACAGGTTCCGGCCGAGGCCGCGGCCGGAACCGACGAGCACAGGAGAGCCCCGCTCCATGGCAGCGAACCGCCGCCCCACGTTGGCCGACGTCGCGCGAGAAGTAGGCGTCAGCGCCAAGACGGTCTCCCGGGTGCTCAACGAGGACGGACCCGCCTCGGCCCGAACCAGGGAACAGGTTCTCGCCGCCGTGGCCAAACTCGGCTTCCAGCCGAATCTCATGGCTCGCAACATCCGTGTCGGAGGACCCGACACGACCATCGGTCTCGTCGTTCCCGACCTCGGGAATCCCTTCTTCGGAGCGGTGGCCGGTGGCATCGAGGACGTCGTGCGTGACCGCGGCCTGACCTTGCTCATGGGGTCCTCCGCAGACGAACCCGCACGCGAACGGGGCCTGACCGACAAGTTCCTGGCCCGTCGCATCAGCATCCTGATGGTCATCCCGTCCGTCGGCTCCGACCACTCCCACCTGCGGAGCCATCGGAGCACGGGGCTGCCCGTCGTCTTTGTCGACCGGCCGGGAGCCGGGCTGACCACGGACAGCGTCGTGAGTTCCAACCTCGCGGGGGCACACGAGGGTGTCGCCCATCTGATCGCCCACGGCCACCGCCGCATCGGCTTCGTCGGTGACCTCCCCACCAGCCTCTACACCCGCCGTGAACGCCTGGCCGGATACCGCTCGGCCCTGGCGGAAGCCGGCCTCCCTCACGACCGCTCCCTGGTCATCAACGCCCACGACCAGCGCGAGGCCTCCGTCTGCACTTCCCGCCTGCTGGGGTTGGCGACTCCCCCCACCGCCCTGTTCGCCGGCAACAACATCGTCGCACTGGGCATGGTCGCCGAACTGGCCCGGATCGAGCGGAAGGACGTCGCCGTGGTCGCCTTCGACGACGTGCCACTCGCCGAAGCACTCGAACCCGCCCTGACCGTCGTGGCCCAGGACCCCGAGGAGATCGGCCGAAAGGCAGCGGAGACGGCCCTGGCACGTCTGGACGGCGACCGCTCCCGCGCCCGCACCATCACCGTCCCCACCCGGCTGATCGTCCGAGGATCGGGCGAACTCGCTCTTTCCTAGGCGCAGGAGGCCGAAGACAGTGCGGGCCGGCAGCCCGTCTGCCCGGGATTCCCCGTACGCCGACGATACTCGTCGCGACTGTCGCAGGACTGCGTAGAGCGGGCACCGCGCTGAACAGGTCCGGTCAGGCGCGCCCGGTCAGACAGGGAGACAGCCGGTCGGCACCCATCCTCCAGCCGCAGGAGTCGGCTCCCTCAAGGCGTCTGCCTGGCACAGGTCCCAGGCTTCGACCGCGAACTCGCTGCGCAGGGTGCCCGTCGTACGGGCCTGGAGCCGCCACGGCCCTTCGCCCAGTGGGTAGAACCGCAGGGTGAGGACCTGTTCGTCGGCCAGGTAGATCTCGGCTATCGAGCGGTCCACGATCACGCGTAGTTCGACGGGGCTGCCCGGGCGCTTCATCGCTGGGAAGGGCAGGGTGTACGAGCCTCCCCTGGCCCGCGTGTCGAGCGAGGCGTGAGTGCGGTCCACGGTGAGGTGCCCAGCCGTGGGGTCGAGACGAATGTCGAGGTATTCGGCGCCATCGGCGGAGGTGATCAGTCGCAGCCCGCTCGTCCCAGTGGCGTCCGGAACGAGGGCGGCGGCCAGATCGAAGGTATGGCCGACTTGGCCGAGCTCGGCCGGTTCGGCCTGTGTGACGTGTCCGGTTCGGTGCAGCGTGCGTGCACCGCGCTGAGCGAGTACTTCGCGAGCGGGGCGTTGGACGACCGTTCCTTCGGCCGTCAGACTCACCTCACGGGGGAGGGTGAGGACACCGGCCCAGCCCGCCTCACGCGCCCAGGCGTCCTCGCGGGCCTCCCACGCCCAGGCCCACAACAGCCACCGGTCGTCCCCGGGGGCCTTCAGCAACGCGGGGGCGTAGAAGTCAGGGCCGTGATCCAGAGGCGCAGGGGGCGAGTCCGCTGCGAAGCGGCCGTCTTTCTCGCGGCCGGTGTGGACGGTGGTGTGACTGGGACCGTTCTGCGGGGTCCAGTCACTGACGATCAGTGCGCTCCGGTCGCCGAACGTCGCGTACTGCGGGCACTCCCAGCCGACCGGGGCGGTGCCGGCCGCGGCGCCGCTGGTGTGGAAGGGTCCGCGGTACGTCCAGTTCTCCATGTCATCGGACTCGTACAGCAACGCCGCGGCGCAGCCGTCGTCGAGGGCGGAGCCGACCAGCATCCGCCAGCGGTCGTCCTGCCACCACACGTACGGGTCTCGGTACATGGTGGTGCCGGCAGGGGGCTCAGGGATGAGCAGTTGGGGGCGTTTGGCCCAGGTGCGGCCGTTGTCCCGTGACTCGGCGGTGGTGATGGGCTGCCACCAGCGGTCGTTTCGGTGGGCGGAGTAGAAGGCCACTATGCGGTCGTCGACGGAGACGGCGTTGCCCGAGTAGCAGCCGTCGGCGTCGTAGCCGTCGGGCGTGGGGGCAAGGGCGACGGGGAGGGGCTCCCAGTTGATCAGATCGGGGCTGCGGAAGTGGCCCCAGTGCACGTTCGAGTGCTGCGGTCCGTACGGGTTGTACTGGAAGAACACGTGGTAGTGGCCGTTGTGGAAGACCAGCCCGTTGGGGTCGTTGATCCAGTTGTGGGGCGGTCGCAAATGGAGGACCGGGAGGTGGGGGTCGGCAGGCAACGCGGACACACAGGGCCTTTCTCGGGGTGCGCGAAGCACACGGAAGTCATCAGGAGGAGGGCGAGCGGCTCGGGGGTGCCGCGGATCAGCCCTTGACGCCGCTGGAGGCGATGCTGTTGACGAAGGAGCGCTGGAACGCCACGAAGAGCGCCAGGATCGGCACGGTGATCATGGAGGAATACGCCATGATCTGGCCCCATCCCACATTCAGCTGGAAGAAGTAGGAGATACCCACCATCACCGGCCGCAGCTCCTCGCTCTGCACGACCATCAGCGGCCACATGTAGGAGTTCCAGGCCGGCAGGAAGGTCAGGATCGCCACGGTGGCGACGGCCGGCCCGGACAGCGGCATGACGATGCGGCGGTAGATGGTGAACCAGCCGGCGCCGTCCACGATCGCTGCCTCGTCCAGTTCCCTGGGGATGCTCTGGAAGTACTGGTGGAAGAAGAAGATGGAGAAGGCGTTGGCGACGAACGGCAGGATCTGCACCTGGTAGGTGTCCATCCAATCGGTGCTCCACTCCAGGTGGAATCCGTTGACGTTCAGCAGCGGAAGCTGGTTGACCCACCACACCAGCGGCAGTGCGAAGGTCTCGAACGGCACGATGAGAGTGGCGATGATCGCGGTCAGGACGAGCTTGCGGCCGGGCCACCGCATCCGTGACAGGGCGAAGGCGGCCAAGCTGTTGACGACGATGCCGAACACCACGGTGACCGAGGAGATCAGCACCGAGTTCAACAGGAACCGTGCCGCCGGAACTCGCTCGAACACCGCTGTGTAGTTGTCCAGCGACAGGGCCCCGACCGGCAGGAACGCGCGCAGGGAGTCCAGGTCGCCGAAGATCTGGTCGTCCGGCTTGAACGACGAGACGAACATGAAGACGAGTGGCAGTGCGAAGACCAGGGCCAGGACGATGCGGCCGGTGTGACCGCCGAGGTGCTTGAGGAAGGAAGCCATGTCAGTCCTTCTCCCGGGTCAGGAAACGCTGGACGAGTGACACGCTCAGTACGAGCACGAAGAAGATCAGCGAGACGGCCGCCGCGTAGGCGGTCTGCTGCTGGTCGTAGCCGCTGTGCACCGCCTGGTACACGACAGTGGTGGTGGAGTCGAGTGGGCCGCCCTGCGTCATCACCCTGATCTGGGTGAAGAGGCTGAGTGCCGCGATCGTGATGGTGACGAGCACGAACGTGCGGGTGGCGCGCAGTCCCGGCCAGGTGACGTGGAGGAAGCGGTGCCGGCCGGTGGCTCCGTCGAGGTCAGCCGCCTCGTACAGCTCGGCGGGGATGGTCTGCAGCCCGGCCAGCCAGATGATCATGTGGAAGCCGACGCCCTGCCACACCGACATCAGGATGATGGCGGGCATCGCGGTGGCCGGGTCGCCCAGCCAGTCCGGCCCGTGCACATGGCCGAGGGTGAGCGTGGAGAGAACGTGGTTGACCAGTCCGTCCTCCCGGTACAGGAAAGTCCACAGGAGGGACACCACGACCATCGAGGTGACGACCGGCAGGAAGTACACGGTACGGAAGAAGTTGACGCCGCGTACCTTGGCGTTGACCAGCAGCGCCAGCACCAGGGCGAGTCCGGCCTGGAGGGGGACGACGACCGCGGCGAAGTAGGCCGTGTTGCGCAGGGACTTGTAGAAGGTCGGATCCTGGAAGAGAAGGGTGAAGTTCCTCAGGCCCACGTAGCGGGCCGGAGTGGGTGAGACGAGTTTCGCGTCGGTGAACGCCAGGGTGAAGGCCAGAACGACCGGGACGACGAGGAAGACGATCAGCAGCACGACGGCCGGGGTGGCCATGCCGAAGGCGGTGAAGCCCTCACGGCGACGGGCGTTGGTCGTTCGGGTTCGCCGGACCGGACGCAGCCGCTCGCGGGCTGCGAACATGGTGGGCACGGAATCTCCAGGGGAGCGGTCCGGTTCGGACGGCGTGGTCGCGCCCGAACCGGACCGGACGGGTCAGTTGGAGTAGTAGTTGTTCGTCTTCAGGTTGTTGTCGATGCCCTTCGCGGCCTGACCGAGAGCGTCCTTCGGGTCGGCGCCGGCCAGGATGTCCTTGGATGCCTTCTCGAACTCGGTGGAGATGTATGGGTAGGCCGGGGTCGCGGGGCGCACCATCGCGTACTTGCGCGCGAACTCGACCAGCACGTCGAACTTGCCGCCCGGCTGGTAGTCCGCGATCTGCTGCGCGGCCTCGTCAGTGGCCGGGATGGTACTGGTGGCCTTGGCGTAGTCGACGAAGTACTTCGTCTGACGGGAGAACTTCAGCCACTCCTGCGCACCGGCCTTGTTGGAGCAGGTGGAGCTCATCGCCCACTGCCAGGAGGCGCCGCCGATCTTGGGCCCGTCACCGAAGTCCACCGGCGGGATGATCGCCAGGTCGTCGCCGAGCTTCTCGGCGTTCTTGGCCGCATTCCAGCTGCCGTCCCACTGGATGGCGCTCTTGCCGGCCAGGAAGTCCTTGTTGGGGTCGGCTCCGGACTTCTTCGCCATGTAGTCCTTGGCCACCAGCGAGTGGAACCAGGTGGCCCACTCCACGGCGTTCTCACCGTCCAGGGTGCCGGAGGCTGTCTTGTAGTCGCCACGGTCGACCAGGTCCCCGCCGAAGCTTTGCAGCTGCGGGGAGTAGGCGTAGGACCACCACTCGCCGGTGCCGCCGGTGCCCATCTCCAGTGGGTACTCGAACTTTCCGCTCTTCTTCAGCTTGGCGAGTGCCGCGTCGAACTCGTTCTTCGTCCAGGGCGTGTCCATGGCGGGGACACGGACACCGTTCGCGTTCAGTACGGACTTGCGGGCGAAGAAGCCCAGCGAGACATCGTAGAAGCCGAACGAATAGAGCTTGTCGTCGTACCGCCCCACGGTGCTGGCCAGTTGGCTGAGTACGGGCACTTCACTGTCGGAGACGTCGATCGGGGACAGGTAGCCGCCCCACGCCCAGTTCGCCACGTTGGGGCCGTCCACGTCGAGCAGGCAGGGCAACTTGCGGGCGGAGGCAGCCGCGACGACCGAGTTGTTGTAGTCGCTCTGCGGAAATGCCTGAAGCTTGACCTTGTAGGTGTCCTGGGAGCCGTTGAAGTCCTTGATGATCTTCTTGACGACATCGAGTTCCACCGAGTTGCCGGCGTTGTGCGTCCACAGGGTCAGCGTGTCGCCGCTGGCACCGGACGTACCCCCGCTCCCGGACGTACACCCCGCGACCAGGGCGGTCGCCGCCGTGACGGCTACACTGACAACAGCGAGGCGTCTTGTTCTGAACAGCATGAGGTTCCTCCATCTCACTGAGACGGGTCTTGCAGGACCCGGCCTCGGCGACCGGTTACGACGGTCGCTGTTTTTGGTGGTCGTCCCGCCACCTGCCCGAAGTCATCGGTGCGGGCGGCGGGACGACTGTCTTCGGTGCCGGTGTCAGCCGCTGGTGGGTGCGGCGAGGGAGGCACGGTTCTGCAGTGGCATGGGCACGCGGTGCACGACTGCCTCGAGCGGGCCCGGGCGGAGAATCAACTCCATCGCCAGATGCCCGAGCCGGTAGTGCGGCAGCCGTAGCGTGGTAAGCGCCGGACGCAGCACGGAGGCGATGTCCTGGTCGTCGAACGAGATGACCGACACATCGCCGGGCACCGACAGCCCTGCCTCTCCGAGTGCCTGGTAGGCGCCGAAGGAGACGCGATCTGCCAGACACACCAGGGCGCGGGGCCGGTGACCGGCCGCCAGCAGGGTGGACACCTCGCGGTGACCGTCAAGCGTGTCCCAGTCGCACTCGATGACGCCTTCCAGTCGTGCCCCGCCCTCTCGCAGGACCTCCTCCAGACCGCGCATGCGCTCGTTGCCGGCGATGATTCCCTCAGGGGTGGCCGGAACGGCCTGGTGGCCGCCGATCGCCCAGATGCCCTCACTGTGACCGGCCGCGAGCAGCGCCCGGGCCGCATCCCGTCCCGCCTCGAACTCGTCCGGGACGACGGAGGGCGCGTCGAAGTCGGGGGCCAGGCAGTTCAGCAGGACCACGCGGCGCCCGAACAGCTCCTTCGGCGGGGTCACGTACCGGGTGAACATGGACGCGTAGACCACCGCGTCGACCTGACGGTCCAGCAGTGCGTGGACCAGTGACGACTCGGTGGCGCGATCGCCGCCCGCCTCGGTGATGAACAGCAGGTGGTCGCGCTCCCGGGCAGCCTCCATGGCCCCGCGGATCACTTCGCCGGCGAACGGTGTCGTGGTGATCCGGTCCGAAACGAGCCCGATCGTCTGGGTGGACTTCGTCCGCAGACTGCGCGCCGTGACGTTCGGGCGGTATCCCAGATCCCGGGCGGCCTCCAGGACTCGTTCGCGGGAGGCGTCGGAGATGCGCATGTCGGTCCGGCCCGACAGGGCGAACGACGCGGTCGTCGGCGAGACGCCCGCCCTGCGGGCAACGTCGGCCATGGTCACGCGGCGTTCGGACATCAGAGGATCAGCCCCGTTCAGCTAAATCGGATTAGCAAGGTGTGACGAGATTGCTCCACCCGTCATCCACTGTCAACACCCCGGACATCTCACCTGCGTAACGACGTCCTTATGTGCCGATTCCGGCGCCTCCGGGGGATGCAAAGCGAAGTGTGTCTGCGTTAGCTCTTGCTTTAGCTGCGTCGGCGCACGAACCATGCCGACCCATGACCTAAATCGAATTGGCGACCCGTCAGGTGACGGTCGGCGACCCGTGGGCGCCTCCCGTGTGCACGGCACGGCAATGGCAGGGCCCGCCGGCCGCCGCACCAAGTGACCCCTCCGCACCGCCTTCGGCCTCACCCTCCACATCGGCGACCGGAAGCCGGGGACACAGCGTCGTAGCCGATGCCGACATCCCCTTCAAACCCCTCGCCTCCCATAGCCGCTGCCTCGGCCGTGTCGCGTCCGGGGTCGGTGCCCCGCTCCACCCGCTCATCTCGACCCCACACCACCGGAGGTTCGTATGCGAACCCGCTCGACAGCGAAACCCGCGACAGCGAGCAGAGGCAACGTGCTGCGCCTTCTGCTCGCGCTCGCGATATGTCTCGGTCTGACGTCACCTCTGATGTCGGAGCCCGCCAGTGCCAGCGGGACCACCCTGTCCAACCCCGGCTTCGAGACCGGCGACCTCAGCGGTTGGACCGCCACCGGGACGGCCTTCAACGGGGCCGTCACCGACGACCCCGGCTGGGGGTGGGGATGCTGCTTCAACCAGGAAGGCACCCACCACCTGTGGGGCTTCGCCGGTGGCGGGGACGCCGCCACCGGAACCGTCACGTCCGAACCCTTCACTCTGACCGGCACGGGAATGGTCAGTGCCCTGGTCTCCGGCGGCCGCAACGAAGCTCAGTTGTACGTCGCACTGACCACCCTGGACGGAACCGTCCTCCACAAGGCGACGGGCACCGACGACGAGGCGTACCACCGCGTCACCTGGGACGCCCGCGATCACCTCGGGGAACAATTGCGTATCACCGTGGTCGACCGGGCCACCGGCGGCTGGGGTCACATCAACCTCGACGACGCGCGAGTCGGAATCGACAGGGCACCCACCCCCGCCCAGGAAGGGCTCGCCGCCTACTGGGACTTCGCCGAGGGCCGGGGCACCGCGACAACGGAGCAGATCAGCCAGGCCGCGGACCCCATCAGCTACGTCTTCAACGACGCGGTGTACAAGCCGGACAGCGACCCCCTGTGGCGCACAGAGCGCGAGGAGGAAGGCGTGCTGTCCGGCGCCCTTCTGTTCGACGGCTATTCGACCTGGGTCACACGCGCTGCCTCACAGACGCAGCTCCCCACCGACGGCATGACCGTCGAAGGGTGGGTCGCACCGCGCGCCTTCGAATGGGGCGACGACGGCAAGCCCTCGGCCATCGTCAACCAGCAGGACAAGGCCGCACACCGCGGCTTCTCCCTCGGCGTCGGCCGGCACGGGGTATGGGAATTCGGTGTCGGCACCGGTGACGCCTGGTACGAGATCAAGGTGCCGAAGTCCGCCGCCCTGGCTGCCGGGAAGTGGGCCCACCTTGCCGCAGTGTTCGCGCCGGGCGAAGGCGCCATCAGGCTCTACCTGAACGGCGAACAGGTTGCCCGGACCACCATCCCCACGAATGCCCGGATGGCCAAGGCCGACGTCCCGATGATCATCGGACGCCACAACCAGCCCACCATCATCAACGGCACGTTCGCCGTAAACATGTTCAACGGCTTGATCGACGAGGTGAAGGTCCACACCGGCCCGCTCACCGCCGCCTCGGTCGCGGCGAGCCATCAGCAGGATCTCCGGACGTTCAGCGGGAGCCGCATTCCGGAGGCCCGTATGGCCATGGACCGCTCGCGCTACGACGGTGACCGCTACCGCCCCGGCTACCACTTCACCGCCCCCAACCACTGGATGAACGAGCCCCACGCGCCCATCCAGGTCAATGGCAAGTACCACCTCTTCTACCAGCACAACTCCCACGGCCCTTACTGGCACAACATCGGCTGGGGTCACGCGGTCAGCGAAGACCTCGTCCACTGGCGGGACCTGCCCGTCGCTCTCGCCCCCACCGCCGACAGCGTGGCACCCGACGGCGTGTGGTCCGGGGACTCGACGCTCGATGAGAACGGAGTCCCGGTCCTGCTGTTCACGGCCGGCAACGACTCCCAGCGCCCCAACCAGGCCACCGGCCTCGCGCGCCCCGTCGATCCCAGCGACCCCGACCTGGTCGAGTGGAAGATGCACCCCACCCTGGTGACGAGTCAGACAGCCGACCTGAACGTCGGCGCCGGACGGAAGGTCCGCTTCGGTGACTTCCGCGACCCGTACGTCTGGAAGGAGGGGGACATCTGGTTCCAGCTGATGGGCTCGGGTGTCCAGACCACCTCGGGCACCGACATCGGCGGAACCGCCCTCCTCTACACCTCCGAGAACCTCACCGACTGGACGTACGCGGGCCCCCTGATGGTCGGTGACGTCGCGGCTCATCCCAAGACCGGCCAGGTATGGGAACTGCCCACCTTCCTGCCCATCGGGAAAGACGCCCAGGGCCGCCAGCGCCGAGCACTGCTCGTCAACCCGGCGTTCCCCGCCGGCCCCGGCGAGTACAGCAGCAAGTACGTCTACTACTGGGTCGGCACCTGGGACGCCCAGGCCCGCCGATGGACACCCGACACGACCGAGCCCAAGCTGATGGACTACGGCGACCACTTCACCGGCCCGAGCGGAACGGTCGACGACAAGGGGCGTTCCCTTGTCTTCAGCATCGCGCAGGACCGGCGCACGGAACGCGCCCACTACGACGCCGGGTGGGCCCACAACGCCGGCCTCCCCATCGAGCTGTCCATGCTTCCTGACGGAGACCTCGGGTTCAGCCCCGTGGAGGAGGTCTCCCGACTCCACACCGGCGCGCCGCTCCTGGACATCAGCGAACCGACCTCCGTCAACGACGCCAACACACGCCTGGCCGGCGTCGGGGGAGACATGCTCCACATCAAGCTGACCATGGAGCAAGGCACCGCCGGCACCTTCGGACTCGACGTGCTGCGCAGCCCCGGGGACGAGGAGCGGACCCGCCTGTTCTACGACGCCCCCGCAGGACAACTGGGCGTCGACCGCACACGATCCGGGAACAACTCCAGCGCGGAATCCGACCTCGGGATCCAGAAGGGCCCGCTCACGCTGTCCAACGGGAACCTGACCCTCGACGTGTTCCTGGACCGCTCGATGATCGAGGCATACGCGAACTCACACAAGTCCATCACCACTCGCGCCTACCCCTTCCGGCAGGACTCCCTGGGCCTGCGGCTGTTCGGCGAGGGCAGCGTCATCAAGTCCATGACCGTCTGGAAGATGGGCAGCATGGCCGACTGACCGGACCGCACATACAGAGAGCACGGTGGCTACCGGCCCCCTGTCCGCACCCGTTCGGTCCACAGCCTCATGGCTGCGGACCGAACGGGTGCTTCCAGCGCCTCGGAGTCGCGGCAGCTGACGCCGTAGGCAGGAGCCCCTTCCCCATGAACCGGTCATACCCAAGCCCGCGGGACTACCCGGACGACGCCGGGATCCAGCCGGAAGAAGCTCTGGTTCAGCGCCGTACGCACCCCGTGGACGGGCAAGGGGGACAGGATCGTCGTGCATCACCCCCGTAACGAAATGATCCCCTTCCTTGTGCGGGCCGCGTCCACGCCCGTGAAGTGGGCTGATGCACTTTCCGACAGCAGGCGGACCGTTCTTCCGCCACTTGCGAATCCGGCACGCCGTGGCGGCCTCCCTCGTAGTGGTGGCGGTGGTGGCGGTGGTGGCGTTCCTCGTCCTTCGGCCGTCCGGCGGCGCGCGTGCGGTCCCCAACAGCCCCTGCCGGGCCGTCGCTTCGGCGCGTGAGGCCACACCCGCGACCCCCGACCTCGATGGGGACGGCTTCGTCGATCTGGTGCACGAGGTCTCCGAGACGGAGAACTTCGACCTGTTCGTCGTGCCCGGCTCCGAGCACGGTCCTGACCCCGACCGCACGACCGTCTTCGCGCACGACGACCTCGGTGTGCCGCACGACGTCCAGACGGGCGACGACCCCTTGCAGCCCACGGTCGCCGACCTGGACGAGGACGGCCACCCCGACCTCGTCGTGAGCGGCGCCGCCCAGGTCCTGTGGGGAGGCCCCCGGGGCCCGCGGGTCGGCGGAGCGCACGGGCGGGTGGCGCTGCCGGGCAGTGGATACAGCACCGCGCCGGTCGCCGGCGACTTCGACGGGGACGGCCACACCGACCTCGCGGTGTTCAGGGACTCGAGCGAGGCTCGACAACTGGTGCTCCTCAAGGGGCCGTTCAAGCGCTCCGGCGCCCCGGCCGGGGCCGTGGAGCTCCCCAGCCCGGTCCACGAGGGCGCGTCACCCGTGCTGGTCGCCGGGGACGCGAACGACGACCGCGCCACCGACCTCGCGCTCTACGACTCTCCGTGGGATCCGCCCCTGCTGTTCACAGGCGGCGCCCGTACCCCCGGTGGCCTGAGCAAGGAGCCGGAGCGGCTGCCGGAGGGCGAGAACATCGTCTTCGGCGACTTCGACGGCGACGGGCGCCAGGACACCGCCATCGGTCGGAGCTTCGTCGACAGCTACGACGAGGTCGACACACCCCACCGGCGCGGCCAGGTCAGCGTTCGCTACGGGAAGGAGCCGGGGAAGTGGGTGACCATGGACGGCGGCGACTTCAAGGAGGGCTTCGGCGCCAGGCTCGCCGTCGGGGACTTCGACGGCGATGGCTGCGACGACCTGGCCGTTCAGCTCACCAAGAAGAAGGAGGCGGGGGACGCGCGGATCGAGGTGCTGCGGGGCGGCTCCGAGCACGGGCTCGGATCGAAGCCCTGGCGCTCCACCAAGCGGTCCGTGCCGGGTGACGAAGGCCCCCACGACGGCACGCTCTTCGCCGTCCACGACTGGGACGGCGACGGCCGCGCGGAACTGATCCTTCTCGGCGAGGACAGGTGGTGGATCACCGACGGAACGGGCCACGACGAGGCATCCTTCCCGGTCGCCCCCGGCAAGGATCAAGGTGCGTAGGCACATCTTGCCGTCCCGTGCACGTAGTCCCGGGCCCCGTACCGTTGCCACTCGGCCGCCTCGGCGATCACGCCGTCCGGCAGACCCTCGACGGCTCAGGCGTCCCCGCACCGCCGAAACCGGTTGTGCACGGTGGACCAGGCGCCGTATAGGCGGCGAGCTATGCGGGCGGAGCGGGTGCTGGGGTGCGTGCCGGGCGGTTGGACTTTCCCGCACGACCTGTTGGAGGTTCACCGCGAAGCCGTACAAAATCCTTCCCCGCGCCACCCTGCTTGATTAGCTTCCCGGCTGGTACGACAGAACTCGGGAGGCTCAACTTGGCCACGGACATTTCACGGCGACGGCTCTTCGCGCTCGGTGGCGGTGCGCTCGGCGCTGCGGCGGCGGGGTCGCTGCTGCCGCCTTCGCTGCAGGCCGCGATAGCTGCTCAGCCGGCACATTCGGCGGGGCCTGGAGGGCGTAACGGGCTCGGAGCCATCAAGCACGTGGTGATCCTGATGCAGGAGAACCGTTCCTTCGACCACTATTTCGGGACGCTCCGGGGCGTACGCGGCTTCGGTGACCGCAACGCCGTCGAGCTGCCCTCGGGCAAGCCGGTCTTCGAGCAGCCCGCACCGCTGGGTGCCTCCGTGCTGCCGTTCCCGGTGCGCAGCGCCGCCGAGACGCAGAAGAAGGACCTCCAGTACATCGGTGCGCTCGACCACTCCTGGAGCGGCGGCGGCAAGGCGTGGGCCGGCGGGTGGATGAACGGCTGGGTGACCGCGAAGACGGCCGCCACCATGGCGTACTACGACCGCCGTGACATCCCGCTGCACTACGAGTTGGCCGACACCTTCACGGTCTGCGACGCCTACCACTCCTCCATCCACTCCTCGACCAGCCCCAACCGCAACCATCTGTGGAGCGGGAAGACGGGCAACGAGCCGAACGGCAAGCGGGCCGTCGGCAACGACGCGTACGACGAGGGCACCCACCCCGGATACGACTGGGGCACGTACGCGGAGCGGCTGGAGAAGGCCGGGCACAGCTGGCGCACGTACACCGAGTGGGAGAACTTCACCGACAACCAGATCGAGTTCTTCGCCACCTTCAAGGCCATCGCCCGCAAGGCGCTGGCGAAGACCGGCGGGCACACGTACATGGAGTCGTTCTACTCCGCCGTGCGGGACGCGGACGCAGCCGAGCGGGAGCGGCTGTCCGGTCTGCTGGAGGAGGGTGTCGCCGCCCTGGACAAGGCTGAACGCCGCCTCTTCGAGCGGGCGTTGCGCCGGGTGGAGACCGGGACGCTGGCCGACGAGTTCGCCAAGGACGTGGCGGCGGGCACACTGCCGGAGGTGTCCTATCTGGTGCCCTCCGCTGTCGACTCGGAGCACCCGAGTGTCTCCTCGCCGATCCACAGCGCGACGATCGTCTACAAGGTCCTGGACGCGCTGGGCAAGCACCCTGACGTGTGGCGGCACACCGCCGTCATCATCAACTACGACGAGAACGATGGCTTCTTCGACCACGTGCCGCCGCCGGTCGCCCCGCCCGAGGTGGCCGAGGAGCGGTGGGAGGGCAAGCCCACCGGTCTCGGCATGCGGGTGCCGATGCTCGTCGTGTCGCCCTGGACCGTCGGTGGCTACGTCTGCTCCGAGGTCTTCGACCACACCTCCGTGATCCGCTTCCTGGAGCGCTGGACCGGGGTGAAGGAACCGAACATCGGCGAGTGGCGGCGCACCGTCACCGGCGACCTGACCTCCGCTTTCGACTTCTCGCGAGGACGTCGCCGACCCGAGGTGGAGCAGCCGGGCGTCATTCCGCCGTTCAGCGGTCGCTGGTCGCCGAGGCCGCCACTCGTGCAGCACATGCCCGTGCAGGAGCCGGGGGCGCGCCCGGCTCGTGCACTGCCGTACCAGCCGGACGCACAGGCGACGGTGGTGGATGGCGCGGTGCGGGTGGCCCTCAGTAACACGGGGCGTTCGTCGGCGCACTTCGCGCTGTATCCGTATGCGGGCGAGTTCCCCGTGCCGCAGCACCGGGACGTGAGGGGCGCGGCGCAGTGGACGGTGCCCGTCACCGGCCCGGCGTACTGGTTCACGGTGACGGGGCCGAACGGCTTCCGCCGCGAGTTCGCCGGGTCCGCGAAGGACGGCGCCCCGGCCGAGGTCGCGTCGCGGGTCGACGCCCGTGAGCGCGATCTGCACCTCACGCTGCGCAACACGGGGCGGACGACGCTCACCTTCAGCGTGCGGCCGCGGGGATACGTCGACGAGGCGGACCTGCGCGACTGGAGCAGGACCGTCAAGGTCAAGCCGGGGCGCAGCCGTACCGTGGTGCACTCGGCGGCCGACGCGCACGGCTGGTACGACCTGGACGTCACCGTCGACGGGGACGACGCGTTCCGGCGCCGACTGATGGGGCACATCGAGAACGGCCGGGCGAGCGTCTCGGGCTGACCCGGGTCGGTACGGTGGGGCGCCCTCGGCACCGGCGGCCCACCGTGTCGGCATCAGGCCGGCGAGCCGGTCGAGGGTGAGCCATCGGCGCCGGCGACTGCGACGGGCCGATGACGCGGCCGACGGTCGCGATGCGCGCCCGGGACGAGTCGCAGCGAACACCGCATTCCGATGGTTCGGTGCGTCGGGGGAATGTAGCGTCGCGATCATGGAATCACTGACCCGAACCACCACCGATCAGGCACCGGCGAACCCAGCCGCCACTGACGACGTGCTGACCGCTCAGCCGGTCGGCTATTGGTGCGGTCTGACGCAGACGATCGTCACCCGGCATCTACAGGACGCCATGGCCAAGGTCGACGTCACGCAGCCGCAGTACTGGGTACTCAACTGTGTGCGCGGCGGCCCCACGGCGCCGAGCCGTGACGAGGTCGTCACGCAGTTGGCGCACCTTGCCGACGGGCCGCCCGAAATCGCCAGGGTCATCGACCAGTTGCTCCACCGCGAATGGCTTCGGATCGGCGACGGGCGACGCCTGCACCTCACGGATGCCGGGGAGGCCGCCAGGGCGCGGCTCCGTGAACTGGTAACCGAGGTACGCGCCGTGGTCCACCAGGGCATCAGCGACGAAGAGTACGTGGCCGCGCTCAAGGTCCTGCGCAAGATGGTGGCCAACGTCGAGGGCTACGGGACTCCTGGCGGCCCGTCCTGATCTTGCGATCTCGTGACGTACCCAGTCGGGGACGGGTACGGCCACCGCGTGATCATCGGGGGTTGAGTGGACTCCTGAAGATCGTGCGGCTGCGGGCCATCGCGCAGAACCTGCTGACGTCCCTGACGAAAGGGCAGGCGCTGTCGGCGCACCGCCGGAGGTTTCTGCTGACTCCTGGCGGTGCGGCGCATGTGGGGTGCTGGGGGAGCGGAGAGCGGGCGTTGTGGTGATGTCGCAATCCGGCCCGGCCGGTCACCACTCACATCTCTGACGGCCTTGCCGCAGGATTCCTCAGCCCGCGGCGGCGTTGAGCAGGTCGAGGACGCTCTGTTGACAGCCGTAGTCGGTGGAGCCGTTGCCGCCGCTCCAGTGCGGGCCGTACTGGTCGAGCCGGTTGCGGTCGCGATCGTAGGCGCTGTTCGCCCATCGGGTCAGGGCCGGAGTGTAGGGGCGGGCGGACAGTTGGCGGTTGAGTGTGCCGAGGCCCCGGACATAGGCACCCTTGAAGCTGGGGCCGTCGCCCGTGCAGCTGTCGCCCTCGCCCGGTTCGCGGAGAACGCCGTTCGTCTCGAGCCGCGTGGTGGAGGCGTCGGCCAGTTCGCGTGCGGTCGTCAGGAGTCCGCCGTCTCCGGTGGCCTTGTGGAACTCGGCCAGGGCGCCCAGGATGACGCCCTGGTTGTACGTCCAGGTGGGCTGGCCATTATTGGCGCACGCATCGGTGAGACCGTCGTTGATCATGCGGTCGCCGTTGATCATGCCGCTGCCCCGGAACCAGTTCCACTCGCTCCTGGCCCGGTCCAGATACTCGGTGTCACCGGGGATGCGGTTGTGCAGGGCCGAGTTGAGCTGGAGGAACAGCTCGTTGGTGATGGCGTTCTTGTAGTTGCCGTTCGTGTTCCAGCGCACTCCGCCGCCACAGGTGTCGTTCCAGTTCGCGTGCATGTGGTCCGCGTCGGCCCGCGCGGTGTTCAGGTAGCGGCTGTCGCCGGTCACGTCGTAGGCGGCGACCCAGGCCAGACCCCACCACCCCGTGTCGTCGAGGTACTCGTTGCGGAACTGCCCGCCCTGTGCGTTGACGTTCTTGTCGTACGTCTCGGCGATGGCGTAGGTGTAGCTGCCCATGCCGCTGATCCGGCTGTTGTCGATGACCGCGGTCAGGGCGTTGGCGGCGGTCCACCAGCCGTTGCCGCCGAAGAGCTTGCTGCTCCGGTCGAACGACATCATGAGCGCGGTGGCTGCCGCGGTGCTCCGGGTGCCCGCGTTCCAGGTGGTCCGGGCCCAGGGGGTGCACGCGATGGCACCACCGGTTGGCTGCCCGCAGGCCCGAAGGGCTCCGACGCCCCTGGTGTTCCAGTCGTCGACGTTGTACATCTGGGTGCGCCAGCCCGTGCCCCCGGACGGAACGGCGGTGTCGCCGAGGCGGCTGCCCCCGTCCCAGGTCCGGCCGCCGTCCATGGACCGGTCCAGCCACACGCGATCGTCGGAGCCGCCGCTGTCGATGGACGCCCAGCCCATTGCGCCGGCGTCGTCGAAGTGGAGCGCGATCGACCTCCCGGAGACCGAGGCGGTGACGGGGATGCGGTCCTGGGCGCTCGACGCCGGGTCGCGGGCATCGCAGTACCTGTTGCACACGACTGCGGGGGCCGCAGCGGCGGCGGGAAGCGCGGACACGCCACCGAGAAGGAGAGAGGACAACGTTGTCAGTGTGGCGAGCAAGGCGGTGGGGACGGGGCTGAGTGGCTTCATGGGGGGAGGCTCCCGAAACGGTTGGCCGACTGGGGGAGAGCGCTCCCTGAAATTAGCCAGGTTGCATGGTCACGTCAACATATCGGCTGTGCCTGTGCCTGTGCCTGTTCGTGGGCGCCGGGGCGGGCGGGGTGCGGCAAGTGTCGTCGGATCGCGCTGAGGGGCGGGGCGCGTGCGACCTGCGAACAGAGCAGGGAGACGTCTGTCGGGGCGCGTACACGCATGCGCTCCGCGAGAAACCAGCGCCCGGAGCAAGGGAGTTGGATGCGGGCGTCCGGACGACCGGCACTTTGTCCCTCCACAGATAAAAGTTCGGGTCTGACGTGTCAAAGGGGTTTCTGGCTGATGGAAAAGCCATTACCTTCCTGCTCTGTACCGGATAACAAGGACGCGTTCGCCCGACTCCCTCCCAGGGTGCCCGCGTTCCCGGCGCGACGGCGCGCGCCTGTGCGAGACCCCCCAGCCTCGTTGACTCACGGAGGACGCGCGTGCACAGGAGACTCACCCGGCCCCTCGCGGCACTCGCCAGCACCCTGCTGGCCGCTGCGGGCGCCCTCACCGTTCAGCAGAACCAGGCCGAAGCGGCTCCGGCCGCACCCGAGTTCCAACAGGTCACCCTCGCCAAGGGGGTGGCCGAGACCGGCGAGCCGATGACGCTCACGGTCCTGCCCGACCGGTCCGTCCTGCACACCTCGCGGGACGGCACCCTGCGCCTCACCGACGCGGCCGGCACCACCAAGGTCGCCGGAAAGCTGGACGTCTACTCGCACGACGAGGAGGGCCTCCAGGGCGTCGGCGTCGACCCGGCCTTCGCCACCAACCGCTTCGTCTACCTCTACTACGCCCCGAAGCTCTCCACCCCCTCCGGAGACGCCCCCGCGGACGGCTCGGCCGCCGACTTCGCCCCCTTCGACGGCGTCAACCGGCTCTCCCGATTCGTCCTGAAGGCGGACGGCACCCTGGACAGCGCCAGCGAGAGGAAGGTCCTGGACGTCCCCGCGAGCCGGGGGCTGTGCTGCCACGTCGGCGGCGACATCGACTTCGACGCCCAGGGCAACCTGTACCTCTCCACCGGCGACGACAGCAATCCCTTCGCCTCCGACGGCTACACGCCCATCGACGAGCGCCCCACCCGCAACCCCGCGTACGACGCCCAGCGCTCGGCGGGCAACACCAATGACCTTCGCGGCAAGGTCCTTCGGATCAAGGTCAACGCCGACGGAAGCTACTCCGTGCCGGCGGGCAACCTCTTTGCTCCCGGCACCGCGAAGACCCGGCCCGAGATCTACGCCATGGGCTTCCGCAACCCCTTCCGGATGACCGTCGACAAGCCCACCGGCACGGTCTACCTGGGTGACTACGGCCCCGACGCCGGCACCGCGAGCGCCACCCGCGGGCCCGCCGGGCAGGTCGAGTTCAACCGGATCACCAAGGCCGGCAACTACGGCTGGCCCTACTGCACCGGAAACAACAACGCCTACATCGACTACGACTTCGCCACCTCGACGTCCGGCGCCGCGTTCTCCTGCTCGGCGCCCAGGAACACCTCCCCGAACAACACCGGCCTGACCGACCTCCCCCCGGTCCAGCCCGCCTGGATCCCGTACGACGGCGGCTCGGTCCCGGAGTTCGGCAGCGGCTCGGAGTCGCCCATGGGGGGCCCGGTCTACCACTACGACGCGACCTCGACCTCCGAGGTCAAGTTCCCCGAGAGCTTCGACGGGGACTTCTTCGCGGGCGAGTTCGGCCGCAAGTGGATCAAGCGCATCGAGCAGGCCGGCGACGGCACCGTACAGTCCATCAACGCCTTCCCCTGGCAGGGCACTCAGGTCATGGACATGGCCTTCGGTCCCGACGGTGCGCTGTACGTGCTCGACTACGGCACCGGCTACTTCAACGGGGACGAGAACAGCGCGGTCTACCGCATCGAGAACGTCACCGGCGGTCGGTCCCCGCTCGCCCAGGCCTCGGCCGACCGCACCTCGGGCACGTCCCCGCTCGCCGTACGGTTCTCCTCGGCGGGAACCTCCGACCCCGATGGTGATCCCCTGGCCTACGCCTGGAAGTTCGGTGACGGCGGCACCTCGACGGCGGCCAACCCCGCGCACACCTACACCGCCAACGGCCAGTACACCGCGGAGCTGACCGTCTCCGACGGCACCGGCCGGACGGCGACCGCCTCCGTGACCGTCACGGTGGGCAACACCGCGCCCACCGTGAAGCTGGAACTGCCCCTGGACGGCCGGATCATCGACCCGGGCGCCGCGGTGCCGTTCAAAGTGACCGTCACCGATCCGGAGGACGGCGCCATCGACTGCTCCAAGGTCAAGGTCACCTTCATCATCGGCCACGACAGTCACGGCCACCCGCAGACCTCGGCGACCGGCTGCTCCGGCACCGTACAGACCATCGCCGACGGCGAGCACGACCCCAACGCCAACATCTTCGGCGTCTGGGACGCGGAATACACCGACAAGGGAGCGAACGGACAGCCCGCCCTCACCACGCACGACGAGCACATCAGCCAGCCCAGCCACCGCCAGGCCGAGCACTACGGGGGCTCCGCCGGGGTGTCGGTCGTCAGCCACACCGCAGCCCATGGCGGCAAGACCGTGGGCAACATCGAGAACGGCGACTGGATCTCCTTCAAGCCCTACGCCCTCGACAACGCCACCAAGCTGACCGCCCGCGTCTCCTCCGCCGGCGCCGGCGGCACGCTCGAGGTACGCGCCGGGTCACCCACCGGCGCCCTGCTCGGTTCCGCGGCCGTCCCCGTCACCGGAAGCTGGGAGACGTTCCAGGACGTCTCCACCGACTTGACCGGCCGCCCGGCCGGCACCACCACGCTCCACCTCGTCTTCAAGGGCGGCAGCGGATCCCTCTTCGACGTGGACGAGTTCACCGTCACCACCTCGGGTGCCACCGGTCCTCGGGAGGGTGCCGTCACGGGTATCGGTGGCAAGTGTGTGGATGTGGATGGGGCGGCGTCGGCGGACGGGACGCAGATCCAGCTGTATACGTGCAATCAGACGGCCGCGCAGAAGTGGACGGTCGGTTTGGACAGCACGTTGCGGGCGTTGGGCAAGTGCATGGACGTCAGTGGTGGTGGTTCGGCGGACGGTACGAAGGTCCAGTTGTACGGGTGCAATGGTTCCGGGGCGCAGAAGTGGGCGCCGGGAGCTGATGGGACGCTGCGGAATCCGCAGTCGGGCAAGTGTCTCGACGCGGAGGGTGTCTCCTCGGCGGACCGCACCAGGCTGCACCTGTGGACCTGCGGCACCGGCGCCAACCAGAAATGGATCCTGCCATGAGCCGACGACCGCACCGACCCCTCGGACGCCTCGCCTGCTGGGCCGCCTGCGGTCTGCTCGGCGTCGCGGTCCTCCCTGCCACGGCCGCGAACGCCGCGCCCGAGCCCGCCGCCCTCGACCGTTCGGCCGCCGCCCCGACGAAGGCCGCCGCCGACCCCGCGTACGACGTGCTGGTCTTCTCCAGGACCGCCGGCTTCCGCCACTCCTCCATCGATGAAGGCGTCACCGCCCTGCGCGAGCTGGGCGCCGCCAACAACGTCACCGTCACCGCGACCGAGGACGCCAACGCCTTCACCCCGTCGAACCTCGCCGGATACGAGGCCGTGGTCTTTCTCTCGACCACGGGCGATGTCCTCGACGTCACCCAACAGACCGCCTTCGAGGGATACATGGCGGCCGGCGGCGGCTACGTCGGCGTCCACGCGGCGGCCGACACCGAGTACGACTGGAGCTGGTACGCGGGCCTGGCCGGCGCACTCTTCCAGTCGCACCCGGCCATCCAGTCCGCCACGGTCAAGGTGGAGGACCGCGCGCACGATGCCACGGCTCACCTCGGCCCCACCTGGCAGCGGACCGACGAGTGGTACAACTACCGTACGAATCCGCGCACTTCGGCTCACGTCCTCGCTTCGCTCGACGAGTCCAGCTACAGCGGCGGCAGCATGAGCGGCGACCACCCCATCGCCTGGTGCAAGGACTACGCCGGCGGGCGTGCCTTCTACACGGGGGGCGGTCACACCGAGGGCTCGTACAGCGACCCGGCCTTCCGCCGCCACCTGCTCGGCGGCATCCGCTGGGCAGCTGAGCTGACCGAGGCGGACTGCCGGCCGGAGACCGGCTACACCACGCTCTATGGGACCTCGGGGACCAGCGGCTGGAAGCAGGCCGGCCCGGGCTCGTTCGCCGAATCCGACGCCACCCTGACCTCGCGTGGTGGCCTCGGGCTCCTCCGGTACCAGGCCAGGGAGTACACGTCGTACTCCCTGAAACTCGACTGGCGGCAGGCCGGTGACGACAACTCCGGTGTCTTCGTGGGCTTTCCCGCCTCCGACGACCCCTGGTCGGCCGTCGACAACGGCTACGAGATCCAGATCGACGCCACCGACACCCCCGACCGCACCACCGGCTCCGTGTACGGCTTCAAGTCCGCCGATCTCGCCGCCCGTGACGCGGCCCTGAACCCGCCGGGGGAGTGGAACACCTACGAGATCCGGGTCGAGGGAGAGCGCCTCCAGGTCTTCCTCAACGGTCGCCGGATCAACGACTTCACCAACACCGACCCCGTCCGCAGCCTCCAGCAGGGCTCCATCGGTCTGCAGAATCACGGGGACGGTGACGACGTGTCCTTCCGCAACGTCCGCATCAAGGAACTCGGCGGCGCGCCTGGTCCTCGGGAGGGTGCCGTCACGGGCATCGGTGGCAAGTGTGTGGATGTGGATGGGGCGGCGTCGGCGGACGGGACGCAGATCCAGTTGTATACGTGCAATCAGACGGCCGCGCAGAAGTGGACGGTCGGTTTGGACAGCACGTTGCGGGCGTTGGGCAAGTGCATGGACGTCAGTGGTGGTGGTTCGGCCGACGGTACGAAGGTCCAGTTGTACGGGTGCAATGGTTCCGGGGCGCAGAAGTGGGCGCCGGGATCTGATGGGACGCTGCGGAATCCGCAGTCCGGCAAGTGTCTCGACGCGGAGGGTGTCTCCTCGGCGGACCGCACCAGGCTGCACCTGTGGACCTGCGGCACCGGAGCCAACCAGAAATGGGTCCTCCCCGGCTGAGTGACCCGCTCGACACCGTCATCGGCGCGGAGGGCGCCGGTGGCGGGACCGGCCGCTCCGCTGGGCCGGTGTCGGCGGCAGGGTGCGACGCCGAAGCGCCCTGCCGCCGTCCCTCGCGGACCGCGTCATGCCCTCCAGACGGGGGCCGTTGGACACCGGGACCGGTTACCTGGGCTGCTGGTCCCGCTCGGGCGAAGGCGCCGCCGACATGCTCGAAGCCCGTGCCTGGCAACGCGGGACGGGCCAGGCATGGTCGGTGGGGCGTCGGTGCGGAGGAGCAGAATGGATTCCACACAGAAGGCCCGGTGGCAGCCCGTGATTCGCTGACCGGACGCATGCGGGGAGTCGACAGCTGGATCGACTCGAAGGTGCCGACGATGCGCAGGCGCTCCCGAAAGCTGCGGCTTCGCCATCGTCGGGCCGGGTGGCCGGCGGGGTGCTCGGCCCCGGGGAGGGCTGCCCCGGATCGTGGCCTGCCCTCACATCGGCAGACCGCGAATTCCATCCCGGCACTGCAGACGCGATGACCAAACCCCGGCCACGACCCATGACGTCTCGCCCATACCGTGCCCGAGCCTGTCAGACGTCCGGGCCTTGATCGATTTCCTCGATGAGGGCTTCGACGAGGATTCTGATTTTGTCGCGTATGGGGCGTACCGCTGCGACGCCCTGCCCTGCGGGGTCTTCGAGCTTCCAGTCGAGGTAGCGCTTGCCCGGGAAGACGGGGCAGGTGTCCCCGCAGCCCATCGTGATGCAGACGTCCGACACCCTTACGGCGTCCACGGTGAGGATCTTCGGTGCCTGGCCGGAGATGTCGATACCGACCTCCGCCATGGCCTCCACCGCGGCGGGGTTGACCGCGTCGCCGGGTGCGGAGCCGGCGGAGCGGACTTCGATGCGGTCGCCGGCGAGGTGGCGGAGCCAGGCGGCGGCCATCTGGGAGCGGCCGGCGTTGTGCACGCAGACGAACAGCACTGACGGCTTGTCGGACATCTGGAGGGCTCTCTTGTCGCACTGTGGGATCGGGCATTGTAGACATCAGCCGTGTATGGCGTCAGTGGATACTGATGTGACAGTATCAGTCCATGATGACGTCAGTCGATGCTGAATTGATCAGGGTTCTGGGTGACCCGCTCAGGCTCAAGATCGTGACCCTGCTCGCCCACGAGACCCTGTGCACCACGCACCTGGTGGAGGAGACGGGGGCCAGGCAGACGAACCTGTCCAATCACCTGCGGGTGCTGCGAGAGGCGGGGGTGGTGGAGACGGAACCCTGTGGCCGCTTCACCTACTACAGGCTCTGCCCCGACGTCATCGGCCGGCTCGCGGACCAGTTCGCCGGCCTGGCGGCTTCCGCCCGTAATGCTGTCGAGAACAAGAGGGCCTGCCCGTGACCCCGTCCGAAGCCCCCGCGCACGCACCCGCGACGAACGAGGATGCGTCGGTCGTGCGCAAGCTCTCGACCCTCGACCGCTTCCTCGCTGTCTGGATCCTCCTGGCCATGGCCCTCGGGCTCGGCCTCGGGAGGCTCGTTCCCGGAATGAACGACGGGCTCGCGAAGATCGAGGTCGGTGGTATCTCCCTGCCGATCGCGCTCGGACTGCTGGTGATGATGTATCCGGTGCTGGCCAAGGTCCGCTATGACAGGCTCGACACGGTGACCGGCGACCGCAAGCTGATGGTCTCCTCGCTGGTCATCAACTGGATCATCGGCCCGGCCGTGATGTTCGCCCTCGCGTGGATCTTCCTGCCGGACCTGCCCGAGTACCGGACCGGCCTGATCATCGTGGGCCTCGCCCGCTGCATCGCCATGGTCATCATCTGGAACGACCTCGCCTGCGGAGACCGCGAAGCCGCGGCCGTCCTCGTCGCCCTCAACTCGGTGTTCCAAGTGCTCGCGTTCGGCCTGCTGGGCTGGTTCTACCTCGACCTGCTGCCCCGTTGGATGAACCTCGGCGACGGTCAGGGCCTGGACGTGTCCGTCTGGCACATCGCGCTGAACGTCCTCGTCTTCCTCGGCATCCCGCTGCTCGCCGGTTTCCTCACCCGGCGCATCGGCGAGCGGAAGATGGGCCGCGAGACCTACGAAGCGAAGTTCCTGCCGAAGATCGGGCCCTGGGCGCTGTACGGGCTGCTCTTCACGATCGTCATTCTCTTCGCCCTCCAGGGGAAGACCATCACCTCGCAGCCGCTGGACGTCGTACGCATCGCACTGCCGCTGCTCGTGTACTTCGCGATCATGTTCTTCGGTACCTTCCTCCTCGGCAAGGCGCTCGGCCTTGCGTACGAGCGCACCACCACGCTCGCGTTCACCGCCGCGGGCAACAACTTCGAGCTGGCCATCGCCGTCGCCATCGCCACCTTCGGCGTCACCTCCGGCCAGGCGCTCTCCGGCGTGGTCGGCCCGCTCATCGAGGTCCCCGTCCTGATCGGCCTCGTGTACGTCGCGCTGGCGTGGCGCAAGAAGTTTTCCCCTGCGGTGGCCCCCATCGCGCCAGGAGGGAATGCCTGACGCAGTGCCCCGACGGCCGCCCCGGAGGGACGGGCCGGCCACTGGCGGGATCTGCAACGGATACGGAGCCGTGGTCCGCCGGATGCTGCGCCCGGTGCGCACTCCGGACCCTGCGGGAGCGGCAGTACCTGACGTCTAGACCTGGTGGCGACCCGGCCCATGCCCCCGCCCCCGGTCGCGCTGAGCGGTGTCAGGGGCGCAGGTCGAGCATGGCGGACATGGCCGCCACGACGGGCGGGGAGACCTGGTAGTAGACCCAGGTCCCGCGCCGCTCGGAGGTCAGCAGTCCGGCCTCGCGCAGCTTCTTCAGGTGGTGGGAGACGGTCGGCTGGGAGACGCCGACGTCGGAGATGTCGCACACGCACGCCTCGCCGCCCGGATGTGAGGCGACCTTGGAGAACAGGCGCAGCCGGACCGGGTCGGACAGCGCCTTGAACATCGCGGCCATCTTCTCCGCGTTGTCCTGCGACAGCTCCCCTGCGGTGATCGGCGGGCAGCACGGCACCACCGCTCCGGGGTCCAGCACCGGTAGCTCCGTCATCTCCACCCTCTCGAACTTCGACATGCATCTATGTTGACACTCATCGATGCCAGTGACAAGCTTCGAATATAGACAGCAATCGAAACAGCGGCCCGGAGTGGTCGCCCATTCCCGAGGAGTCACCGCCATGGCCACCACTGCAGTTCTCCCGGTTGTCGTCATCGGCGCCGGCCCCGCCGGGCTGGCGGCCGCCGCCCACCTGGTCGAACGTGGCATCGAACCGCTGGTCCTGGAGGCCGGCCCGGCCGCCGCCACCGCGGTGCGCGGCTGGGCACACGTGCGGCTCTTCTCCACCTGGGCGGAACTCGTCGACCCGGCCGCCGAGAAGCTCCTGGCACCCACCGGATGGGCTCGGCCCGACGCGGGCACCTACCCCACGGGCGGTGACTGGGCGGAGCAGTACCTTCAGCCGCTCGCCGATGTGCTCGGGGACCGTGTCCGCTACGGCGCCACCGTCACCGGCGTCTCGCGCCTGGGCCGTGACCGGATCGTCGACGCGGATCGCGAGCAGCAGCCCTTCACCCTGCGCATCACGCGCGCCGACGGCGGCGAGGAGCGGCTGTTGGGCCGTGCCGTGATCGACGCGTCCGGCACCTGGTCCACCCCCGGCCCGATCGGCGCCGACGGCCTCCCCGCCCTCGGTGAACACGCCGCGTCCGCCCGGATCTCCTACCGCATCCCCGACCTGAAGGACCCCGCCGTCCGCGCCCGGTACGCCGGAAGGCGCACTGCCGTCATCGGCTCGGGGGCCTCCGCCTTCACCGCCCTGGCCACCCTCGCCGACATCGCGAAGGACGAACCGGGCACCCACTCCGTGTGGATCCTGCGCCGCGGCATCAGCGGTTCCACCTTCGGCGGCGGAAGCGCCGACCAGCTGCCCGCCCGCGGCGCACTGGGCCTGGCCGCCAAGGCCGCCGTCGACAACGGATACGCCGACGCCGCGACCGGATTCCGTACCGAGGTCATCGAGGCCGGCGAAGACGGCCGCCTGGTCCTCGTCGCTGAGGACGGCCGGCGTCTCGACCCGGTGGACGAGATCATCGTCCTGACGGGCCTGCGCCCCGACCTGTCCTTCCTGTCCGAGCTCCGCCTCGCCCTGGACGAGCGTCTGCAGGCACCGGTGGGCCTCGCTCCGCTCATCGACCCCAACCAGCACTCCTGCGGCACCGTCTACCCGCACGGCCACCGCGAACTGTCCCACCCCGAACCGGGCGTCCACCTGGTCGGCATGAAGTCCTACGGCCGGGCCCCCACCTTCCTGGCCATGACCGGATACGAGCAGGTCCGCTCCGTCGCCGCCGCGCTCGCCGGTGACACCGAAGCCGCCGACCGCGTCGAACTCACCCTTCCCGAGACCGGGGTGTGCGGCGGCGCCGGGCTCTTCGACGACCCGGCCCCCGGCCAGGCCGACGAGGGCGGCTGCTGCACCCCCGCGGCCCCAGATCTCGTACAGATCGGAACCGGCCTCCCGCTTACGCCCGCAGCCGGTGCCGGTGGCTGCTGTTCCTGACCGGCCCCGCCGACCGCGGTGCCGCGACCGGAACAGGGGACCGGTCGCGTACCCGCGCCCTGCCTCGCCCTGCGCACCGCGCAGGACCCACGTCGGGCTTCGGCCAACGGGATCCGCGCCGACCCCTGTCACCGGCACGGCGAATCCTGGCGAGTAGGGTTACCGGGGGAGTCCTTTCGTCGGGGACGGTCCCGTCAAAGGCCGGTGAACGCGGTGAAGGAGCGCGAGAGTGATGGCTGTGGCTGCTGCGAAGCAGGTGGTGCCGGTGCTGGGCCTGCCGTGCTGGGTCAACCTGATGGTCGGCGACCTGAACGCCGCTCGGACCTTCTACTCCAAGGTGCTGGGGTGGAAGTTCGGGAAGAGCTCGCTGGGGGATCAGTTTCTCGTCGCCTCCGCCCACGGCATGCCGGTCGCCGGTATCGGAGAGCGCCACCCGGGTGTTGCCCCCGCCTCGATATGGACGCCGTACTTCGCGGTGGACGACGCCGACACCACTGCGGCGAGGATCCAGGAACGGGGAGCCACCGTCGCGGTGGGCCCGATCGCTCTGGGTGACGGACGGGTCGGTCTCGCCGCGGACCGTGACGGCGCCACCTTCGGGTTCTGGGAGGGCGCCGCGCTCACGTGGTCGGTGGGGCAGGGAAGCGCGCCCGCCCGCATCGATCTGCAGACACGTGACGTGTTCGACGCCTCGCTCTTCTACGGAGATGTCTTCGGCTGGGACCGAGCACATGGCATCGACATCGCCTACCGACGCGATCACGTCCTGGTCGAACGCGACGGGCGGACCGTCCTCTCACTGCGCGGCGGCGGCGTGCAGACGTCCCGCGATGCCGGTGTACGACCGCGCTGGCTCGTCAACTTCGCCGTTGACGACATCGAGCGCGCCGTTGCCGTCGCCCTCGCGCTCGGCGGCAGTAAGCACCAGCCTCCCTCCGCACCTTGGGCGCCCGAGGGTTTCTCGCGGACGCTCCAGGACCCGGACGGAGGTCTCTTCACCCTCACCCGCCGAGCCTGATCCAGATGGAAGACCCTAGTCTTCCGCGCTGCCGAACCAGCGCGCGGCAGCCCGCTCGAACATGACGCGGTCGTCGGGGTGCTCGCCGGCCCAGGCCACGACGCCGTCGGGGCGGATGAGCAGCGCGGAGAGGCCGAGGTCGTCGCGCGGCGAGCCCGGCACGTACCGGATGCGGCCGTTCCATCTCCTGGCCGCGGGCTCCAGCGCCCGGTCGCGGCTGAAATCGAGCACGACACCCTGGCCCTGCCGCAGGAGCTTCCCGAGGCTGGTGCCGTCCTCGTAGCGGTAGTCGGGAGCCGTGCAGCCGATGAGCGGGTGCTCGCCGCCCAGGTCGTAGCGGTGGAACAGTCCCGTCGTCTGCCGGTGGACATGGGTTGTTCCGGACGGGGTGCTCATCAGGTCGTGGACGAGCCGCCGCAGGGCGGGGGCGTTGGGGCCCGGCTTCATCGTCGCCACCTGGGCGCGTGACCAGTCCAGTACCGCCGCGCCGACGGGGTGGCGCTCGCCGGTGTAGGTGTCGAGCACGTCCTCGGGAGCGGTGCCGTGCACGGTGGCCGCGAGCTTCCAGCCGAGATTCACGGCATCACCGATGCCGAGGTTGAGTCCCTGGCCGCCCAGCGGGGAGTGGATGTGCGCGGCGTCGCCGGCCAGCAGCACGCGCCCCTCACGGTACGTCGTCACCTGCATCGCACGGTCGGTGAAGCTCGACGCCCGGTGCACACCGTTCAGCGTCACGTCCGTACCGGTGATGCGACGCAGTACGTCTTGCAGGTGCTCGCGCGTCAGCGGCTGCGAGCGGTCGAAGGCACCGCCGTCGAAATCCATCATGCCCAGGTGCCCTTCGAACGGCGTGCGCAGATACATGCCGTTCGCCGTCAGATTGAAGCCGAACGGAAGCTTCGCCGGATCGGGGTCGGCGAATTCGACCTTTGCGACGTAACCGGTGAACAACGGCTCGGTCCCCACGAAGTCGAAGCCGGCAAGTCGGCGGACCGTGCTGCGCCCGCCGTCGCAGCCCACCAGCCAGCGTGCCCCGTACTCCTGCCCGCCCGCCGTGGCGACGACTGACTCGTCCTCCTGCGTCACCGCCGTGACGGCAGCGCCCCGCACGACGTGGACGCCGGCGGCGGCGGCGCGTTCGGCCAGGACTGTGCCGACCGCTTCGAGGCTCGTCATGAACCCCTCCATCGCCGGGCTGGGCAGCCGGAACGGGAGGGAGGCCACGTCGATGTCAGCCGCGTCGAGCCCCATCCCCGCGAAATGGCTCACATCACGGGGGGCCGGCGCCTCGACCGCGCCGGGGGCGGCGCCGACCTTCGTCGCGTCGGCGCGTGAAGCACCGATCACGGCGTCGAGCAGCCCGCGGCGGTAGAACGTCTCGGCCGACCCGGCATTCAGGCCGCGCAGTCCGAGCGGCAGCGCCTTCCACGGTGAGCTGAGCGCGTCGTCCCGCTCCAGGACGAGGACGGAGCAGCCTGCCAGGGCCAGCTCGCCCGCGAGGAAGAGGCCGACCGGGCCGGCGCCCGCGATCACTACGTCGTGCATGGGGGAGTGCCTTCCGATGGGAACAGGTGGAGCCCACCCGAGCTGTGGATGCGGTTCAGCCGAGACGGGTGAGGCCGTCGAGCACGACGGCGATGCCCGTGAGGAACTGCTCGCGGTCGTCGTGCCGACTGATCTGGCCGGCGATGGCGTGCATGAACGGGTACGCCTCCGGGTCGAGCCCCTGCCACGCCGTGGCCGTCGCGTCGAAGAATTCTTCGCGGTCGGGTTCGACGTCCGAGACGTCCCCGTCGATGCGCGCGTTCTGGCTGATCGCCCCGAGGATGTAGTGCACGAGCGTCGAGGCCGCGTCGAACCAGGAGCTTCGGGGGACGCCCAGTGCGCCCACCTGCCGCCCGATCCTCTCGAAGATCGCCACGGTCACAGGGCCGACCGGATTCCGTACGACCTGGAGGAGCAGCCGAGTGGCGAGCCACGGATGCTCGGCGACAGCGTCGAACAGTGCCAGCGCCACGAGACGGATCTCGTCGCCGGGCGTGGCCGCACCCCGGCTGGGCCCGGCCGCCAGAGCCGCGGTGATCACCGCCCCCGTCACCGCGTCCAGCAACTCGTCACGCGTACCCACCTGGTAGTAGACCGCTCCCGAGCCGGTGGCCAGGCGCTCGGTCAGCGCCCGGACGGTCAGAGCACCCTCACCGCCTGCATCGAGCAGTTCGATCGCGGTGGCAATGATCTGCTCCCGGGAGAGCACCTGGTTGCGCCGCCCAGGACGGCTGTTTCGCGGGGCCATGCCCCCACGGTGACACATTTGGAGCGCTGCACCAAAGTGGTGCGGTGTTCCAAAGCTCGGGCGGGGCGTGTGAAGCCGAGCGCGACGCTCGTGCTTGGTGGATGGCCGGGCGGCCCGCAGTCGCCCTGGAGATCGACGACCTGCGCACGTCCCTTCCCGATGACCCCTCGCGGGCAGCCTGGCGAACGGGCCGCGCCCTTCCCGAGCCGATCCCCGCTCAGACGGAGCGTGGTGGCAGCGGCCGCAGAGCGGGACCTTGGACGACGTCACCGTCGATGCCGAACCGCGAACCGTGGCACGGACACTCCCACATGGTCTCCGCCTCGTTGAACGCGACCAGACAGCCAAGATGCGTACAGCGCGCCGACAGGGCGTGGACTTCGCCGCCCTCGTCGCGGTAGACGGCACAGCGTCGCCCGTCCACGCGCACCACCGCACCCGTGCCGGGAGCGATGTCGTCGACGGAGTCGACATGGGTGCTCCGCAGCCGGTCACCGACGAAGTGGCGGACCACATCGGCCTGCTGCTTCAACAGCCCCGTCCCCTCCCGGACGGTGGACCACAGCCGGCGCGGGTCGTAGAGGCCCGCCCATTCCGGCTCGGTGCCGGTCAGCGTCGAGGACAGCAACTGCCCGGCCATGGCGCCGCCGCTCATGCCCCAGCCGCCGAACCCGGTCGCCACGTACACGTGGCGCGCGCCCGGGTGGAAGGGGCCGACCAGGGGGACGCCGTCGCTCACGTCGTTGTCCTGAGCTGCCCACCGGTAGGCCGTGGGGCCGACCGGGAAGTGCTCGTGCATCCAGCTGTCCAGCCGCAGGAACCGTTCGCGGCTGTCGCCCGTCCCGGGCGTGAAGCTCTCGCCCGTGACGATCAGCAGACGTCGCTTCTCGTCGAGCGGCGCCGTGCGAACCGATCGTTTGCCCAGGTCCTCGGTGATGTACATGTGATCCGGTGCCTCGGCCGCCGAGAGAGGAGCGGCGACGACGAGTTCGCGACGCGGCGAGAGGCGCGCGAAGAGAAGCGCCCGGTCGAAGACCGGGTAGTGCGTGGCGACGACGACATCCGCAGCCGTGATCGTCGCGCCGTTCTCCGTGCTCACCCGGCACGGGTTGCCCTCGGTGAGGCCGGTCACCCGGGTCCGTTCATGCACGGCGCCACCTCGCGCGACGATGCCGTCCGCGAGACCCAGAAGGTACTTGCGCGGGTGGAACTGCGCCTGGTGGTCGACCCGTACGGCAGCGGCGACCGGGAACGGCAGGTCGGTTTCCGTCACGAAGTGTGCGTCCAGCCCCGCTTCCGACGCGGCCTCGGCCTCGGCCTCGAACACGGCACTCCGGTGCGGATCGGTCGTGTAGGTCAGAGCGGAGGAGCGTTCGAAGTCGCAGTCGAGGCCCAGCTCGGCCGCGACCGCCCCGACCCGCTCGACTGCCGCCTGCTGTGACCGGGCGTACTGGCGGGCGCCCTGCTGCCCTCGCGTACGCCGCAGGCGCTCGTAGACGAGCGAGTGGGCCGCGGTGAGTTTGGCCGTCGTGTACCCGCTGACGCCGGCGGCGATACGGTCCGCCTCCAGCACTGTCACGTTCCGTCCGGCCACGGTGAGCTCCCAGGCGATACTCAGCCCGGCCATGCCGCCGCCGATCACGATGACGTCCGCCGTCGTGTCGGTGGACGGCGCGGGCCGTGGTACGGCGGGCACTGTGGCCATCCAGTAGGACTCGGCCACGCCAGGCAGTTCAGATCGGATGGTCATGGGCCACGTGTTCCCCCCACGGCCGGAACGACTCGGTGAGGGGCGGCTTCTTCGCCCGAGCGGCCCTGCGGTTCCGTGGCCCCGACACCAGACAGCCACCCCAGCTGACCGGCGCTTCCAACTGCCGCAACTGCTGCTCGTGGTAGGCAGCGACGCCGGCAACTGACTGGGTGAACCAGGACACGGGGCCGACCCCGGTTCGTCGAGCCGCTCGGCCGGGCCGTGGCCGCCGTCCGTGGTGAAGGCCGGAGCGGGCACTGCCGCGTCAGTGGACGTCGGCCGTCCGACATCCTGCGCCAGGTGGGGGCAGTCCGCCCCGCGTACGGCGCCGGACGCGCACGTACCGCGTCCGGCCACTACGATTCCGCAGGACGGTGTCGTCCACATCCCAGGATGTTCCGTCGTACGGTCTTGGCGGCGGGGCCACGGTGCGGTCGGCCGCACCGCCGGAGCCCGTGTCTCCCCGGACGTCCCGGCTTCCGACCGGAAGGAACCGACATGACCCGCGCAGCTCTGTTCGATGTGGACGGAACCCTCGTCGACACCAACTACCTTCACGTCGGCGCCTGGTGGGAGGCGTTCCGACAAGCGGGGCACTCGGTTCCGATGAGCGCCGTGCACGGGGCGATCGGCCTCGGATCGGCCGACCTGATCGAGCATCTCCTCGGAGCCGACCGGGACCGCGACCAGGACGCGGACATCAGCAGCACGCACTCCGCTCTCTACGCGACCTACTTCGAGCGCCTGCCCGCGCTGGAGGGTGCGGCCGCTCTCCTGCGCACCCTGGCGGCGCGGGGGTGGACCATCGTTCTGGCGACCTCGGCGACCGGTCCCGAGCTCCAGGCGCTGCGGAGGGCCCTCGACGCCGATGACGTGATCACCGACACGGCCAGTGCCGATGACGTGAGCGAGGGGAAACCCGCCCCCGCGCCGATCCGGCACGCGATGGAGCTCGTCGGCGGGAAGAGCGACGAGACGGTCTACGTGGGGGACTCGGTCTGGGACATGAAGGCCGCCGGTCGCGCGTCGGTCACCGCGGTGGCGCTCCTCTCGGGCGGCATTCCCCGCGAGGACCTGTTGGGTGCCGGGGCGGCCGAGGTGCACCAGGACCCCGCCGACCTTCTCGCGCACCTGGACACCAGCATCATCGCCCGCATCGGCGCGGCCGGCTGAGGCACCGGCGCCCGCACAGGTACGGGGAGCCGTCCGGCCTGAGGTCCTTCTTCGCCGCCGCGCCAGTGATGCGGATCTTGGCGTTCCGGGAAGCGGGCGGATTTCACCCCGGCCTCTGGCTCGGAGACGAGGAGTACCTACTCGGCATCGATCCGCGGCCACCGAGCGGCCCCCCGCCCCCTCGCGCCGGCGGCGCCGGAGAAGGGCCCGCTACCCGTCCGGTCTCCCTGCGCACGTTCGGCAGGGGGCCGGACGGCGTCATGTCAAATCGGTACATTCTGGTTTAACTCGCACCGCGCGGGTATCCCCGTCAGACAGGGGCGGGCATCAAGCAGCCCGCGCGCTACGACTGGGAGGGCCGGAGAAAGTTGAGGGCGGCCCGCCACTGAGGCGGCCCGGCAGCGGCTTCGGCACGTCGGTCCCACGGCCGTACGCCGGAGCCGCCGACGCATGCGAGGAGGCACGATGAACGCATCGCAAGGTCTGCGTGTCGTGGTGACGGGCGCGACCGGCAATGTGGGTACGAGCGTGGTCCGCGCGCTGTCGGACGACCCGGCGGTGGGATCGGTCCTCGGGCTCGCGCGACGGCTGCCCGGCCACAAGCCGCTTCCCGGTGTCGCATGGGACACCGTGGACCTGTCGCGTCCGGACAGCACGCGGACGCTCGACACGTTGCTGGCCGGCGCCGACGCCGTGATCCATCTGGCCTGGCGTTTCCAGCCGACTCACCGTCCAGTCGTCACCTGGCGGAGCAACGTGGAGGGCTCGCTGCGCGTCTTCGACGCGGTGCGCAGGGCGGGTGTGCCCGCCCTGATTCACGCTTCGTCCGTAGGCGCCTACTCGCCGGGCCCGAAGTGGGAGCCGGGGGTCGACGAACAGTGGCCGACGCATGGCTGGCCCGATGCGGCCTACTGCCGCGAAAAGGCGTATCTGGAGCGTGTCCTCGACACGTTCGAACTGCGCCATCCGCAGGTCCGGGTAGTGCGGATGAGGCCGGGATTCCTGTTCAAGGAAGGGGCGGCCAGCGAACAGCGGCGCATCTTCGGCGGCCGCTACCTGCCGGGGGTTCTGCTCCGCCCCGATCTGCTGCCCTTCGTTCCCGACCTCGAGGGCCTGAGATTCCAGGTGCTGCACTCGGACGATGCGGCCGACGCGTACCGCCTCGCCGTGCTCCGCGATGTTCGTGGCCCCTTCAACCTGGCTGCCGACACCGTCACGGACGCCCGGGCACTCGGCGAACTGCTGGACTCGCGGGTGGTACGAGCCCCCTCCCCGCTGGTACGGGGCGCACTGGCGACCGCTTGGCGGATGCGTGTCGTTCCGGCCTCACCGCACCTCTTCGACGCGGTGCTGCGACTCCCGGTCATGGACTGTGGGCGGGCCCGCGAAGAGCTCGGCTGGCGGCCGGTCCGCTCGGCCTCGGATGCTCTGTCGTCCTTCCTGCGCGGTGTCGCCCGCGGGGAGGGTGAGGCAACGGCCCCGCTGGCCGGCAACCGGTGGGCCTGACGCGGCCCGGCCGGATGCCGGCTTGTTCGTGTCGCGACTGCCTCCCCGGCACCGGGGCACCGGGGGAGAGCGGTGCCGGTTCCCGCACGCTCCGGGCACCGGCACCGCCCGCATCAGCGGCTACGGGTTGACGCAGCCGATCGAGCCGACCGGGAAGTCGTTGCCGGTCGATGTCGCCGTGAACCCGAAGGTGGTACTGCCGTCCGGCGCGATGGTCCGGTTGTAGTCGGCGTTCTTGACCTTGAGCGTCCCATCGGACCCCGTGGTCAGCACCCCGTTCCACACACTGCTGACATGGGTGCCCGTACCGGGCGTCCACTGCACGGCCCAGCCGTCACGTGCCGTCGTGCCGTGGTTCATGACCTCGACGGATCCCTGGAAGCCACCGCTCCAGGAGTTGGTCACGCTGTAGACCGCCATGCACCCGGTGTGCGGGTCGGTGGGCGTGGGGTCCGGTGTGGGCGTCGGGTCGGTGGGCGTCGGGTCAGGAGTAGGAGTGCCGCCCGAGCCGCGGATGCCCGTCACCTCACCGTTGCCGCCGTCGAAGACGACGTCCGAGCAGGAGAAGAAGTTCTCCTGGCTGTCCGAGCGGACCCACTGGATGAACATCACCGCGTCACCCGAGCGGCCCGAGGGCAGGGCCAGATCCCAGTAGTAGTGGCCGCCGTCCGTGCCCGGCGAGCCGCTCTGCGGCGGGTTGACGACGGTGTCGATCAACTCCAGGTCGTCCCAGCCCAGTTCGGTGCTGGGCGAGTATCCCGGCTTGGACAGGTATATCCGGAACGAGCCCGGGTGCGCTGCCCAGTTGCTGTGTTTGACCTGGATCGTGTTGCCGGACGTCAGGTGCGTGCGCGGCCAGTCGGCGCGGGCGGCGTTGTAGCCGGTGAAGTTGTACGGGGACCGGTCGCCGGCGCTGCAGAGCTTTCCGTCCGGAACGTAGCCGGCTCCTCGCCCACCCGCGTTGGAGTCGAGCACGGCGAACCAGTTGTACAGCGCGGTCGCGCCGCTCTCGTTGAGCGCGGCCTTGCACGCCGGGTTGGTCGGGTCCAGGGCGCCGGTGCTGGTCTGGGCGTCCAGCCAGCAGAGGTAGGTACGCGATCCCGGTGTCATGGCCACGCCGTGCGCCTGCGCGCTGCCCTGGCCCAGGAGCGTCAGGGCCAACCCGCCGAGGAGCGTCGCGAGCACCGTGGCCAGGGAGGCGAGTTGTTTCCTGCGTCGAGTCATGGGGTCTCCTGTACCTGTGGGGGTCACTTCCGGTTGAGCCGGTCTTTCTGGCGGTCACCGCCCGGCGGGGAAGGGGGACGTGCCTGCCGGGCGGGTGTGGAGCTTCTGCGGCGGCCGGGATGCCGGTGCAGCCGTGGCCGTTGCCCAGTTGTGCGGGCCGCAGGGGGAGGGGGGAATGGAGTGTGCGCCGCCGCCAGTGGGTGGGAGCGCTCCCACTCGCAGCGTTGTAGGGGACTGTAAGAGCGTCGCCGTGTTCCTGACAACCCGTCGGCACGGAATGCGTCGAATGGATTCCCCAAGGGCAGGTCAGGGGTGGTGGCAATGTGCGACGGCGCTCACCCGGGCAGCGCCGGCTCGGGGGGAGCGCTCCCGAACCGCCCCTGGCCCGGGTCGGCAAGGCCCTGGCGGTCGTGCCGGCCGCTGAGGGGTGCGAAGGCGACTCAGGTCGACTCGCGCACCACCAGCCGCGTGCGCAGAAGCACGTGGCTCCAGGCCACCTGTGGCTGGTCCAACTGCTCCAGCAGCAGCCGCACCATGGTCCGGCCGATCTCCTCCATCGGCTGACGGACCGTTGTCAGCGGCGGTTCGGTCTGCTCAGCCAGCTCGAAGTCGTCGAAGCCGACCACCGCCACGTCCTGGGGGACCCGGCGCCCCGCCTCGCGCAGGGCGGCCAGCGCTCCGGCGGCCATGGTGTCCGATGCGGCGAAGACGGCGTCGACCTCCGGGTGCCGCTTGATGAGATGGGCCATCGCCCGACGACCGCTGGCCTCGGTGAAGTCCCCTTGGGCGACCAGGGACGGCACCTCGTCGAGCCCGGCGTCGCCCAGGGCTTCCCTGTAGCCGCGCAGCCTGCACTGGGCGGCGTACATCTCGGGCGGCCCGGTGATCGCGGCGATGGCCTTCCGTCCGCCGCGCGTCAGATGGGCGACCGCGGCCCGCGCGCCACCCACGTTGTCCGCGTCCACGTAGGTCACCCGCTCCTCGCTCGAGCGCCTGCCCAGCAACACCGTGGGCAGCCCGGCGTCGGCGAGCATGTCCGGCAACCGGTCCTCGGCCCGTACGGACATCAGCAGCGCCCCGTCGATCCGGCCACCGCGCACGTACTTCACGAGCCGCTGCCGCTCGGCGTCCGTGTGGACCAGCGTGAGCAGAAGTTGCACGTCCGCCTCGGTCAGGGCGTCCCCGACCGCCCGCACGACCTCCGAGAAGAAGGGCTCGCCGAACAGTCGCCAGTCCGTCTTCGTCATCACCAGCGCCACCGCGTCCGCGCGCCGCCCGGCCAGTGAGCGAGCCGCCAGATTGGGCACGTAGTCCAGTTCGTCGATGGCGCGCTGCACGGCACGCCGCGTGGACGCCTTCACCCCCGACGCGTTGTTGATCACTCGGGAGACCGTGCCCCGCCCCACCCCGGCAAGGGCGGCCACTTCCTCGAGCGTCGGTGTGCCGGAACTTCGCTTCAGCATGTCTCCACCCCCAGAACATCTGATCTTACGGCCCGACAAGTGTGCGGCCCGGTCGATGTGGTGGAAGAGGCGACCGGTGAAGAAAGCCGGGTGCGCCGTTGTCCGAACCTCCGCGGCGGCCCACGGACGCGTTCGCCCCCCTGAACACAACCGGGGCGGCGAATCCTGTCCGACAGCTTGACGGCACCTCACGCGCCCCACGAGATTGGGAGCGCTCCCAATTCCGTTGCGCCCAACCGGACGTGACGGCATGAAACGACCCGTTCTGCGGGGCGGCGTCACGGCGATGGGCGTCCAACTCATCCCATGTACAGGCGGGTTCCGTCCATCAGCGGAGTCGGCCGACCCGGCCCGAAGATCTACGGGAGCGCTCCCATCGCATCGTTCCCACTTCGCACGAGGAGGAATGTCATGAAACGCTTTCTGGCTCTACTGGCGGCTTGCGCGACGATCCTGGGCCTCACGGCCCTGTTCAGCCCCCAGGCGGTGGCTGCCGGCGGATGCAAGGTCGACTACACGGTCACCAGCCAGTGGGAGGGCGGCTTCCAGGCCGGAGTGAAGATCACCAACCTGGGAGACCCCGTGAGCGGGTGGACACTCGCGTTCGCCATGCCGGCCACAGGGCAGAAGGTGGTTCAAGGCTGGAACGCGACCTGGTCGCAGTCCGGGTCCACGGTCACCGCCGTCGGCGTCGACTGGAACCGCGCGCTGGCCACCGGCGCGGCGGCCGACCTGGGCCTGGTGGGCTCCTTCACGGGCGCCAACCCGAAGCCGACGGCGTTCACGCTCAACGGCGTCGCCTGCACGGGCTCCGTCGATGAGACCCCGTCGCCCGACCCGGACGGCGGCACTCCCCTGGACATCAACGGGCAGGTTCACGTCTGCGGCGTGCACCTCTGCAACCAGTACGACCGCCCCGTGCAGCTGCGAGGAATGAGCACGCACGGCATTCAGTGGTTCAGCCAGTGCTACAACGCCGCGTCCCTGGACGCGCTGGCGAACGACTGGAAGTCGGATCTGCTGCGCGTCGCCATGTACGTCCAGGAGGACGGCTACGAGACCGACCCGGCGGGCTTCACCAGCCGCGTGAACAGCCTCGTCGACATGGCCGAGGCCCGTGGCATGTACGCACTGATCGATTTCCACACCCTGACGCCGGGCGATCCGAACTTCAACCTCAACCGCGCGAAGACGTTCTTCGCGTCCGTCGCGGCCCGCAACGCCGGCAAGAAGAACGTGATCTACGAGATCGCCAATGAGCCCAACGGGGTGAGCTGGACGGCCATCAAGAGCTACGCCGAACAGGTCATCCCGGTGATCCGCGCCGCCGACCCGGACGCTGTCGTCATCGTCGGCACCCGCGGATGGTCCTCGCTGGGAGTCTCGGACGGCTCCAGCGAGAGCGAGGTCGTCAGCAATCCCGTCAACGCCGCCAACATCATGTACGCGTTCCACTTCTACGCCGCGAGCCACAAGGACTCCTACCGTGCCACGGTGAGCCGCGCGGCCGGCCGACTGCCGCTGTTCGTCACGGAGTTCGGTACGGTCAGCGCCACCGGTGGCGGAGCTCTGGACCGGGCGAGCACCACGGCCTGGCTGGACCTGCTCGATCAGCTGAAGATCGGCTACGCGAACTGGACCTACTCCGACGCCCCGGAGAGCAGTGCGGCGCTCAAGCCGGGCACCTGCGACGGCGCCGACTACAGCAGCAGCAATGTGCTGACCGAATCGGGGACGCTGCTCAAGAGCCGGATCAGCACCTCTGACAACTTCCCCACCAGCTGACCAGGGACGGGGTTCCGGCCGTGCCGGAGCCCCGTCCGACGCACGTCCGGGCTCTGCCCGGTTGCCCCGACCGGCGCCCCGGAACACCGTGGTCCCGACAGCGCCACGCATCGGTCCGGTGGCCCGGGACCGAGGACGCGGCGCAGCCCCGCCCACGCAAGGAGCCCCCATGACCGATCCTGCCCGGACCGTGCTGGCCGGCCTCGACGCGGTCCGCTCCCACGTGGAGGATCTCTACCGGGACCTGCACCGCCATCCCGAGCTGGGCCTGCGGGAGCACCGCACGGCGAAGAAGGCGGCGGACGCCCTGCGGGACGCGGGCTTCGAGGTCACCGAAGGCATCGGCGGCACCGGAGTGCTCGGGGTCCTCACGAACGGGGACGGCCCCGTCGTCATGGCCCGGGCGGACATGGACGCCCTCCCGGTACGCGAACGGACCGGTCTCCCGTACGCCTCCACCGAGGCCGTGACGGAAGGGGGCGGCGGCGAACAGCCGGTCATGCACGCCTGCGGCCACGACGTGCACGTGGCTTCCCTGATCGGCTGCGCCCGGCTGATGGCCGGGCACCGCGACACCTGGCGGGGCACGTTCGTGGCGCTCTTCCAGCCCTCGGAGGAGAACGGCGACGGCGCGGACGCCATGATCGACGACGGTCTGACAGCGAAGTCGCCGCGGCCCGACGTGGTGCTGGCCCAGCACGTCCTGCCCTTTCCCGCGGGCCTGGTCGGTACCCGCGCGGGCTCCTTCCTGTCGGCGGCCGACAGTCTGCGCATCACCGTTCACGGACGAGGGGCGCACGGCTCCATGCCGCAGGCCGCGGTCGACCCCGTGGTGATGGCCGCCATGATCGTCGTACGCCTGCAGACCGTCGTATCGCGGGAACTGGCCGCCACCACCCCCGCCGTCGTCACCGTGGGCAGCATCCACGCAGGCAGCGGCCCCAACGTCATCCCCGACCGGGCCGTCATCGAACTCAACGTCCGCTCCTACGACAACGCCACGCGCGCCCAGATCCTGGACGCGATCGCACGCATCGTCCGCGCCGAGTGCGAGGCTTCCCGCGCGCCCGAGGAGCCCGAGATCGAGCGGATCTCGTCCTTCCCGCCCACCGTCAACGACGAGGAGCCGACCCGGCGCGTCGCGGACGCGTTCGCCCGGTACTTCGGTGACGACGCCCGCACCGTCGAGCTCCAGACCGCCAGCGAGGACATGAGCGAGATCCCCCGGGCATTCGGGGCCCCGTTCACCTACTGGGCGATCGGCGGCATCGATCCGGAGCGTTATGCCGAGGCGGTGAGGAAGGGGACCGTCGCCCAGGACGTCCCGGTCAACCACAGCCCTGCCTTCGCCCCCGTCATCCAGCCGACCCTGGACACCGGTGTCAGCGCCCTGACCGTGGCCGCGCTCGCCTGGCTGGCTCCTGAGCCGCCGCCCGAGGCGTCCGGTCCGCAGGGGCCGGGCGTGGTGGTGACGGCACCACCCACCTGAATGGCGGAGGCCCGCCTTCCGGAGCACAGTGGAACTACTGGGGGGCACAGGTCGGCGGAGGAATTCCTCCGGTCCGGTCCGCCCTCCCCGAACAACTCTGTGCGAGGAACTCATGGCGACAATCGACAGCCGGAGCGGCACTGAACTGGGAACGAGCGGCACCTCGGGCGAGACCCGCGGGACCACCGTCATCGCGGACACCGTGGTATCGACGATCGCCGGCATAGCCGTGCGTGAGACGGAGGGAGTGCATTCCCTCGGCGGGGGCGCCACGCGGGCCCTGGGAGCGGTGAAGGACAGGGTTTCGCGGTCCAGCGACCACGGCCGCGGGGTGAAGGTGGAGGTCGGTGAGAAGCAGACCGCCATCGACGTCGACATTGTGGTGGAGTACGGCGTTCCCATCCTGGAGGCCGCGCAGAGCATCCGATCCCACGTCACGGACGCGGTCGAGACCATGACCGGTCTCGAGGTCGTCGAGATCAACATCAAGGTGCTCGACGTCCACGTGCCGGGCACCGACGACGACGAGGAAGAGAACGACGACAACGGCAGCTCTCCGTCGAAGCCCCGCGTCCAGTGACGCGCGGGCTGCCGGGCGCCGTGCTCGCGAGAGGCGGCCCTGTCGGCGCGGCTCGGGGGCGGCCGGGACCGTCAGCGCCGCCCCTTGCGGTCGCGATGAGTGAGCCCGCTCTGGAGGCGGGACAGCACGTCGGTGCGTGAGCGGCGCAGGGCCGCACGCGCGGCGTTGGCGCCGGGCGCGCCGTGGACTCCGCCGCCGGGGTGCGCGGAGGCGGAGGCGAGGTACAGCCCGCGGACGGGCGTCTCCGGGCGGCCGGTGCCGGGGGAGGGGCGGAAGACCAACTGCTGGTGCATGGCGGTGGTTCCGCCGTTGATCGCGCCGCCGTGGAGGTTGGCGTCCAGGCTCTCCAGCGTGGGAGGGGCCAGGATGCGCCGGGCCCTGATGAGGTCGCGGAAACCCGGGGCATAGCGTTCGACCTGGGCCTCGACCCGGTCCGCCATCGTCTCCTGCTCCCGGGCGTCCCACGTACCGGTCAGCCCCGCCTCGCCCGCGTCCCCCCGTACCTTGTGCGGGACGTGCGTGTACGCCCACGCGGACTCGGTACCCCGCGGCGAGCGGCTGGGGTCGGCCGTGGTCATCTGGCCGAGGAGCGCGAAGGGTTCGTCGGGGACGCGGCCCATCGCGATCTGCGCGGCGAAGCGGGTGAGGGCGTCCACGCCCTCCGCGAGGTGGACGGTGCCGGCCTGCGCGGCCTCCGGGCAGGTCCACGGCACCGGCCCGTTCAGGGCCCAGTCGACCTTGAACGTGGCGAAGTCCCACTGGAAGCGCTTCAGGTCGGCGAGGAGCCGCCCGGGAAGGTGGTGTTCGGCCACCAGGGATCCGTAGAGCGCGGGCGCCGACACATCGGCCAGGACCGCCCTGCCGGCCGGGACCGCCTCGCCGCCCGCGGTGCGGACGCCCACGGCCCGGCCGCCGCGCACGACGACCTCGGTGACCCGCTCCCCGCACCGGACGGTTCCGCCGCGCCGCACCAGCCGGCGGACGAGCGCGGTGGTGAGGGACCCCGCGCCTCCGCTGGGGACGGGGAAGCCGTAGGTCTGACCGAGCATGGACATGAGCCAGCCGAAGCCGCCACTGCCGGCCGCCTCCGGTGAGAGGTCCGCGTGCAGGGCGTTGCCCGCGAGCAGGAGCCTGCCGCCCTCGCCGCGGAACTCCTCCTCGCCCAGCCGCCGCACCGGCAGCACCATCGTCCTGGCCAGTCGCAGCCCGCCGGCCGCACGCAGCCGCAGCGCCATCCGGGCTCCGGCGCGGACCGGGGGGAACGGAGTGAACAGGGCTTCGAGGATGCCGGGCCGCAGCACCTCCCAGACCTCCCGCAGCTCCTTCCACGCGGCCCCGTCCCCGGGGGCGAACGCCTCCAGGCTCGCCGCCGTCTCGTCCGGGTCACGGCTGAGGACGGCGCAGCGGCCGTCCCGCAAGGGGTGCGCGAGCACCTTCGGGGCGTGGCTCCAGCGCAGCCCCTCCCGCTCCAGATGCAGGCCGGACAGGACCGGGGACGCGGCGGCGAGGGGGTAGAAGGCGCTGAAGAGGTCGTTGGTGAACTCGGGATCGAGCCCGCGGTCGTGCCGCACCGCCCCGCCCGGCTCGTCCTGGGCCTCCAGCACCTCCACGCTCCAGCCCGCGTCAGCCAGGAGATTCGCCGCGACCAGCCCGTTGGGGCCCGCCCCGATCACTACGGCGTCAGGCATGGGTTACTCCCGCCTCGATGGATGGCGCACCGCCGGGCGGAGCGACTGATTCCCGCTTCCCTTTCACGCCCGGTGCGGCCGCGGCCGCCGAGCCGTGTGACCTGGGTTCTCGTCAGCGTCTTCCGCTTCGCACAGCCGGGCGAGCCGGCCCAGCATCGCGCGGTGCCGTACTTGCTGAGCCAGGTCCACGAGTCCGTTGTGCAGGGCGCCCCCGGGGCCGCGCAGCGGGTGCTCGTCGAGGATGAGGAGGGTGTGTCCACCCCAGGGCCGTAGCTCCATCGCGATCCTCGCGGTCCCCAACGGCCCGCTGTCTGCCTCCAGTTCGAGCGCGGTAATCGGTTCGCTGCGGCGGACCACGGTCCTGTTGTGCAGGGTGGCCGGCCCGATCTTCACCTCGTAGCGCAGGGCCGCCCCCAGTTCCGGCCACTGCCCCTCGTCCGCTTCGGCCCGCGAGGCGCCGACCACCCAGTCCCCGTACCGTTCGGCGTCGGACAGGATCGCCCAGACATCCGCGGGGGGTTTTCTGATCAACCGGTGTCGTACGGCCATGCGGTGCCTCCGTGGTCCGAAGTGTCGCGTTCCCTGCTGCCGGTTCCCACGCTAGGCCCGGCTACACCCACCCGCGCGGCGCCACTCACCGGCTGCCGCCGGAGGGGAGACAGGCGGTGGGCCGGATGGCGCAGCGGGTTCCGTTGCGCCTCATTGGGGTGCTCTTTGCCCGGAAGGGGCGTTTCGATGGCGGATCGGCGGTTACCCGGCCCCCGTCGCCGTAATCGGTTCGGCGCCGCTCGGGCAGTAACGCAACGTGATTTTGTCGGTGGGTTCCGGTTGTGGGAACACGCGGCAGAGGAGTAGATGAAGCCATGGGATCTTCGCCAGCGCCCGCCGTCAGCGTCGGAGACGCACGGTGAGGCGCACATCGTCCGTGGACCTCACCGCTCTGGAACGAGCGCTGCGGGACCGGGTCGAGGGAGAAGTGCGGTTCGACTCCGGGAGCCGCGGCGCCTATGTCACGGACGGCTCGAACTACCGGCAGGTGCCGCTCGGGGTGGTGGTGCCCCGATCCGTGGAGGCCGGTGCGGAGACGGTCGCCGTGTGTCGCCGGTTCGGTGCGCCGGTGCTGTCCCGAGGAGGCGGGACCAGCCTCGGCGGACAGTGCACCAACGCCGCCGTCGTCATCGACTGGACGAAGCACTGCCACCGGCTGGTGTCGGTCGATGCCGGTGCGCGGACCTGCGTGGTGGAGCCGGGTCTGGTACTCGACGAGCTGAACCGTCAGCTCGCCGCGCACGGACTGCAGTTCGGGCCGAAGCCGGCCACACACAGTCACTGCTCGCTCGGCGGGATGATCGGCAACAACTCGTGCGGAGCCTCGGCGCAGGCGTACGGCAAGACGGTCGACAACGTGCGGCGCCTCGAGGTCCTGACGTATGACGGCACCCGGATGTGGGTGGGCCCGACCACGGATGCCGAGTACGAGGAGATCCTCGCCGGCGGCGGCCGGCGCGCGGAGCTGTACCGGGGGATGCGCGATCTCATCGGGGGCTGTCCGGGTGAGGTGCGGCAAGGTTTTCCGCGCATCCCCCGGCGCGTGTCCGGCTACAACCTGGACTCCCTGCTCCCCGAGAACGGCTTCGACGTCGCACGGGCGCTGGTCGGCAGCGAAGGCACCCTCGTCACCGTTCTGCGGGCCGAGCTGGACCTCGTACCCGTTCCGTCCACGCAATCGATGCTGGTGCTGGCATACAGCGACATCTGCGCCGCGGCCGATGACGTGCCGCGGCTGCTCGCACACAGTGAACCGACCCAGTTGGAGGCCCTGGACGGGCGGATGGCGCAGTTGATGCGGGAGGAGGGCGCCTACCTCGATTCGCTCGAGATCTTCCCGGCGGGGGAGAGCTGGCTGCTGCTCCAGTTCAGCGGCGACGACCAGCGCGACGTCGACGCGCAGGCTGAAGCCCTGCTGGAGGCGCTGGGGCGGAGCGAGAGCGACGACTCCGTCGCCTTCTCGGACGACCACGACCGGGAGCAGAGGATGCTGAGGGCCCGGGAAGCCGGTCTCGGCGTCACCGCCCGACCGCCCGACGGCCGCGAAACCTGGGAGGGCTGGGAGGACTCCGCGGTCCCGCCCGACCGTTTGGGCGACTACCTGCGTGATCTCAAGGACCTCTTCGCGGAGTTCGGCTACAGCCACCCCTCGCTGTACGGGCATTTCGGCCAGGGGTGTGTGCACACGCGGATCCCCTTCCAACTCACCACCGCGGACGGCGTCGCGCGTTTCCGCGCGTTCCTGCTCCGCGCCGCCGACCTCGTCTCCTCCTACGGGGGTTCCCTCTCCGGGGAGCACGGCGACGGGCAGGCGCGCGGCGAGCTGCTGCCACGGATGTTCGACGCGCGCATCGTCGACGCGTTCGGCCGGCTCAAAGCGCTGTTCGACCCCGACGACCTGATGAATCCCGGCAAGGTGGTCGCGCCCTACCGGGTGGACGAGAACCTCAGGCTCGGAGCGGACTGGAGGCCGGCCGGCCTGGACACCCACTTCGCCTATCCGGACGACGACCACTCCTTCACCCAGGCGGTGAAGCGCTGTGTCGGCATCGGTAACTGCCGCTCCCACGAAGGCGGCGTGATGTGCCCGTCCTACCGGGCGACGGGCGAGGAGGAGCACTCCACCCGCGGTCGCGCGCGGCTGCTCTTCGAAATGCTCGGCGGCCATGCCGACTCGCCGGTCACCGAAGGCTGGCGCTCCACCGAGGTACGGGACGCGCTGGACCTCTGCCTGGCCTGCAAGGGCTGCAAGTCCGACTGCCCGACCGGCGTCGACATGGCGACCTACAAAGCGGAGTTCCTCGCCCATCACTACGAGGGGCGGCTGCGCCCGGCCGCTCACTACGCCATGGGCTGGCTGCCGCTCTGGGCCCGGCTGGCGGCGTTCGCACCGCGGCTGACCAATGCCGTGCTGCACGCCCCCGGACTGTCCCGGGCGGGCAGACGACTGGCGGGCGTCGCCGCGGAGCGTGAGGCCCCCGCGTTCGCCGAGGAGAACTTCGTCCAGTGGTGGAAGGCCCGCGGGGCGCCGGAGCCGGACCCGAGAGACCCGCGCACGGTCGTGCTGTGGCCGGACACCTTCTCGGCCCGCTTCCACCCCGCCATCGCCAAGTCGGCGGTGCGGGTACTGGAGGACGCCGGATTCCGGGTCGCGGTGCCGACCGACGCGGTGTGCTGCGGCCTGACCTGGATCTCCACCGGCCAACTCGGCACGGCCAAACGGGTGTTGCTCCGTACCCTCGGTGTGCTGCGCCCTTGGATCGAGGCCGGCACACCGGTCGTGGGCCTGGAACCGTCGTGCACCGCGGTCTTCCGCTCCGACGCTCCTGAACTCATGCCGGACAACGAGGACGTGCGACGTCTCGCCCAGCAGTTCAGGACCTTCGCCGAACTGCTGGTGAACGAGGCCCCCGACGGCTGGCAGCCGCCACGTCTCGCCCGGGCCGCCACCGTACAGACGCACTGTCATCAGCACGCCGTGACGAAGTTCGACGCGGACCGGGAGCTGATGCGCCGCGCGGGGATCGACGCGGAGGTGCTGGACGCCGGATGCTGCGGACTCGCCGGCAACTTCGGTTTCGAACGGGGCCATCACGACGTCTCGTTGGCGATCGGTGAACTCGGGGTGCTGCCCGCCGTACGCGAGGCGGCGCCGGGCTCCCTGGTGATCGCGGACGGTTTCAGCTGCCGGACCCAGATCGAGCAGGGCGGCACCGGCCGCCGGGCGGTGCACCTCGCCGAAGTCCTCGCGCTGGGCCTCGACGGCCCGCTGCCGGCCGATCATCCCGAGAAACTCGTGTCCCGCCCCGACTCCCCGCACTGGGCGTCGCGCCTGGTCACCGCAGCGGTGGTGTCCGGCATCGGTGCGACGGCCGTGATCGGTGCGGCCGGTCTCGCCCGCAGGCACCGAAGCCGGCCGACCGCCCCGCGTCGGCCCCGCCCCTGAGAAGAAAGGCCAGTTCCGTGTCGATGAAAGTCTCGGACTACATCCTTCAGCGACTGCGCGAATGGGAGGTCGAGCATGTCTTCGCCTACGCCGGGGACGGCATCAACGGCCTGCTCGCCGCCTGGGGACGAGCCGACAACACGCCGAAGTTCGTGCAGGCCAGGCACGAGGAGATGGCCGCCTTCGAGGCGGTCGGGTACGCCAAGTTCTCCGGCAAGGTCGGGGTGTGCGCGGCGACGTCGGGGCCCGGAGCCATCCATCTGCTGAACGGTCTCTACGACGCGAAGCTGGATCACGTCCCGGTGGTCGCGATCGTCGGCCAGACCAACCGCACGGCCATGGGCGGCTCGTACCAGCAAGAGGTCGACCTGCTGAGTCTGTACAAGGACGTCGCCTCCGACTTCTGCGAAATGGTGACGGTTCCCGAACAACTCCCCAACGTCATCGACCGTGCCATGCGCACCGCTTACGCACACCGGACGGTGACCGCGATCATCGTGCCCGCGGACGTGCAGGAACTGGACTACTCACCGCCGACCCACGCGTTCAAGATGGTGCCCTCCAGCCTGGGCATGTCCCCGTACGCGCCCGTCCCGGCCGCCGCGGAGATCACCAGAGCCGCGGACGTGCTGAACGCCGGCGAGAAGGTGGCGATCCTCATCGGCCAGGGCGCGCGAGGCGCGCGCGCCGAGGTCGAGGTGGTCGCCGAGACGCTCGGCGCCGGGGTCGCCAAGGCACTGCTGGGCAAGGACGCGCTCCCCGACGACCTGCCGTACGTGACGGGTGCCATCGGGCTGCTGGGCACCCGCCCCAGTTACGAGCTCATGCAGGACTGCGACACGCTGCTCGTCATCGGCTCCAGCTTCCCCTACACCCAGTTCATGCCCGGCCTCGACCAGGCGCGGGCGGTGCAGATCGACATCGATCCGTTCATGATCGGGTTGCGGTACCCCTTCGAGGTCAACCTGGTGGGTGACGCCAAGGAGACGCTCGCAGCCCTGCTGCCGCAACTCAAGAAGAAGAAGCACGGCTCCTGGCGGAAGAAGATCGAGAAGGACACCGCGCGCTGGTGGGAGGTCATGGAGCGGCGGGCCGCCGTGGAGGCCGATCCCATCAACCCCGAGTACGTGGTCCACACCCTGGACGCCCTGTTGCCGAAGGACGTGATCCTCGCCGCCGACTCCGGCTCCGCAGCGAACTGGTACGCCCGGCACCTGCGCATGCGCGGGACGATGCGCGGCTCCCTGTCCGGCACCCTCGCCACCATGGGGCCCGGGGTTCCCTACGTGATCGGAGCGAAATTCGCCCATCCGCAGCGCCCGGCCATCGCGATCGTCGGTGACGGTGCCATGCAGATGAACGGGATGGCGGAGCTCATCACGGCCGCCAAGTACTGGCGCGAGTGGCAGGACCCGCGGTTGATCGTCGCCGTACTCAACAACCAGGACCTCAACCAGGTCACCTGGGAGATGCGGGCGATGTCCGGCGCGCCGCAGTTCCTCCCCTCGCAGGCACTTCCCGATGTGCCGTACGCGGACTTCGCCAAGTCGATCGGCCTCGACGGGGTGCGGGTGGAGAAGCCCGCGGACGTGGAAGCCGCCTGGCACCGTGCGCTCGGCGCCGACCGGCCGTTCGTCATCGACTTCCGCACGGACCCGGCGGTACCCCCGATCCCGCCGCACGCGAGCCTCGACCAGATCGAAGCGGCCGCACTGGCCGTGATCAAGGGCGACAGCGACCGGACGGACGTGATCCGGCAGGGCTTCAAGGCCAAGGTCCAGGAGCTGCTGCCGGGGCACCGGCACGGTGACGGCCCCGGGGGAACGGACAGCTGATGAGCGGGACCTCGAGGCACGACTGCCCGGCCTTCCGCTGGTCCACCTGCACGGCGCCGCCCGGGCGACGGTGCCGGTCCACGGCAGCGGCGGCTTCACCACGTACGACGATCAGGAGCAGGACCGCCGGCTGCGCGCGTGGGTGCAGGAGCAGGGCATCCCCCGCGTCAAGATCAAGATCGGCGAGTCGTGGGGGGGGCACGCGGCCCGGCGCGGTCTGCGACGCGTCGCGCAGGCCCGGCGAAGCATCGGCGACGAGGCCGGGTTGTACGTCGACGCCAACCGCGCGTACGCGGCCAAACAGCCCGTCCGCATCGCCCGGCACCTCGACGACCAGGGCGTCACCTGGTTCGAGGAACCGGTTTCGTCCGATGACCTGAAGGGGCTCGCGCGCATCCGGGACGCGGTGACGACCGAGGTCGCCGCCGGCGAGTACGGCTACACCCTCGCCTACTTCCGGCACATGCTCGACGCCGGAGCGGTGGACTGCCTGCAGGCCGACGTCACCCGCTGCGGGGGCGTCACCGTGTGGCGACCGCGTCTCCTGACCGGGACAGCACCCCGGACCCCCCCCGCCCCACCCGGAGAGGACTCCACGTCATGCCGGCACCCGCCACGATCGACACCGGCGAGGCCTTCCCTCCGCACGTGCTGCGGGAGTACGCCCTGCTGGCCGACGGTGAACGCGGCGCCCTGGTCGGGCCGCGCGGGGACATCGCCTGGATGTGCGCGCCGCACTGGGACTCCGACGCCGTCTTCTCGGCGCTCATCGGAGGCAGCGGGACCTTCGCCGTCACACCGCTCGACCAGCGGCACGTGTGGGGCGGCTACTACGAGAGCGGAAGCCTCATCTGGCGCAGCCGCTGGATCACCGGCGAGGGCCCCATCGAGTGCCGGGAAGCCCTCGCCTTCCCCGGCGAAGCGGACCGGGCGGTCCTGCTGCGACGGGTCCTGGCAGCGGACAGCCCCGCGCGGGTACGGGTACTGCTCGAGCCGCGCGGGGCATTCGGCAGCGAGGGCAGCCATCACATCGAGCGGCACGACGGCGTGTGGACGGGGAGGACGGGCGCGCTGAACTGGCGCCTGACCGGAGCAGCGGCAGCGACCAGGGCCGACTCGTCGCGCGGCGGCGGCCTGCTCACCCTCGACCTCACCGTTCCGCCCGGCGGGCACCACGACCTCGTACTGGAACTGTCGGACCGCACTCTGCCCGGCCGGCCCGTGCGCCCCGACGCCGCGTGGGACGACACCGCCAGGGGCTGGGCCCGGGCCTGCCCGGAGCCCGTGGACACCATCGCCACGACCGACGCACACCACGCCGTCGCCGTCCTGCGCGGCCTCACGAGCAGCAGCGACGGCATGGTGGCCGCTGCCACGATGTGCCTTCCGGAACGGTCCGGCGCAGGCCGCAACTACGACTACCGCTACGCGTGGATCCGGGACCAGTGCTACGCGGGGATCGCCGCAGCCGGCGTCGGTGCCACCGGCCTCCTGGATTCCGCCGTCGGCTTCGTCTCCGCCAGACTCCTCGGGGACGGACCGGACCTCAAACCCGCCTACACCGTCACCGGCGGACCGGTGCCCGGCGAGCGGACCCTGGACCTTCCGGGCTATCCGGGAGGGACCGACAGGATCGGCAACTGGGTCAACGAGCAGTTCCAGCTCGACGCGTTCGGTGAGGCGCTGCAGCTCCTGGCCGCCGCCGGCAGGGCGGACCGGCTCGACCGCGACGGCCTGCGCGCCGTGCGGGCCGCCGTCTCGGCCGTCGAAGAGCTGTGGAACCGGCCCGAGGCCGGCATCTGGGAGATCGACGACCGACGCTGGACCCACTCCCGGCTCACCTGCGTCGCGGGGCTGCGCGCCGTGGCCGCGCTGCCCGGCGCCGGCCGGGACGCGGCGCGCTGCACCTCGCTGGCCGACACCGTACTCACCGAAACGGAGCGCACCGGTCTGCACCCCGAAGGCCACTGGCAGCGGGCCCCCGAGATCCCCGGCGTGGACGCCGCGCTCCTCCTGCCACCCGTCCGGGGCGCCCTGCCGGGTTCCGATCCCCGTACGCGCGCCACCCTGCGCGCCGTACGGGAGGAACTGGCCCGCGACGAGTACGTCTACCGCTTCCGTCACGACCGGCGGCCGCTCGGTGAGGCGGAGGGGGCGTTCCTGTTGTGCGGGTTCATGATGGCGCTGGCCGAACACCAGCAGGGCCACACGGCCGGCGCCCTGCGCTACTTCGAACGCAACCGGGCAGCGTGCGGGCCGCCGGGGCTCTTCTCCGAGGAGTACGACATCACCCAGCGGCAACTGCGTGGAAACCTTCCCCAGGCCTTCGTCCACGCGATGCTCCTGGAATGCGCGGGCCGCCTCGGCGGACCCCCGCCGCCCTAGGAGATCCCCAGCCGCCACCCACCGAGTCCCGACCCGCACACCGTTCAGAAAGGCACCGTTTCAGCGATGACCCAGAACGTAGTGATCACCGGCGCGAGCGCGGGCATCGGCCGCGCCACCGCCCAGCACTTCGGCAGCCGCGGCGCGAACGTCACCCTCCTGGCGCGAGGCGAGGCAGGACTCCAGGGCGCGATGCGCGATGTCGAGGAGGCCGGAGGCAAGGCGTTGGCGATCCCCACCGACATGGCCGACTACGCGGCGGTCGAGAGCGCCGCCGAGCGGGCCGAGGAGCACTTCGGGCCCATCGACCTCTGGATCAACGTGGCGTTCACCTCGGTCTTCGCGCCCTTCGACGAGATCGACCCGCAGGAGTTCCGCAGAGTCACCGAGGTGACGTATCTGGGCTTCGTGCACGGCACGAGAGTGGCGCTGGAGCGGATGAAGCCGCGCAACCGCGGAACCATCGTGCAGGTCGGTTCCGCACTCGGTCTGCGGAGCATCCCGCTGCAGTCGGCCTACTGCGGCGCCAAGCACGCGGTGAACGGCTTCACCGAGTCGGTGCGGTGCGAACTCCTGCACGAGCGCAGCGGCGTGCGCATCACGATCGTGCAGATGCCGGCGGTGAACACCCCGCAGTTCACGTGGGTGCTCTCCCGGCTGCCCCGCAGCCCCCAGCCGGTCCCCCCGATCTATCAGCCCGAACTGGCGGCCCGCGCGGTCGCGTTCGCGGCCGACCACCCCCGGCGCAAGCAGTACTGGGTGGGCGGCAGCACGGCCGCCACGATCCTCGCGCAGAAGTTCGCGGCCCCGCTCCTCGACCGCTACCTCGCCCGGACCGGCTACGACTCCCAGCAGACCGGCGAAGAGGTGCGGCAGCGGCCCGGCAACCTGTGGGAGCCCGTCGACGGGGCCGGTGCGAGCGACCACGGAGCACACGGCCCCTTCGACGCGAACGCCCACACGCGCAGCCCTCAGGTCTGGGCGTCCCAGCACGCCCGGCTGCTCTCGGCCCTGGGCGCGGGCGCCGCCCTCGCGGTGGCGGGGGCGCTCGTCGGAGGGAGGAGGAAGTGACGGCCCGGCACGGCGAGGTCAGGTGGTCTTCCGGACGTCCGCGGTGTGCGTCACGGTGAAGGCCAGCAGGAGCGCGGCGGTCCGCGGCGGATCCTCCAGGATGGGGGTATGGCCGACGCCGGGCAGCCATTCGATCTCCGCGCCGGGGACGGCGCGGTAGCTGGCGGCGGACGACGGGCGCCATCTGCGGTCCTGGTCTCCGAAGATCACTCGCAGCGGCATGCCGAGGGCCGCCAGCCGGCCGGGGAGTGCCTGCCGGCTCAGATAGGCGAGGGACGCCTGCATCGACGTGGTGAACGCGCGGCGGGTCATCCCGCGCACTTCGTCCACCAGGTCCTGGGGGATCTCGTACCCCTCGCGGAAGCCGGTGCTCGCGAGTTGGCGGATCTGCTCGTCGGTCGGGGGCCACTGCGAAAGGCCGATCGGTTCGGAGGCCTCCGGTGGAATGAAGGCGTCCAGGCTGGGTCCGGTGTTGATGAGGACGAGTGCGGTCACGAGGCCGGGTCGTTGCTCGGCGAGAGCTGTGGCGGTGTAGCCGCCACTGGAATGGCCGACGACCACGGCGTGCTCGACGCCGAGCAGGTCCAGTGCCGTGCCGACCGCACGCCCCTGAGCGAGGGTCTCGTAGTCGCCGCCGGCCGGTTCGGACGACAGACCGTGCCCGGGCAGGTCGATGCGGATGACGCGGTGGGACGCGGCCAGCAGCGGAACCATCGCAGCCCATGAGCGGGCGGAGGCTGCGGAACCGTGGATGAGGAGGAGCGCCGGGGCGTCGCGAGGGCCGTCCTGGCACACATGGATGTCTCCGGAGTCCAGATGAAGGAGCGATTCCTCGGTTGCCGGGACGTCGCCGTTCGCGTGCGGTTGTCCGTCGTGAGTGGTCATGAGTCCACTGTCACCGTCCTGGGGGCGCCAGTTCTTGGACAAATGTTCCTACACCGGTCCGCGTAGCATGTGACCATGCGCTCCACCGAGAGTGAACGGGACGGACCGGCCGCGTGGGATGTCGCGCGCCCCCTGCGGCCGGGCCGGGTGGTTGGTGCGGACATGGCCGGGTTCGGTGTCCCCGGTCAACTGGGGGGCGGGTTGCGGGTGGTCCCGCACCCTGCCGTGATGCTGATCCTGGAAGTCGGTGCGAGCAGGGCCGTCGTGGACGACGGCGAGGGACGTCAACACCGGGGAAGTGTCGTCGCCGGGCCCGGGTTCGGCTCCGGAGGTGCGGCGCGGGCGTGGGGCGCGCAGGTGGAGTGCGTGCAGGTGCGCCTGTCTCCGGTGGTCGCCCGTACGGTTCTGGGCGAATCCCCGGCAGACCTGGCCGGTGCCATGGTGGTTCTCGACGACCTGTGGGGCCGGGAAGCGTCAAGGGCACGTGAGCAGTTGGGCGAAGCCTCCTCGTGGGAGGAACGGTTCGCGTTGACGGACGCTCTGCTCGCCCGGCGACGTGGGGGCCGGTCGCCGGTGGACCCCGAGGTGGCGTGGGCCTGGGACCGGATTGTCGTCAGCCGCGGCCTCGTCCGGGTCGGCCGGCTGGCGGACGAACTGGGCTGGAGCCGCAAGCGTCTGTGGTCGCGGTTCCACTCCCAGATCGGCATGCCACCCAAGCGCGCCGCCCGGCTGGTCCGGTTCGACCAAGCCGCCCACCGGCTGGTCGCGGGCGTCGGAGTGGCCGAAGTCGCCTCGGCAGGAGGCTACTTCGACCAGTCTCACCTGCATCGGGACGTCATGACGTACACCGGGCTCACTCCGGCGACCGTGGCGGGCGAGCCCTTTCTGACGGTGGACGACACGGCCTGGCCGGATTCACGGCGACGCCCTTGAAGAACGTGTAGTGGAAGCTTCCTCCGTCGCCGGTGGTCCGGTGCAGGTCGGCGATCCCCCGTTCCCACTCGCCCGCGGTGGTGAGGGCCGCGGCCAGCGCCTTGTCCCGAACGGATGCGACCATGGCGATGAAGGTGTTGCGGGTGAAGCCGTCGACCAACGCGGGCCGGGTCCGGTCGGTGTAGACCGTGAGCGGGCGGACCGCGACGTCCTCGTAGCCGGCGCCGGCGAGCAGCGGCTGCAACTGCCGGCCGAGGAGCGCGTCCCCTCCCGAGGCCGCCTGGAGACGGACCTGGCAGCCGATCGCGGCCCGGGCGTACGAGCTGTCGGGGTGGAAGAACGCCGACCCGTGGTCCCCCTCGATCACGGTGATGGTGCCCCCGGGCCGTAGTACGCGTCGCAGCCCGGCCAGCGCCCGCCCGGGGTCCGGCAGGTGTTCCAGGACGAAGCACACGAAGACGTGGTCGAACTCGGCGTCGGCGAAGGGCAGATCGAACACGTCGGCGCGGAGCCACTCCACCTTGGCCTCGGGCACCAGCCCCGCGATGCGGGTGCAGGCCTGGGCGAGAGACTCCTTGGACCGGTCGACCGCGACCATGTGCGCCCGGGGGCTGGAGCGGAGCAGATGGACGGTCTGGGCGCCGATCCCGCAGCCGATCTCCAGTACCCGGCTGTCCGCGGGGTAGGCCGTGCCCGCGTGCAGCAGTTGCGCCAGTGAGTCGGCCTGGTCGCCCAACCGCCTGCCCTCACGCGGTGAGTAGCCATGCACGTAGTCGCCCGCCGGGGCAGCGGCGGAAGAGGTTGTACCTGTGTTCATGCCTCCACTCTGTTGTCACTATGGCCCGATGAACAGATCCAATGGCGGCGCTCCCCACCGGTCCATAACGGCGGGGACCGACTTCCTCCATCTGGCCATCGAGGAGGCACCGGGGGGCGGGAAGTCCGACTGGCTGGCTTCACGGATCCGGCTCGCGCTGGCGGACGGCCGCCTGCCAATGGGAAGCAGGCTGCCCGCCACCCGGGTCCTGGCCGGCGAACTCGGTGTGTCGCGCGGTGTGGTCACCGAGGCCTACCAGCGCCTGATCGAGGACGGGCACCTCGCCGGGCGGGGGCGCAACGGAACGATCGTCGTCGGCGCCCCCGCGGCGGCGCCGAAGTCCCCTGCGCGCACCGCCCCGCCGCTGCCCCGCTCCGTGTTCGCCGCCGCACCCGGCACGGACGTCTTCGACACGATGCGCACGGCCCGGGCACGGATCGACCTCTCCCCGGGGCTCCCCGACCTCGCCGCATTCCCACGAGCGGCGTGGCTGCGTACCGAACGCCACGTCCTCGATCACCTCGCGGCATCCGACCTCGGATACGGAGATCCACGCGGTACACCGGCACTCCGCCGGGCCATCGCGAACTGGATCGCCCGCAACCGGGGCATCAGGGCGGACCCCGACGAGGTCCTCATCGTCGCCGGTACGGCCCAGACGCTCACCCTGCTCGGGCGGGTGCTGCGCGACGACGGCATCACCGCGGTGGCCGTGGAGGACCCTGGCTCCCTCGGAGCCCGCCAGCACCTGCACAACTGCCGGCTGGCCACCCCGCCCGTCGCGGTCGACTCCGAAGGCATACGTGTCGATGAACTGCGCGCCACGGGTGAGGCGGCCGTCCTCCTCACACCCGCGCACCAGTTCCCCACCGGCGTGGTCCTCCGGGGCAGCCGGCGCAGCGAACTGACGCGCTGGGCCCGGGAGGGCGGCGGGCTGATCATCGAGGACGACTACGACGCCGAGCACCGCTACGACCGGACCCCTGTGCCCGCCCTGCGGTCCGTGCTCACCGAGAACGTCGCATACGCCGGAAGCGTCTCGAAGCTCCTCGCGCCGGCCCTGCGCATCGGGTGGGTCCTCGCCCCGCCGCGGTACCGCGACGCCCTCGTGGACGCCAAACGGTTCACCGACCTCGGCAACGCGGCCCTGCCCCAGCTCGTACTGGCCCACTTCATGGAATCGGGCGCGATGGAACGCCAACTGCGCCATCTGCGCCGGCACCACCGCCACCGCCGCGACGCCATGATCAAAGCCATAGGTACGCACTTGCCGAGCGCGATCGTGCACGGCGCCGCGGCCGGCCTGCACCTGACGATCACCTTCGACGCCGAGTTCGCCGACACGGAGCTCGCGGCCATGGCACTCGCCCGCGACGTGAAGGTGCACCCCTTGTCCTGGCACAGCCAGCGGGCCCATCGGCCGGGACTGGTCCTGGGCTACGCCGCGAGCACACCCAGCGACATCGGCGAAGGCGTGGAGACACTCGGGGAGGTGCTGCGCCGAGGCGGCGCCGGCCCCGGGTTCGTACGGTGAATCCCGCGTCCGGCCGAAGGCCCTTCCCACGGCCGCGCCCGGGTCAGGACGGCCAGGGGTCGGCCCGGCTGCCGAGCAGGGGCAGGGCCAGGGCGACCCCGTCGGATGCGGCCTTGCGGGTCAGGAAGTCCATGGTGGCCGGGAAGTCGTCGAGGAAGGTGCGGAAGGGCCTGAGCGGGCGGTCGAGGGGACGGAAGAAGTCGTCCCAGTGGATGGGGACGACGCGCCGGGCGCCGGTGGCCGTGACCAGCCGGTGCCAGTACTCCTCCCGGAACGCCTCGTCCTGCTTGCCGAGTGCGCCGATCCCCAGGTACACGGTGTCGGCGGCGTGGCCGTCGAGGGCGCCGGGCAGGCTGTGCGCGCTGGCGTGGACGAGGAGTTGGTGTGAGCCGTGCCGGACGTGGAGGGTGTAGCAGTCGCCGGTCCGGTAGTCCGTGGCGCGGACCGGAGGCCGCAGCGGCCGGTCGATCCGGCCGGGGGCGATGTCGCCGGGACTGTGGCGGGCGGGCAGGGCGGTGAGCGTGAAGCGCCCGATGGTGAACGGCTCACCGATGACCGCCGGCTGGAACCGGTCGTCGGGGTACCCCTGCCCGCGGGCGATGTTGCGGGTGGACGCGGAGCCGATGAGCCGGGCGCCCGTCATGACGGCCACCTCGGGGGCGTCCAGGGCGTGGTCGTAGTGCGAGTGGACGACGAACACGGCGTCTAGACGGTCGGTTCCGGCCCGGCGCAGGCCGGCGGCGATGCGGGCGCGGTCCGGTCGCAGACGGCCGAACCGCATGCGCAGGAGGCCGGGTCGGCTGAAGAACCCGTCGGTGAGGATCGCGGTGTCGCCGTCGTCGAGCAGGAGTGTGGAGACCCCGAGGAACACGGTGCGCAAAGCTCCCGGGGCAGGCGGAGCCTCAGGCTCGTACAGGTGCGTCCACGGGGCGAGGCTGGGCGCTCGCAGGCCCCGCAGCACGTCCCGCGCGCGAGGCCCGCGGCGATCGGTGCCGGTGTCCATGTCTCGTCCTCGCTCACGTAGGGATGCTGCGCGGCGGGTGCCACGGCGTCAGTATCCACCGGGGGTCGCGGCCCGGGCGACGGTCGTCGTGGGCCCGGCGTCTTCGCGGGGTGTCCCAAGGTGCCGGTACGGGCACTGGCCACCCTCCGAACACTTTCCATACTGGAAACCGTCCACTACTCTTTCCGTTATGGAAACAGACGGGGTGGCGCTGACGCCCGAACAAGCCCGCTCGGCCCTCGCCGACGCCGAACGGGTCCGGGCCTCCGCCGCGGAACTCTCGGCCGCGCCCTGGCCGACCTGGTTCTTCGTCACCCTCACGCTCTACGTCGCGGCGCTCCCGGTCACCTGTGGAGGCATCGCGGCCGAAGCGGACTGGCTGCTGCCGCGCCCCGCCTGGCTGGGCGTCATGCTGGCGATCACCGCGGTGTACGGGGCGCTCCTCGCCGTCGCGGCCAGGGCGTGGCGCGACAGGACCGGGGTGGCGCTGCGGTGGGACGTGCTGCCGAAGCGGGCGACCGTGCCGCTTGCCGCCGGACTGCCGGTGCTGCTGGTGGGGGCGGCGTTCGCGTTCCGGGTCACGGGGTGGCCGGGATGGCTGCTCGCGGCCTCGCTGATGAGTGCCGCCGTGTCCGTCGGCTTCCACCTCGCCTTCGTCCGCCTGCACCGGAAGACCGCGTGAGCGCCGAACCCCCCGCCCCGCTGGACGGATTCGACGGCACGGTCCACGCCCCGAACCGGCTGCGCGTCTGTGCCCTGCTGGACACCGCCGGCGAGGCGGAGTTCGGACTGGTCCAGAAGCAACTCGGCCTCTCCGCCTCGGTGCTGAGCAAGCACGTCACCGTACTGATGGAGGCCGGGTACGTCGAGCAGCGCAAAGCCGTCCGCGACACGCGGCAACGCGTGTGGCTCCGGCTGACCCGGCAGGGGCGGGCCGCCTACCGCGGGCACCTGGCGGCGCTGCGGGCGATCGTGGGGTCCGGCATCGAGGCGGCTCCCGGCTACGACAGGGACGGGTCTCCCGGCTACGACACGGACGGGTAAGGGTTCTCCGCGAGCACCTTGGCGAGGTGCGCCGCATTGACGGCCAAGGTGTGGGTCGTGGCGGCGACCGCCTCGGGAGTCTCGTCCAGGTCCTGGTAGTCCGTGCCGTGCTGCGCCTCGCCGACCCAGTAGGACACGGCTCCGGGCGACAGGGTGAAGCCCAGGTCGTTGAGCCCCTGGAAGAGATCGGCGCTGACCTTGTGCGCCCCGTCCTCGTTCCCGACCACAGCGGCGAGGCCCACCTTGCCGGAGGTCAGCTGCCTGCCCTCGTCGTCGGTCTCGGAGATGTCGGCGTTCAGCCGCTCCAGCACGCGCTGGCACACGCTGGAGGGATGCCCGAGCCAGATGGGGGTGGCCACCAGCAGGATGTCCGCGGCCAGCACCTTACGGCGCAGCGCGGGCCACGCGTCGTTGTCACCCATGTCCTGCGCGACCCCCGGCCGCACGTCGTGGTCGACCACGCGTACGGTCTCTCCCTGCACGCCGAGGCCTGACAGCTCCGCCATGATCTGATCCGCCAGGAGCTGGCTGCTGGAGGGCTTCGGGGACGGAGACAGGGTGCAGACGAGAGCGAGAGCGCGTGCCATGTCGATGTACTCCTTCGGATGCCGTACACGGGACGGTCGCCCCGCCGGAACGTGAGGGGTGGCCGCAGCGCACCCCACAGGTGGCCGGGCAGGGCCCGGCCACCCTTCACGTGGTGCCGTATACCCGGTGCCGTGCGTGGCAGGCGGCACGTCCCCCGAATGCCCGCAAGCGCGGCGGCGAGGGGGCCCTCCGGCCGGGCCACGGCGCCCCGGCATGCGACAGCGGACCCGGGGCAGGAGCCCGGGGACCCCGTCGCTCGAGTGGCGGTGGACCGCAGGCACGCCGAGTCTGAGAGAGGTGGGCACGCGCCCGGCGAGGCGGAAGACGACGACCCGTTCCCGTTCGTACCCACGTGGAGGCTCCGGATGACGACTGCTGCCGCACCCCCCATCGACCTGGGGAACCTGTGGACCCTGCCAGGGGTCTACGCGCCCCAGGCCGACACCTACCTGCTGGCACAGGCGCTCCGCGCCGAAGGGATCACGGCGGACACGGACGTCCTGGACGTCTGCACGGGAAGCGGCGCGCTCGCCGTACTGGCCGCACGGATGGGGGCGCGGGTGGCTGCCACCGACATCTCCTGGCGCGCGGTGCTCACCGCACGGATGAACGCCGCCCGCGCGGGGCAAAGCGTCCGGGTGCTGCACGGCGACCTCACCGGACCGGTCGCCCGGCACCGCTTCGACGTGGTGGTGAGCAATCCGCCGTACGTCCCCGCTCCCCACCCCCACCGCAGTCACCGGCCATCGGTCGCCTGGGACGCCGGGCAGGGCGGACGGCAGGCCGTCGACCGGATCTGCGCCCACGCCAGGGACGTGCTGCGCCCGCACGGTGTGCTGCTCATGGTGCACTCCGGACTGTGCGGCGTCGAGGAGTCACTGACGCGGCTGACCGATACCGGTCTGCGCTGTTCGGTGACGCACCGCTCCCACGTCCCCTTCGGGCCGGTGCTCACCCAGAGGCTCCCCTGGCTGCGCGCCCGGGGTCTGCTCGGCGCCGATGAGGAGACGGAAGAACTGGTGGTCATTCGTGCCGAACGAAGCTGAACGTGCCAGGCGCGTGAGCGTCGACCGCAACGGCCCGATCCTGATCGAGGGACCGGTGGAGATCGTGCGGGAGGACGGGACGGTCGCCACCTCCGACCGCTTCGTCGTCGCCGTGTGCACCTGTCGGCGCAGCCGCATCTACCCGTGGTGCGACACCAGCCACCGCCGCCACTCACGACCTCCCGGGAACGGGCCGGAAGGTGAGGGCGGCTGACCTCGGCGGAGCAGGACCGCCTCCGGCCGTTCCCGACGTGGCGCCGGACCCCTTCTGAGGCCGCCGGCAGGGCGTCCCCCCTTCCGGGCTTGCGGGGGCCGTGCTACTGCCCCACCCGCCCGTCGACACACTCGCGCAGCAGATCGGCGTGCCCGCAGTGGCGCGCGTACTCGTCGATCCTGTGCACCATCAGCTCCCGGACCGCGATGCCGTCCTTCCCCAGGCGCTCGCCCAGATCGGGGTGCTCGGCCAGCGCGGCGTCCAACTCGCCCTGTTCGCGCGCCAGATCGGTGAAGGCGCCGTCCACGACTGCCTGATCGGCGACAGCCTCGTCGAAGTCCGCGTCACTCCCGCCGTACAGCTTCGGCAGCGGATCGCCGTCGCTGATCCAGTTGCGCCAATCCCTTTCCACTTCTGCCAGGTGCCGCACCAGCCCGAGCAGCGACATCGTCGACGGCGGCACCGACCGACGGGCCAACTGCTCCGGGCTCAGGCCCTCGCACTTCATCCGCAGTGTGAGGCGGTAGTCCCGCAGGAAGTCCTGCAACGTCGCAAGCTCACCTTCCGGGCCGGCCCCCGTGCCGTTGCTGTTGCGGGGGTCGTCGTCCGGGTCGGCCCACATGTCGGGATAGACAGTGGCCCGGGTCCATCGTGCGGGTTGCTCGCTCATGCGCGTCATGTTCGTTCGTGAGACGTGAGACCGCCACTGGATTTCCCCGCACGCCCGCAGTGGACGCCCCTCAGGATGGCCGGGCCCGGGCCGCAAACGGGGCCGGGGTGCGGCGGCCCGGCCCGCGAGCAGCGGCTACCCGGCCCAGGGGACCTCGGTGGTGGCGAAGTGGGCCAGCCCCCGCTCGTTCCACATCCGCCCGTGCCGGCCCAGGCGCTCGCGGTACTCCGCCCACTCGGGGGCGCGCCCGCACCACGCGGCCTCCGCCACCGATGCCAGCCGGGGCAGGAGCAGGACGGTGACGTCGTCGAAGCCCTCGAACCGCTCGGCGAACAGCGTCGCTTCGACCCCCGCGACGCAGTCGTCCGGGATCGCGTACGCGGCCGGTTCCCAGGACGCGGCGTGCTCGACGCCCCGGGGCCGGTAGCTGTCGAAGCCCAGGCTCTCGGCGGCCTCGGTCTGTTCGGGCGGTGCGAACCGGGTCGCGTACGGGCGGTCCAGGTACAGATGGGACTGGGGCGAGAGCAGCACCCGCCCGCCGCCCTCGACGACCCGCGCGACATCCTGGTCCGTGGGGGCGAAGAACTTCTTGAGTGTCTTGATGAAGGCCAGGGTCTGGCCCGCCGCGACGAGTTCGGGGCGGGCGGCGAGTTCCTCCTCGGTGTCGGGCAGGTCCATCATGGGGACGTCCACCCAGTGCTGGACGATGTCCCGCGGGTCGATGCCGGCGCGGGAGGACTCCTGCCAGGCGACGGGGTTCTTGCCGAACTGGCGCACGAGCGTGCGTAGTTCGCGTACGGACGCGGCGAAGCTCTCCGCCGTCGCGCCGAACGCCTCGTCCGCTCCGACGTGGACGAAGGGGCCGTCCGTCAGCGCGCAGACCTCCGCGAGCAGCCGGGCGACCGTGGCGCGGGTCGCTCCGTCAGTCAGGTCGAGCGGCGGGACGAAGGGGAAGCGCCCCTTGAGTCCGGCCGGGGCCGGCGCCTCCGCGAGCCCCGGCACCGCTTCCCTGAGCATGCCGCAGTGGCCCGGAAGGTCGATCTCGGGGACGACGGTGACGAAGCGCCGGGCCGCGTACTCCTGCAGCGACCGGAACTCGGCCACCGTGTAGAACGCGCGAACCGGTGCCTCGCCGGCGGCCGACGTGAGCCTGGGGAAGCTCGGCAGCTCGATGCGCCAGCCTTCGTTGTCCGTGAGGTGCAGGTGCAGCACATTGAGCTTGTAGAGCGCCGCGAGGTCGATGATCCGACGCAGTTCGTCCGGGGTGAGGAAGGTGCGGGCCGGGTCCACCATGAGCCCGCGCCAGGCGTATCGCGGGGCGTCCGTCACCTCCTGGAAGGGGAGTTCGCCGCCCGCCCCGGCCGTGGCGATCAGCTGGACCGCCGACGTCGCGGCCCGGAACACCCCTTCGACGGTGCGTGCCCGGCACTCGATGCCGTTCGCGGTGACCCTGAGCCGGTACGCCTCGTCGGCCGGGTGCGCGCCGCCGTCCGGGGCGACGCCCACGGTGGTGCGCGCGGCGGCGGCCGGAGGCGCGTCGTCGAGGGCGAGGACCAGTACGTGGGCGGCCGGGTCGTCGCTTCCGGCGGGCAGCAGGCGGCCGGGCAGGTGCGGTGCGAGCAGCTCCCGCAGGGTTTCCGCGAGCTGCTCCGGTACGGGACCGGCCGCCGCGATCCGCCAGGGGCCCGTGGCATGCGGTTCCCCCTCGCCGCGGCGAGGAACCGGCTCTGCGGAGGCGTGGGGGATGACGGCGTTCATGGAACTTCTCCCTGTGCGCGGGCGGGTCAGGGAGCCGGAGCGGCGTTGTCAGGTCCGGCGCTCCGGCCCGCTGGGCTTCGGTGCGGCCCCCGGAGCGAGTTCGGCTCAGCCGCCTCTTCTCCCGTACCGCTGCCACCTGTACGCTAACACGAAAACCGATCAATGAACGCTTTTTGCGGAGTGGGCGAGTCCCGTTCCGAGCGAAAGGAGAACCCCGATGGTGTACGCGGCCGGACCCGGTCCCGCTCTGCCGGAAGGCTTCCTCATGGGCGCCTCGACGTCGGCCCACCAGATCGAGGGGAACAACGTCTCCAGTGACTGGTGGAGTCTGGAGAACCGCCCCGGCGGCTTCGTCGCCGAGCCCAGCGGGGACGCGGCGGACAGCTTCCACCGGTGGCCCGAGGACATGGACCTGCTGCGCGAACTCGGCTTCGGAGCCTATCGGTTCAGCATCGAGTGGGCCCGGATCGAGCCGCGGCGGGGCATGATCTCGCGGGCGTCCCTGGAGCACTACCGGGCCATGGTGCGCGGCGCACTGGAGCGGGGCCTGGAACCGGTGGTGACGCTCCATCACTTCACGTCGCCGCACTGGTTCAGCGAACTCGGGGGCTGGACCGCGCCGGAGGCGCCCGAACTGTTCGCGTCCTATGCCCGCACGGTCGCCGACATCCTGCGCGAAGGCGTCCGGTACGTGGCCACGATCAACGAACCGAACATGATGGCCCTGATGTACGCCCTGAGGAGTCATGCCGCCGAGCACGGCTGGGAGAGTGTCGCGTCCGGTTCGCCCACGGCCCGCGAAGGGGGAGCGGCCGCCGTCGACCCGGCCTCGCTGGAACCCGATCCCGCGGTGGTGCGGGCGCTCGTGGAGGCCCACCGGGCCGCGACCGGAGTTCTGAAGGAAGAGGTCCCGCACCTGCGGGTCGGCTGGACCGTCGCCAACCAGGTCTACCAGGCCGAGCCAGGCGCCGAGGAAGCGACGGCCGCCTACGCGTGGCCGCGTGAGGACGTGTACCTCGAAGCGGCCCGCGAGGACGACTGGATCGGCGTCCAGGCGTACACGCGTCACCGCATGGACGTGGGCGGGACCCTTCCGCCGCCCGCCGGGGCCGAGACGACACTGACCGGGTGGGAGGTCTACCCCGAGGCGCTCGGCGAGGCCGTCCGGCACACGGCGGAGGTCGTCGGCCCGCACGTACCCGTCATCGTCACCGAGAACGGCATCGCCACCGAGGACGACGAGCAGCGCATCGCCTACACGGCCGCCGCGCTCACGAGCCTGGGGGAGGCGATGCGCGACGGCATCGACGTCCGCGGATACCTGCACTGGAGCGCCCTGGACAACTACGAGTGGGGTACCTACCGGCCCACGTTCGGACTCATCGCGGTCGACCGCACCACGTTCGCCCGCTCGCCCAAGGAATCGGCGCGCTGGCTCGGCGCGCTGTCCCGGGCCGGCCGGCTGCCGGACCCCGCGGCGCTCGGCTCGGTCACCGTGCCGTCCGGGCGTTAGGGTAACCGGCATGGCGAAACGGGGCCCGTACGAGAAGGGCGAGGCCAAGCGCAGCGAGATCCTGCACGCGGCACTGGAGATCTTCGCGGCGGAGGGGTACCGGGGTACCTCTCTGCGCAAGGTGGCGGCCAAGTGCAATCTCAGCCTGCCCGGGCTGATGCACTACTTCGACTCGAAGGAGGACCTGCTCACCCAGGTCCTGCGCATGCGCGACGAAACGGCGCGGGTGCGGCAGGTGGAGCGCGACGATCCGAAGAGCTACCGCGAAATCATCCGGGAAGGCGCGAAGACGCCCGGTCTGGTCGAGCTGTTCGTGTCCATGGCCGCAGCCGCCAGCGATCCGGCGCATCCCGCGCACGCACACTTCGCCGAGCGCTACCCGGTACTGAGGGAGCGCGTGGCGGACTTCGTCCGGGCGAGGGCGGACGAAGGACGCATCCGTACGTCCATTCCCCCGGAGCGGCTGGCCGTCCTCCTGATCGCCGTGGCCGACGGGATCCAGCTGCAGTGGCTGATCGACCGGTCGACGGACATGGAACAGCCCATCGAGGACCTCATGCGGATCCTCGATCCGCGCGAGGAGCCCGGCGAGGCCTGAAACGAAGAACCGGTCAGGTGGGGCGGGCCGGATGGTCGCGGCCTGCCCCACCTGCGTGGAGTCTCAGCCCCGCACCGGCTCGGTTGCCGCGGTCACCACGGCCCCGGTCCAGTCCCCCCAGCGCGGATCGGGGCCTGCCGCCGGCTCCCAGGACATCGCCGTACAGACGTACCCCACGGCCAGGCCGCTCTCCGGGCAGGCCATGCCCAGCCGCCCGCCCGCCCCCGCATGACCGAACGACCCCGCGCCCAGCATCGGCAGACCGGGTCGGGGCAGCTCGAAGCCGAGCCCGAAGCGGGAGCGGCCCGAGCCGTCGCCGCCGTCGAGAGGGGGCGGGGGCGCCAGGTGCTCGTTGCGCGGGGCCCGGGCCCGGGCCCGGTCGACCGTCCGCGGGGACAGCAGCCGCACACCGTCGACCGTTCCGACGAGTGCGGCATACAACCGGGACAAGGACCGGGCGTTGCCGATGCCTCCGGCGCCCGGCAACTCGGCGGCGCGCCCCTGCCGGGTCATCAGCGCCGCGGTCGCGGCCGCCAGTTCCGCAGCCGACGCACGAAGTGCGAGGGACAGCGGGTCGGCGGGGGAGAGGCCGAGACCTGCGAGGAGGTCGCGGATCTGCTCCTGAGTCGGCTCCGGACGGACGGAGAACTGCGGGACGAACCGGTGTTCCGCCTCCTGCGGCAGCCCGATCCACAGGTCGAGGCCGAGCGGCGCCGCCACCTCGGCGGCGAAGAAGGCCCCGACGCTCACCCCGCTCACCCGGCGGATGACCTCGCCGGCCAGGTGGCCGTATGTGAGCGCGTGGTAGAGGAACGCGGACCCGGGCTCCCACAGCGGCCGCATCGCCGCCAGTTCCGTGACACGGCTGTCCCAGTCCAGGAGCCCGGGCAGCCCGACCCCCGCCGCGTCGGAGGCGAAGGAGGGCAACCCGGCCCGGTGGGTGAGGAGATCGGCCACCGTCGTCGCGCCCTTTCCCGCTGCGGCGAACTCCGGCCAGTAACGGGCCACGGGCGCGTCCAGGTCCAGCATGCCGCGCCGGCTCAGCAGGTGTGCGCAGACGGCGACGAGCCCCTTCGTGACGGACATCAGCACGCCGACCGACTCCGTCCCGTAAGGTGCCGGCCCGACGGCCTCCGGGCCCGCCGAGGCGCGGTCGACCGGCGCCCGGCCGGCCACCCCCGGGCCGGCGGCCGCGAGGTCCACCACCAGCCGCCCATGGTGGTGGACGGCCAGTTGCGCCGAGCCGGGGTCGTACGCCTGGCCCCGGGCGAAGGCATCGCGTACCGCCTCCCAGCCGGGCGCCACCTGCCCGCTGACCGTGGCTCCGCCTGCCATGTCAGGCGCCTCGCCGTTCCAGGTCCTCAGCCATGCGCGCCTCGACCTCGTCGGCCAGTTCACCCAGGCTCGACGGCGGTACGGGGCTCTGCGGGAACTCGCAGATGACGTCGAGCGGTACGCCCGCGAGGAAGCGCCGCATCACCGGATCCGCCAGGGCGCCCCCGCCCTCCTGGGACGCCTCCGCGCGGGCGCGGGCGAACAACTCACCGAGCAGCGGCCCGCCCACCGGGTGTTCGAGCCACTCCGCGAGGGTGTTGCGGCCGGTCAGGCGGATCTTCGACGGATCACCCTCGACGTCCACCTCGACGGAGCCGCGGATGTCGCGCGAGGACGCGCCGGCTTCGAGGCGGTAGCGGCCGCCCTCGACCTTCCAGCCGTGCTCCCGCTCGCTGAAGTACGCCAGATCGTGCCGTGCCACCTCCACGACCACCTCCCGGCTCTCCCCGGCCTCCAGGAACAGCGAGACGAACCCGCGCAGTTCGCGTACGGGACGCAGGATCCGTGAGTCCGCCGGGCCGGCGCTGTAGATCTGGACGATCTCGCGACCGGCCCGGGCACCGGTGTTGGTGACGGTCAGTCCGACGCGGAACACGCCGTCGGCCTCGTCCACGCGCAGGCCGTCGTAGCCGAACGTCGTGTAGGAGAGGCCGTGGCCGAACGGGAAGGCGACCTCGGAGCGGCGGGCGTCGTAGCCGCGGTATCCGACGAAGACGCCCTCGCCGTACCGGGCCCTGCCCTCCTCGCCGGGGAACGACGGGTGACTGGGGGAGTCCTCCAGTCGCAGCGGTACGGTCTCCGCGAGCTTGCCGGACGGGTTGACGGAACCGAACAGCACCCGGGCGAGCGCGCCGCCGCCCGCCTGGCCGAGCAGCCACCCCTCGACGAGGGCGGGCACCCGTTCCTGCCAGGGGGCCGTGCGCACCACACCCCCGTTGGACAGCACCACCACGACGCGGGGGTTGACCGCCAGCACCCGCTCCAACAGCTCGGTCTGGGCGGCGGGAAGGTCGATGTGCTCGCGGTCGAAGCCCTCCGACTCGTCCTGCGGAGGCAGCCCCAGGAACAGCACGACTGTCTGACTGTCCGCCGCCAGGCGCACCGCGTCCTGCGCCAGTTGGTCTTCGGTGGCCGCGACCTCGGTGCCCGGGAGGGCGTACCCGGCGGCGAAGCGCACGTCGGCGCCGGTGGCCAGCTCGCGCAGGCTGTCCAGGGGTACGTCGAGCCGGGTCGGGGTCACCTGCGAGCTGCCGGCCCCCTGGAACCGTGGCGTGCGGGCGAACTCACCGATCACGGCCAGACGGCCGGCGGCCGGGTCCAGTGGCAGCAGCGCCGAGTCGTTCTTGAGGAGCACGACGCACTGGTCGGCCGCCGTGCCGGCCAGACGATGATGACCGTCCACGTATCCGTGCGCGTCCACGTCGAGGGGCCCCGAGGAGCCGGCCGGGTCCGTCGTGCGCTGTGCGAAGCGGACGAGCCGTTCGACGGCGAGGTCGAGGACCTCCTCGTCCAGTGCGCCCGACTCGGCGGCGGCGGCCACCTCCAGGTCAGTCCTTCCGCCGGTACCCGGCATCTGGAGGTCGAGTCCGGCGCGCAGGGCGGCGACCCGGTTCCGCACCGCTCCCCAGTCGGACATGACGATCCCGTCGAAGCCCCACTCTCCGCGCAGAATGCCGGTCAGCAGGCGGGCGTTCTCCGACACGGGGACGCCGTTGACGCCGTTGTAGGAGGCCATGACCGACCAGGGGCGGTCGCGGCGGACGACGCGTTCGAAGGCGCGCAGGTAGATCTCCCGCAGCGGGCGCTCGTCGATGTCGGCGCTGACCCGCATCCGGTCCGTTTCCTGGTTGTTGGCGGCATAGTGCTTGAGCGCCGCTCCCACCCCGGCGTTCTGCAGCCCGCGCACCATGGCGCCGCCGAGTTCGGACGAGACGAGGGGGTCCTCGGAGAAGTACTCGAAGTTGCGCCCGCACAGGGGCGACCGCTTGATGTTGATGCCGGGGCCGAGCACGACCCGGACACCGTACGCCGTGGCCTCGGCCGCGATCGCGCCGGCGACCTGCTCGGCGAGCTCCGGGTTCCAGCTGCTGCCGAGGGCGACGGCGGGCGGGAAGCAGGTCGCGGGGGCGGCGCTGTGCAGGTCGAGCTGGCCGCCGTCACCGCTCTCCTTGGGCAGGCGCAGGCCGTGCGGGCCGTCGGACATGGTGACGGCGGGAGCGAAGGCGGCCGAGGACTCCTGAGTGACGAAGTCCCCGGCCCCGCTGGTCAGTGCGGCCTTCTCGGTGAGGGAGAGCGCGTTGGCGGGCGACGGGCGGGACGGGTTCTGAGGCATACGGCGTACCTATCAGGCTTTCGTAGGAGCGGGGGCGCGCGGTGCGGGCCTTCGTCGGGAGGGGCCGGCGGCGGACGCGGCGTGCGCGGGCTGTGCGCGGATCGTGCCGGCTCGGCGATCCGGTACCGCGAATCGGGGCAGGACGGCATGCGACCCAAAAACGTATGGTGATCGGTTTTCAGTGTCAAGGGCTCGCGCGGACGGGGTGTGGGCGGCCTATCGGTCCGGGATTTCTTTTCGGCAGGGCTCTTGACGGCCAGAAACCGATCACCGTACGGTTTTCGTGCTCGGGCGGCCTGCTCCGATGAGCTCTCCTCTGCCGCCCGGCCCACCCGCTCCGCTCTGCCACGAATCGAGGAACGGTCATGTCGGTATCCGGTCGGTCATCCACCCCTGCGCACCGTGCGGCGGTCCCGTCCGCGTCAGTCACCGGCGCGGGCTCCCGTGCCCCGCGTCTGGCTTTCGCCGCGGCGGCCGCCGCCGCCCTGCTGATCGGCGCCGCGGCGCCCGGCGTCGCAGCACCGGCCGGCGAGCGGGCCGCGCAGGGGGAGCACTATGTCGCCCTCGGCGACTCGTACAGTTCCGGCCCCGGGATTCCGCAGCAGACCGACACGGTCTGCGGCCGCTCCGACCGGAACTACCCGTCACTCGTGGCGAACGCCGTCGGCGCGGCCGAGTTCACCGACGTCACGTGCGCCGGAGCCGACACCACGCACATGGCGGGCAGTCAGGAATCGGTGCCGCCCCAGCTCGACGCGCTCGGCCCGGACACCACGCTGGTCACCCTGGGGGTCGGCGGCAATGACCTCGACCTGACGGGAGTCATCACCCGCTGCGTGCTGGTGGCCTACCTGTCACCGTACGGCTCGCCGTGCAAGCACAGCTTCACGCTGTTCGGCACGGACGAGATCGGCTCCCGGATCAACTCGACGGCGCCGAAGATCGACGTGGTGCTGAACGAGATCCACGCCCGTTCGCCGCAGGCCAGGGTCCTGCTGGTCGGCTACCCCTCGCTCCTGCCGGACGACGGCACGGCCTGCCGCCAGACGATCCCGCTGGCCGTGGGCGACTTCCCGTGGGTGCGGGACAAGGAGAAGTACCTCAACACGATGCTGGCGCAGCGGGCCGGCGCCGACTACGTCGACACCTACGGGCCGTCCGTCGGGCACGACGCCTGCAAGGCGGCCGGTGACCGCTGGATCGAACCGGCGGACTCCGCCGAGGGCGCGGGGTTCCACCCGAACGCGACCGGGCACAGGAGCATGGCCGATGCGGTCCTCGCCACCCTCAACGACTGACGTCCCCAGCGGCTTCCCCGCGCTCCGGTCGCAGCCCGTGCATCCGCAGGAAGGCGCGGACCTGCTCCGCCATGTCCACGGTGTCCGGCTCCAGCAGCCACTGGGTCTGCAACCCGTCCATCAGGGCGAGCCACTGCTGGGCCACGGCCGCCGGATCGCCCCTGGCCCCCGGTCGGGCCGCCGCGAACAGCGCCTCCAGGAGTTCGGTCATCTCCCGGCGAAGCACGCGGTAGCGCTTCACGAAGTACTGGTGGGCGGGGTGTTCCGGATCGGACGCCTCCGCCGCCAGCTTCGCGTACAGGGCGACGAGGCCCGGCGTCCGGGCGTTACGGACGACGACCTCGACCAGCCGGTGCAGCCGCTCCTCGGGCTCCGGCTCAGGGGCGTCCGGTCGCAGGATGCCGGGGAAGAGCAGTCGCGCGTCGACTTCGTCCCGGAGGCTCAGTACCTCCAGGAGCAGCGCCTCCTTGCCGGGGAAGTGGTGCAGCAGGCCGGCGTGGGTGAGCCCGGCGTGTGCGGCGATGTCGCGGAGCGAGACCGCGTGGAAGCCGGAGCGGGCGAACAGTTCGGTCGCCGACCCGAGGATGCGGGCGCGGGTGCGTTCGCCCTTCGACAGGCGTTGCGGCACGCCCGGCCGATGATCGTTCACTTCGGAGGTCTCCAGCGGCAGTCGGTCGTTGCCCGGCAGTCTCGCGCATCTGCTGCCCGGGAGTGCCGGAGGGTCGCGCTACGGCTCCGGCGTGCGTCGCCGCCGCCGCGCGAAGGGCCCTTCCCCGCCTCGTTCCGAGGCGTCGGCCGGCAGAACTTACCGGCTGGTTGATTTCACAGATCGAAAACCTACCAAGTGGTTAATTCCGTGTGTAGGCTCACCCGCAATCTTCCCCGGGGCGCACACTCCCCGGCTCTCCAGACGGAGCGAAAGACATGAGCAGAACAGCCCGAATCGCGACGGCGGCCGCCTGCGTCGCGGCATCACTCGCCCTCGCGGGTTGCGGAGGCGCCGGCAACGGCGCCGAGGGCGCCGGGTCCTCGACGCTGACCATCGCGACGATGACCCTCCCGCAGAGCCTCGACCCCGCCGTGGCCACCGGGAGCGCGCTGCCGTTCTTCCAGACGGTGTACGACACCCTCATCAAGCGCGAGCCGGACGGCAGCTTCAGCCCGATGCTCGCGACGGAGTGGAAGTACGACGCGGATCGCACCCGGCTCGCCCTGACCCTGCGGGCGGACGTGAAGTTCGCCGACGGAAGCGTCTTCGACGGTGCGGCGGTCAAGGCGAACCTGGAGCGCTTCCGGAAGGGCGGCGGAGCCTCCGCGAAGTGGCTGGCCGACCTGGAGGCGGTCGAGGTCGTCGACGCCACCCACGTCACGCTGAAGCTCAAGCAGGCCGACCCGGCCCTGGAGTTCTACCTGAGCGACGCGCCCGGTCTGATGGCGAACCCCAAGCAGTTCGCAGGGGGCGAAAGCCTCACGACCACACCGGACGGCACGGGCCCGTACCGCCTGGACAAGGCCAGGACGACGGTCGGTACCAAGTGGTCCTACGCGCGCAACGCGGACTACTGGGGCAAGAAGCTCCCGTACGAGCACATCACCATCAGCTTCTTCGATAACGAGACCGCCATCTCCAACGGCCTCAAGACCGGACAGATCAACGCGGCTCTCCTGCAGACGGCGGACCAGCAGGTGGCCATCGAGGCCGGCTCCGAGGTCAAGACGCAGAAGCAGGAGATCGACTTCCAGGGCCTGCTGCTCTTCGACCGGGGAGGCAAGCTGACACCGGCGCTGCGCGACCCCCGCGTGCGGCAGGCGCTCAACTACGCCGTCGACCGTGACACGATGCTCGACCGGATCCGTCAGGGCCGCGGCGAGACCACCGACCAGGTCTTCGGCCCCGAGACCCAGGCGTACGACAAGAAGCTGGACTCGTACTACTCCCACGACCCGGCCAAGGGCAAGGCGCTGCTCAAGGAGGCCGGGTACGGAGACGGATTCACCCTCAAGCTGCCCCGGATCCAGGCGATCGTGAACGACGCACTCGCGTCCTCGCTCCAGTCGGACTTCGAGGCCATCGGTGTGAAGCTCGTGTGGGACAACCTGGACGGCGCGTCAGCGGTCCAGAAGGTGTTCAAGGACCGGGCCTACTCCGGCATGGTCATGAACATCGGCCAGCCCACCTCCGACTGGGCGGCCGCCAACGACCTCGTCACGCCCGGCGCGTTCAACATGTTCGGTACGACGGACGCGACCACCCAGAAGCTGCTGCCGCGCATCCGGACGGGCACCGCGGCCGAGGCGAAGCCGGCCGCACAGGAGCTCAACCGGCACCTCGTCGAGGACGGCTGGTTCGTGCCCTTCTACCGGATGAGCTACCTCCACGTCTCGGACGGCACCGTGAAGATCAGCCCGCAGTCCGGCATGGCCGTTCCCTCGATCTACAACTACGCGCCGGCCAAGTAGCGCACCGCTCCGACGGATACCGAGTGTCATGCTGAATTTCATCGCCCGCAGGATCGCCTCGGGCGCCGTGCTCCTGATCGTCATCTCCTTCCTCTCCTACCTGCTCCTGTCGATCCCGCACATCGACGTGGGACGGCAGTTGCTCGGGACGAGCGCCACGCAGGACGCCGTCGACGCCAAGAACGCCTCCCTGGGCCTCGACAGTTCGGTCGTGCGGCAGTACGGGAGCTGGCTGTCGCACGCCGTCCGGGGTGATCTCGGCAGCTCCTGGTTCACGAGTGAGGACGTGGGCCAGGCCGTCGGCAACCGGCTGCCGGTCACGGCGAGCCTGATGCTCGGAGTCACGGCCGTCACCACGGTCCTGGCGTTCCTCCTCGGCGTGTGGGCGGGCGTGCGCCGCGGAGCGGTCGACCGGTTCGTCCAGATACTCGGCGTGGTGGGGTACGCCCTGCCGGGGTTCCTGCTGACCCTGGTCCTGGTCCTGGTCTTCGCTGTCCGGCTGGACTGGTTCCCCGCCATCGGCTACACCGGCTTCACGGACTCGCCCAGCGGCTGGCTGTCCACCGTCACCCTGCCGGTCCTGTCCCTGTCCGTGGCGTCCGTAGCGGGCGTCTCCCAGCAGGTGCGCGGCGCCGTCATCGACGTCCTGCGACAGGACTACGTACGCACCCTGCGGGCCCGCGGACTGCCGCAGTCCCGGATCGTGTTCAAGCACGTGCTCCGCAACGCCTCCGCGCCCGCGCTGTCGGTGCTGGGCATGCAGTTCGTGGGACTGCTCGGCGGCGCCGTACTCGTCGAGCAGATCTTCGGCCTGCCCGGCATCGGCAGCATGACCGTCACCTACACCACCCGCGGCGACATCCCCGTGATCATGGCGCTCGTCATGCTCACCGTGGTCGGTGTCGTCCTGATCAACCTGCTCGTCGACGTCCTGATCGGCTGGCTCAACCCCAAGGCGAGGGCCGCATGAGCGAGAACCTCACAGCGACGGCCGCCCCCGGCCCCACCGTCGCCCCACCGCCGGGCGACAAGCCGAACCCGGTACGCCCCCGCGGCGCCATCCGGCGGGTGCTGCGCAACCCCCTGGGCGGAGCATCCGCGGTACTCCTCCTCCTCATCGTCCTGGCGGTCGTACTCGCGCCCCTGATCGCACCGCAGGAACCCGGCGCCTCCGTGCTCGCCGACGCGTTCGCCGACCCGAGCGCCGGGCACCCGCTCGGCATGGACTCGGCGGGACGCGACATCCTGTCCCGCGTGCTGTACGGCGGGCGCAACACGCTCGGCGGGGCCCTGCTCGCCCTCGCCATCGCCCTGGCACTCGGTGTGCCGTCCGGGCTCTTCGCCGGCTACCACGGCGGCCGGTTCGACTCGGTCGCCAACTGGACCGTCAACCTCGTCATGGCACTGCCCGCCATGGTCGTCCTGCTGGCGTCCCGCGCCATCCTCGGCCCCAATGTCTGGGTGCTGATGATCGTGCTCGGCGTCCTGGTGGCACCCAGCTTCTTCCGCCTGGTGCGCGGCATCGTCGCCAACGTACGGGGCGAGCTGTACGTGGATGCCGCGAAGGTCTCCGGCCTGTCCGACGCCCGCATCGTCGCCCGCCACGTGCTGACCGTCGTGCGCGGCCCCATCATCATCCAGGTCGCCCTCGTCGCCGGCATCGCCATCGCACTCCAGGCCGGTCTCGAGTTCCTCGGCGTCGGCAGCGGATCGACGGCCACCTGGGGCGCCATGCTCAACGAGGCGTTCCAGAACATCCAGCGCGCACCCCTGCTCATCCTGTGGCCGGGCCTCGCCCTCGGCCTCACCAACTGCGCCCTCGTCCTCATGGCCGGCGCGGTGCGGGACGCCCTGGAGGAGCAGACCCCGCGACCGCGGTCCGCACGCCGACGGCCCCCCGCCCCGGCCACCGCCGGTCAGCAGGATTCCGGCCGGCCGACGGCGCCCCGCGCTGCCCTCCTGTCCGTACGCGGCCTCGCCGTCGCCTACGCCCAGCCCGACGGAGCGGACAAGGAGGTCGTGCACGGCGTCGACCTCGACGTGCACCCCGGTGAAATCGTCGGACTCGTCGGCGAATCCGGCTCCGGCAAGACGCAGACCGCCTTCTCGATCCTCGGCATCCTGCCGGACGGCGGCCGCGTCACGCGCGGCAGCATCACCGTCAACGGCCGTGAGGCGGCCGGGATGAGCGAGCGCGACCACCGCGCCCTGCGCGGCAGGACAGTCGGGTACGTCCCGCAGGAACCGATGAGCAACCTCGACCCCGCGTTCACCATCGGCAGCCAGCTCATGGAACCCCTCCGCCACCACCTCGGGCTCTCCCGCAAGGAGGCAGCCGCCCGGGCCCTGGAACTCCTGCGCTTCGTGGAGATTCCCGAGCCGGAACGCGCCCTGCGCCTCTACCCGCACGAGATCTCCGGCGGTATGGCCCAGCGCGTCCTCATCGCCGGCGCGATGTCCTGCGACCCGGAACTCCTGATCGCCGACGAACCGACCACCGCGCTCGACGTACGGGTCCAGGCGGAGGTCCTCGGCCTGCTGCGCCGCCTGCAGAAGGAGCGCGGACTCGGCGTGCTGCTGGTCACCCACAACCTCGGAGTCGTCGCCGACGTCTGCGACCGGGTGGCGGTGATGAACACCGGCCGCATCGTGGAGACCGGCACCGCCGAGCAGGTCCTCGGCCAACCGCAGGACCCGTACACACGCACCCTGCTCGCCGCCGTACTCGACGACGCTCCCACGCGTGCCCCCTGGCACCCCCGAGCAGCAAGGACCGCCACCGCATGAACACGCAACAGGACGCCGGCCCTTCGAACGACCTGCTCACCGTCCGCGACCTGCGGGTCTCCTTCCCCGGCAAGGGCCGGCGCGTCCCCGACACCGAAGTCCTCAAGGGGGTGGACCTCACCGTCCGACCCGGCGAAACCCTCGGCCTGGTCGGCGAGTCCGGCTCGGGGAAGTCCACCATCGGCCGGGCGGTCCTCGGCCTCGTCCCCGTACGCTCCGGCTCCATCACCTTCGACGGAGAACGGATCGAACGGGCCGATGCCCGCCGCCGCCGCGCCCTCAGCCGCGACCTCCAGGTCATCTTCCAGGACCCCTACACCTCGCTGAACCCCGCCCGCACCATCGGCGACACCCTCGCCGAACCCCTCATCGGCCAGGGCGCGGCCACCCGCGATGCCCGGGGCAGGGTCGCGGACCTGCTGGACCGGGTCCACCTCCCCTCGGATGCCGCGGCCCGCCTGCCGAGGGAGTTCTCCGGTGGCCAGCGCCAGCGCGTCGCCATCGCCCGCGCCCTGGCCCTGCGCCCCCGCCTCGTCATCTGCGACGAACCCGTGTCCGCACTCGACCTCACCACCCAGCGCACGGTCCTCGACCTCCTCCTGGAGATCCAGGAGGACACGGGCGTCTCGTACCTGTTCGTCTCCCACGATCTGTCCGTGGTCCGCTTCATGAGTCACCGGGTGTCGGTGATCCACCGGGGCGAGATCGTGGAGACGGGCGACGCGGCGACGGTCACCTCGCAACCCGGCCACAGCTACACCCGCACCCTGCTGCTCTCATCACCGGTGGCGGACGTGGCCGAGCAACGGCGGCGGCGCGCCGCGGCGCCTACGGGCCGCTGACCGGGCCACGTCGCTCCGGGTCCGCCCATCGCGAGAGCGAAGCGCGGATTTCGGCAGTGCGGGCGGCCACACTTCCGTCGGCAGACCGCCACCCGGAAAAACGCTTGGACTCGGCGGGTGCGGGGGCGGGACACTGAAACCCCTCGCCGAACCCCTCTCGTACTCACCCCGGCACACCGCCGCACGCCGTGTGCCGCAGGATCACCCCGGCGAGGGCACTCCACTCGAAACCGAAGTTCCGCGCGGCCGGTGAGGCAAGCGCCTCCTTCCGCAGCAGCACGTGGCGGGCGGCCGCACGACCACACAGGGTTGGTATGGGATCGCCTGAATCACACGAAGCGCCGGGCAGGGGCTCCGTGCTCCTCGCACTTCGTTACTACGGAAAGGAGCTGGCCCGCCGAAAACGGCTGACCTTACCCGCGATGCTGATGCCGGCCATGGGCAACATCGGCATCAACTACGTCGCCCCGCTCGTCGTCGCCAAGCTCGTCGGCCACATCGCCGGTGACGGGGACGACGACATCGGCTCGATGCTCCCCTACGTCCTCGCCTTCGCCGGCGTGCTGCTCCTCGCGGAGGTCTGCTGGCGCGTGGGCGTGCACTTCCTCAACCGCCTCGACTCCCTCGGCATCGAGCACCTGTACGTGCAGGGCATGGATGAGCTGTACGCCAAGGACGCCTCGTTCTTCCACGACAACTTCGCCGGATCGCTCACCAAGCGAGTCCTGAGCTTCGCCTCGCGCTTCGAGGAGTTCGTCGACACGCTGACGTTCTCCGTCGTGGGCAGCTTCGTGCCGCTGATCTTCGGATCGGTGGTGCTGTGGCGTTACGAACCCCTGCTCGTCATCGTCCTGTTGACGATGATCGCGACGACGGCGCTGTGCGCGGCCCCGCTCATCCGCCGCCGGCAGGCCCTCGTCGGAGAGCGGGAGCAGGCGATCGCCCGGGTGGCCGGCCACGTGGCCGACAGCCTCATGAATATGGACACGGTCCGGGCGTTCGCCGCCGAGGGCCGCGAGGCGGCCGAGCACCGTACCCGCGTCGCGGAGTCCCGACGGCTCACGCTGCGTTCCTGGGACTACGGCAACCTCCGCATCGACACGCTCGTCGCGCCGATGTCCGTGCTGACCAACGCCCTGGGCCTGCTGCTCGCCGTTGCTCTCAGCGGAGGCGGGAACGGCGTCGAGGCGGTGGTCGTCGCCTTCATGTACTACTCCAACGCCACACGGATCATGTTCGAGTTCAACCAGATCTACCGCCGGCTGGAGAGCTCGATGACGGAGGCCGCCCAGTTCACCGAACTGCTGCTGACGCCGCCGGCCCTGCGCGACCCGGAGTCGCCCGAACCGCTGCTGTCCCGGGCGGCCGACGTACGCTTCGAGCAGGTGACGTTCGCCCACGCGGGAGCGCCGCCGCTGTTCGAGTCCCTCGACCTGTCCGTGTGCAGCGGTGCGAAGATCGGCCTGGTCGGCCGGTCCGGTGGCGGCAAGACCACGCTCAGCCGTCTGCTGCTGCGGATGACGGACATCGACGGCGGCCGGATCCTGATCGGCGGTCAGGACATCAGCAGACTGCGCCAGGCCGACGTGCGGAGCATGATCGCCTATGTGCCGCAGGACCCCGCGATGTTCCACCGCACACTGCGGGACAACATCGCGTTCGCCCGGCCCGACGCCACCGACGCCGAGATCCGCCGCGCGGCCAGGGCCGCACACGTCACGGAGTTCGCCGACGCGTTGCCCGAGGGCTTCGACACGATGGTGGGGGAGCGCGGCGTGAAGCTGTCCGGCGGACAGCGCCAGCGTGTCGCCCTCGCCAGGGCGATCCTGCGCGACGCGCCGATCCTGCTGCTCGACGAGGCGACCAGCGCCCTGGACTCGGAGAGCGAGATCCTCGTCCAGGAAGCGCTGTGGCGGCTCATGGACGGGCGGACGGCCCTCGTGGTGGCACACCGGCTGAGCACGGTCGCCACCATGGACCGGCTCGTGGTGCTGGACCGCGGCCGGATCATCGAGCAGGGCACGCACCACGAACTGCTCGCGTCGGACGGGGCCTACGCGAAGCTGTGGCAGCACCAGTCCGGCGGCTTCCTCGACGATCCGGCCCGGCCGCAGGCCGACGTGATCTGAACGGGAGCGGGCGCGGCCCGGCCGCGCCCGCTCACAGCCACCCCGAGCGCTGTGCCTGCAGAGCCATCTGGAAGCGGTTCGCGGCGCCCAGCCGGGCCATCAGGATCGACAGACGGCGAAACAGCGTCCGGCGGCTGATGCCCATCTCACGGGCGATCACATCGTCGCTCGCGCCGCCGGCCAGGAGCCACAGGAGGCGGCGGTCGCCGGGTGGCAGACCGCCCGGCCGGGTGGCGTGACCGTGGAACGGCAGGGCGTTCCGCCAGGACTGTTCGAACAGCGCCACGAGTGCCGAGAGCAGACCGCAAGGCTGCACGACGAGCATCGTGTTGTGCACGTCGGCCTCCTTGATCGACAACGACACGAGCGCGTACGCCTCGTCGATGATCACCAGCTTGACCGGCACGGAGGGCAGGACCCGGGCCTGTTCGCCGGCGCTGACGCACGGCTCGATGACGTCCCGCAGATGGCCCGGATGTTCCAGCGACTCCCGCGAGTACACGACACGCTGCGTCACCCCGCGGGCGAGCGTGGCCAGCGCGTCGTCCGTCGCACCGGGCAGCGGGAAGTACGGCGGCGACTCGAACTGCCGGATCTGGTCCCGGGCACTGGCCCAGGCCTGACGGATCCTGGGACCGACGGCGTCACCGGTCACCACCTCGACGAGATGGTCGTTGTACGCCGCGAGCCGCTGTCGCCGGAACGACTCGAACGCGCCCCCGACCGCGATGCGTGACTCCTCGACCTCGGCCGCCCGGTGCCGCGCCAGGATCTCCAGCCCCGCGGTGGGCGGAACCGGTGCCACTACCTCCTCGCCCTCCTCGGCGGCACTGGCCAGACCGGCGTCGACCAGCGCCGCGTACGCCGTGGCGAACTCCGTGCGGTCGAGGCCGGCCGCGGATCCGATCGCGTCCAGCGGGGCGGGGGCCAGATCCAGGAGGGCCAGATAGACGCGGCTCGCCGTCCGGTCGATGCCCAGGAGCCGCAGGGCCTCCCCGAGTTTCACGTTCGTCATACCCGCCATTATCGACCGCCCCCGCCCGAGGTCTGGCTGATCTGTGCCACTGGCGGGACTGGGCGTCAGGGCCCCGCCCTGCGGGATAGCGTCCGGGAGCCGCCGGCGACCGGCGGCAGCGAGGGTGCGCGTCCGGAGGTCTCCGTTCGCGCGCCCTCGCGCCGAGGAACCATCCCGAAGAAGGAGAATGACGTGGCGAAGGGCCGAAAGAACGGTCTCTACTCAGGGATCTCGGAGGAACTGTCCGCCCTGATGCGCACCGGTTGGGCCGACACCGAGCAGCACGACCTGCGGCCCGACGAGCAGGCCCCGCACGCGGCGCTCCGCCGTGCCGCGCTCTCCGCCCGCTTCCCCGGCGAGCGCCTCGTGATCCCCTCCGGCAACCTCAAGGTCCGGTCGAACGACGACACCTACCCCTTCCGCCCGTACTCGGGCTACGTACACATGACGGGCGACCGGGCCCGGGACGGCGCGCTCGTCCTCGAACCGCGCCCGGACGGCGGCCACGACGCCTACTGCTTCCAGCTGCCCCGGGACAGCAGGGACAACGACGAGTTCTGGACCGGCCCCACGGCGGAGCTCTGGATGGGCCGGCGCCGCTCCCTCGCCGAGTCGGAACGCGTGCTCGGTCTGCCCTGCCGCGACGTCCGCACGGCGGCCGGTGACCTGGCGGCCGCCTCCCGTGTGCCGACCCGGATCGTGCGCGGTGTCGACCCGGCCCTGGAGGCCGCCGTCAGCACCGACGAGGAGCGCGACGCCGACCTCGAAGAGGCACTCGGCGACCTCCGCCTCGTCAAGGACGACTGGGAGATAGGCGAGCTCCGCAAAGCGGTCGACTCCACCGTGCGCGGGTTCACCGACGCGGTCGGCGAGCTCTCCGGGGCGGTCGCCTCCTCCGAGCGCTGGATCGAGGGCACGTTCCTGCGCCGCGCCCGGCTGGAAGGCAACTCCGTGGGCTACGGCACCATCTGCGCCGCCGGCGACCACGCCACGATCATGCACTGGACGGACAACGACGGCCCGGTGCGCCCGGGCGAGCTGCTCCTGTTCGACGCCGGCGTGGAGACCCACACCCTCTACACCGCGGACGTCACCCGCACGCTGCCGATCAGCGGAACGTTCACCCCCGTGCAGCGCAAGGTCTACGACGCGGTGTACGAAGCCCAGGAGGCCGGCATGGCGGCCGTCAAGCCGGGCGCCGCGTACCGCGACTTCCACGAGGCGGCCCAGCGACACCTCGCGGTCCGGCTGGTCGAGTGGGGCTTCATCGAGGGTCCGGCGGAGCGTGCGTACGCACTCGGCCTCCAGCGCCGCTTCACCATGGCGGGCACCGGCCACATGCTCGGTCTGGACGTCCATGACTGCGCGCAGGCCCGGCACGAGGAGTACGTCGGCGGCGCCCTGGAGCCCGGCATGGTGCTCACCGTCGAGCCCGGCCTGTACTTCCAGCCCGACGACCTCACCGTCCCCGAGGAGTGGCGCGGCATCGGTGTCCGGATCGAGGACGACCTGCTCGTGACCGCGGACGGCCACGAGAACCTGTCGGCCGGCCTGCCGCGCTCGGCCGAGGACGTCGAGGCGTGGATGGCCCGGTTCGCGGGCTGAGCAGGGGCACGACCCCCGCCCGCGCCGACGGATCTGTTCGCCGGCGCGGCCGGGCCCCTCGTACGCTGTGTCCCGTGTCAGCCTCCCGTCTTCACCGCACCGCCGTCCTCGTCCTGGAGGGCGCGAAGCCGCTCGATGTCGGGATCCCCGCGCAGGTGTTCACCACGCGCGCGAGCATGCCGTACGAGGTACGGGTGTGCGGCGCCGCGCCCGGCCTCGTGACCGGCGGTGACGGGCTGTCGTACCACGTCGCCGACGGTCTCGACGCGTTGGAGTGGGCCGACATCGTCTTCATCCCCGGCTACCGCTTTCCGGACCGCGACGACCCGCCGCAGGCCGTCGTCGACGCACTCGTCGCCGCCCACGACCGGGGCGCGCGGCTCGCGGCCATCTCCACCGGGGCCTTCGCGCTCGCCGCCACGGGCCTGCTCGACGGCAGGCGGGCGACGACGCACTGGCACTACGCGCGGGCGCTCGCGGCGAAGCACCCCCTCGTCCAGGTCGACGAGAACGTCCTGTTCGTCGACGAGGGCAGCGTCCTGACCTCCGCCGGCGCCGCCTCCGGGATCGACCTGTGCCTGCACATCCTGCGCGGCGACCTCGGCGTGGCCGCGGCCAATCACGCCGCCCGGCGCCTGGTGGCGGCGCCCTACCGCAGCGGCGGCCAGGCGCAGTACGTGCCGCGCAGCGTGCCCGAACCACTCGGCGAACGGTTCGCCGCCACCCGCGAGTGGGCGCTGCACCGCCTCGGTGAGCCGCTCACCCTCGACGCGCTCGCCCGGCACGCCGCGGTCTCGCCGCGCACACTCTCGCGGCGCTTCGTCGAGGACACCGGCTACACGCCGATGCAGTGGGTCATGCGGGCCCGCGTCGACATGGCCCGCGAGCTGCTGGAGCGTTCGGAGCAGAGCATCGAGCAGATCGCCGCGGAGACCGGACTCGGTACGGGGACCAATCTGCGGCTCCACTTCCAGCGCATTCTCGGCACCACACCGAGCGAGTACCGGCGCACGTTCGCCCGTGCCGGGTAGCCCCGCGCCCGGTGGCGTGATCCTTTCGAACCGTGGCGCTCACGCCGCTGCCACGACAGGGGTGCGGCGAGCGAACCTTGGTGGCGAACCGCAGGGACGAAGGGACACCCCATGACTCGCATCGCCATCAACGGATTCGGCCGCATCGGACGCAACGTGCTGCGCGCACTGCTGGAGCGCGACAGCGACCTCGAAGTCGTCGCCGTCAACGACCTCACCGAGCCCGCCGCCCTGGCGCGGCTGCTCGCGTTCGACTCGACCGCCGGCCGGCTGGGCCGCCCGGTGACACTCGAGGGGGACGTCCTCGTCGTCGACGGCCGCCGCGTCAAGGTGGTCGCCGAGCGCGATCCGGCGCGGCTTCCCTGGGCCGAGCTCGACGTCGACATCGTGCTGGAGGCCACCGGCCGTTTCACGTCCGCGAAGGCCGCTCGCGCCCACATCGACGCCGGCGCGAAGAAGGTGCTCGTCAGCGCGCCGTCCGACGGTGCCGACGTCACGCTCGCGTTCGGGGTCAACACCGACGCGTACGACCCGGCCCTGCACACGATCGTCTCGAACGCCTCGTGCACGACCAACGCCCTCGCGCCGCTGGCCCAGGTGCTCGACGAACTCGCCGGGATCGAACACGGTTTCATGACGACGGTGCACGCCTACACGCAGGAGCAGAACCTGCAGGACGGCCCGCACCGCGACGCCCGCCGTGCCCGCGCCGCCGGTGTGAACATCGTGCCGACCACGACCGGCGCCGCCAAGGCGATCGGCCTGGTGCTGCCCAACCTCGAGGGCAAGCTGTCGGGCGACTCGATCCGCGTACCCGTGCCGGTGGGCTCGATCGTCGAGCTCAACACGACGGTGGCCCGCGACGTCTCGCGCGAGGACGTGCTCGCGGCCTACCGCGCCGCGGCGGACGGGCCGCTCGCCGGGGTCCTGGAGTACTCCGAGGACGCACTCGTCTCGTCCGACATCACGGGCAACCCGGCCTCGTCGATCTTCGACTCGGAGCTCACCCGGGTCGAGGGCCGGCACATCAAGGTCGTCGCCTGGTACGACAACGAGTGGGGCTTCTCGAACCGTGTCATCGACACGCTCCAGCTCCTCGCCAACGGCTGACCCGCAGCGGGGCCCCGGGCAGGCGCTGAGCGCCGCCCGGGGCCCCGGCCCGTTCGTGGAGGACGCTCAGGAAGCGATCGCCATGTCGAAGAGGTGGACGTTCCCGTTCGCCGGCAGCACCACGAAGTCCACCGTCCTGGACGGGTCCAGTGCGATGGAGTGGGCGAACACGCTGTACTTCACGGTCTCGTTGCCGTACCCGTCGGGCCGGTTGCGGCCGTCCGTCGACTTCACCGGAGTCGCGCCGTGGGCGTCGAGCGCGTCGAACGACCAGTTGGGGAAGCCGAACGACCCCGTGGTCGAGGTGCCGTCGGTGTAGAAGACGGTGGCCGTGCCCGTGGCGCCGCTGCCGACCCCGGAGCCGAGGAACACCAGCTCGGAGCCCTGGCCGGCCAGCGACACGGCCTGCCCCGCGCTCGCCACGTTGTCCTTGGTACCGGCCGGCACGTCCGGCCACGTGAGGGTGGCGCCCAGCGCGTCGACCTTCGCTCCGGGTGTCAGGCCGACCGCGGCGAGCTTCTGCGCCGAGAAGCTGTTGCCCTCGCCGTCGTAGTTCCCCGGCGTCGTGGCGGACTCGTCGGTGATCGCCACCCCGTTGTACGCCGCCGCGAGGTTCGCCTGCGGTGAGCCGGAGCGGTCGGTCCGGGTGCCGGTGGCCGTGTTGAGGCCGTCGCCTCCCTGGTACGTCGCCGTCGCGGTGAACGTACGGATCACGAAACCGGACCGCTTCTCCGGCACCTGGATGCGGAACGTCACGGAGGCCGAGGCGCCCGTCGCGAAGGACCCGGACACGCTCTGCACGGAGGGCTGGACCGCCCATCCGACGGGGCCGGCGAACGCCACCTTGAGTGAACGCAGGCGCTGCGGTGCGGAGTTCTTGACGGTGACCTTCACCGTGGAGATGACCGGTCCGTCGAGGTCCACGGGAGAGACGGTCACCTCGGTCAGCGACGTGGCGGCCGCGGCCGGCGGGGCGGGCGCCGCCGATGCGCCCTGCGCGGGAACGAGCAGGACCGCTGCCGCCACGGCGGCGGCTCTGAGCGGGTTGATCAGTCGGGCCGTTCTCATGGCGTGCTCCTTGCGGTGGGAGGTCGTCAGGCGACGGGGGGCATCTCGGTGGTGCGCGAGTCGAGTCCCATGCGCAGGTTGACCCAGGAGCCGCGGGTGAAGTCGGGGATCTCCACCGGACGCCCCTTGGCGGCGAGGGACATGACGCTCAGCGGCACCGGCGCGCACCACGAGGCGGAGTCGTACACGTCGATGTCGGGCACCAGCCCCGCCCGCATCAGCTGGACCGTCCGCCACTGCAGGACGTAGTCCATGCCACCGTGACCGCCGTTGTTCTCGGCGTCGTCACCGATCGTCTTCCACAGCCAGTGGTCGAACTCCTTGCGGTACGTCTCGAAGTCGCGCCAGGTGTCGCCGCTGTGGTCCGGCTCGAAGTAGACACGCGCGTCGGTGGAAGAGGTGCCCGCGTAGTCCTCGAAGATGCCGCGGCTGCCGACGAGCGAGTTGATCCGGCTGTACGGGCGAGGCGCGCTCACCGCGTGCTCGGCCCGGATCGTCCGGCCGTTCGCCGTCCGGATCTGGCAGGTGACCAGGTCGCCGTTGATGTACGTCTCGTTCCAGGACGGATGCGACTTCGGCATGAAGCGCTCGCGGTAGTCGGCGAGTCCCCTGGGCGCCGTCGCGGTCGCCGTCAGCGTGGTCATCCGGTCGCCGCGGTTGATGTCCATGGCGGCGGCGATGGGGGCCAGACCGTGCATGGCGTAGAAGGACGCGGTGGAGCGGGTGTGCCACTGCCGACGCCAGGTGTCGGTGTAGTAGGTGTCGGAGAACAACAGGGAGCGCAGGTCGTGGAGGTAGCCGCCGTGACCGTTGGTGAGGTCGCCGAACACGCCCTCGTGGGCCATCTTGAGCATGGCCAGCTCGTTGCGGCCGTAGCTGCAGTTCTCGGACAGCATCAGGTTCTTGCGGGTGCGCTCCGAGGTGTCCACGAGGTCCCAGAGCTCGTCGAGCTCCGTCGCGACGGGAAGCTCGACGACCACGTGCTTGCCGGCCAGGAGTGATGCCTTGCCCTGCTCGTAATGGAACTCCCAGGGCGTCGCTATGTAGACGAGGTCGATGTCATCGCGCTCGAGCATCTTGGCGTAGCTGTCGGCGGAGCCTCCGAACTCCGCCGGACGCGGCCTGCCGGCCGCCTCCAGCCCGTCGGCGGTGCGCTTGGCACGGTCCGCGCGGATGTCGCAGACCGCGGTCACGACGCAGCCGGGGACGGCGGCCCAGCCCGGGGTCATGCCGGAGCCCCGGTTGCCGAGCCCGATCACCGCGACCCGGACCGTCGCGTGGGGCTCGAAGGCGACGTTGACCATGGACTTCTGGCCCGCCCGCCGACGGGGAACGGCTGTTGCGGTGAGTACGGAAGCCGCGGCGGAACCCGGGGCCGCCGAGGCGGGTGCGGCCGCCCCGAGCCCGACGGCGAGCGCCCCCGTGGCCAGCGATCCTCCCAGAACCGAACGGCGTGAGACTGCAGGGATTTCAGGCATGCGACAACGCTCCTCGCTACGCGACCGGCATCACTGGCGGGGACGACTCTCGCGGGAATGGCAGTGGCATGTCAAGAGTTGTTCGTCATCGCCGACTTTCGAGCATTAGCGAGCAAGTGATCGTGGTGGAGCCGGGGCCGGGAATCCGAACTGCCCGGAAGTCGACAGTGGTTCGTCGCAATCAGGGCTCGCGCAGGGGTTCGTTCGTACCGTCCGACTGCCTCAAGAGGCAGCGCCGGATGCCCCGGGCCCGTCGGGGGCGGGCTGGACGGGGCAGGGAAACCGGCGCGAAGGTGGGGGCCCGGTAGGGGCGGACCACCGCGGTTGCGCGCGGTGCGGCCCCATTGCGGTGCGGTCAGGGAGACGACGATGAACGCACAGGACCACGACCATGAGCACGAACACGATCCCGAACGGGACCACCACACTCCGCCGGGGGAGAGCGAACACGGCCCCCACCGGCCGCACGGGGGGCACGCGCACGGCGAGGCTTCCGTCGCCCAGAGGGTGCCGGAGACCCATGAGACCGGAGCGGACACGCACCACCTCTTCCGGGCGGCGGCCACCGGCCGGGCGGATGTGGTGGGGACAGCCGGCATGGGTGTACTCCAGCGGAGTGTCGGCAATGCCGCGCTCGGCCCGATGATCCAGAGGTCCAGGGCCAGCACGGCGGAGCGGACCGAGGACGAGCAGCGGTCGCCCGTCCACGACGTCGTCTCCTCCGGCACGGGCTCGCCCCTGGACACCGAGACCCGCACGGATCTCGAGAGCCGTATGGGAGCCGACTTCTCCGACGTGCGCATCCACAACGACTCCTCCGCGCACGAGTCGGCCAAGGGTGTCGGCGCGCACGCCTATACCGTGGGCAACAACGTGGTCTTCCAGCGCGACGCGTACGACCCGTCGTCACCGCAGGGCCGCACGACGCTGGCGCACGAGCTGACGCACGTGATCCAGCAGCGCAGCGGGCCGGTGGACGGCACGGAGGCTCCCGGTGGCATCCGGGTCAGCGACCCGTCGGACCGCTTCGAGCGGGAGGCCGTGGCGAACGCGGACCGGGTGCTGTCGGACCCGGAGCCGGCGCCTGCGCCGGCCTCGTCCCCGTCTGTCACCGCCCCGGCCGCGCCCGCGGTGCAGCGGGCGGCCACGGAGGACGAGGACGAGCAGCCGGCCGATGTGCAGGGCTCGTTCGTGCAACGGGCCGAGGAGAAGAACCCGGAGGAGGACGAAGAGGCCCCGCCGGCCTGAGGTGCCGGCTTACGGGCGCGTGCCGGACTGGCACGCGCCCGGCCCTGACTGGTCAGTCCGTGGAGTCGGGACGCATCGTGCCGCCGAGGAACAGCGACTCCGAGCATCGCGAAGGCGTGCGCGCGCCGACCGGCTTGCCGATCTTCCGGCAGTCGATCGTCATGGTGACCCTGCCGCCCGCCGGGACGAGGATCGGCGTCACGAAGTGGTAGTCGGAGTCACGGAAGTTCTCCAGCCCGAGGCTCAGCACACTCCTGTTCGCGCCCGCCGAGATGACGACGGTTCCGGCGTCACCCTGCGGGTTCTGCACCACGATGTCGGTCAGCTGGAAGGTGTGGCCCTTCGGCACCGTGAGGGCGGTCCCCGTATTCGTTCCGCCTCCCACCGAGTCCCTGACCCGGACCTGCGCACTCGTCGGAGTGGCCGCCGCGTCGCCCGCCCCGGCTCCCGGGCTCGCACTCGCCTCGGGCTCCGCCGCCGCGGAAGGGCTCGGCGTCGGCTTCGACGCGCCGGCGCCGGCGTCCGCCCCGGCGGTGTCTCCGGTCCCGGCGGTGGCGCCCGCCGTAGCGCCCCGGTCCGGTGCGCTGCTCCTGTCGGCGGCGGCCGCGGAGCGTACCGCCTCGGGCGTGATCGCCTCCCGCGCCGCGGACTTCACGGCTGGACGCAGCAACGCGTACCAGACCCCGGCCAGGGCGATCAGCAGCACGGCGGCCGTGATCAGTGCCCGGGGCAGCCAGCGCGGCAGGAGGGGTTCCTGCTGGTAGGAACCATCGACGAGGACCGGTGCCACCGGTTCCCCGCCCTCGGCCACCTGGGTGGCGGCGAAGACCTGGAAGGGGTGCGTCACCGGCGTACCGCGCCACATCCGCTTCGCGGGCCGGACCCGCAGGCTCCCGAACTCCGCTTGGCCGGGCGCGACCCGGAGCTCGGTCACCGCGAAGGCGACACGTGCGAGCTCGCTTCCCGGCTGGGCGCCCAGCCGGACCGTGACCGGTGTGTTGCCCCGGTTGTCCACGGCCAGCTGGTGCCGTCCACGCAGGGGGCCGTGCGAGCTGCGCGGGACCAGCTCCGCCGTCGTCGCGGTGAACGGCAGCACGGTCACCCGCCCCTCCGGCACCACCGTTCCGTCCTGCTCACCGGTGGGCACCACCCGGACCCCGAACGGCGTCTCACCCGCCGGAACAGTCGCATCGCGCGGCGGGCGCAGCATGAGCGAAACGGTCCGGGAGTCACCGGGGTACAGCGAGAGGACCGGCGGTTCCACCGACGACCAGGCGGCGCACGCACCGACCACCTCGAAGCGGTACTCCTCGACGGTCGCGCCGGAGTTGCGGACCTGGAGCGGGACAGCCGTCTCCTCGCCCGGTGCGGCGCTGACGGACGTTGCGTCGAGACTTGCCGTGAGACTCATAGGGCGGACCGTAGAGTCGTCGCGGAGGGCGGACATCGGCCTCGAAGGAACACTTTCGGGCAGATCCGCTGCCCCTGACACCCTTTTAGTTTCCTTGTCGGTAAACAAGGGAATCTTCCGTCCGCCTCATAACCAATGAGGCGGACGAGCACGGCTGCGAGGCGTGTGTCTGTAGTGGCCTTCCAGCTGTTGCCCAGGGGGGAGCATCGGCATGGAACGGATGGAACGTACGACGGTCGCGTTACGGGCCCAGGACCCGATTTCGCAGGCGGGGGTGTCCAGCCAGTTACGGGCCCGCCCCGAAGTGAACGTCGTGGAGTGGGGCGAGGACGAGACGGCGCCCGAGGTCGTCGTCATGGTGGTGGACACGGTCGACGAGGACGTGCTGAGGACGCTGCGCCGCATTCAGCGCACCAGCGAGTCCCGCGCCGTGCTGGTCACCACGGAGATCGACGAGCAGAAGCTGGTGAGCGCGGCGGAGTGCGGCGTCGTCGGTGTGATCAGGCGCGCGCAGTCGACGCCGGAACACCTGGTGCAGGTCATAGAGACGGTGGCGCGCGGCGAGGGGCACCTCCCCTCCGATCTGCTCGGCAGGCTCCTCGCGGAGGTGGGCCGGCTCCAGGGGCAGGTGCTCGGGCCGCGCGGGCTGCACTTCACCGGACTCGCGGCCCGCGAGGTGGACGTGCTGAGGCTGGTGGCGGAGGGGTACGACACGGCGGACATCGCCACGAAACTGGCCTACTCCGAACGTACGATCAAGAACGTGCTCCACTCGGTGATGACCCGGCTGCAACTGCGCAACCGCTCTCACGCGGTGGCGTACGCGATGCGGCAGGGCCTGATCTGATAACTCGCTCGGCCATCGCACGGTCTCGGGGCGCACCTTCCCGGCGGCGGCCGGGTGTGCTGTGGTGCGGGGTTGCCCCAAAGGGCAGTTCCGCCTTCCCGGGGAAGTGACTCGTCTCCCGCTGCGGCGGTTCCGTGCCCGCGCGATCGTGTGGGCGCTGTTCTTTCGGTGGGAGTTCCGGGTGCGGGGGAGAGAGTCGGTGCGGTGGATGCGGTCGGCGAAACGGTCACGTGGACTCACGGGTGCGCGCCGTTCGGCGGCGCTCGTCCTGCTGTTGCTGGCCGCCGGTCTCGGCCCTGCCTCGGCAGGGGCGGGCACGGCCACGGCCGTCCCCGTGCCCCCGGACCCGTGGGTCACTCCGGCGAGCCTGCACGAGGCGCTCGACCCGGGCGGGTCGACAGGGGTGGACAAGGCGGTGCGTACACCGGCCATTCCGCCGAAGCCGGATGTGGTGCTGCTGGTGGACGGGACAGGCAGCATGGGTGTCCCCATCGACGATGTGAAGACCGGCCTGAAGGACATCACCGCCACGGTCCGCGCGGAGCAACCGGACTCCTGGTTCGCCGTGGCTACCTACGGCGACGAGAAGGACGACCCCACGGCGGAGTTCAAGGTACTCCAGGGACTGACGGACGATCTGGACGCGGTGCAGAAGCAGGGCGTCAACGAACTGGACACCTCACGCGGGTTCAAGAGCAGTGGACCGTCGGAGGACTGGATCTACGCCCTGTGGAAGTTGGCCGACGGTGCGAATGGGGAGACGGTGTTCCGGGAGGGCTCCAGCCCGGTCATCGTCCTCGTCGGAGACGCGTCGAGTCACAACCCCAGTAACGGGATCTCGTACGAGGAAGCGGTCTTCGCGCTCCAGGACAAGGGCGTGCGGATCATCGCCGTCGACGTGACGACCGAGAACGGCGACGGTCTCAACGGCTTCGGCTACAAGAGCCCCACTTACGAGGACCCGTATCACGAGCCGGACCAGGCCAAACGGATGGTCGCAGCCACCAATGGCCGCATGCTGAACGGCATTCCCGGCAACGGAGTGACGGACGCGATCGTTGAGGGCTTGAAGAACCTCCCCACCTCCGTCGGATACCGCCTCGACAACTGCGACCCCCACCTCACCGTCTCCCTCGACCCACCCACCCGTCAGCTGACCAGCGGCGAGACCGCTCACTTCGCGGAGAACATCGACGTTTCCGCCGACGCCCCGCAGGGCACCACGCTCACCTGCACGGTGCAGTTCCTGCTCGGCACCCAGGTGCCGGGGACGGACACGATAGGGCCCGCCGCAGCAGCCGACCCCGACTTCCAGCAGCAGATCACCGTCGACGTGAACGACATCGAAGCCCCCGTCGTCACCGTCGACGACCGCATCGCCAGGCCGGACAACGACGACGGCGCGCGGATCAGGTACACGGCGACGGCGATCGACGCGGAGGACGGCTCACTGCCCGTGACCTGCACCCCCGCGACCGGTTCCTTCTTCCCCGTCGGAACGACCACGGTCACCTGCTCGGCCACGGACGCGGCGGGCAACACCGGAACGGACACCGCGCACTTCGAAGTACTGGCGCCACCGCCGCCGTCCGGACCCCCGGCACCACCGGGCCCGATGCCACCCCTGTCGGAGGTCGCGGTCAAGGTCGACGTCAGCCCGGACCGTACGTACGTCACCCGCCCGGCTCACGCGCGTATCACCGTCACCAACGCGGGCCCGGACACCGCCAGGGATGTCGTCATCGGTACGTCCTGGCCGGCCCCGTCCTCGTCGAAGGACCGCAGCCTGCAACCTCTCACCCGCTGCACGGCGGCCAAGCCGTGCACCATACCGCCAGGCGGTCGGATCGAGGTGACACAGACGGCGACGTACCGCGCTGCCATCACCGGAGACGTACACGCCACGGCGCGCGGCACGGTCCCGGACCGCAGCACGGCCGACAACCAGGACAGGGACCGGCTGCGCGTGCTGAAACCCTCCCTCACCGTCACCCCGCAGGTCGCCAAGCCGGGGCAGCCCGTACTGGCCCGCGGCAAGGACTACCCGCCCGGCGAAACCGTGACCCTCACCTGGAACGTCGGGCTCACGGCGGACCGGTCGGGCGTGCGGGTGGGCCGCGACGGCACGTTCGAGGTACAGATGCTGGTCCTGCGCAAGGACACCCTCGGCCCCCGCGTGCTGCGCGCCGGCATTCGCGGCCTTCCCCGGCTCCAGAAACCGGTCCTGGTGGTCCAACGCAATCTGCAGCCACCTGACTTCAAGGGCCGGACGTGAGAGGGGCGACCAGCGGATGATCCATGAGGTGGACGACGTACTGCGCTCCCTGATCCGGGCGGAGGTGCTCGAGGGCGGCCAGATCGCGGTGGTCTTCGACGCCCCGACCCGGGAATGGGCGGCCAAGGTGAACGCCCCGATGGTCAACCTCTACCTCTACGACATCCGGGAGGACATGCGGCGCCGGGAGCGCGGACTGCACAATCAGTACGACGAGCGTGGCACCGTCGTCGCGCGACGCCGCCCGCCCCGCTACTTCAAGCTGTCGTACCTGATCACCGCCTGGACGAAGCGCCCGGAGGACGAACACCGGCTGCTGTCGTCCCTGCTCGCCTGCCTGCTGGCGTACGAGGCACTGCCTCAGGAACGACTGGCCGGGACACTCGCCGAGATCGGGGCCGCCGTTCCGATGTCGATCGCTCTCCCACCGCCGGAGGACCGCTCGTTCGCCGACGTGTGGAGTGCGCTGGGCGGTGAGCTGAAGCCCTCGCTGGACCTGGTGGTCAGCGTCCCCGTGACCGCCTCGCCGACGTACACGGCGGGACCGCCGGTCGGCGAGGAAGGGCTGCGGGCGCACTTCGCAGACGTACCGCCCCCCGCCGAACCGCAGCGCGATCCGATGCCGGGACGCGGCGGCCTGCCGGTGTACGGCAGCCGCCCGGGGCGCCCCGCGCCCGAGAGAGTTCCCGGCTCCGACGAGCCCCGCCGGGGCCTCGCCCTCCGCATCACCGAGAACCGGCGCCCCCCGGACGGCCGTACGGAGGACAGCACCGCATGACACCCCCGGGCCACCCTGACGACGACCCGAACCTGCGCCACCTGCTCGCCCGTGCGATCGGCGTCGAGCAGCGCGTCCGCCACGCGGTCGAGGTGCGGCAGCGCACGGATCCGGACCCGGAGAACGAGTTCCGGGGGCTGTACCTCGCGGACGAGAACATCGCGCGGCTGCTGGACGAGGACGGGGCGCGGGGCTTTCCCGCACCGGTGCCCGGGGAAGGTGACCCGGTGGAGGTCCCCGCATCCCGACTCACCGCCCTCCAGGCCGACTTCGGACTCACCGCGCTCGACATCGAGATCCTGCTCATCGCGCTCGTCCCGGATCTGGACGACCGGTTCGAGGCGTTCTACGGCTACCTCAACGACGACGTGACCCGCCGCCGCCCGTCCGTCGGCCTGGCGCTCGGCCTCTGCGGGCTGTCACCGGCCGACGCGGTGGCACGGGGCCGGCTGGCCGCGCGCGCCCCGCTCCGTCACACGGGCCTGCTCCTGGCCGAGGACCTCGACCGCCCCTTCCTGAGCCGAGCGCTGCGCGTCCCGGACCGCGTCACCGCCCACCTCCTGGGCGACGACACCGGCGACCCACGCCTCGCCGACCTGCTGGCACCCTGGCACGCGGTGGCGGGCGTCGGTGACCCCGAGCCGCTGGGACGAGTCCTCGCCGGCGGGCTACAACTGGCCTACCTGAGCGAGGACCAGGGCGGGGCGGGCACGGCCCTCGCCGCATCGGCGCTCACCCGGGCCGGCCGCACGGTCCTGGGGCTGGACCTGGCCCGCCTGGCGGAGGACCCGGCGCCGGCCGATGCCGTACGTTCCCTGGTCCGCGAGGCCCGGCTGACACACGCGGGCCTGGTCTGCGCCCCGCTGGACGCGCTGTCCCGCGAACACCCGCACCTGCTGAGGCTGCTCACGGCCACTCCCGTACCGACGGTCATGGTGGGCAGAGTGCCGTGGGACGCGTCCTGGTCGACGACCCCGCCCCTGCTCCTGCACGCCCCGCGGGTGGAGCCTTCGGCGCGCGGCGCGCTGTGGAGCGACGCGTACGAGCACACGACCTCGGCCCCCCTCCCTGCCACGATCGACCCGGACCACCTGCTCGCCCCCTTCCTCCTCACCCCGGAACAGGTCACCGGCGCGGCCCGCAGTGCGGCCCAGACGGCGCAGCTCGACGGCGGAACCCTCACCCCCGCCCACGTACGCCAGGGAGCGCGTGCCCAGAACGCGGCCGGTCTGGACCGCCTGGCCCGGCGCATCGAGCCCGCGGTGACATGGCACGACCTGGTCCTGCCACCCGACGCCCACGCCCAGCTCCGCGAACTCACCGCCCGGGCCCGCCACCGCGACCGGGTCCTGGGGGAGTGGGGCATGCGCCCGGGAGGAGGCCGGGGCCGGGGCGTGTCGGCCCTCTTCGCGGGCGACTCCGGCACCGGCAAGACGATGTCGGCGGAAGTGATCGCGGCGGACCTCGGTCTGGACCTCTACACGGTCGACCTGGCCACGGTCATCGACAAGTACGTGGGCGAGACCGAGAAGAACCTGGAGCGCATCTTCACCGAAGCGGCGGGCGTGAACGGCGTCCTGCTCTTCGACGAGGCGGACGCGATCTTCGGCAAGCGCTCGGACGTGAAGGACGCGCACGACCGCTACGCGAACGTCGAGAGCGCGTACCTCCTCCAACGCATGGAGTCCTTCGACGGCCTGGCCATCCTCGCCACCAACCTCCGCGCCAACCTGGACGACGCCTTCACCCGCCGCCTGGACCTGGTCATCGACTTCCCCGTGCCGGACCCGGAGCAGCGCCTGCTGCTCTGGGAACGCTGCCTGGGCCCGCTGCTCCCACGCGGCACGGACCTCGACCTCGCCTTCTGCGCCGAGAACTTCGAGCTGGCGGGCGGCAACATCCGCTCGATCGCGGTGACGGCGGCGTACCTGGCGGCGGACACGGGGGGCGCGGTGACGATGACCACCCTCATCCACGCGATCCAGCGCGAGTACCAGAAGCTGGGACGACTGACGCTGGCTTCGGAGTTCGGGCCGTACCTGGGACTGGTCCAGGGGTGAGTGGCCTGCCCCCCGGCCGACTGCGCGAGGCCCCGTGTGTGCTCTTGCGCGGACCGACGGTTGGCGCCACCGTGGGGGGCGGGCTGCTGACCTGACCGCCAGATCACCGCCGTACCGTGACAGGAGCCAGCGTGACCGCATTGTCCGTACTGCCTCATACCCTGCACGGCGACGGCCCCCACAAGGTGATCGCGGTACACGGCTGGCTCGCCGACCGTTCCGCATACGGCCCGGTGCTGCGCGACCTCGACGCCGAATCGTTCCAGTACGCGGTGGTAGACCTGCGGGGATACGGCGAGGCGAGGGACGCGGACGGCGCGTACACCACGGCCGAGGGCGCCGCGGACGTGCTCGCGCTGGCCGACCGGCTCGGCTGGGACCGGTTCTCCCTGATCGGCCACTCGATGGGCGGCTCCGTCATCCAGCGGACGCTGGCCGCCGCGCCGCAGCGGGTGCGCAGAATCGTCGGTGTGTCGCCGGTCCCCGCATCCGGCCTGCCGCTGCCGCCCGAGCAGTGGGAGCTGTTCGCCGGGGCTGCGCAGAACCCGGACAACCGCCGGGTCATCCACGACATCACGACCGGCGGCCGGCGCCCCGCGGCCTGGCTGGACCGCATGGTGCGCCGCTCGGTCGAGTGCAGCGACGCGAAGGCCTTCCGCGCCTGGCTCGATTCCTGGGCGGGCGAGGACTTCCACGACCGGATCGAGGGTTCGCCGGTGCCGGCCCTGGCGGTCGTGGGGGCGCTGGACCCGGCGCTCTCCGCCGACCTACAACGGGCCACCTGGATGCGCTGGTTCCCGCGCGCAGAACTGGTGGAGCTGCCCTCGTGCGGCCACTACGCCATGGATGAGGCCCCGCTCGATCTGATCCGGGTGGTGGAGGACTTCCTGCGGGCGGACGTGGAGGGCGACGAGGCGAAAGCGTGAGCGTGGTGCCGGATGTGTTCGACCCCAGGCAGTACGGGCGGGGCCTCCCGCACGACAGCTACCGCTTCCTGCGCGACCACCACCCGGTGGCCTGGCAGGAGGAGCCGGAGGTGCTGGGCTGGCCGGCGGGCCCCGGTTTCTGGGCGGTCACCCGGCACGAGGACGTGGCCCGGGTCCTGAAGGACTCGTCCACGTACTCCTCGTACCTCGGAGCCACCCAGATCCGCGACCCGGACCCCGCCGACCTGCCGTTCATCCGCCGCATGATGCTCAATCAGGACCCGCCGCACCACCGACGGCTGCGTACGCTGGTCAGCCGCGCGTTCACCCCGAAACGGATGGACCGCTTCGAGACGGTCGTACGGGGGCGGGCCCGCGCCCTGCTCACCCGTGCCGTCACCGAGGCGCGGGCAGGCGACGGCACCTGCGATCTGGTCACCCAGGTCACCGACGACTACGCCGTGCTCAACCTCGCCGATCTGCTGGGCGTACCGGACACCGACCGTGCACTCCTGCTGCACTGGACCCGACGCGTCATCGGTTACCAGGACCCCGACGAGGCCGGTACGCCGGCCCTCGGCCCGGACGGCAAGCCGGTCAACCCGCGCTCCCCGGCGTCGCTGCGCGACATGTTCGACTACGCACATGACTTGGCGGCCCACAAGCGCGAACGCCCCGCCGACGACGTGATGACGGCCCTCGCCACCGACCCCGAACTGACAGCGCCGGAACTGGAGATGTTCTTCTTCCTGCTGGTGGTGGCGGGCAACGACACGGTACGCAGCGCGGCCCCCGGCGGCCTGCACCTGCTGGCCCAGCACCCCGATGCGTACGACCGCCTGCGCAACGGTGAGGTGGGGTTCACCACCGCAGTGGACGAACTGCTCCGCCGCCACCCACCGGTCCTGGCCTTCCGCCGCACGGCGACCGAGAACACGGACCTGGCCGGCACGCGCATCCGTACGGGCGACAAGGTGGTCGTCTTCCACGCCTCGGCCAACCACGACGAACGCGTCTTCCCCGACCCGTTCACCCTGGACCTCACCCGCTCCCCGAACCCGCATGTCTCGTTCGGGGACGGCCCTCATGTCTGCCTGGGCGCGCACTTCGCGCGGTTGCAGTTGCGTGCGTTGTACGAGGAGGCGTGCCGCGTACTCCCACCAGGCCCGTTCCGTCCCTCGGCCCCGCCACGTCGACTGGTGTCGAACTTCATCAACGGACTGAAGTCGCTGCCGGTGCGGGTGGCCGATGAGTGACGTCGGATGCCTCCCCGGCCCCCCACCGGACGCGCGTCCGTGTCGCACGTCCGCCGCCGGGACTCTCTGCGTGCGTGGTGTGATCGACGCTCAGGGATTTGCCAACGTAGGTACAAGGTCCTTGCGTTCGAAGATGCCAGCCAGAGCCTCGTGATCGTCTGTCACCATCCGGCTCAGTTCATCAGGGCCGATCTTGATGTGGTCCGCCTCAGGCATGTCGGTCAGACTCAGGCCTGGCCGGGACAGGCGGTGGCTGTCGCCCATCTGGTAGTAGGAGTAGGGAAACCCGATGCTCCGCATGCGGAGCATCAGATCGCGCTCCTGAATTGCGGGGACCACCAAATTTACACCCCGCCGCCTAAGTTCCGGGAGGGCGTCTCGATACGTCGCGTCCGAGAGAGGGTTACCCCGGACATCCAAACTCTGCAGTTGAGGGCATCCCAGCAGCGGAGAAAGGTCCTCGATGAAGTTCCGTGGAAGATCCACGGTGTGCAGTCCCTGTGCCACTTCGATTCCATCGACTGTGCGAACGTCGCTGTCGGAGACGCCGAGTTGAACCAGACTGCGATGCGTGTCAAGCGGAGGAAGCATGGATGTGCTGCACCCGACCAGAATGAGAAATCTGAGCGCCCGGCACTCCTCCAGGCCGTTGTATGTGCGTGCATGTCTCACTTTCAGGTAAGAAATGTCGGTGACTCCGAGCGTTTCAAGTGAAATAGCTCGTGCGATCTGTGGGTCGGGGGTCTCGCTCATCATCCCTCCCGTTCCGTCTTCTCTATTTTGGTCTTGACGGTTATGAACGAATCACGTATTTCATTGAAGGCTTGCTCCTGTCGGTCGGCGAGATCGCCGAGTTCCAGTTCCCGTAAATCCCCTCGTCCGGCTCGAAATCGGGCTCCGAGTTGTTGATCCCTGGAGAGGCCGGTGATGTTTCCGGACCACAGTAGTCGGACGTTGCCTGGTAAAGCGTTCTTGTCTTTGTCGAGGATACCTATGAGGATCGCGACGAAATCGGAAGCTTTCCCGCTTTTGTGTTCATCGTACAGTTTTCGCAAGTTGTCATGAAAGGCGACGGTCCCGTCCGTGAATGCGGCCTTACCCTTTTCATCGTAGAACGTGCCCACGTGCGCGCCGGGCGAAAGGCGACCCTGTCCATCGACTATGCGCCAGATCACGCGATTCGTACTCGATCGAAGCGCATGATGCAGTGCAAGCCAGGCAAGTGCGTCGTTCGTTCCGTCGCGCACGGTGGACTTCATGTGGTGAGTGATGGCACTCTCCAGTACGTCTTTGATCTGGTCGGTCGGAATCCACTCGTGCATACCATCACTTACGCTTCGAAATCTGTTCTTGACAAAGTCTCGACTCGCACTGTCGTTGTCCCAGAGTTCGACAAACGTCTCCCAGTTGACCTTTTCGACGTTCTCGTGCAGAACCATATTGCGAAGAAAGTTGAGAATCTGCGGTTTCTCTTGTTCGTTGATTGCCGCGACCAGATCGGCATCTGCATCCTTCTCCGTGGAAGGGAATGGATCCCAGATCCCGTACGGGGCGTGCGTGCGAGAAGCTGGGTGGAAATCCATCTCCTCAAGCGTAGATAGTAGTTCTGCATCCTCCTTGACTTCAGGCTTTCCGGTCACGGCCTTCAGTTGGGGTAGGGCCCCTTCTGTCCCCCCTGCCAGTCGTAAAAATTCCTGTCGAACTCGACCCTGTGTGCCGAATAGATACTGCCAGAAAACCGAGTCGTAGGAGCTATTCGGCTTGGCCTGGGGATGCTTTTTCCTGAACCCCTTCGCGAGGGAGGCGGCGTCCCCCTTAAGGGATTCAATGGCCGTTTCCTCGGTCCCGTTCAGAATGGTGGAACTCCAGAGCTTCCCTGACCCCAGGCTTGGCTTATCAATCAAGCGGGACCAGGCTGGATGAACGAAGTTTGAGATGAATATGTGACCCACCTCGGGAATTGCCTGAGTGATGTCTTCGGGAAGCGGCTCTCTCTTCGTCTCATCCTCGGATTGGTCGGCGACCGGTGCCGACGTTCCCTGCTGATCTGTGGGGTTAACCTCGCCGCGTACCGCCCAATACTGTCCGGTCGGCACGGGCGACAGGCTCTTGAGCCCGTACCTGCGTCGGATAACTGCAAGAACTGAGTTCAGTGCAGCACGCCCGACGGGGCGATCCTTGAACTTTCCCAGAGCCGTTACAGCAGCGCGCATCGCCTTGTCGAGCCGCTGTTGCTTGCCCGCTGGGGAGTCGTCACCTCCGTGCCTCTTGTTCTTGAGCTTCGACCACAGGTCCTTTCCCTTCTTCGCGATGAAGCCCACGATCTTGTCGATCGCCCGGTTCACCGGCCGCGCCACCGCATGGAAAACGCTCTTGACCTTGTTGGCCAGGCTGCCGATGCCCAGCAGCGACGCCAGGAACCCGATCAGGAGTGGCACACTCGCCGCCAACGCGACCTCGACCATCTTCGGGACGCCTGCCTGACCGCCGTTGGCTATCGCCACCACCGCGTCCAGTACCGAGTTGACGAACTCCACGATCTGGGCGCCCTGGGTCACCACGAACGTGACGATGTCGATGATTCCCTTGACCGCGCGGATGAACGCCGACGCCGGGTTGAGCAGGGAGAGGATCCAGGTGATGCCCGCGATGATCACCGTCGGGATCAGGTAGCTCGTCAGTTTCTGCAGGATGGTGGCCTTGAGGTCACCGGCCTCTGCCTGGATTTCCTTGGCCGCGCCGGCCGGGCCCTCACGGGCGATGTTCTTCGCGACCGGGACCGACGTTTCGACCGCCGCCATCGCCTCGTCCGGGACACCCTTGCGGGTGACGCGGGCCTTGATGTTGTCCCAGGTGAGGCCCAGCAGTGAGCCGATGAGCTGGATGATGCCCTTCATGTCGAACTTCTGGGGGAGTTCGAGGCCCGCCTTGACGGCCGTGCCGAGCAGCCAGGAGACGACGCCTGTTTTGAGGTGCTCGGCTATGTTCGTGATGAAGAGGTTCAGACCCGCGCCCACCGCGCGCACCAGGTTCCCCAGGAAGCCGATGGGGTCCTTGATGATCTTCATGATCGCGCCGGCGGCCTTGGCGAGGATGCCGAGGAGGAGGTTCTTCAGTTCGTTGATCGTCTTGATGACGCCGACAATCGCGTCCTTCGCCTTGGCGATCAGGCCCTTGTTGGCTTCCTGGAGCTTCTTGATCTCCTCGTCGATCTTGTTCAGGGCTGCCGTGTACTTCGACGCCAGGTCCTGGACCAGTTGTTCCGACTTCTCGTTGACCGTGGCTTCCAGATCGTCGAACTTGCCCGCGAAGTCCTTCGCCGCCTCCTCGCCGAACTGCTTCAGGTCCGCGGGGAGTCTGTCGACCTCCGTCTTGAGTTCCTTGCGGCCCTTGGCGATGCGGGCCTTCGCCTTGCCGAGTTCCGCGCCGATGAGGTCGGCGACCGACGAGATCACTGTCTGCATCTGGGAGACGTAGAGCTTGCGGGCCTCCTGGTAGAGGTCGTTCGCCGCCTTCGGGAGGCCGGCGAACTTGTCCTTCACCCAGCGGGCCTTCCCGGTGAAGCCCGAGTAGCGCTTGCCCTTGTACTTCTTCATCCGGCGCTTGTGGTCCGCCGTGAACGCGTCCCGGGCCGACTTCTCGCCCGCCGTGAACGCCGTGTCGACCTTCTTGTCCAGGTCGGAGAGCGTCGTCTCGACGTCCTTCTTCGTGCCGTCGTAGACCTTCTGGAGCTTGGCCGTTACCTCGGCGCGCTTCTTCTCGTCCTTCGACTTCGTTTCACCCTTGCCGCCGTCCACCTTCTGGCCCGCCTGCGTGCGGGTCGCTGTGAGGGCGGTCATGGCGGCGGCGCCGGAGGCTGCCGCGCCCGCCTTGGCTGTGGTGAGTTGTCGGCTCTCGGCGGACCTGCCCTTCTCGGGGGCCTTCTCGGAGTCCGTTTCGGCTGTCTTCTTCGCCGACAGTGCCTCGTTGAAGTCCGGCTCGTTGCTCTTGGCCAGTTGCTCCTCGGTGACCTCGGCGTCCGCCATCTCCTTGTCGTTGGCGGCCGGTCCCTCGGAGAAGTCCGTGACGGCAGGCGGCTGCTTCGCCGGGATCGCGTCCGCTGCCGAAGGGGCGCCCGGGTTGCCGGGTGGCTGGTCCGGGGTGAGGGGGGTGACCGGCTTGTCCTTGGCGGCCGAGGTGTCCGGCGGGGCCTTAGTGGCCGTGTCGATGTCCTTGGCCGACGACTCCTTGCCGTCCGAGACCTTGCCGTCGACCTCCGCCTTGACCTTCTCCGCCCTGCCGGACTTGGAGAACTTGTCGGCCTCGTCGAGGTTCTTCGGCGCCTGCGCGTCGATCGCCTTGTTCACCGCGTCGACGAACGCCCTCTTGTCGAACTCGCCGGGCTTCGCCGCGTTCATCTTTTCGGCGTTGGCCGCTTTGCCCTGAGCTTCCTTGTCGTCAGGGGGTGCGACCGCCGCGTCCTGGGACGCCTTGGACTCCGCGGCGGCGGGAGGGTGGACAGCGATCCGGGTCTTCTTCGCCGCCACGGTCGCCTTCATGTCGCGGAAGGCGGGAGCCTGGGCGGGCGACGGCTTGACCGGGGCCGTGTAGCGCTGGGCCACCAGGCGGGAGACCGCCGCGTTGCCGGCCGCCCGTTGCAGGCGTTGGATGCTTCGGCGGTCCGGGGCCGGAGCGGAGGGAACGGGTGCGGGTGCGGCCTCGTCCGTGCGGGGGGTGGCGTCGGTGCGGGTCGGCGCGGTGGGAGCCTTCTCCGGAACCGCCTTCATCCGCCCCTCCCACCAGCCATGCATCCGCCCGGACGTGGTGTGTCAGGCTGCCGCGCGCGGTACGGGCGGGTGGAGCGTGAGCAGGACGTGGCAGGGGCACGTTCGCGTGGGGCGTGCGGCGCTGTCGGATTGCCTCTTCGGGCAGCCGCCGGTGCACGGCGGGGCGGCCGAGTATCCGTTCCCGGTGATCGCGCCAGTGGCGAGAATTGCCCGCGTTCCCCGGCCTGGAACGGGGCGAGGAGCACGTCGAGGAGCGCGTCAAGGAGAGGCTCATATGCCGTCGTACCTGTCCCCGGGCGTCTACGTCGAAGAGGTCGAGTCCGGGTCCCGGCCGATCGAAGGGGTGGGCACCTCGGTTGCCGCCTTCGTCGGCTTCGCCCAGCAGGGCCCGTTCGACGAGCCGACACTCATCACGAACTGGAGCCAGTTCGTCAGCACCTTCGGCGACTTCGTCGACGGTACGTACCTGGCGTCCTCGGTCTACGGCTTCTTCGCCAACGGGGGCGGCATCTGCTACGTCGTGCGCATCGCCGAGGGAGCGGATGCCGAGGCCGGGGACCTGGCCGCCGGGGCCGAGGTCCAGATCGGGCCGTACGCCGTCAAGCCCCGGGCGGGCGTCGTCGGAGAGATCAGCGTCGAGATCGCGGCGGCCGAGGGCGACGACCCGCCCTCCGACGTGTTCCAGCTGATCGTGAAGCGGGACGGGCAGGTCGCGGAGACGTACCCCTCCGTCACCACCAAGCGCAGCAAGGAGAACGTCGCCACCCGGGTCAACGCGAAGTCCGAGCTGATCGAGATACGGGAGACGGGGCGCGGCGCCGCTCCGGCCAAACCCGATGTCCAGTCGGTCGCGCTCGCTCCCGCCGCACCCGTCGCAGGCGGCGCCGGTGCGCTCGCACCGGAGGTGTACGTCGGTGACGCCGACCGGCGCACGGGGCTCGCCGGTCTCGAAGCCGTGGACGAGGTCACGATGATCGCCGTGCCCGATCTGATGGGCGCGTACCAACGCGGTCTGCTCGACCTGGAGTCGGTCATCGCCGTCCAGCAAGGGCTCATCAGTCATTGCGAGTTGATGGGCGACCGCGTCGCCGTCCTCGACCCGCCGCCGGGCCTCTCGCCGCAGCAGATCAGGGGCTGGCGCATGGACCGCGCCAACTTCGACTCCAAGTACGCCACTCTCTACTACCCCTGGATCAGCGTCGCGGATCCGGCCTCCGGCCGCGCCACCCTCGTCCCGCCGAGCGGGCACGTCGCGGGGATCTGGGCGCGCAATGACGACACGCGCGGGGTGCACAAGGCGCCGGCCAACGAGGTGGTGCGCGGGGCCGTGGCGCTCCAGACGCAGCTCACCAAGAGCGAGCACGATCTGCTCAATCCCATCGGGCTGAACTGCATCCGCTCCTTCCCCGGGCGCGGCATCCGGGTCTGGGGCGCGCGGACGCTCGCGTCGGATCCGGCCTGGCGTTACCTGAACGTCCGGCGGCTCTTCAACTACCTGGAGGAGTCGATCCTCGCCGGCACGCAGTGGGTCGTCTTCGAGCCGAACGACGACGCGCTGTGGGCGCGTATCCGGCGTACGGTCTCGGCTTTCTTGGTGAACGAGTGGCGCAAGGGTTCGCTGTTCGGGCTCACACCGGACGAGGCGTTCTACGTGAAGTGCGACCGCGAGACCAACCCTCCCGAGAGCGTCGACGCGGGACAGGTCATCTGCGAGATCGGCGTCGCGCCCGTCAAGCCCGCGGAGTTCGTCGTGTTCCGGCTCTCCCAGCTGACCGGCGGCACCGGAGGTGTCGACGAGTGACCGGGGCGCAGGCAGTGCCGGTACTCCGATCAGTGACCCGCCCGTCCTCGAACCTGGCGTAAGGAGCCTGTTGTGCCGCTTCCCGATCTTGACAGTTCCGTCGGGCATTCCTTCGGCCTGGAGTTCGACAGCGTCATCATCAAGCAGATCACCGAGGTCAGTGGTCTGAAGATGGAGCAGGACGTCATCGAGCTGAAGCAGAACACCGCCGACGGCAAGTACGCCATCAAGAAGCTGCCCGGCCGGCCGAAGGCCGGCGAGGTCACCGTCACGCGCGGCCTCACGGAGGACAACAGCTTCGAACGCTGGATCAAGGACTCCCGCTTCGGCCGCATGATGAGCGCCCGGCGCAACGGAGCGGTCATCGTCTACGACTACGAGGGCCTGCCCATCAAGCGGTACAAGCTGATCAACGCCTGGCCGAAGTCCCTGGAGATCGGCACGCTCAAGGCCGGCGACACCTCGGTCCTGACGGAGAAGCTGTCGATCACGTACGAGAGCATGGAGCTCGACTGATGCGGCGTTCGGTCCAGTTCCAGCCTCCACAGGGGGAGCTGGGGGAGCGGGAAGGCTCAGGCCGGCCCGAGCCGTTGCGTACGGAGTTCGCGTTCGACCTGCCGCGCGGGTACGTCGACGAATCGGGCACCGTACACCGCTCCGGGGTCATGCGGCTCGCGACCGCCCGCGACGAACTCGTGCCGTTGCGCGACGACCGGGTACGGGAGAACTCCGCGTACCTTTCGGTCGTGCTGATCTCCCGGGTGGTGACCCGCATCGGAACGGTCGAGGACATCCACCCGGGAGTCATCGAAGACCTGTTCGCTTCCGACCTGGCGTTCCTCCAGGACTTCTACCGCCGGATCAACGCGGAGGGGCACACCCGCGCCGCCGTCTCGTGTCCGTCCTGCAAGGAGGAGTTCGCGGTGGATCTCGCCGGCGGTCGCCTGGGGGAATCCTGACGTACGCGACCGACCTGCTCTACGAGGAGGTCGCGTACCTCGCCTACCACTTCCACTGGCCACTGGACGACCTGCTCGACCTGGAACATCCGGAACGACTGAAGTTCGTCGCACAGATCGCTCGCCTCAACGGGCAGTAGCGAGGAGCGCGGAGAGGGCGGGAGATCCATGGGGCTGATGTCCTGGCTGCGAGGTGGTCGCTCCACGAGCAGCGCCCCGTCTCCGGTGCCTGCGGCGGCCCCGGGGCCGCGGGACCGAGGCGACCGCGTCGATGTGAGTCGCCTGGAACCCGTCCAACGATCTGTGACCGGGCAGGACCTCGTCATCGACCCCGGTGGTTTCCAGGCCGGGCTGACCACACGGCAGGAGACGGCACTCGGTACGCCGCTGGGGCATCTGGTCAGCCCGGACGCCCCCGCCGGGCTGGTGCACGGCGTCGCGCTCGCAGCGCCGGGCAGCCCCGCCCCCGCGGTCCAGCGAGCCGTCGACATGCCGCTGCGCCCCCGGAGCGGGACCGCCCCGGCGGCTGTTCAGCGTGCGTACGGGGGTGGCGCACCGGCCCTCACGTCGGCAGGGGGATCGCCGGCCGCGGCCGCGCTGCCCGTACGTCGACTGGTCGGCGAGCAGCCGCTCGTCCAGCGGGTGGAGCCCCCGGAGGAGAGCGGTGCCCGGGCGGGCGCGGATGCGCAGGCGTTGCCGGACGCGGTACAGCGCACAGGCGCGCCACCTCCGCCGCGGCCGGCCCCGCGCACGCCTGGACTCGGGGCGCCGCTGGCCGGCCTGCCGCCGAGCGCTCAGCGGCAGACCACTCAGCGGCAGACCGATCGGTCGCCGGCCGCGCAGCCACCCGCAGCCATGCCCCCGCCGGTGCAGAGAGAAAGCTCCCCCGTGGTGCCGGCGGGCCATCCGCCCGCTCCGTCGGAGGGCGGGACGCCGGTAATTCCTGAGGTCCCGGAGACGTCTGCCGTGTATGAAGGGGCCGAAGTAGCCGAAGCCGCGCAGGTGGAGACCGTGGCCGAGCCCGTCGCCCCGCTGCTCGGTGATGCCCCGTTGGCGGGGACGCAGGCGGAGAGCGTGACCGCGGAATCCAGGGCTTCGACGGCTCAGGAGTCAACCGCCCCCGTGCAGCGCTCGGTGTACGCCCCGGGCCCCACCCCCGTACCGCCGCCAGCCCCCGGCCCCACCGCGCCCCTCCTCGGCGAGCGACCGCTGTCCCTCCGCAACGCCACCGGCCCGGCCGATCCGGGACCTGCGGGCGAGGCGGTCATCCAGCGCACGTCCGGCGGTGGCGACGGGGCTCGGCGGACGCCTCCGCCCGGCGGCCCGTCCAATGCTCCGCCCCACGCGGAGCCCGTACGCTGGATCACCCCCGACCCGGGAATGCCGTCCGGCCTTCCGCCCGCAGCACCGCTCCAGCGCACGGTGCCGCCCGTACAGCGGCAGAGCGGCGGAGCGCCGCCCGTACCCCGCTCCGTGTCCCGCCCCACCGGCCGCGCCGCCTTCCCCACAGCCGGGTCCGTCGCCGTGGCGGCCGGGGTGGCCCAGCGGATGGCCGACGGGAGCGTGGTGTTCGGGGCAGCGCCCCCGCACGGCACGTCACGGCCGGTCATCCAGCGGGACGCGGAGATCGCCGAGGAGCCGCCTCCGCTACCGGAACCCGAACCGCCCCCCGTAACGGAAGGGGAACCGGTACCCGAAGAGGCGGAGGGGCCGGGGTCCGCGCCCGCGGCCCCTGACGCGCAGAACCGTGCGGGATCAATGACGGGGCAGGGGGGCCCGCCCGTGACGGACGAGCTCGTCCGGGCGCTCTACGGACCCCTCAGCCGGCTCCTCAAGGCCGATCTCCGGCTCGAACGCGAACGCGCCGGCTTCCTGATCAACACCCGCCACTGATGCCCCGCCCCGCTCCTGAGTCACCGATCGAGAGGCATGTGCGATGGCCACCTCCCCGGACGACGACCCCGCCGTCAGCGTCTGCTTCGTCGTGACGATCGACGACATCGAGCTCGGCTCGTTCAACACCTGCGACGGGCTGGGCTGCGAAGTCGTACTGGAGACCAGGGAGGAGGGCGGCAACAACGGCCACCTGTGGCAGCTGCCCACCCGGTTGAAGTACTCCAACGTCAAGCTGTCCCGCCCGCTCACCCGGGAGACGGAGAAGGTCGCGCGCTGGTTCGCCACCATGACGACCGGCTTCAGCCGCAAGACGGCGCACATCGAGGCACGGACCGGCGACGGGCGGAAGGTGGCCCAGTGGGGGCTGCTGGAGGTGGTGCCTGTGCGCTGGACCGGCCCCTCGTTCACTCCCGAGTCGCCCAAGGTCGCGATGGAGACGATCGAGATCGCCCACCACGGCTATGTGATGGAGGGCTGAGCGGCGTGAGCGGCGCGGGACCCATCGCCTTCAGTGCCGCCGGTACGTCCGGGGTGGCGTCCGCGGCGAAGGGCGGCTCGGCCAGGCCCAAGCTCGAGCACGCCTACCTGGAGCTGCGGACGCCGCCCACCGGTGGCGGGCTCACGCCCGGTGGCCCGTGCGGGCGGATCGACTTCCAGTTCAATCCCAAGGAGCTGAGCCTGACCAAGGCCGCGTCCTGGAAGCGCACCCCGGCCAAGGGCGCGAAGAGTTCGGGCCCTCCGGAGTACCAGGGCTCGCAGCCCAGCAAGCTCACCGTCGAGATGTTCTTCGACGCCAGCGACACCCAGGACACCCGGGTGGTGACCTCGGTGGAGCAGCTGTTCGCGTGCTGTGTACCGACGAACGAGACCCGGCAGCAGCAGCGCTCGTCACCACCGTGGGTGGTCTTCCACTGGGGCGGGCTCACCGGTTTTCCCGGGTACGTCAGCCAAGTGGCCGCCAAATACACCCTGTTCACGACGTCCGGGGTGCCGATCCGGGCCGTCTGCCAGGTCACGATGGAGGAGATCAGCGGCGAGACGCCCGGCCAGAACCCCACCTCCGGGGCGTTGGCCGCCCGGCGTGTGCACCGGGTGGCGTCAGGGGACTCGCTTCCGTCACTCGCCCACCGGGAGTACGGGGACGCCGGCGCCTGGCGGGTCATCGCCGAGGCGAACCGCATCGACGACCCGCTGCGACTCGCGCCCGGGACGACGCTGCTGCTGCCCGCCCTCGACGAGCTGAGCAGGCTGGACGACGACAGGGAGCGGGGGCCGCGCCGATGAGTCACCAGGGCGTCGCCACCGCGCTGGTGCTGGAGTTCAACGGCACCCCGCTCCCCGCGAAGTTCGTGAACACCCTGGTCGAGGGGTACGTCGACGACAGCCGTACGCTCCCCGACCTGTTCCTGCTGCGGTTCCGGGACCCGGAACGCGTCCTGCTGGCACAGACCGGGCTGAAGATCGGCAGCGAGGCCCGGCTGCTGGCCAGGGCCGGCGGTGACACGGCTCCCGAGCCGCTGCTCGAAGGAGTGGTCACGGCGCTCGAGGTGGAACTCGACGAAACCGGGACGTTCACCGTCGTACGCGGTCTCGACGAGTCGCACCGGCTGCTGCGGGGGCGCAGGGTCGCCAGCTACCAGAACATGACGCTCGCGGACATCTGCGGCCAGGTCGCCCAGCGGGCCGGACTGAAGCCCGGAACGGTGGACGTGGCCGGACCCGTGATCGAGCACATCGCCCAGCCCAACGTCACCGACTGGGAGTTCGTGCGCGGGCTCGCCGAGGAGGCCGGCGCGCAGGCGTACGTACGTGACGGGCAGCTGCACATCACCCGCCCCTCCGAGGCGAGCGGGGCGCCGGACGGATCAGCGCGCGCCGACCGCGACCCGCTCGTCCTCGAACTGGGCGACAACCTGCTGCGCTGCCGCGCCGGGGTCTCGGCAGCCGAGCAGGTGTCCGAGGTGGAGGTGCGCGGCTGGGATGTCGGGGCGAAAGCGCCGGTGGTGGGCAGGGCCCCGGCCGGCACGTCCTCCACGCTGGAACTCGGGGTGACGGCCGGGGAGGTCTCCGCCCCGTTCGGCGAAGCACGGTACGTGGTCACCGACGCCGCGTACGGGGCGCAGGCCGAGGTCGACCGCGCGGCGAAGGCGCTGGCGGAGCGGATCGCCGGGTCGTTCGCGGAGCTGGAAGCGGTGATCCGGGGAAACCCGGCGGTCAGGGCGGGCAGCGCGGTGGCGCTGAACGCGGTCGGCGCCCCCTTCGAGGGCCGGTACACCGTCACGTCCTCGCGGCACGTCTTCGATGCCGTACGCGGGTACGAGACCTGGATCACCGTGTCCGGACAGCAGGAACGGTCGTTGTTCGGGCTCACCGGAGGCGGCGGACAGGGGCCGGTGGGCGCGTCCGGCCGATGCGCCGGGCTGGTCAGCGGGACGGTGACGGACACGCACGATCCGCAGGGGTCGGGCCGGGTGAAGGTCCGGTTCCCCTGGTTGTCGGACGAGTACGCGAGCGACTGGGCGCGTACGGCCCAGTCCGGGGGGACGGGCGGTGGCGAGGCCTTCATCCCGGAGGTCGGGGACGAGGTGCTGGTCGGCTTCGAGCACGGACACCTGGACCGGCCGTACGTGCTGGCCGGGCTGTACAACGGGAAGGACCGGCCGGGGGGAGGCGGCACCACGGCCCCCGCCGGAACTGCGGGCGCCGGCACGCCCGCTGACGGCGGCGACCTCGTCGATCCCACCACGGGAGCGGTGAACCGTCGCGCCTTCGCGTCCAAGAGCGGAAACCAACTGGAACTGCTGGACGCGGCCGACGGCCCCCAGGGGGTCAGGCTCCGCACCGGCGACGGAAAGCTCACGATCGACCTGGACCGGCGGGGCACGGCCGTCGTCATCAACAGCGACGGCAGCGTGACGATCGAGGCCAAGGAGAAGGTCTCCGTCAAGGCGGCCCGGGGCGTCGCGCTGGACGCCGGACGCGGGGCGCTGGAACTCACCGGCGACAGCGTCACGGTGACGTCCCGCAGCGGCGTCGCACTCGACGGCGGGAACGGCAGGGTCGCCCTCTCCACCGGCGGCGCGGTCGAGGTCCAGGGCGGCCAGGTCACGGTCAACGGCACCCAGCGCACGGATGTCCGAAGTGGTGGCTCGGTGGCCGTCAACGCACCGATGATCACGCTCAACTGACATACAGGACAGGCGGGACAGGCAGACAGGCCAGTCCGGCCAGGAGAGGACCGAGGACCGCATGCCGTCAGCAGCATCCGCAGCCGCCCGGGTCACCGACCCCACCGGACATCCCGGCATGGTCGGCCCGCCCGGGGTGCCGTCGGTCCTGATCGGCGGGAAGCCCGCCGCCACGGTGGGCACCGCGCACCAGTGCGCGTCCCCCCTCGCCCACCCGCCGTCCACGATCGCACCACCCGGCAGCTCCACCGTGCGGTTCGGCGGCCGCCCCGCCGCCCGCGTCGGCGACCGGAGCGGCTGCGGATCGCCGATCGTGTCGGGGTGCCACACCGTGCTGATCGGAGGCTGAAGCGGGATGGGACAGCAGTTCATCGGAGCCGGCTGGGCCTTTCCGCCCCGCACGGACGCCACCGGGTCCATCGCGCTGGTGCGCGGCGAGCGGGAACTGGAGGAGTCGATCCGGCTGATCCTGGCGACCTCCCCCGGCGAGCGGCCGATGCGGCCGGAGTTCGGCTGCGCCGTCAACGACTACGTGTTCGCCCCCGCGGACGCGGGGACGGCCGGCCAACTCGCCTACGAGGTACGGCTGGCGCTGGAGCGCTGGGAGCCCCGGATCGAGGTCGCCGAGGTCACCGTGCGGTTCGACGAGGCAGACGACGGAGTCCTCTACATCGACATCGGCTACGCGGTACGCGGCTCCAACGACCCCCGCAATCTCGTCTTCCCGTTCTACGTGATCCCGCAGCACGCCCAGGAGACGAGCCCCGACGACGAGGAGGCCGGCGCGTGACGCTGCCCAGTCCCCATCTGGACGACCGCCGCTTCCAGGGCCTGGTGGACGAGGCCAAGCGCCTGGTCCAGCAACGCTGCCCGGAGTGGACCGACCACAACGTGTCGGATCCGGGCGTCACCCTCATCGAGGCGTTCGCCACCATGGTCGACCAGCTCGTCTACCGCGTGAACCGGGTGCCGGAGAAGAGCTACCTCACCTTCCTCGACCTGATCGGGGTCCGGCTGCACCCGCCCACGGCCGCGCACACCGACGTGACGTTCCGGCTCTCCGCGCCCCGGCCCGACCCGGTCGTGGTGCGGGCCGGGACGGAGGTCGCCACCGTGCGTACGGAGACGGAGGAGGCCGTCGTCTTCACGACCGCCGAGCAGCTGACGATCACCCCCTGCGCCTTCGCCCATCTCGCCACCTGGCCGGTGTCGGGGGAGGCGGCGGACCGTACGGAGGAGCTGGCGATCGGGCGGGACGTGACGTGCTTCGGGGCGACGCCCGCGCCCGGCGACTGCCTCTATGTCGGCCTGTCGGCCGCGGTGCCGGCCGGCGTCGTCGCCCTGCGGCTCGACTGCAGGGTCGAGGGAGTCGGGGTCGATCCGCTGCGGCCGCCATTGGTCTGGGAAGCCTGGGACGGCAACGTCTGGACGGCCTGCGAGGTCGAGAAGGACGACACCGGAGGCTTCAACCGGTCCGGCGAGCTGATCCTCCACCTGCCGAGGACGCACACCCCGGCGGCCCTCGTGCGACGCACCGGGGGCTGGCTGCGCTGCCGCCTCATCGAGGCGGAGGACGGCAGACCGACCTACCTGGCACCGCCGGTCGTCCGCCGGATCACCGCCTTCACCATCGGCGCCACCGTGGCCGCCGAGCACGCCGAGACCATCACGGACGAGGTGCTGGGCGCGGCGGAAGGGGTTCCCGGACAGACGTTCGTGCTGGCCCGTCCGCCCGTGGTGCCGGGCGACTTCGTGGTCGAGGTGGCCGACCCCGCCGGCGGACCGGACCCGGAGTACACCCGGTGGAGCAGGGTCGACGACTTCGCGCACTCCGGACCGGAGGACCACCACATCACCCTCGACCCGAACACCGGCCGGGTCGAGTTCGGCCCCGCCGTACGGGAACGGGACGGCTCCGTACGCCACTACGGCGCGGTCCCCGCGAAGGGCGCCACCGTCCGGGTCCGGTCCTACCGCACGGGCGGCGGACTGCGCGGCAACGTGGCCAGGTCGACGCTGAAGGTGCTCCGCAGCGCGATCCCGTACGTGGCACGGGTGGAGAACCGCCGGCCGGCCCTCGGCGGAGTCGACGGCGAAAGCGTCGACAGCGCCCGGGTGCGCGGGCCGATGACACTCCGCACCCTGCACCGTGCAGTCGTCCCGCACGACTACGAACTCCTCGCCCGCGACATCGCGCCCGACGCCGCCCGCGTGCACTGCATCCGCGCCGGCGGGAGCGAGGACGGGGACGATGACGACGGCTCCGCCCAGGGGGTGCGGCTGCTCGTCGTCCCGGCCGGACGCAGCGACGAGCAGGGCAGGATCGAGTTCGACGAACTCGTCCCTCCCGCGCACACGCTGCGCCTCATCGCCGGGCATCTGGAGGCCCGCCGCCCGATCGGGGCCCGGCTCGTCGTCGAGCCGCCGTTCTACCAGGGAGTCACCGTCGTCGCCTCGGTGCAGGCCGAGCGCGGCGCGGTCGCGGAACGCGTACGGGAGGCGGCGCTGGCCGCGCTGTACGGGTACTTCAACGCGCTGTCCGGCGGGCCCGGCGGACAGGGCTGGCCGTTCGGGCGGCCGGTCCAGTCGGGCGAGGCGTTCGCCGTGCTCCAGCGAGTGCCCGGGGTGGACCTCGTGGAGGATGTACGTCTCTACCGCGCCGATCCGGTCACCGGTGAACGCACCGACGCCACCGCCAAGATCCCACTGGACCGGCACGCGCTGGTCTTCAGCTACGAGCACCAGCTCCGGGTGAGGGGAGCCTAGGCCCATGCGTACAGGTGTCACCGGACTTCCGACCCCGCACCCGTTGATCGACCAACTGCCCGCCGTCTACCTGGAGCAGGACTTCCTCCGGCGGTTCCTCGCCGCGCTGGACGACGTGCTCGCGCCGGTCCTGCTCACCATCGACAACCTGCCCGCCCATCTGGACCCGCGCAGCGCCCCCGAGGACTTCCTCGCGTGGCTGGCCCAGTGGGTCGCGGTGGAGCCGCACGAGGACAGTCCGGTCGAGCGGCGGCGGGACACGGTACGCGGGGCGGTCGCCCGTCATGCCCGGCGCGGGACCGCGGCCGGTCTGGCCGACGCCGTACGGCTGGAGACGGGCGCGGAAGCCGAGATCAGCGAGAGCGGCGGGACGGCGTGGTCCACCGGTCCGCACACGGTGCTGCCCGGCCGGGCACGCCCCTGGGTGACGATCCGGGTCAGGGAACGGCCGGGGCAGGGGATCGACCGGGTGCGGCTGGAGGAACTCATCGGCACCGAGGTCCCGGCCCACGTGGGTTACACGCTGGAGATCCTGCCTCCGGCCGGAAACGCGGGAGGCGGTGCGCAGTGATCTGCGAGACGTGTGGTCACCGGAACGCGGCGGGGAGGGAGTTCTGCGCCTCCTGCGAGGCGTTCCTGGCGTGGGAGCCGGATGGGACGGACGGGGCGCAGCCCGGCCCGGCGGGCCCGGGCAGACCCGAGCCCGTGGCGCCGGCGGGCGGCCGACAACCCGCTCCGCCGACCGCTGTTCCGCCGACCGCCCTTCCCGTCGCCCCCTCTGCCGCCGCTCCGGCACCCGGTCCCGTACGGAACCCCACCGCACCGGCCACTCCAGCGCCCTCTCTGCCACGGCCCTCTCCGCCGCCCCCTCCTCAGCCGGCGACGGCCGCTCCACGGCGACCCGGGGACGCCCCGGACGGGCCCGCCCCCGGCCCCGACGCGTGGGCGCCCGGGCAGGAACCCGGCGCTCCCGGCCCCCCGGGCCCGTCGCCCGGCGCCCCCGTGGTCTGCCCCAACTGCCACGCCGAGAACGCCCCGGAGCGCGCCCTCTGCGTACGCTGCGCGCTGCTCCTCGACCCGGGGGCTCCTCCCGGCATCCGCCCTCCGTGGTGGCGCAGGATCCTGCGCCGGGGGCCGGGGAAGGTCCATGCCGCCGGCGCGCGGCCACGGCGGGGGCGGCGCAGGCCGCGGGTCGCCCTGCCGATCGTCGCCCTTCTCCTGCTGGCCGGAATCTGGTTCGCGCTCCCGCACCTCTCCGGCCTGCTCGGCTTCGCCAAGGAGGAGACGGGGGCCCCGGAGGCGGTCGTCCCCTCCACCTTCCTGAGCTCCAGCGCGGCTTCGGGGCACCCGGCGAGTTCGGCCTTCGACGGGTTCAACAACCGGTACTGGGCCCCGCGGGAGAGCGGCGACGGCGTGGGCGAGTACCTGGAGTGCGCGTTCCAGCAGCCGGTCCGGCTGATGAAGATGGTGGTGTTCTCCGGCACCTCGGCGCGGAAGGACGAATTCCTCACACAGGCCAGGCCGGCGCGGATCACGGTCGTCCTCACCTCGAAGGACGGCGAGGAGACGAAACGGTCGATCCGGCTGGCGGACCAGGCGGGTCAGCAGACCTTCGACGTGCGGGGATCGGAAACGGTCGGCGTGCGGCTCACGGTCGATGCCGCGTACGGCGCCGGCAAGGGGCGCCGGGTGGCCGTGGCGGAGGTCGAGTTCTTCGGCCACGAGTCCTGACGCCCGGGGTGCGGCCCCGACCGCGGTAGCGGTGCCGTCAGGGACGGTTCGCGTCGGTCCGGCCTGCCGGATGCCGGACGAGGCGGCACAGGCGCAGGAGCAGCTCGTCGTCGCCGAAGCCACCCGCCTTGATGAGGACGGGGAGTGAGTGCGGCACGGCCGGGGTTCCGCGGGCGACACCGGGCTCGGGTTCGTCGAGCAGGTCCACACGGTCGATGCCGATGGCCTGGAGCACGGTCGTGGCGGTCTCACCGCCGGTCACGACGAGCGCGTCGACCAGCCGCTCCTCCGCCAGAGCTCGTACGACTGCGGCCAGGGAACGGGCGAGCGCTCGCGCGGTTCGTGGCGTCCGGCGTTCGTCGGGTGTCTGCAGAGTGAGGACGGGGGACGTCAGGGCGCGCAGTGCTTCCACCGTCGGCGCGGGGTCGTCGCCGACAGTGAGACCCCGCACGTCGGCCTGCGCCCGGAGCGCGGCCAGTTGGCGCCGCGTCGCAGGGTTGGCGCTGCCGACGACGACGAGGGGGCGGCGAGCCGGTGCGGGTGTGCGGACCATCGCTCGGTCACTGCGTGCGCACCGTCGTGCCAGGGCGGCCGCCAGCCCCGGGGAGCCGACCCACAGCACGTCGTCGAGGTGCGGGACGGCCGCCACGAGGCGGTCGAGGTCACCGTCCGTCGCCGCCGAGCACACGATCAGGGCGCCTCGGTCGATCAGTCCGGGCAGTGCGGCCGCCCGTTCCGGTCCGAGCGGAACGGCGTCCGGGAACACCGCGGTGAGATCCGCGCACCGCACCGGATGCACGGGGTCACGGGAGAACTCGCTCTCGTGGACCGGTACACCCCACACGTACTGGACCGCTTCCCGCGTCACCCTGCCCTCCGCGGGGAAGGCGGGAGCGATGACGACGGCTCGTCGCCGCGATCCCGCCCACGCGGCCCGGACCTCGGCCGCGACATGGCCGCGCAGGGTCGAGTCCACCGTCTTGAACAGGAGCGCGGAGCCGGCGAACAGACGGGCGGCCTGCCCGGTACGCGTTGCGGCGGAGGACTCGTCCAGCAGCCGGGTCCCGAGGTCGACAGCGGTCACGCCCGGGGCCTGCGGGAGTGCAGTCGCCGGGGTGGACAGGAGGATCCGCGCCTCATGGCCGGTCCGGCGGAACGGGGCGGCACCGTCCCCGGCGCTGGTGAGATCGTCCGCGAGGATGCCGATGTCCTGCCGGGCGGCCTTGCCGGATGTCATGCCGTACCTCTCCGTCGACCACTGATGTGTGCATGGTCGATGACATCGAGGGCGCGGGGCAATCGCTTCGGCAGACGGGACTCGGTGCCGCAGCGAACTGACCAGCACCGGCCGCGGTGCACCCGTGCCCGCCGTGTGGCGCGGACCGCGCTTGCGGCGGCGGTGCGGTCACGGCAGGGTTCCGGGTGTGGCTACCTTGTTGATCGTGCACCACACGCCCTCGCCGAACTGCCAGGCACTGTTCGAAGCCGTCGTCTCCGGCGCGACCACGGACGAGATCGAGGGCGTCCGGGTCGTACGGCGCGCCGCGCTCGCCGCGACGGCGTCCGACGTGCTCGCCGCCGACGGCGTTCTGCTCGGGACCCCGGCGAACCTCGGCTACATGTCGGGCGCCCTCAAGCACTTCTTCGACCAGGTCTACTACCCGTGTCTGGACGCCACGCAGGGCCGCCCCTTCGGGTACTACGTACACGGCGGCAACGACGTCACCGGCGCGGTGCGGGCCATAGAGTCGATCACGACGGGTCTGGGCTGGCGCCGTGCGGCCGACGCCGTGACCGTCACCGGTGAACCCGCCAGGTCCGACATCGAGGCGTGCTGGGAGCTCGGGGCGACCCTCGCCGCCGGTCTGACGGATTGATGGTCCGAACGCGTTCCCTCCCTCTGCGTTCTGAGCATCGAGACCCGGCACCGCGGCCTTCGTCGGCTCGGCGGCCGCCGTCTCCCCGGACGATGAGCGGGCGGCGTTGCTCAGTGGCCTCGGCCTTCCGGAACAGCCGCTGGCCGAACTCTTCGCGATGACGCAGCCGGAACAGCACCTGGAACGGGCACTCGCGGCGGGCGAAGCGGCGCTCGACGATGGCCCATGCGAAGGTGCGACGGTCCTGCTGGATACGATCGCCAAGGCGGCGAAGGCGTGCAACCCGCTGTCCGCTCGGGCGAGATGGGCCACGGCCAGGCGAGGGGGACGGCTCGTGAGACGCCCGGGCCGGCCGATTCATCCGACGCACTGTGACGAGGATCAGCCCATGGGAAACAGCACCAGGATCCGCCTGATCGACCCCGGCGATGCCGCCGCGATCGCCGCGCACCGGGTGCGGGACTTCGAGGCCTTCCGGCGGTGGGAGCCGGCGCAGCCGGCCGAGTTCTTCACCGAACAGGGCCAGGCGACCCGGATCGACAGCCTGCTGGCCGGATACCGGGCGGGCACGCTCTGGCCGGGCGTGGTGCTCGCCGACGACCAGGTGATCGGACAGATCACCGTCGGAGGCATCCTGCCGCAGCCGCACCTGCGCCGCGCTTCCCTCGGCTACTGGATCACCGGTCCCGCCCAGGGCCGAGGGCACGCAGGGCGCGCCGTCGGGCTCGCAGTCCGGGTGATGACGGACGACCTCGGGCTTCACCGCGCCGAGGCGTCGACCAATCTGGAGAACCTGCCGTCGCAGCGGGTGCTGCGCCGCAACGGGTTCAGCCCGTACGGCGTCGCGCACGCCGCGATCCTCCTCGACGGGAGCTGGCGGGACGGGCTGCTGTGGGAGCGGATCCTCAGCGACTGAGGAGGGGCACACCGATGCTCCGGGGGGTGGGGGAAGGGCCGCGCGAAAACACCTGGCGAGCACGGGGGCGGGCCGCTAGGCTGCCTCGCGATGACGACACACACGAATCACAGATCGGGGGGACCCGTCCGCGCAAGGTGAGTGCTGATGCTCACTGAGAACGCGAATCGGGACCCTTTCCTCTCCTTCTGGCTGCGCGTGCGCGAGTTCGCCGTGCCGCCCTCCATGATCGAGACCGCGACCGCCCGCCGCCACACCGGCGACTGGGCAGGTGCCTGCGCTGCCGCGCGCATCGACGTCGATCTCCCATTGCGCTCGCTGGCGCGCACCCACGGCCGGGAACTCAGCGCCCGGGTACGGGCCGACCTGCGGCACCTGGTGCCGGATCTGCTGCGATGGCACCTGCCGAGGATCGCTCCGCACGGGCTGCTGCGCCCCGGGCTGACGATCGCTCTGGCACGGTACGACGCCGGAGAACCGGACGCCCCCGGCCACCCCGTGCATCTGGTGGTGCGGACCCCGCCCGCCTGGGCCGACGCCGGACAGCGGATCAGCCTCGCCCTCTGGGACGGAACCCGCTCCGAGGCGGGCACCCGCCGCCATCCGCACCCCCGCCCCAGCCGGCGCTTCCGCCTCGACCTGCATCGCCACCTGTGGGACGCGCGCCGGACGGGCGAACTGCTCGCCCGGTCCGGAGGGGACGGCCCCCGCGCCGACGCCGTCGACCCGGCCGTGTGGGACCAGGTGCCGCCGGGGCGCCGTTGCGCCGCCGGACGATGGGCGGCCGAGGCGGCCCTGCTGCTGGAGGACGGGGGGCCGGCCGCCGGAACCTTCGTCGTGCGGCTCGGGGGCCGGCACCGGCTGCTCCTCGAACTGGACGCGGACGGCGACGGCCCCGGCCCGCCCGCGCTGCGGATCGCGGAGGCGTCCGCGGAGGGCGCCGGTTCCGTGCTGCCGGTTCTGCCCGACGCCGCGACCTGGGCGCTGCCCGACCTGGAGCTGATCCGTAGCGGGGTGTTCGAGGCCGACCGGCTGCACCCGCTGGTCGTCCGGGCGTTGCTCCCGGAACATGTGCCGGCCGGGCCCGCACCGGTTCCCGACGCGGCCGGACAACCACGCCTCGTGGAGTGCCGTGGCGCGCGGCACCGGATCGGCCTCGTCGACGGGGCGCTGGCCCCACTCGACCACGACCCGGCCGAGCTCCGACGCGAGGAACTGCTCGCCGCCCTGACCGGCACACCCATGCCCTGCCTCCAGGCCATCGACGAGGCCCACCGCCGCCCGGACTGCCTCGCCGGTGTCCGTGAACGCCTGGACCACGGCGACATCGCAGGTGCGCTGGCTGTCGTCGAAGGCCTGCTGGGCCCCGGTGCGATCCTGCGCGGAGGCCCGCTGCGGGACGAGCTGGAAACCGCGGCGCGGCGGCGGATCTCCTACGGACTGTTCCGGGCGGACCTCGCCGGGTCCGGGGCCCGTCAGCCCCGTCCGCAGCTCCGGCGCTCCCGGGACCGCCGCCCGTTCCGGCGTCCGTCGCACGCGACCGTCCGCTGACTTCAGAACGCCTCCATCCACGTGTTCTTCCGCTGACCCGGGGGCCGTCGTCCCCGCGCTCCAGGCCGTACCCACGCTCGTACCGAGACCCTCAGGTGATCACACATGCCCACACGCACCCTTCCCGCCCCCGCCCACGGTCCGGCTTCCCCGCTGGACGTCGCCGGCCAGCTGATGGCCCTCCTGCGGGACACCACCACCGAACCGCGCCCCGACACCCAGCTGGAAGCACTCACCCTGGCCGTCGCCGCCGACCTCCCCGTACTCCTGTGGGGCGAGCCGGGTATCGGCAAGAGCGCGGCCCTCACCCAGCTCGCCGAGTCGCTGGAACTTCCGCTGACCACGGTCATCGCCAGCGTCCACGAGCCGTCCGACTTCTCGGGGCTGCCCATCGTCGGTGACGATCCGGCGGAACAGGGTGTCCCGATGGCACCGCCGGACTGGGCGGTGCGCCTGGTGCGGGCCGGCCGTGGGCTGCTGTTCCTCGATGAACTGTCCACCGCCCCGCCCGCCGTACAGGCAGCCCTGCTCCGTCTCGTGCTGGAGCGACGGATCGGCGCGCTCCAGCTCCCGCCGGGTGTGCGCATCGTGGCAGCCGCCAACCCCCGCTCGTCGGCGGCCGACGGCTGGGAGCTGAGTCCGCCGCTCGCCAACCGGTTCGTGCATCTCCAATGGGTCCACGACCACGACGTCGTGGTCCGCGGCCTGGGCGGGACGTGGCCGCGGGCGACGCTGCCGCGGCTAGCCCCCGAACGGCTGGCGCAGGCCGTGGACTTCGCCCGCCGGGCGGTGTGCGGCCTGCTCGCCGCGCGCCCCGCACTCGTCCACCGGCTGCCCAGCGGGGAGACGCGCCGGGGCGGAGCCTGGCCCTCGCCTCGGAGCTGGGAGATGACGCTGCGCCTGATCGCGTTCGCGACGGCGGCCGACGTCTCGCGCGACGTGCTCTCCCTGCTGGTCAGGGGCACGGTGGGGGACGGGCCGGGGCTGGAGTTGCTCGCGAGCCTGGACCGGATGGACCTGCCGGACCCGGAGGCCCTGCTCGCCGACCCGGCGGGCTCCGACCTGCCCGAACGGGGGGATCTGCGCCAGGCCGTGCTCGACGGCGTGGTGGCGGCGGTCCGCCGGACGCCGGAGAAGCCGCGCTGGGACGCGGCGTGGGCCCTGCTGGTCAGGGCGCTGGAGACCGGGGCACCGGATCTGGTCGTCGTCCCCGCGATGACACTCGCCTCCCTGCGGCAGCAGGACTGGGACGTGCCGGAGGCGATCGAGGCCCTCGCCGGAACGGTGTCGCTCTCCCGGCGCGCCGAGCAGGCGGCGGCCCGTGCCGCGGTCGCCACCAAGGCCGGCCGGTGACCCGGGGCGCACCCGGGGCACTGGACCTCGACAAGCTCTTCGCCGCCCGGCTGCAGGCGGCCCGGGCCCGTCCCTACCTGGCGACCGCGTTGTACGCCCTGCACACCGTGGAGTCCCGGCGGGTTCCGACGATGGGCGTCGACCGGCACTGGCGGTGCTACGTCTCGCCCGCCTTCGTGGACCGGACACCGGTGGAGGAACTCGCCGGCGTATGGGTGCACGAGGTGTCGCACCTCCTGCGCGACCACCACGGGCGCAGCGACCGCTTCGTACGGGCACACGGTCCGGCCGGTCCGGCTGAGCGGCTGCGGATGAACATCGCCGCCGACTGCGAGATCAACGACGACGTGTTCGGTGACGGACTGGTCCGGCCCGCAGGGGCCGTGGAGCCGCGGCATCTGGACCTGCCCGAGGGGGAGCTCATGGAGGACTACCTGCGGCAGTTCCGCCTCGGACCGCGTACCGAGCACCTGGCCTGGCTGGACTGCGGAAGCGGTGCCGACGGGCTGGAACGCGAGTGGGACCTGGGGCCGGACGGCGCACACGGCCTCAGCGAACAGGAGCGGGACGCGGTGCGTTTCCGGGTGGCCCAGGGCATCATCGGCCGGCCGGGGAACGCCTCGAAGGGGTGGCGTAGATGGGCGCAGGAGGCGTTCCACCCACCCCAGCCCTGGCGGCAGTTGCTGGGGGCGGCGCTCCGGTCGGCGGTGTCGGGGCCGGGGGCGGGCGAGGACTACACCTACGGCCGTCCGGCCCGGCGTGCGGCCGGGGTGCCCGGCGTCGTGCTGCCGAGCCTGCGGCGCAGGCCGCCCCGGGTCGCGGTGGTCGTTGACACGTCCGGTTCGGTCAGCGATGCCGAGCTGGGCAGCGCGCTGCTGGAGGTCGCCGCCATCTCCCGTGCCGTGGGCGGCCGGCGTGATCTGGTCACCGTCCTGGCGTGCGACGCGGCGACCCGGGTCGTGCACCCTCTCTGCCGTGCCGAGGGGATCGGGCTGGTCGGCGGTGGTGGCACGGATTTGCGCGCGGGCTTCGCCAAGGCACTCCGTTCGCGGCCCCGGCCCGACGTCATCGTGGCCCTCACCGACGGTCAGACCCCCTGGCCGAGCACGCCACCGCCGTGCCGGACGGTGGTGGGCCTGTTCGACCGGCCGCAGGCGCGGGGATGGGACGAGGATTCCGAGTACGTTCCGGACGCACCACCCGTGTGGGCACGCACGGTGGTCATCGGGGCGGCTGCCGCGTGAACCGAACGGGGTCTACGGCTGCGCCGTCGCTCCGCCCGGACCGGGCGCCCCCGCCCGCAGCCCGTCCATCACCAGGTCGAGCAGGCGGGCGGCCTTCGGCTGCCAGTCGCTGTGCGGGTCGAGCTGCCAGAGGCCGGCGATGGCGAGCAGGAAGTCGTCGTGACTCACCCCCGGGCGGATGGTGCCCGCCTCCTCGTTCGCCCGCAGCAGGAGCGTGAGCCCGCGGGTCACCGGACCATGGCCCAGTTGCTTCAGGCTGCCGTAACTTCCGGCGGTCGCGCGCAGGGCGACGGCCAGACCCGCCTTGGCCATGGCGTACTGCGCCAGCCGGTCCATCCACTCACGCAGCGCCCGGTCGGGCGTACGGGTCCTGAGCAGTTGGGCCGCGGTGTCGGCGACCTGTTGCATCTCGTAGCGGTAGACCTCCAGGACGAGCGCCTCCCGGTTGGGGAAGTTGCGGTAGAACGTCCCCTGGCCGACACCGGCCTTCTTCGCGATCGCGCTCACCGGCGCGTCCGCCGCCCGGGTCAGCTCCACCAGCGCGACCGCGAGGATGCGCTCACGGTTCCGTTGGGCGTCCGGACGCTGAGGCGTGCTCTTCTCCTCGTCCACGCCTCCTCCTTCCCGGAACACGGCCACGACGGTCTTGCTAAGCGGACAACTGTCCACTAGGTTCGACAGATAAGCGGACACCTGTCCGTTTCCCCCATCCTAGCGGTAGATCCGGCCAATGTGGCCGACCGGTGTGCCCGGTCGCCTGCCCCCACCCGCACCGCCCTCTCGCTCCGCTGCCGGTACGGCTGCCGGGAGCGTCTCGTTCGACGCGCATAAGCAATGCGAAAGAAGGCTGATCATGGCCCCATCGACGTCCAGTGCCATCACCCTGAACATCAATGGCGAAAAATACACGTTGCCCGTCGACCACCGCACCACCCTGCTCGACGCCCTGCGCGAGCGTCTCGATCTGACCGGCACCAAGAAGGGCTGCGACCAGGGGCAGTGCGGTGCCTGCACGGTGCTGCTCGACGGCCGGCGGGTCGTCTCCTGTCTCCAGCTCGCGGTCGCGGCCGAGGGGCGCGCGATCACCACCATCGAAGGCGTCGCCGACGGCGACCGGCTGCATCCGGTGCAGCAGGCCTTCCTCGACCTCGACGGCTACCAGTGCGGCTACTGCACCCCGGGCCAGATCTGTTCGGCGCTCGCGGTGATCGAGGAACACGCGGCGGGATGGCCGAGCGCCGTGACCGACGACGTACGGCCGGAGGCGGGGGTGCCCGCTCTCACCGCGGAGGAGATCCGGGAGCGGATGAGCGGCAATCTCTGCCGCTGCGGCGCCTACATGTCGATCGTGCAGGCCGTGGCGCGCGCCGCCGAAGAGTCGGCGGCCGACGCCGAGGAGGCCGTCGCATGAGGGAATTCTCCTACCGGCGCGCTCTCGACGTCTCCGGGGCCGTGGCCCTGCTCGCCGAGGACCCCGGCGCCCGCCTCCTCGGCGGCGGCACCAACCTCGTCGACCTGATGAAGGCCGGTGTGGAGCGGCCGACTCTCCTCCTGGACGTCCAGGAACTCCCGCTCGGCGACATCGTGTTCACGCCCGACGGCGGACTGCGGATCGGCGCGACCGTCACCAACAGCGACCTCGCCGCCCACCCCGAAGTCCGCCGGCACTACCCGGCTCTGGCGCAGGCCGTGCTGGCCGGAGCCTCCGGACAGCTGCGCAACATGGCCACCGTCGGCGGAAACCTGCTCCAGCGGACCCGCTGCGGCTACTTCGCCGACCTCGCCAAGCCGTGCAACAAGCGCACCCCCGGCAGCGGTTGCCCCGCACGGGTGGGCGAGCACCACAACCACGCGATCCTCGGAGCCTCCGAGCACTGCGTGGCGACACACCCTTCTGACATGGCGGTCGCGCTCGCGGCCTTCGACGCCGTCATCTCGTACGAAACGGCCGACGGCCCGGGCGAGTTGCCGCTGGCCGACTTCTACCTGCCCGTGGGGGAGACCCCGCACATCGAGACGGCCCTTCCGTCCGGGGCGCTGATCACCGGTGTGACCGTGCCGCCCGCCGCCGTCGCCGCGCACTCCCGCTACCGGAAGGTGCGGGAGCGGGCCTCCTTCGCCTTCGCCATCGGCTCCGTCGCCGCGGCGCTCGACATCGAGGACGGTGTCGTACGCGAAGTGCGCCTGGCCCTCGGCGCGGTGGCGTCCCGGCCCTGGCGGGCCCGCGTGGCCGAACGGGCCCTGACCGGCGGCCCGGCGGACGCGGAGGCGTTCGCCGCGGCGGCGGACGCCGAACTGGCGGCGGCCGAGCCCCTTGCGGAGAACGGATACAAGGTGACCCTGATGCGCAACCTCGTCACGGCCGTGCTCACCGAACTCGCCGAGGAGGCCACCCGATGACCACCACGACCGAGAACAGCACGGTGACGGCAGCGGTCGGCTCCGCCCGTACGCGCGTGGAGGGCAGGGAGAAGGTCACCGGCGCGGCCCGTTACGCCGGAGAGATCCCCTTCGCCGAACTCGCCCACGGCTGGCTGGTGCTGTCAACCGTGGCCCGTGGGCGGATCCGCTCCGTGGAGGATGCTCCGGTCCGGGCCATGCCCGGGGTGCTCACCGTGCTCCACCACGAGAACGCGCCGCGTGTCGACACCGCGTACATGGGCATGCTGGGGCCGCCCAACCCGGTGGTCGGGCTCTTTCAGCACGACCGGGTGCCCTTCATGGGCTGGCCCGTCGCGCTGGTCGTGGCCGAGACGTCCGAGGAGGCCAGGGAGGCCGCCGAGGCGCTGGTGGTGCGGTACGACGAAGAGCCGCACGATGTGGGGTTCCATGCCGCACACTCCGGTGCGTACGTTCCCGGGGCGAACGCGATGGCGCAGGCGGAGACGGAGAAGGGGGACCTGGAGGCCCGGCTCCGGGAGGCCGCCTTCGTCGTGGACGAGGAGTACTCCACCCCGGAGGAGCACCACAACTCCATGGAGCCGCACGCGGCTACGGCCCGGTGGGAGGGCGGCCGGCTGGACGTCCTCGACTCCAACCAGGGCACCTTCTGGGTGGCGAGCGAACTCGCGTCGCTCTTCTCCCTCGATCCGGCCTCGGTCCGGGTGCGCTCCGAGCACGTCGGCGGCGGCTTCGGATCGAAGGGCCTGGCCCCGCACCAGGTGGCCGCGGTGATGGCCACGACGCTGCTCCACCGCCCCGTCCGCGTGGTACTGACACGCCGTCAGATGTTCTCGCTCGTCGGATACCGCAGCCCCACCGCGCAGCGGGTCACGCTCGGCGCCGACGCGGGCGGCCGGCTGCGGGCCTTCGACCACCAGTCGACGAGCCTCACGTCGACCGTGCACGAGTTCGTCGAACCGGGCGCCAGTGTGGGACGCACCATGTACGACGCCGACGCCCATCGCACCGGGCACCGGCTGGTGCGCCTCGACGTGCCGACCCCGACCTGGATGCGGGCGCCGGGTGAGACGCCCGGTTCCTTCGCCCTCGAATCGGCCATCGACGAGCTGGCCGAGAAGTGCGGCCTCGACCCGGTCGAGCTGCGCAGGCGCAATCAGCCCTCGGTGGGTCCTGTCTCGGGGCTGCCCTTCAGCCGCCGCAACCAGCTCGCCTGCTTCGAGGAAGGCGCCCGCCGCTTCGGCTGGGCGGGCAGGGACCCGCGTCCCGGACTGCGCCGCGAGGGACGCTGGCTGCTCGGGACCGGTATGGCGGCGGCGTCCTTCCCCGCGGGCGTCGGCCCGTCCACGTCGGCCGTGACCGCGGAACAGGACGGCAGCTTCACCGTACGGATCAACGCGGCGGACATCGGGACGGGTGCGAGGACCGCGATGCTCTCGGTCGCCGCGGACGCGCTCCGGGTGGACCCCGCCCGGATTCGCGTACGCCTCGGGGACAGCGACCTCGGCCTGGCGTGGATCGCCGGAGGGTCCATGGGCACGCGCTCCTGGGCCTGGGCGGTGCGGCTGGCCGCGGACGAACTGCGCGAACTGCTCGCCCTCGGGGGTTCCATTCCGCCGGAGGGCCTCACGACCCGCTCGGACACGAGCGACGCCATCGGAGCCCTGGCGCAGAAGGAACGGCACGCCTACGGGGCGCAGTTCGCCGAGGCCGCCGTGGACGTCACCACCGGCGAGGTGCGCGTGCGCAGGTTGCTGGGCATCTTCGCCGCCGGCACCATCGTCAACCCGCTGACCGCGCGCAGCCAGCTCGTCGGCGGAATGACCTGGGGGCTCTCCATGGCCCTGCACGAGGAGGCGGTCCGCGACGCGGCATCCGGCGGATACGTCAACGGCGACCTGGCCGGCTACCACGTCGCCGCCCACGCCGACGTGGAGCACGTCGAGGCGGACTGGGTCGACGACCACGACCCGGAGGACCCGGTCGGGATCAAGGGCATCGGCGAGATCGGCATCGTCGGTGTCGCCGCCGCGATCGCCAACGCCGTGTGGCACGCGACCGGTGCCCGTCACCGCCGCTTGCCGATCCGTCCCGACCGCGTCCTCGCGGCTGCGGAAGAGGTACGACAGCGGGCTGCGGAGGAAGCCCGGGGTGCTTGACATCGCGGAGGCCCTGCACCGCTGGTCCCAGGAGGGCCGCGACTTCGCCGTCGCCACCGTGGTCGCTGTCGACGGCAGCGCGCCACGGGCCCCGGGCGCGGCCCTCGCCGTCGACAGCGAAGGCACCGCCATCGGCTCGGTCTCCGGCGGCTGTGTGGAAGGTGCCGTGTACGAACTGTGCGTCCAGGCGCTGCGGGACGGCCGGACGGTACGGGAGCGGTTCGGGTACAGCGACGAGGACGCCTTCGCCGTGGGACTCACCTGCGGCGGCGTCATCGACGTCCTCGTCGTGCCGGTCCGCTCCGAAGAGCCGGTGCTGCGGGCGGCGTTGTCGGCGGCCGGCCGCGACGAGCCGGTGGCGCTCACCCGGGTGGTGCGCGGGCCGGACGCATTGCTCGGCCAGGCATTGCTGGTCAGGGGCGACGGATCGTACGAGGGCAGCCTCGACGGACCTCCGTCCCTGGACGGCAGGGCGGCAGCCGAGGCCCGGGCGCTCCTGGACGCAGGCCGCACGGGCACCGTGGAGATCGCGGAGGACGGGACGAGCTGCCCCGGCGGCCTGACGCTGTTCGTGGAGTCGAGCGTGCCGCCGCCCCGGATGATCGTGTTCGGCGCGGTGGACTTCGCCACGGCACTGGTGCGGGCGGGCAAGTTCCTCGGCCACCACGTGACGGTGTGCGACGCCCGGCCCGTCTTCGCCACCCGCGCCCGCTTCCCCGAGGCGGACGAGGTGGTGGTCGACTGGCCGCACCGGTACCTCGCGGGCACCGTCACCGACGAGCGCACCGTCCTGTGCGTGCTCACCCACGACGCCAGGTTCGATCTCCCGCTCCTGGAGGCGGCGCTGCGCCTGCCGGTCGCGTACGTCGGCGCGATGGGCTCGCGCCGCACGCACGAGGACCGCAACCAGCGGCTGCGCGAAGCCGGTGTGTCCGAGGACGAGTTGGACCGCCTGCATTCCCCGATCGGCCTCGATCTCGGCGCCCGTACGCCGGAGGAGACCGCCCTGTCCATCGCGGCGGAGATCGTGGCGGAGCGCCGGGGAGGCACGGGCGCTCCGCTCACCGGGGCGCGGACGCCCATTCACCACGATGTCGACGGCGGGCTGCGGGCCGCGCTGCGGTGAATGACGGCGGATGCGGTTGAGTGCCGTCATGGTCGAAGCCGCGTTCATCGAGACCGTCGGGTAGCACCTCCGCCACGCGCTCGGGCCCGCTCCCGCGTCCCGTCCGGCCGTCCTCCTGGACGTGCCGGACGGGACGGACTTCCGGGAATTCGCCGATGCGCCGGCCGCACAGCGGCCCACTGCTTCGTGGACTGCGAGTGACGGATGCCTCGGCGGTGACCGGAGCCGGGTGCCACGGGGTTCCGCAAGCTTCGACATGGGCATGCCATGGCATGGCTCGGTCCGGCAGGCGTGAACCTGGAGGCAGCAGTGAAGAACAAGGGACGGCTCCGTAAGGCTTCTCTCACCCTGGCAGCCGCCGCGGTACTGGTCGTCGCCGCGTCCGGCGACGCGTTCGCCGCCGTGCCGGGCGCGCTGCCCGCGAACGCCGACGGGCTGGAGCAGACCTTCCAGCCCGCGTTCGACTACGACGGGGACGGCTGCTATCCGACGCCCGCCATAGGCGCCGACGGGGCCATCGCTCCGGGACTGAAGACCACGGGCGCCGTCAACGGCAGTTGCCACGACTCCTGGGACCTCGACAACACCAACGGCTACGCGCGCTCCCTGTGCAACAACGGCTGGTGCGCCATCATGTACGGCCTCTACTTCGAGAAGGACCAGGCCGTGGCCGGAAGCGGTCTCGGCGGACATCGTCACGACTGGGAGCACGTCGTGGTGTGGGTGCAGGACAACGAGGCGAAGTACGTCTCCACCTCCGCCCACGGCGGCTTCAACGTGTACGGCCGCGACGGGATGCTGTGGGACGGGACGCATCCCAAGGTCGTCTACCACAAGGACGGGATCGGGACGCACTGCTTCCGCCGCGCGACCACGGGCGACGAGCCGCCGGAGAACCACTACCACCAGTGGCAGTTCCCCGACCTGGTCGGCTGGAACGGCTACCCCGCCGGCATCCGGGAGAAGCTGGTCCAGGCCGACTTCGGCAGTGCCGTCTTCGGTCTGAAGGACGGCAACTTCGCCGCCCACCTGGACAGGGCGAAGCCCGCCGGGATTCCTTTCGACCCGTACGCCTGAGCCGCCACCGCGGGGGCGGCGAGGCGCATCGCCGCCCCTCCCGTACCGAGAGGACACACGGCATGACCCGCAGCACCGCCCGCATCGCACACCTGCGCGCGGCAGGGGTGAGCTTCGTCGTCGAGCTCCGCACCCCTCTGCCCCGCGTCCTGCACTGGGGCGAGGACCTCGGGGAGCTGGACGACGAGGGTCTGGCGTCCCTGGCACTCTCGGCGGACGCCGCCTCGCTCCATTGCGCGCTCGACGAGCCACGGCAGTTCACGGTCTGGCCCACCCAGGCCGACGGCTGGTCGGGCACCCCCGCCCAGGAGGGTCACCGGGCCGGGACGGCCACCACGCCCCGCGTCGCGATGACCGGTGCCGAGGAGAGGCCGGGCGCACTCGTCATCGCACTCCGGGACGCCGACGCCGGACTCGACCTCACCCTCACCTACCGGCTCGACCCGTCCGGCGTCCTGGGCGTGCGCACCCGGATGTCCTCCCCGGCCGACGCCCCCGGCCCCGCCCCGTACGACCTCGCCGCCACCACCGCCCTGCTCCCGCTGCCGAACCGCGCCCAGGAGGTCCTGGACTTCACCGGCAAGTGGTGTCGCGAACGCACTCCGCAACGCGGCCGGCTCGCCTTCGCCGGCCATGTCCGCGAGGTCCGCAGAGGACGCCCCGGGCTGGACGCGCCCCACCTGCTGACGGTCGGTGTGCCCGGTTTCGGATTCCGTACGGGCGAGGTCTGGGCCCTGCACGTCGGCTGGAGCGGCAACCAGCGCTGGCTGGCCGAGCGGCTGCCCGAGGGCGCCGGGGTGCACGGCGGCGTCCTGGGCGGGGGCGAGCTCCTCTCACCCGGAGAGATCCGGCTCGCTCCCGGCGACAGCTACACCTCGCCCGAGTGCTGGTTCGCCTGGTCCGCCGAGGGCCTGGACGGTCTCGCCGGCCGCTTCCACACCATGCTCCGCTCCCGCCCCGGGCACCCGTCGTCGCCGCGTCCGCTGACGCTGAACACCTGGGAGGCCGTCTACTTCGACCACCGGCCCGAACGGCTCCTCGCACTGGCCGACACCGCCGCGGCCGTCGGCGTGGAGCGCCTGGTCCTGGACGACGGCTGGTTCCTCGGCCGCCGCGACGACACGGCGGGACTCGGCGACTGGACGGTCGACCCGCAGATGTGGCCCGACGGGCTGACCCCGCTGGCGGACCGGGTGCACGACCACGGCATGCAGTTCGGGCTCTGGGTGGAGCCGGAGATGGTGAACCTCCGCTCGCGCCTCGCGCGTGAGCACCCAGAGTGGATCCTGGGCCCGTCCGTGGGTCTGGGCCCGAGTTCCCGCCATCAGTACGTGCTGAACGTGGCGCACGAGGAGGCGTTCGCGTATCTGCTGGAGTCGCTGGACGCCCTGGTTGACGCGTACGGCATCGACTATCTGAAGTGGGACCACAACAGGGAACTGCACGAGGCGGTCCACCGCGGCGCGCACGGCGGTGACCGGCCGGGCGTGCATGGGCAGACCCGGGCCCTGTACCGGCTGATGGACACGCTCAGGTCCCGCCGGCCCGGCCTGGAGATCGAGTCCTGCTCCAGTGGGGGCGGACGCGTCGACCTCGGCGTCCTCGCCCGTACGGACCGGGTGTGGGCCTCGGACTGCAACGACCCCGTGGAGCGCCAGGCCATCCAGCGCTGGACGGCGCAGCTGCTGCCGCCCGAGCTGATCGGCGCCCATGTCGGCGGGCCGCGCAGCCACACGACGGGCCGGGTCACCGACGACTCGTTCCGCCTGATCACCGCGCTGTTCGGACACGCGGGCATCGAGGACGACCTGACGGCACGCACACCCGCGGAGCGGGAGGCCCTGGCCCGGTGGGCGGCGCTGTACAAGGAGGTACGAGGCCTGCTGCACGGCGGACGGGTCGTCAGGGCGGACCTCGACGACGAGGCGACGTACCTGCACGGAGTCGTCGCCCCGGACGCCGGCGCCGCGCTGTACTGCTGGGCGCGTACGGAGACCTCCGCGCCGGCCCAGTCGGGGCGCGTCCGCCTCCCCGGCCTGGCCCCCGGCCATGGCTACCGGGTCCGCGTCCGCACCGAGGCCGGACTGCCCTCCATGCACCAGGTCCTCGCCCCGGCCTGGTACCGGGCGGCCGTCAAGGGCTGGGTACCGATGGCCGGCACGGTACTGACGGGCGCGGGACTGCCCATGCCGACGCTCAACCCGGGGCAGGCGCTGCTGATCGAGGTCGCCGGACCGGAACCGGCGAGTTGACCTCGCCCCCGGACGTCACATCGCCGGCACGCGGACGTACCGTTCGGTGATGTGCAGGTCGGCCTCGATGCGTCCGACCGCCTCGCGCAGCCGGGGCAGCACGTCCGTGACGCACTCCTCCAGGGTGCGGCTGCTGCTGTGCATGGCCACGTTGACCGCCGCCACGACCGTGCCGCGACGGTCGTGGACGGGGACGGCGACCGAACGCAGCCCCACCTCCAACTCCTCGTCGACGAGCGCGTATCCGTCGGCCCGGGCCCGGTCCAGGGTGGCGCCGAGCTCGTCGGGAGACAGGACGGTGTACGGGGTCAGGGCGTGCGGTCGTGTCCGCGCGAAACGGCTCTCGCGCTCCGCCGGCGGCAGGGCGGCGAGCAGGACACGGCCCATCGAGGTCGCGTGCGCGGGAAAGCGCGTGCCGACCGTGATGTTGACGTTCATGATGCGCCGGGTCGCCACGCGTCCGGTGTACTGGACGTCGTCGCCGACGAGGACCGCGAGCGAGGCGGAGTCCCGGACCTGCCCGGTCAGCGCGGCCAGGTGGGGCTGGGCGATCTGCGGCAGCGTAGCGAGGGACAACGGCGGGTAACCCAGGGCCAGTACGCGCGGGGTGAGGTGGTACGCCCGGCCCCGTGCGGTGACGTAACCGAGGTGCTCCAGGGTGATCAGAGCCCGCCGGGCGGTCGCCCTGGCCAACCCCGTTCCCCGGGCGACCTCGGCCGACGTCAGGGCGTCCCGGCCCTCGCCGAAGGTGGCCAGGACGGTCAGCCCGCGTGCGAGCGACTCGTTGAACCCGCGGCCCAGTTCCTGCTTCGAGGCGCCGGTCCAGGAGGCCAGCGGGGCGGGGGAGTCGGGGGCTGCGGCGGGCGGGGCTCGGTGGAGGTCCTGCTCCATGGCCGCGGCGGCCGCCAGCACCCGGGGCAGCAGGGTGTCGCGCAGCGAGACCGCGGTGTGCCGGCTGGTGTGGCTCACGACGCTGACGAGACACACCACCGCACCGTCGGAGGAGCGGACCGGCACGGCGAGGGCGACGAGGCCGGGCTCGATCAACTGGTCGTCGAGAGCCCAGCCGTCGTGGCGCGCCCGCTCCGCGCGCGCCACGAAGTCCTTCTCGTCCGGAGGCGTGTGGGGAGGGGCGGCCGTGAAGACCAGACCTTCCGGGTCCGCGGCCTGCCGCTCCCGCCACCGCTGCCACTCGCTCGCGTCCCAGTCGGCTGCCAACAGGGGTCCGGGAGCGGTGCGTTCGGCGGGCAGCAGATCCCCGATGCGGAAACTCAGCGACATCGCGCGACGCCGGGTGGCCTGATGGATGAAGCGGATGCCGTCGCCGTCGCCGACCGCGAGGGACACCGACTCGTCGAGCTCGTCGGCCAGGGCGTCGGCATGCCGGCCGAGCAGCGACGGGAGACGGAGGGCGGAGAGATAGGCGTTGCCCAGTTCCATCAGGCGCGGAGCGAGCGTGACGTCGCGTCCGTCCACCCGTACGTACTCCATGCGGGCCAGGGTCGCGGTGATCCGGTCGACCGTGGACCGGGCCAGGCCGGTGGCGCGCTCGATGGCGCTCGGGCTCATCGCCCCGCCCTCGTCGGTGACCCGGCGCAGGACCGCGATGCCGCGCATGAGCGGGGCGACGGCTTCGGCCGGTTCCGGCGACTCGGCCGGCTGGAGCAGGTGGGTCGGTGGCATCGGCTCTCCGTCGTGCGTCGTGGGAACACAGTAATGAACACCGCCCGGCTGCGGTGGAACGCCGACCGTTGACAGGGCTCCGGACGGGCGGCAGACTCCGTGCCGAGAATAGTGAAAGAAACTTCACTCTGCGAACTCTTTGCGAACAAGTGAGGAACGGTCCCATGGACAAGGTGGTCGCCTCCGCCGCGCAAGCCGTGGCCGACGTGCCGGACGGTGCCTCCATCGCGGTGGGCGGCTTCGGACTCAGCGGCGTCCCCGACGCGCTCATCGCGGCCCTTCACGAACGGGGCTCCGGGGACCTGCGCGTCGTCTCCAACAACTGCGGCGCGCAGGACTCCGGGCTCGCGGTGCTGCTCGCCGCCGGCCGGATCAGCCGGGTCACCGGCTCGTACATCGGCGGCAACAAGGAGTTCGCCCGCCAGTACCTGGCCGGCGAGCTGGAGCTCGAACTCATCCCGCAGGGCACCCTCGCCGAACGGCTGCGCGCCGGCGGGGCGGGCATCCCGGCGTTCTACACCCCCGCGGGGGTCGGCACCCTCGTCGCCGACGGCGGAATGCCCTGGCGCTACGACGGGAACGGCGGTGTCGCGCTCACCTCGCCCGCCAAGGAGGTGCGCGACTTCGACGGCACCCCGTACGTCCTGGAACGCGGCATCCGCACCGACTTCGCCCTCGTCAGGGCGGCAAGGGGGGACCGGCACGGGAACCTCGTCTTCAACAAGTCCTCCCGCAACTTCAACCCGCTCGCCGCCATGGCCGGCCGCATCACCATCGCCGAGGTCGAGGAACTGGTCGAGCCCGGCGAGATCGACCCCGACCACGTGCACCTGCCCGGCATCTTCGTCCGGCGCGTCGTCGCGCTGAGCCCGGAGCAGGCCGCCGACAAGAGGATCGAGCAGCGCACCGTGACACCACGGACCAACCCGGACGAGGGCGGCCACCGATGAGCTGGAACCGCCAGGAGATGGCCGCCCGCGCGGCCGCCGAACTCCGCGACGGCGAGTACGTCAACCTGGGCATCGGGCTGCCGACGCTGATCCCCAACCATCTGCCCGAGGGCGTGCACGTCGTCCTCGAATCCGAGAACGGCATCCTGGGCACCGGCCCGTTCCCGTACGACGAGGACGTCGATCCGGATCTGATCAACGCCGGCAAGGAGACGGTGACCGTCCTGCCGGGAGCCTCGTTCTTCGACTCGGCGCTCTCCTTCGGCATGATCCGAGGCGGACACATCGACACCGCCGTGCTCGGCGCCATGCAGGTCTCGGCCCGCGGCGACCTCGCCAACTGGGCAGTCCCCGGCAAGCTCGTGACCGGGATCGGCGGCGCGATGGACCTCGTGCACGGCGCCCGCCGCGTCATCGTGACGATGACCCACACAGCGAAGGACGGCAGCCCGAAGATCGTCGAGGAGTGCGGCCTCCCGCTCACGGGCCGCGCCTGCGTCCACCGGATCATCACGGATCTGGCCGTTCTCGACGTGACCCCCGACGGGCTGGTCCTGGTGGAGACGGCACCGGGCGTCGACGTCGCCGAGGTGCTCGCCAGGACCGCCGCCCCGGTCCGCGTCGCCGAACAGACCATGCCGTGAGACCCGGCCCGCCCGCACCGCCCACCGCCGCCCCCGTACAGGGAAGGAAGCACCCACGTCCATGAGCTCCCCCTCCGCCCCGGCCGCACCCCGAGCACTCGACCAGGCCGACATCACCGCCGAGATCACCGATGCTCACGAGAAGTACGCCACGTCCCTCGCCGCCGGCGCACCCGCGCGCCCGCACCCGGCCCGGGACTACGCCCCCTACCGCAGCAGCACCCTGCGGCACCCGAAGCGGCCGCTGATCGCCATGGGCGCGGACCCCGAGGCCGTCGAACTGTCCGGCCCCGTCTTCGGCGTCACCGACATCACCGAACTCGACCACGACCTGACCAGGCAGCACCACGGGGAGCCGCTGGGGGAGCGGATCACGGTCACCGGGCGGGTCCTCGACCGGACGGGCCGTCCCGTGCGCGGCCAGCTCGTCGAGATCTGGCAGGCCAACGCATCCGGCCGCTACGCGCATCTGCGCGACCAGCACCCCGCCCCCCTCGACCCGAACTTCACCGGCGTCGGCCGCTGCCTCACCGACGCACAGGGCGCGTACTCCTTCGTCACCGTCAAGCCCGGCGCCTACCCGTGGCGCAACCACACCAACGCCTGGCGCCCCGCGCACATCCACTTCTCGCTCTTCGGGGCCGCGTTCACCCAGCGCCTGGTCACCCAGATGTACTTCCCGGGCGACCCGCTCTTCGCCTACGACCCGATCCTCCAGTCCGTCACCGACGACGACGCCCGCGGCCGTCTCGTCGCGGCGTACGACCACGACCTGTCCACCCCCGAATGGTCGCTCGGCTACCGCTGGGACATCGTCCTCGACGGTCCGTCCGCCACCTGGATCGAGGAGGGCCGCTGATGTCCGCCGCCATACCTGCCGCCGTAGCCGTGCCCGCACCCGGCGAGCTCCCGCCCACCCCGTCCCAGACCGTAGGCCCCTTCTACGGCTACGCCCTGCCCTTCGCGGGCGGCGGCGACATCGCACCGGCCGGCCGGCCCGACGCCGTGGTCCTGCACGGCCACGTCCTCGACGGGGCCGGTGCCCCGGTGCCCGACGCCCTCGTGGAGGTATGGCAGCCCGCACCCGACGGGTCCCGGCACGGGGCGCCCGGATCGCTGCGCCGCGACCCCGTGACGGGGGCGGTCATCGGCCGCCACCCCGTCGCGTTCACCGGATTCGGCCGGGTCGCGACCGACGCCGACGGGCACTACACCGTCACGACGCTGCCGCCGGGCGGCGCCCCGTACCTCGCGATCGTCGTCTTCGCGCGCGGTCTGACGCACCACCTGCACACCCGCGCCTATCTGCACGACGCCCCCGGCCTGACCCGGGACCGGCTGCTCGCGGGGCTCCCCGAGGCGCGGAGGGCGACCCTCGTCACCACGCCGGAGGACACCCGCATCCACCGATTCGACATCCGTCTGCAGTACGACGGCGTACATGAGGAGACGGTCTTCCTTGACTTCGGGTGACGCACGGGGTGACGCGGCGGCCGACGTCGGCCTGCTGGCACCGGTCAGCGCCGGCACGGCGGTCGAGGAAGCGACGGGCGACGCGGCGTACGTACGCGCCCTGCTCGACGCCGAGACGGCGCTCGTCCGCGCCCAGGAAGCGCTGGGGCACGCCCCGCCAGGGGCGGCGGACGCCGTCGCCTCGGCGGCCGCCGACACGGCCCGGTTCGACCCGCGCTCCCTGGCGCTGCGGGGCCGGTCGGGCGGCAACCCCGTCATCCCGCTGGCCGCCGACCTGACGGCCGCTGTCGCCGAACGGTCCCCGCGGGCCGCCGCCCACGTCCATCGGGGTGCGACCAGCCAGGACATCCTCGACACGGCCGCCATGCTGGTGGCGTCCGAGGCCCTGCACCTGATCCTGGCCGACCTGGACCGGGTCGCCGCCGCCCTCGCGCTCACCGCCGCCGAGCACCGTGACACGCCGATGGCGGGCCGCACCCTCACCCAGCACGCCGTGCCGACGACCTTCGGCCTCAAGGCGGCGGGCTGGCGCAGCCTGGTCCTCGACGCCCACGACCGGATCGTAGCGGTCCGGGCCGCCCTCCCGGTCCAACTGGGCGGCGCAGCCGGGACACTGGCGGCCTTCGCGGTCTTCGCGGAGTCGGAGGACGACGCGGATGCGGGAAAGGCCCGCGACGCCGCCCTCGGCCTCGTCGAGGCCTACGCCTCCGCGACCGGGCTGGCCGCCCCGGCGCTGCCCTGGCACACCCTGCGCACACCGGTCGCCGACCTCGCGGGAGCGCTGGCCTTCACCGCCGGGGCCCTCGGGAAACTCGCCGCGGACGTCCTCGTCCTGTCCCGTACCGAGATCGGCGAGGTGGCCGAGAGCACCGGCGGCGGATCGTCGGCGATGCCGCACAAGGCCAACCCGGCCCGCGCCGTCCTCATCGCCGCTGCCGCCCGCCAGGTCCCCGCGCTCACGGGGATCCTGTACGCGGCCCTCGCCGCAGAGGACGAACGCCCGCCCGGGGCGTGGCACGCCGAATGGCAGCCCCTGAGGGAAGCGCTGCGCGCGGTCGGCGGAGCCGCCGACGCGGCGGCCGCCCTGGCCGAAGGGCTGCGGGTCCACCCCGGGCGCATGCGCGCGAACCTCGACGCGAGCGGCGGACTGATCGTCAGCGAACGGCTCGTCGCCGTCCTCTCGGCGAGGACCGGACGGGAGCGGGCCCGCACGGCGGTGACCGAGGGCGCCGCCCGCGCGGCCCGCGAGGGAACCCCCCTCCACCAAGCACTGGCCCAGGACCCGGCACTGGCGGACGTGACGGCGCCGGACGAACTGAGGACCCTCACCGACCCGTCCGCGTACACCGGATCGGCCGGCCCCCTCGTCGATCGCGCACTGCGCCGCCACAGCGGGGGGACGGTTCCGCGATGACGCGCGGACCGCACACCACGCCCCCGGCACGCATCGGCTGCCCGGCGGCCGCAGCGCACCCACACCGTGACCGTCCGGCAGCTGCCGCCGGCCACTCATCGCACCCGGCACCGGCCGGCCCAGGAGCCCCATGACCACCCCGAACACACCCACGGCACGGCTTCTCCACCACCAGGTGGACGGCCCCCTCGCCGCGCCGCCGCTCATCCTCGGCCCGTCCCTCGGCACCACACTGTCCGTCTGGGACGCCCAGATCCCCGCCCTGGCCCGCGGCCACCGCGTCGTCCGCTGGGACCTGCCCGGTCACGGCGGCACCCCCGCCGCACTGTTCCCGGCGGACGGTGACGTCGCCGAACTGGGCCGTCAGGTCCTCCGCCTCGCCGACGCCCTCGGCATCGACCGGTTCGCGTACGCCGGCATATCCCTGGGCGGAGCGGTCGGGACATGGCTGGCCCTCCACCACCCCGACCGGATCACGTCGCTCGCGCTCGTCTGCTCCTCGGCGCGCTTCGGCGAACCGGCGGCGTGGCGCGCACGCGCCGCCCTCGTACGGACCCAGGGCATCGGCCCGGTGGCCGACACCGCGGCGGCCCGCTGGTTCACCGCGGACTTCGCCGACAGCCCCGCCGCCCGCGCCGCCCTGGCCGGCCTGCGGCACGTCGACCCCCTCGCGTACGCCGCCCTGTGCGACGCCCTCGCCGCCCACGACCTGCGCGGCGCACTCGCGCACATCACCGCCCCCACGCTCGTCGTGGCGGGCCGCGACGACCCCGCGACCCCGGTCGCCCACGCGCGCGAACTGGCCGACACCATCCCCGGCACGACGCTGGTCGAGCTCCCGGGAGCCTCGCATCTGGCCCCCATCGAGCGGCCCGCGCCCGTGACGTCGGCGCTGCTCAGCCACTTCGCGGCCGCGACAGCCACCGATGACGCGTCCCGACGCGGCGCGGGGCTCGCCGTACGCCGCACTGTCCTCGGCGACGCGCACGTCGACCGGGCCATCGCCCGGACCACGCCCTTCACCGCCGTCTTCCAGGACTTCATCACCCGCTACGCCTGGGGCGAGGTGTGGACCCGGCCCGGACTCGACCACCGGACCCGGCGCTGTCTCACACTCACCGCCCTGGTGGCCCGCGGCCATCACGAGGAACTGGCCATGCACCTGCGGGCCGCGCTCGTCAGCGGCGACCTCACACCCGAGGACGTCCAGGAGGTCCTGCTCCAGGCAGCCGTCTACTGCGGAGTCCCGGCAGCCAACGCCGCGTTCGCCGCGGCGGACCGGATCATCGCCGAAATCAGCCAAACCGCGGAGGAGAAGTAGTCCATGCACACGACCGTGGGAATCATCGGCGGCGGACCGGCCGGGCTGCTGCTCGCCCGTCTGCTGCACCGCTCGGGGATCGACTGCGTGGTCCTGGAGAGCCGCGACCGCGCCTACGTCGAACAGCGCCAGCGCGCCGGAATCCTCGAACAGCCCACCGTCGACGCGCTCCGCGAGGCCGGTGCCGCCCGACGCCTCGACGCCGAGGGACTGGTGCACGACGGCATCGAACTGCGCTGGGGCGGCCGGTCCCACCGCGTCGACTTCCCCTCACTCACCGACGGCCGCCGGGTGTGGGTCTACGCCCAGACCGAAGTGGTCAAAGACCTCATAGCCCTGCAGCTGGAAGACGGCGCACCGCTGTTCTTCGACGCGAAGGTCACCTCGGTCGAAGACGCCGACACCGACCGGCCGACCGTCCGCTATTCCCACGAGGGCCGCGAGGCGCTGCTCACCTGCGACTACGTGGTGGGCTGCGACGGATTCCACGGAGTCACCAGGACCGCGATCCCGGCGGCAGCGCAGCGCACCTACGACCGGGTGTACCCGTACTCCTGGCTGGGCATCCTGGCCGACGTACCGCCGTCCTGCGACGAACTGATCTACGCCCATTCGCCGCGCGGCTTCGCCCTGCACAGCATGCGGTCGCCCGAGGTCAGCCGGCTCTACCTCCAGGTGCCCAACGGCACAGACCCCGCCGACTGGTCCGAGACACGGATCTGGGACGAACTCGACGCCCGCTTCGCCGTGGACGGGGACTGGAAGCTGCGGCGCGGCCCCATCACCTCCCAGTCCGTCCTGCCGATGCGCAGTTCCGTCACCGAACCCATGCGGTACGGCCGGGTGTTCCTCGCCGGGGACGCCGCCCACATCGTTCCGCCGACCGGGGCGAAGGGACTCAACCTGGCGGCGGCCGACGTCGTCGTGCTGGCCCGCGCCCTGGCGCACCGGCACGCGACCGGATCGTCCGACCTGCTGGACAGCTACTCCGACACCTGTCTGAGCCGGGTGTGGCGGGCCGAGCACTTCTCGTACTTCATGACCACCACGCTCCACACCGACCCGGAACAGAGCGGCTTCGACACCCGGCTGCAGATCGCGCAGCTGGACAGGATCGCCGCCTCGCCGCTCGCCGCCGCCGAACTCGCGCAGAACTACGCGGGACTGCCCCTGCCATAGGGTCCGGCGCTCCCTGGACCAGCACCTGCGCCGGCACTTCTGCGACTGGGTGAAGACGGCCGAAGTGGCCCACGCGAGTGGCGCTGAATTGCCCCACACGCGTGAGCCGCCCGTTGCGTAACGTCAAGGCCATGCCGAACCCACTGCCACCGACCGGGCCTCAACGCACGCTTGCACTGGCGCAGTTGAGCAACTCCGTCGGCGACGGCGCGTACTACGTCACCTCGGCCCTCTACTTCACCCATGTGGTCGGGATCGGCCCCGCCAGGATCGGGCTCGGCCTCACCGTGGCCTGGGCGGTCGGTTCCTTCGTCGGGGTACCCCTCGGCCGGATCGCCGACCGCCGGGGCCCGCGGGGAACGGCGGTCCTGCTCGCCCTCGCGACCGCTGTCGCGGTCGCGTCCTTCCTCGTCGTGCGCGACTTCGCACTGTTCCTCGCGGCCGCCTGCCTCTACGCCACCGCGCAATCGGGCCTGGCGGCCGCCCGCCAGGCCCTCCTCGCCGGCGTGGTCGCCAAGGAGGAGCGCACCGGTGCGCTCGCCCATCTGCAATCGACGCTCAACGCGGGCCTAGCCGTCGGCGCCGCACTCGGAGGCATCGCCCTGTCCGCCGGAACCACGGCGGCCTACCTCGCGGTCTTCGCCGTCGACGCCGTGAGCTTCCTGCTCTGCGCCCTCGTCCTGCTACGGCTGCCGCCAGTCCCAGCGGTGAGCGGGGACCGGAGCGTGAAGCTCGCGGTGCTGCGGGACCGGCCGTACGCCGTCGTCACGCTCCTCAACACCGTGCTGCTCCTGCGCATGCCGCTGCTCAGCCTCGGCCTGCCGCTGTGGATCACCGAGCGGACCGAGGCTCCCGAATGGGTGGTCTCCGCGCTCTTCGTGCTCAACACCGGCGCTGTGATGCTCTTCCAGGTCCGCACCGCGCGCTCCGTGAACAGCATTCCCACGGCGGCCCGCGCGCTTCGCCGGTCCGGCGCTCTCATGGCCCTGACCTGCACCGTCTTCGCCATGTCGGCGGCGGACTCCCCATGGGTGGCGGTGACCGCCCTGGCCGGCGGCTCCGTACTGCTGGTCGCGGCCGAGATGCTGCACTCGGCCGGCTCCTGGCAGCTCTCCTTCGACCTGGCGCCGGCGGGGCGGACCGGCGAGTACCAGGGCTTCTTCGGAACCGGCGTCACCGTCGCCCGCACGCTGGGGCCCCTGCTGCTCACCGCGCTGCTGGTGGGGTGGGGCACGGCGGGCTGGCTGCTGCTCGGGGGGACGGTCCTCGCCGCGTCGTACGCGCTGGGACCGGCCGCCCGGTGGGCGGCGGGGGTGCGAGCCGCGACCGTTCCCGCACCGGCCGTCGCGCGGGGCGCCTGAGCGGTCGCCCGGGCCGCGCCGCGCGACGGCGTCGAAGGGTGAGGGTCAGCGATCGGTGCCCGGGACCGTCGAGGCTCCGGACGCGATGCCGAAGGACGGGTCCGGCACCGCCCCGGGGCTGATGAGGGTGGAATGGCGGCCGTCGGTGCCGACGGGGACGTCGCCGTCGATGGTGACGCGCCGCAGCTTGCGCTCATGGGTGTCGGAGTCGTCCACCCCGTAGTGCTGGGTGGCGCGGTTGTCCCAGATGGCGACGTCGCCCACCTGCCAGTCCCAGCGCACCGTGTTCTCCGGGCGTTCGATGTGGGACTGGAACAGATCGACGAGGGCGCGGGAGTCGTGGCCGGTCAGCCCGGTGATCCGCTGGACGAAGTTGCCGAGGAGCAGGACGCGTTCACCGGTTTCGGGGTGGACGCGGACCACGGGGTGCTCGGTGAGGAACTTCGTCGAGGTGAACACCTTCCGGTAGGTGGCGAGCGCCTCCGGGAGCGCGTTCGGCCGCAGGGCGACATAGTCGTAGTCGTTGGAGTGGACGGCCCGCAGGCTGTCCGCCAGGGTGCGCAGCTGCTCGGGCAACTCGGCGTAGGCGGCAGCGGTGTTGGACCACAGGGTGTTCCCGCCGTACGGCGGGATGACGACGGCGCGCAGGATGGAGAAGGCCGGGTAGGCGGGGACGAACGTGACGTCGGTGTGCCACTGGTTGGCCCGGCCACCGTGGTCGGAGTCGATACCGAGCGAATAGCGGCCGTCGGCGGACGGGACGGTCGGGTGGGCGACCGGGGTGCCGAGCAGTCGGCCGAACGCCTCGTGACTGTCCTCGTCCAGATGGTCCTGGCCGCGGAAGAAGACGACCTTGTTGGCCAGGAGCGCCGCCCGGACGGCTGTGACGGTCTCCGGTGCCAGATCCCCGCCGAGACGGACGCCGGAGATGACGGCGCCGATGCGGCCGCCGAGCTTCTGGACGGTAACGGAGGGAGCGGGAGCGGTGGTTGTGGAGGTCATGGCAGATTCCTTTCGAAAGACACGCGTGTACGCCGGCCGCTCGAGACGTCCGTCCGGCAGCGAGTCGGTCAGCGCGGGAGCGGCAGCGAGGAGCGCGTGTGGCGTCCGCGGACGGACGGGATGCCGTCCGTGGAGCGGAGGTGTGGGTGGGAGAACCGTCCGGAGCGCCGTGCGGGGCAGCCCGGTCAGGCGGCGGTACAGCGGCCCGGACACCCGGGCGGCATTGCGGTGCGGCCGGCGCGGGCGGGCCGCGCATCGGTGGGGACCGTCGCGAACATGTTCCGGAGACTCGCAGCGCCCCGTTGCGTACGTCAAGCGCGTCGACGGGCGTCGGCAGCGGTGCGGTCGGTGCCTTGGCGAAGCTCTCGCCCCCTCCGGCAGGGCGCTGCCAAATGGCCTCCGAGCTGCGAGTTTCCCTTCCGGCCGGGTGGGATCACCACTTCGCCCCGACGTCGGGTGCGTACTCGGCGGCGAATTCATGGCACCGTAACGTTGCGCCGCACGCCGGTGTGGTCGAAGAGGGCGGCAGGGACTCCGTGGCCCGCTCGCACGCTGTGCCGATCCGCAGCAGAGGCTGTGCGCGCACTCCGTGCCTGCCGGGACGCCGGCTCGTCCCGCCCGATTGGCGGCAGCCGACGGGCGGAGCTAACGTCGGGGGAGTGAACGACCGCGTTCACTGACGGCTTGAGTGGCAAGCAATCCCATGACGGGCTCCCACGCGACATCCCAGCGGGCTGCCGAATCCCCGAAGAAGGGACGAGGCAGCGGGATCGCCCTACTCGTCATCTGCTCCTGCCAGTTGATGGTGGTCCTCGACATCACCATCGTGAACATCGCGCTGCCGCACATCCAGACCTCACTGGGCTTCTCCACCGAAAACCTCTCCTGGGTGATCAACGCCTACACCCTGACGTTCGGCGGACTGCTTCTGCTCGGCGGGCGTCTGGGCGACATCCTCGGCCGTCGCAGAGTGTTCATGTTCGGCGTGGCCCTCTTCGTCTTCGCCTCCCTGCTCGGCGGTCTCTCCCAGGAGTCGTGGCAACTGCTCGCCGCCCGCTCCCTCCAGGGTGTCGGAGGTGCGATCGCCTCGCCGACCGCCCTGTCCCTGATCACCACGACCTTCCGCGAAGGCCCGGCGCGCAACAGGGCGTTCGGCGTGTTCGCAGCCGTGTCGGCGGGTGGCAGCGCCATCGGGCTGCTGGCGGGCGGCGTACTGGTGGAGTGGCTCGACTGGCGGTGGATCTTCTTCGTCAACGTCCCCATCGGTCTGCTGATCGTGCTGGCCACACCCCGCTTCATCCGGGAGTCCGAACGCCATCCCGGTCACTTCGACGTGGTGGGTGCGCTCACCTCGACGCTCGGCATGGTGTGCCTCGTCTACGGATTCATCCGGGCGTCCCAGGACGGCTGGAGCGACGTTCTCACCCTGGGGGCCTTCGCTGCGGCCGTGGTCCTGCTCGGCCTGTTCATCGCGATCGAGAGCCGGTCGCGGCAGCCCATCACACCGCTGTGGATGTTCCGGGACCGCAACCGCGCGGGCACGTACGGCATGATGCTGAGCCTGGCCGCCGCGATGTTCGGGATGTTCTTCTTCCTGACCCTGTTCGTCCAGAACATCCTCGGCTTCAGTCCGCTCAAGGCGGGTCTCGCCTTCCTGCCGGTCAGCGTCATCATCGCGATCGGCGCGGGCATCGCCTCCCAGTTGCTGCCCAAATGGGGCCCCAAGCCCTTCATGGTGACGGGTGCGGTCCTGGCCGCCGTGGGTCTGGGCTGGCTGACGCGGACCGACGTCGACAGTACGTACCTGGGCAGCCTCCTGGGCCCCATTCTGGTGTTCGGTCTCGGCATGGGACTGCAGTTCGTGTCGCTGACCCTGATGGCCGTCTCCGGAGTGGCGCCGAAGGACGCGGGCGCGGCCTCCGGCATCCTCAACACCACCCAGCAGGTCGGCGGATCGCTCGGCCTCTCCATCCTCGTCACGGTCTTCGGCACGGCCAGCCGCAACGAGGCCACCGACCAGGTGCCGAAGTTCCTCGCGGACGCGACGCCGGCCCAGCTGGCGGAGTTCCGCCGGACCGGGGAGCTCCCAGGATCCTGGGGCGACCAGGTCCTGGCATCGGGCGTCTCCACGGCGTTCGTCGTCGCCGCGGTCTTCGCCGTCGTCGCCGCCCTGATCGCCCTGATCGTCATTCAGGTGCGCCCTTCGGACGTGGAACGCCTGCGCGGAGACGGTGCGGTGCCCGGCGCGGCGGAGCGGACGGAGAGCGGGGAGGGCGCCGGAGTGCCGGGCCGGCCCGGTGAACGACCGGGGCCGGAGCACTGACTCCGGCTCGAAGGGGCTCTTCGGCGCCCGGTCGCGGAGTCACGCCGAACGAAGGCAGAAGGGGTGACCGGCGGGGCTGGCGTACACGCGGGAGCCGTGCGGGGCGGAGGCGACGACATCGTCCGTCGGCCGCAGCCGCCGGCCCCCGGCATCGAGCACCCGCTTGTCCGCGGCACCCACGTCGTCCGTGGCGAGGTCGACGTGCATCTGCTGGGAGATCCCGTCGGGCCACTGCGGCGAGGCATGCTCGGGGGCGTACTGCACCACGAGCACCGGGAGGCCGTCGGTCTGCAGGAAGTGGTGCGTGGGCGTCCTCGTGACCGAGCCGCCGAGCAGTCGATGCCAGAACGAGCTCTCGCTCTCCAGGTCCGCAGTGTCCACGATCAGTGACGTCAGGCTGAACTTCATCGTTTCGCTCCTCGATTCCTGTTGCGCACGGTGACTCAGACCGTGGGGATGATGCCGCCGTCGACCCGGAACTGAGCACCGGTGAGCCATTTGGCGCGGCCGGAGGCGAGGAACGCGATCATCTCCGCGACGTCCTCGGGGTCGCCGGGGCGCCCCATCGGCACCTTCAGACGGTCCACGAGCTGCCGGGTGACGTCGTCGACGCCGACCCCCTGACCGTCCGCCATCTGCTGGAGGTGCCTGGCCGCACCCTCGGTGACGACGAAGCCGGGCAGGACGCACACCACGCGCACGCCGTGCTCTCCCACCGCGGTCGCCAACTCGCGGCTGTAGGTGTTGAGCGCCGCCTTCGCCGCGGCGTAGGACGCCTCGGCAGGCTGGGGGAGGTGGCTTGCGATGGAGGAGACGTGCACCACGACGCCGGAGCCGCGCTCGACCATGCCGGGAACCAGGGCCCGGTCGAGACGGACCGCGCCGAGCAGGTTCACCTCCAGGTCGGCGAGCCAGGACGCGTCGGACCGCTCCAGGGTGGGCACCGTTCCGCTCGCGGCCCCGGCGTTGTTGACCAGCACATCTATGCCCCCGACGCTCTCCAGCACGCGCCGCCCGAGCTCTGCCACCCCCTCGGCCGAGCGCAGGTCGGCGCGAACGAACGTGGCGGGCAGGTCGTCCGGAGGCGCCGTTCGTGAGGCCGTCAGCACCGTGGCACCGGCTGCGGCGAAGCGACGGGCCGTCGCCTCGCCCAGGCCTCGGCTGCCCCCGGTGACCAGCACGCGCAGGCCGTCGAGACCTTCATCCGCGATCGTCATGGCCGTACTCCCTAGGTAAAGTGAACCTGACTCCGGAAACTGTACACAAACGGAGTCCGACTCACCTTATGGAGGTCCGTTGCCGTCATCACGTCCGCTGCGCGCCGATGCCCGCCGCAACCGCGAAGCCCTCCTGGCCGCGGCGCGTACGGCGTTCCTCGCCGACGACGACGCTCACGTGGAGGAGATCGCCCGTCGTGCAGGCGTCGCCGTCGGCACCCTCTACCGGCATTTCGAGACGCGTGAGACGCTCGTCGCCGAGGTGTACCGCCAAGAGGTTGCCGAGCTCTGCGCAACCCCCGCCCGGCTGCTCGGGCAGCACGCCCCGGACGAAGCCCTGCGCACCTTCCTGCTGCTCCTCGTGGAGCACGCGGCAGTGGGCCGAGGGATGGGGGAGGTGCTGGAGAGCATCATGGCGACCGACTCGCCGGTCTTTGACAGCACGCGCGAGGAGATGGCCCGCGCGCTCGACGGACTGCTCGCCGCCGGCGTTGCGGCCGGCCTCGTCCGCGAGGGTGTCAGCGGCCGCATCGTCCTGCGCGCCCTCGGGGGCATCTGCGGGCTGCGAGCCGACGGCTGGAAGGACGATGCGGTACGCATCGCCACGATCCTGTACGACGGGTTGCGCTACGGTGCGGCGAACGACGGCCGGACCGCGTGAGCCCGGTGAGCGGCCGCGTTCATCCCGCGGTCAGTGATCCTGCGCCTTCGTCGTCCCGGCTCCCGCCCTCCGTGCCGCCGTCTCCTTCTCGCGCGCCAGCGGGCTGGGCCACCACACCCGCGGTCCGATGTCGAGGAACAGGGAGGTGACCAGCACGGACCGGACGACGAACGTGTCCAGCAGCACGCCCAGGGCCACCGCGAAGCCGATCTCCGCGAAGGCCACGACCGGCAGGGTGCCGAGCACCGCGAAGGTGCCTGCGAGCACCAGGCCGGCCGACGTGATCACCGCTCCGGTGGCGGCGAGGCCCGCCACCACTCCCGCGCGGGTGCCCTGGAGCACCGCTTCCTCGCGGATCCTCGTCGAGAGGAAGATGTTGTAGTCGATGCCGAGGGCCACCAGGAACACGAAGACGAACAGGGGGAAGTCCGTCGACTCGCCCGCGTACTCGAAGACGTGGCGGAAGGCCAGCGCGCTGATGCCGAGCGCGGCGGCGAACGACAGCACCACCGTCGCGACCAGCACCACGGGCGCCACCACCGCGCGCAGTAGCAGGCCCAGGATGATCAGCACCACCAGCAGCACCAGCGGAATGATCAGCCGGTTGTCGTGCCTGGTCGCGGCGTCCATGTCGAGCAGGGCCGCGGTGCTGCCGCCCACCTGGGCCCCGGCGCCCGGTACCACGTGCACCGCGTCGCGGACCCGCTCCACCGTGTCCTTGGCCGCGTCGCTGTCGCCCGGGTCCGTCATCGTCGCCTCGAGGATGACCTGGCCGTCCGCCACCGGCCGGGCGCCGGGCGGCGTACCGACCGAGCCGGGCACCACCCCGGGCGTGGTGGCCACCGCGGCCCGGACAGCCCTGGCGCGGTCGGCCGCGGAGACGATCACCAGGGGATCACCGCTGCCTCCGGGGAAGTACCGGTCCTGGATCTCCTGGCCGGTGATCGAGTCCGGCTTGCCGGTGAACGAGTCGGCGTTGCTGAGGCCGGAGGCGCGCAGTTGGGTCAGCCCGAGGGACAGGGCGGCGAGCACCAGCGCGGTGGCGATCCAGATCGTGCGGGGGCGGCGTGCCAGCCGGCCGCCCATCCGCGCCCAGACCCCGTGCTCGGTCGGCTCGGCGGATCCGAAGTGCGGGATCACCGGCCAGAAGACCCACCGGCCGAAGATCACCAGCAGTGCGGGCAGGAGCGTGAGCATGGCGACGAGGGCGACCGCCACACCAATCGCGGCCACCGGCCCGAGCCCCCGGGTCGAGTTCATCTCCGCGACCAGCAGCACCAGCATGCCGAGCACCACGGTGCCGCTGCTCGCCAGCACGGCCGGACCGGCCCGGTGCAGCGCCCGCGCCATCGCCTCGTGCCGGTCCTCGTGCCGGCGCAGTTCCTCCCGGTAGCGGGCCACGAGCAGCAGGGCGTAGTCCGTGCCCGCGCCGAACACCAGCACCGTGAGGATGCCCGCGCTCTGTCCGTTCACGGTCAGGCCCGCGTGCGCGGCGAGCAGATAGATCACCGCCTGCGCGCTGAAGAGCGCGGCCACGACCGCGATCACGGGCAGCAGGAGCAGGGTCGGACTGCGGTACGTGATCAGCAGCATCACGATCACCACCGCCAGCGCGGCGAACAGCAGCGTCGAGTCGATGCCGGAGAAGGCCTCCGCGGAGTCGGCCGTGACACCGCCGGGGCCGGTCACGTGCACGGCGAGACCGCCGCTGCTCGTTCCCACGATCTTCCGGACGGAGTCGACCGCGGGACGGATCTGCTCCCAGCCCTTCTCGCCCATCGTGATGGGTACGAAGACCTGCGCGGCCGAGGGGGCGGCCTGCTCGTCGTAGACGGGGCCCCGGGTCTGGGCGCCCCGTACGCCGTGCGTGTCCAGGGTGCGCAACTGCCGCGTGTCGTCGACGATCCGGGCGTTGTCCGCCCCGGTCAGCCCGCCCTCACGGGCGTACACGACGATGGCGGTGATGACCTCGGGCCTGAAGTCCTTCGAGCTCTCCAGGACCTGGGTGGACTCCGCGCTGCTCGGCAGCCAGGAGGTGGCGTCGTTGTCCTGGGCGTCGGTGAGCTTCTGGGCGAGCGGGGACGCGATGACGAAGACGATCAGCCACAGGACCACGACCAGCCATTTGGTGCGCCGGCCGCAGATGAGGGCGGCCACCCCCGGTCGTCCGCGCCGCTGTACGTCCGGCATGCCACTCCCCGTACTTCGTCGTGAGTGACGTCGTCATCGAGGGGATAGCGGCGCCGGAGCGGCCCGCACAGCGCCGATACCGCAACGTCACCTGTTCGCAGGTTCCGTGCGGAGACAGTAGGCGGCATGCCGCGGGCCGCCCCCGCCGACATGCCGCCCGACCGCTGCGGGGCCCCGCTTGGGCTACCCCTTGACCGTGAACCCGGCCCGCAGCAGGACCGCGTCGCGCGACGACGGACCGACGAGGAGCTCGAACGCACCCGGTTCCACGATCCGCCGGCCCCCGGCGTCCACGAGGCTGCACTCGGCGACCGGCAGGTCGATGAGGACCTCGCGCGCCTCGCCGGGAGCCAGTGGCACCTGACGGTAGGCCTTGAGCTCCTTCTCCGCCCAGGTCACGGAGGTCACCGTGTCGCTGACGTAGGCCTGCACGGTCTCCAGCGCGGGACGCTCACCGGCGTTGCGGACGGTGACACGCGCCCGCAGTGTGTCACCCGGACCGAGGACGTCGGTGAGCACCTCCAGATCCGTGTAGGAGACCGTCGTGTAGCTGAGGCCCTCGCCGAAGACGAACGCCGGGCGCTGCGTCAGGTCGGCGTAGCGGGTGCCGTGCTGGCCGCGCACCTGGTTGTAGTACGTCGGCTGCTGCCCCGCATGACGCGCGAAGGAGATGGGCAGCCGCCCGGACGGCTCGACGAGGCCGAGCGCGAGTTCGGCGACGGCCCGGCCGCCGAGCATCCCCGGGTTGAAGGCGTGCACGATCGCCGCGGCGCGGTGGGCGGACGGCGGCAGGACGAGCGGCTTCGAGCTGATGACGACCACGACGAGTGGCTTGCCCGTCGCGGCGAGCGCGTCGAGCAGCGCGACCTGGCCGCCGATCAGCTCCAGGGTCGCCGTGGAGCGGCCCTCACCCACGAGTTCGATGCGGTCACCCACGACGGCGACGACGTAGTCCGCCGCCTGCGCCGCGGCGACCGCCTCGGCGATCATGGCCTCGGACGGTTCCGCCGGGACGACGATCTCCGGCCGGGGCTGCCCGTCGGGGAAGAAGGCGCCCTCCGGGTCCGGCCCCACCGTCAGGATGTCGGCGCCCCGGGCGTGCGTGACGGTCCAGCCGTCCGGCACATGCTCACGGAACCCGTCCAGCACGGTACGGATCATGGCGCGCGGATGCCCGTCCGGGAGCCAGTCCGCCTGGCCCGACGAGCCCGCCCAGTCACCGAGCTGGGTCTGCGCGTCGTCGGCGTTGGGCCCGATGACGGCGACCGTACGCGGCGCGGAGCCGGCACCCGCGACCGCGCGGCCGTCGGGACCGGCCTCGAACCCGCCGGCCAGCGGCAGCGTCCCGTCGTTGGTCAGCAGCACCAGTGAGCGGCGCGCCGCTTCGAGGTTGAGCCCGGCATGGTCCGCGCTGCCGATCACCGCCGCCTGGCGCTCACGGTCCGGGTGGCGCGGATTCTCGAACAGGCCCAGCTCGAACTTGAGGGTGAGGATGCGCCGGACCGCCGCATCGATCTCGGCCTCGTCGAGGCTGCCGGTGGCGACCGCTTCCTGTGCCCCTTCGAAGAACGCCGGTGTCGTCATCACCATGTCGTTGCCCGCGCGGACCGCGGCGGCGGCGGCCTGCGTGTGGTCGGCGTACACGTGTTGCTCCCACACCATGCGGCCGACGTTGTCCCAGTCGGTCACCAGCGTCCCCGTGTAGCCCCACTCGCCGCGCAGCACCTCGTTCAGCAGCCAGTCGTTGACCGTGACCGGCACCCCGTCCATGGACTGGTAGCCGAGCATGAACGACCGGCAGCCCTCACGGGCGACGCGCTCGAACGGCGGCAGGAACCACGACCGCAGTTTGCGGCGCGAGATGTCGGCCTCGCTGGCATCCCGGCCGCCCTGGGTCTCGGAGTACCCCGCGAAGTGCTTGGCGCACGCGAGGATCGCCGTCGGATCGTCCAGCCCGTCGCCCTGGTAACCGCGCACCATCGCCGAGGCGAGCTCGCCGATGAGGAAGGGGTCCTCCCCGAACGTCTCGCTCACCCGGCCCCAGCGCAGGTCCCGCGTGATGCACAGGACCGGCGAGAACGTCCAGTGGACCCCGGTCGCGGCCACCTCCACGGCCGTCGCCCGGGCGATGCGCTCCACCAGCTCCGGGTCCCAGGTCGCCGCCATGCCGAGCTGAGTGGGGTAGATCGTGGCCCCCTCCCAGAACGAGTGACCGTGGATGCAGTCCTCCGCGACGAGCAGGGGGATGCGCAGCCGGGTCCGCCCGGTGAGCGCCGCCGCCTCCAGGACGCGGTCGGGGGAGGCATGGAGGATCGATCCCGCGTGCATCCCCTCGATGAGGTCGTGCACCCCGTCCTTCGCGTTCAGTTGGAGCATCTGCCCGACCTTCTCCGGCAGCGTCATCCGGCCGACGAGGTCGGCGACGCGCTCCGGGACGGACAGGGCGGGGTCGAGATAGGGCAGGGAGGAGCCCACGGGAGTTCCTTTCACAACGTCGGTGACGTTCTGGGGGACCACCGTACGCCGAATCCCGACCGGGTGGTAAGTATGTGGGTGTGCGACCGTACGCAGGAGTGCCGTCCGACATGACCGGGGAGAGTGGCGAGTGACGGGTGAGGCGCGTCGTGGCTACGCGAAGGGCCGCGCCAAGCGTGTGGAGATCCTCGACCAGGCCATGAGCCTGTTCGGCGAGGCCGGCTACCGGGGTGCCTCGCTGCGCGTGATCGCGAATCGCTGCGGCATCTCGCACCCCGGTCTGCTGCACCACTTCCCCACGAAGGAGTCGCTGCTGCTCGCGGTCCTCGAACACCGCGACGACGTGGACGGCCAGTGGCTCTCCGTCGGCGGTCCGACGGGCGTGGACCGCCTGCGCCGGCTGATCGGCCTCGCGGCGCTGAACGCCGAACGGCGGGGGATCGTCGAGCTGTTCACCGTACTCGCCGCCGAGGCCACCTCCGCCGACCACCCCGCTCACGGCTACTTCGTGGAGCGGTACCGCGACTCGGTCATGACCACCGCCCTCTCCTACGCGGAAGCCCGCGACGCGGGGGCCCTGCGGGACGAGATCGCCCCCGATGAGGCGGCGCAGCAGTTGATCGCACTCATGGACGGACTCCAGACGCAGTGGCTCCTCAGTGGCTGCGAGACGGACATGGCGGGCGTGCTGCGCGCCCATGTACAGGCGCAGTTGACCGTACGGCTCTGAGCGGCGGCGGCAGGGGCGGCGGGCGGGCCTGAACGCCATCCTCCGCTTGAGGAGAGCCCGCCGCAGAGCGCCGGACCTCTTTACGGCCTTGTCATGTGCCGGTAACTTTCCGAACTGCAAGAGATTGCAGCAACATTCCGGCTGGAGTTTCAGTCGCCCACGCACATCCATCGTCAGGGCCTTGAGGCGCGTCAGGGTTTCCGGCGGGACGGCGCAGGTCCCCGACTCCTGCGTCCTGGACGCCACGGCTTCGCCGTCGTCGTGGCCCTTCCCTGGAGACACCGATGAAACGCACCCCTCACCGGCTGCTGAGACGCCCCCTGGCGGCAGCCACGGCCGCGGCAGCAGTGCTCGGCCTGTTCGCCGCGCTGCCCGGAACCCCTGATCTCGGCGCGCAGCCCGTCGCCGCCTCCGAGACCTCCACGACCGTCTTCTACTACACCAAGACGAAGAACTGGACCGCCTACAACCTGCATTACGCCCCGGACGGGGGCTCCTGGACCGCGGTGCCCGGCGTGGCCATGGAGGGCGCCTGCACCGACTGGGTCAAGAAGACGGTGCCGCTCGGCGCCGCGCAGGGGCTGCGGGCGACCTTCAACAACGGCTCGGGTGTCTGGGACAACAACGCCGGCAACAACTACGACCTGGGCAGCGGGAACATCACCGTCAAGGACGGGGTCGTGGCCCACAGCGACCCGTGTGCGGGAACCGGTCCGGACCCCAGCCCGAGCCCCGACCCGGGCGCGGGGACCGCCTCGGTGTACTACTCGACGGCCACCGTCGGCTGGACGACCACCAACCTGCACTACCAGCCCGCGGGCGGCTCCTGGACCGCGGTGCCCGGGGTCGGTATGGAGCCCGCCTGCACCGGCTGGGTGAAGAAGACGGTCGACCTCGGCAACGCCGCCTCGATGCAGGCCGTGTTCAACAACGGCAACGGCATCTGGGACAACAACAACGGCGGCAACTACACGATCCCCGCGGGTGTCAGCACCGTGAAGGACCGCGTGGTCGTCAAGGACGCCGAGGACCCGTGCGTCGCCGAGCCCCCGGACACCGAGGCGCCGACCGTGCCCACCCAGGTGACGGCCAAGGCCGACGGGGTGGCCGTCGTCCTCACCTGGGAACCCTCCTCCGACAACAGGAAGGTGACCAAGTACCAGGTCACCCGGACCGGAGGCGCCAAGGGCAGCGTCGTCACCGACGTGAGCTCGACGGTGCTCTCCGAGTCGAACCTCGAGGAGAACACCGCCTACGCCTACACCGTCAAGGCGGTCGACGCGGCGGGCAACACCTCCGCGGCGTCCACCCCCGCGAAGGCGACGACGGGTGTCAAGCCGCCGTCGGCCGCCCAGGGCAGGCCGCTGGGCACCGACCCGCGCAAGGATCCGATCTACTTCGTCCTCACCGCCCGCTTCAACGACGGGGACGCGACCAACAACCGGGGCGGCAGCCAGGACGTGAAGTCCGGCAACGCGGCCAACAACGATCCCATGTTCCGGGGTGACTTCAAGGGTCTGGTCAACAAGCTCGACTACATCAAGGGGCTCGGCTTCTCGGCCATCTGGATCACCCCGGTCGTCCTGAACCGCTCCGACTACGACTACCACGGCTACCACGGCTACGACTTCTACAAGGTCGACCCCCGACTGGAGTCCGCCGGAGCCTCGTACCAGGACCTGATCAACGCGGCCCACGCCAAGGGCGTCAAGATCTACCAGGACGTCGTCTACAACCACTCCTCGCGCTGGGGCGCCAAGGGCCTGTACACCCCGACCGTCTACGGGGTCCGGGACAGCCAGTGGAGCTGGTACTACGACGAGAAGAACGAAGGCTTCGAGTACGACGGACTCACCGTCGACCCCAAGAGCGGAAAGTCGTACTACAACGGCGATCTGTGGTCCACGGCCGAACCCGCGGGCAACACCTGTCTCAACTGGGGCAAGCCGACCGGGGCCACCTCGCCCGAGGGCTACAAGATCTACAACTGCCAGTGGCCCAACCCGACGTCGGGCATGTTCCCGAAGGAGTACTACCACAACTGCTGGCTGGGCAACTGGGAGGGCGAGGACTCCCGCTCGTGCTGGCTGCACGAGGACCTGGCCGACTTCAACACCGAGTCCGCGCCGGTCCAGAACTACCTGATCGGCGCCTACAACAAGTACATCGACATGGGCGTCGACGGATTCCGCGTCGACACGGCTGTCCACATCCCCCGCACCACCTGGAACCGCCGCTTCCTGCCCGCGATCCAGGAGCGGGTCACCCAGCAGTTCGGCGCCGAGGCCGCGAAGAACTTCCTGGTCTTCGGCGAGGTCGGGGCGTTCGTCAACGACAAATGGAACCGGGGTTCGGTCAACCACTCCGCGCAGTTCTTCACCTGGAAGGAACGCAAGGAGTACGCCGCCGACGACGCCAAGGCCGCGCTGGAGATGTACGACTACGAGGAGCAGCTCGGCACCGGTGCGCAGCCGACCTCGGACAACGCGTTCCTGAACGGCAACACGTACCACGTACCGGACCACAGCAAGTTCTCCGGCATGAACATCATCGACATGCGCATGCACATGAACTTCGGTGATGCCACGAACGCCTACAACAACGGCAAGGACTCCGACGACTCGACCAACGACGCCACCTACAACGTCGTCTACGTCGACAGCCACGACTACGGCCCGAACAAGAGCAGCGAGCGCTACACGGGCGGCACCGACGCCTGGGCCGAGAACATGGCCCTGATGTGGACGTTCCGTGGCATCCCCACCCTCTACTACGGATCGGAGATCGAGTTCCAGGCCGGCAAGCGGATCGACTGCGGCCCGACCTGCCCGCTGGCCACGACCGGGCGCGCCTACTACGGGGACCACCTCGCGGGGAACGTCACGTCCTCGGAGTTCTCCAAGGTCGACTCCGCCAGCGGTGAGGTCGCCAACACCCTGGCCAAGCCCCTGGTCAAGCACGTTCAGCGGCTCAACCGGATCCGCCGGGCCGTGCCCGCCCTGCAGATGGGCCAGTACTCCACCGAGGGCATCAGCGGCCAGATGGCGTACAAGCGCCGCTACACGAGCGGCACGACGGACAGCTTCGCACTGGTCACCGTGACGGGCGGAGCCTCGTACACCGGGATTCCGAACGGTACGTACAAGGACGCCGTCACCGGCGACACGCGGGTCGTCACCGACGGAAAGCTCACCGTCGCCGCCCCGGGCAAGGGCAACATGCGCGTCTACGTGCTGAACGGGCCGGGCATGATCGGTACCGCGGGCCCCTACCTGAAGTAGGAGTGTTGTAGCGGGACTTGCCCAGTTGGGCCTGCGCCCCGGCGGACCGGACCCATCCGGCCCGCCGGGGCGCGGTCGTGACTCGTGGGGGCGGCTACGAGCCGCCGTCACCGGCCAGCAGGCCCTCCCGGCCGATCATGGCGGTGGAGCCCGGCGCCGTACAGGCGAACGCTCCGGCCACCGCGCCCAATCGGGCGGAGGCGAGCGCGTCCCGGCCCTCCAGCGTCCCGTACAGGAAACCCGTGACGAACGCGTCGCCCGCGCCGTTGCTGTCGACCACCGGCGCGGGTGGCACGGTCGCCGGTACGTGGAGCGGCTGCGGGCCGCCGTCGCGGGTCAGGACGTAGGAGCCCTCCGCACCCGCCGTGGCGACCACGGTCCCGGCGCGGCCCTCACGCAGGATCTCCCGCATCAGCGCGGGCGTGCGGTCACCCGTCGCCGCCGCGCTGAAGAACACGACGTCGGACCGGAGCGCGAACTCCCGCTGATGGTCGGCCAGTCCGTCCCAGTCGTGCAGATCGGTCGAGACCGGAACACCGAGGGCCTCGATGTCGTCGTAGAGGAAGCGCGTGAAGTTCATGATGGACAGATGCACATGGCGGGCGCGCCGCAGCCGGGGGAGATAGAATTCCTGCGGCATGCGCAGGTCCTCCGGATCGCGGGCGTCGTAGAACGACATCCGCCGGCCCGTCGCGTCCACCAGGTTCACCGCCCGGCGTGTGCCCGCCGCCGAGATCAGCGGATGGAACTCCACATCGCCCTTGGCCAGCCGCTCGCGCACCTGCGCCCCGGTCCAGTCGTCGCCGATGCAGTCGAGCAGCGCGACGTCCAGCCCCAGTGCACGGGCGCCGAGGGCCACGTTGCCGCCGGTGTGACCCGGCCACTCCTCGATCGGGCCGACCATCACCGAGTCGGCGAGCGGGACCGGCAGGGCGTCGACGCGGACGATCGTGTCCACCCCGCTGCCGCCGACCACCAAGACGTCGTATTCCGTTAGTTGTTGGACCACTGTGCCGCCTCTCGATTCCCGCCGTGATCAGTATGGCCGATCCTCCGTGAGGGTGGCTGTCCCGTCCTGGCCCCATGCGGGCGATGAGTTCCGGCCGTGGACGCAGTCCCCACTGGTGTCACCGCGAACGCGGACGACCCCAAGCGAAGGACGGCCTGCCATGACCACCACCCACACGATCGGCGTTCCCGGCGGGATCCTGTACTACGAGCTCCGCGGCACCGGGCCCGTCCTCGTCGTCACCGGCTCGCCGATGGACGCCCCGGCCTTCGCCCCGCTGGCGGACGCCCTCCGCGACACGTACACCGTCGTCACCCACGACCCCCGCGGCGTCTCGCGCAGCACCCTCGACGACATCGAGCAGGACTCCACGCCCGAACTGCGGGCCGACGACCTCGTCGCGATCCTCGACGACCTCGGGGCGCGGTCCGCCGACGTCTTCGGCTCCAGCGGGGGCGCTGTGACCGGACTGGCGCTCGTCGCACGGCACCCCGCCCGGGTACGGACCCTCGTCGCCCACGAACCCCCGCTGCTGGAGCTCCTCCCCGACGCGGCCGAGCAACGCGCGGGCGTCGACGACCTCGTCGAGACCTTCCACCGGGAGGGTCCGGGCGCGGCATGGGCGAAGTTCATGGCCAGGGCCGGGTTCGACACCGGGGACGGGGACGGCGGCGATCCGGGCGACGCGCAGGGACCCGACCGGGGCGAGCCCTCGGCGCGGGACCTCGCCGGCGCGGCGCGCTTCTTCGGCCACGAACTCCGCGGGACGACCCGCTACGTGCCGGACACCGCCGCACTCACGGCCGGACCCGCCCGCGTGGTCGCCGGGATCGGCGCCGCCTCCGGTGATCTGCTGACGTCCCGGACCACCACGGCGCTCGCCGGTCTCCTCGGCACCCCGGCGGTCGAGTTCCCCGGCGACCACGGCGGCTTCATGGTGCAGCCCGCGGAATTCGCCGAGGTGCTGCGCAGAACCCTGTGAGACGAGCGGTCCGGGCGGCCGATCTCTGCGCGCGTCCGGGATGCCCGCTGGCTATGCTCGATCAGGGGCCGACGACCTGACACAGGGAGGCACCCATGCTGCCGCTGCCCGAACCGCGCGACTACCCGCCGCGCATCGCCACCGGCGCGTTCATCCTCAATTCCGGCCTGGCCAAGCTCAAGGCGGACGAAGCGACCCAGCAGGGCCTGCACGGCATGGCGAGCACCGCCTACCCGTTCCTCAGGAAGATCGAGCCCGATCGGTTCACCCGGCTGCTGGCCTGGTCCGAGATCGCGGTCGGCAGCAGCCTGCTCGTCCCGTTCGTCCCGACCAGGCTTGCCGGGCTCGCCCTCGTGGGGTTCTCCGGCGGGCTGGTCGGTCTGTATCTGAGGGCGCCGGGCATGCGTGAACCGGGCAGTGTGCGGCCGACCCAGGACGGTGTCCCGCTGGCCAAGGACTCCTGGATGTTGGGCATCGGGCTGGGCTTCCTGGGCGCGGGCACCCGCCGGGCCGGCGCGGTCGCGCACCGTTGCCGACGCCACCGCGGATGCGCACGCTGACCCACCGGGACGAGGACGACAGCTCCGGGGCGGTGGCACGGGCTCCGTGCCACCGCCCCGGCGTCAGCCGCGCACCCGGGCCACCAGCAGGGCCACGTCGTCGAGGTTCTGGGGGGCCCGCACCTCGCGCAGCAGCCGGTCGCAGAACTCCTCCAGGGACGCTTCCGGCTCGCGCAGCAGCCCGAGCAGAGTGTCCAGCCGGCTGTCGATGTCGTCGTCCCGGGTCTCCACCAGTCCGTCCGTGTACAGCACGAGCCGATCGCCGGGCCCCAGCGGCACGGTGACGTCGCTGAAGGGCACACCGCCCACGCCCAGGGGCGCCCCGGGCGGCAGATCGAGCAGTCTCGGCGCCCCGTCCAGAGGGATCAGCACCGGCGGGAGATGACCCGCGGTACTCACCCGGCACAGGCCGGTGGCCGGGTCGTACACGGCGTACACGCACGTGGCGAACGCCGGGTCCAGATCGGCGGTGATCTCGTCGAGGTGCCCCAGCACCTCGGCGGGCTGGAGGCCGAGCCTGGACAGGGTCTGGGTGGCGGTGCGCAGCCGCCCCATCGTGGTCGCCGCGTTGATGCCGCTGCCCATCACGTCGCCCACCACCAGCGCTGTCCGTTCCTGCCGCAGCCCGATGACGTCGAACCAGTCCCCGCCGACCTCGTACCGCGAGGCGGCCGGCTGGTAGCGGGACGCCACCTCCAGACCCACCGGATCGTGGTGTTCGCGCGGCAGCATGCTGCGCTGGAGGGTGAGCGCGGTCTCCCGCTGCTGCCGGTACAGCCGCGCGTTGTCGATGCTGATCGCCGCACGGGCGGCCAGCTCGCACGCCATCAGTTCGTCGTCCTCGGTGAACGGCAGCGGATTGTCCGTCCGTATGAGGTCGATCGCGCCCAGGACCTCACCGCGCGCGATCAACGGCACCGCCAGGTACGAATGCGCACCCGCCTGCGCGAGCAGCGCGGCCGAACGGCTGTCACGGGCTATGTGCGCGAGTATCCCCGCGTCCAGGTACGGCTCCCGGACCGGCCGCGCGGTCCGCACACAGCGGGTGATCAGCCGGTCGGCGCCGTACCGGGCGGCATGGCCCGGCGGATCCGCCGCCTGCACCACGGGGTTCGGCCGTGCCGCGACGAGGGCCAGGGCCTGGATGAGGAGCGGCCCCTCGGTCAGGCCGGGGCGCCCCTTCAGCACACTGTCCAGGACATCGACGGCGGCGACGTCGGCCAGCTCCGGCACGGTGACCTCGGCCAGTTCCCGGGCCGTCCGCTCCAGATCCAGCGTGGTGCCGATCCGCACCGAGGCATCGGCTACCAGCGCCAGGCGGTGCCGGGCGCGCTCCGCCTCCGCGGCCGCCCGGTAGCGGTCGGTCACATCGATCAGCTGTACGGCGATCCCGAGCACCCGGCCCCCGGAATCGTCCAGCCGGTACAGCGACACACTCCAGGCACGGTCGGTGGCCGGATCGGCCGGTGTGCGGCCCACCACCTCGTGCGACACCTGCGGCACACCGCTCCTGAGGACCTCGCGCATCGCCGACTCGAAGGTGTCGGACCCCAGGAACGGCAAGGCCTCACCCACCCGGCGGCCCAGGTGGGCACCGGCACTCAGCCCGTCCATCCGCTCCAGCGCGGGATTCGCGGCCAGATAGCGCAGGTCGTGGCCGAGGACCGCCAGACCGATCGGGGACTGGTCGACCAGGCGCACCGACAGCGCGAGGTCGCGTTCGACCTCACGCAGCGTCTCCCCGTCCGCCGCCAGTCCCAGCGCGTACAAGGCGCCGCGGTCGTCCTGCAGCCTCATGTTGCGGAACTCCAGCAGCCGGGAGGTGCCGTCCTTGTGCCGTACGGGAAAGACACCCGCCCACGCCTCACCACTGTTCATCACCTCGGTGAACAGCCTCAGCACCAGCTCGAAGTGCTCCTCGTCCACCAGCACCCGGGCGGCGAACCGGCCGAGCGCCTCCTCGGCCGTGTAACCGAGCAACTGTTCCGCCTGCGGGCTCCACAGCACGATGCGTCCGTCGGTGTCCAGCACCATGGCGCCCACCCCGAGGACGTCCAGCAGGCCCCCCTCGGGTGACCGGTGCACGCCCTCCCGGCGCGCGCCGCCCCAGCCGGTCCGCATGTCATCAGTGCCGCCCACGGACGATCCTTCCCATGCAGTCACCGCGCCCGGACGCGGTCCGCTGTCTCCCATGGTCGCCCCGGAGCCACCACTCCCGCAGCTTCGACGGCCGGAGACCGTGTGCCGCAGGGGGTTTCGCTCGCCCGAGAGCGGTCACCCGCAGCGTACGGAGCGGAACGGACGAACACGACCCTCAGGAGGGCGAGACAGCATGGAGACCAGCATGGAGAACTGGCGCACGCACGCGGCCTGCCGCGACGAGGACCCCGACCTGTTCTTCCCCATCGGGAGCACCGGGCCCGCACTGGTGCAGACCGAGGACGCCAAGGCGGTGTGCCAGGGCTGTCCCGTAAGGGAGCAATGCCTGCGGTGGGCCCTGGAGAACGGCCAGGACGCCGGTGTGTGGGGCGGCCTCGGCGAGAACGAGCGACGCGCGCTCAAGCGCCGCTCCCGCAGGCAGGCCAAGGATTCCCGATAGCGGCGAGGACATCGTCACACGGGGCGGGCAGCCTCCGACTGCGTGTTTCTCCGGCCGGCGGGTACACATGAGACATGGACACCACGGCTTGGATCGTCATCGGCGCGGCACTCGTGCTGCTCACCGTGGGCGTGGCCGGATTCCTTCTGCTGCGGGTACTGCGCGCCAGGAAACTGCTGGCCGACGCCGGGATCCCGCTGCGCGACAAGGCGCTGGTCTGGGCCGCGGTGATCTACACCGTGTCGCCCGTCGACCTGCTGCCGGACCCCGTCTACCTCGACGACATCGGCTTCCTGCTGCTCGCACTGCGCTCCCTGCACTCCGCCGCCCGGGCGGCCGGAATCGGCGGGCGCGCGGAGCGGCCGGTGGAGTCCGCGAGCCTCGTGCCGTAGGACCGGCCTCGCCCTCAGCGGCGCCCGCCGCTCGCCGCGTGGCGTGTCGGTGGCAGGACGCGGGCGGGGGAGCGGCCAAGGTGAGGGCATGAACGTCGCAGATGTCCTGACCGATGGATACGCCCGCATCAAGGAGACCGTGCACGCGGCCGTCGAGGGCCTGGAGCCCGATGACCTGAACGCCCGCCTGGACGAGGGGGCGAACTCGATCGCCTGGCTGGTCTGGCATCTGACCCGCGTCCAGGACGATCACTTCGCGGACGCGGCGGGCACCGAACAGGTCTGGTTCACCGAGGACTGGGCCGCACGCTTCGATCTGCCCGTCGCCAAGGCCGCCACGGGGTACGGACACAGCAGCAAGCAGGTCGGCGCGGTGCGGGTCGCCTCGGCGGAACTGCTGCTCGGGTACTACGACGCCGTGCACGCACGGTCGGCCGCGTTCGTCCAGGGCCTCGACGCCGAGGCGCTCGACCGCGTCGTCGACGAGGCCTGGTCGCCGCCGGTCACCCTGGGCGTCCGCCTGGTCAGCGTCCTGTCGGACGACCTCCAGCACGCCGGCCAGGCGGCTTTCGTCCGGGGCTGCCTGGAACGCCGGTAGGGGGCCTCGGCGAGCGGCTCCCGGGCGCCGGGGCGGTCCGGTGCCGGCCGTTCGCTGTCCGGGGCGTGGCGCGCCGAGCGGGCCCTGGTGCGACGCCCACTTCGCACCGCCGATAGCCTGCGGCGTCATGATGCGTGCGTGGATTCTGCCGGTGCTGTTCGTGCTCTGCGGCTCATTCGTCGCGACCGGGGTTCTCCTCGGGGGAAGCCCCTGGGAGGCAGCAGCACTCCTGGTGCTGTTCGTGCTGCTCGCAGGCGTGAACTCCCCTCTCGCCTTCCCGAGGTCCATCGGTGCGCTGGAGGCGCAGCGCCGCAGCGCGGTCGACGGCCGGCCGGTCGTCTTCTGGCGCTCGGGCTGCACGTACTGTCTGCGACTGCGCTTCCGGCTGGGCCGTAGCGCCCGCCGGTTGCACTGGGTCGACATCTGGCGTGATCCGGAGGGTGCGGCGGTCGTCAGGGCAGCCAACGAGGGCAACGAGACCGTGCCGACCGTCCTCGTCGCGGGCCGGCCCCACGTCAACCCGGACCCCGCATGGGTGCGCGAACAGCTCTCCTCGTAAGAGGGAGGGCCCGGCCCCGCTACCGGCAGGGGAACGAGCGCCGCGGCCGGACGGTCACGCGGCAGGACGGGCGGCCGTGCCGCGGGTGCGGGCGTAATGCCCCGGACCGGTGCCCACGACCCGCTTGAAGTGACGTGTCAGATGGGACTGGTCGTAGAAACCCACAGCGCTCGCCACGTCCGACGCCGGGAACCCCTGGAGCAGCAGCCCGCGTGCGAGATCGACGCGGCGGCCCGTCACGTACTGGTGGGGGGCCATGCCGAACTCCCGGCCGAAGGCCCGCACCAGGTGGGCGTGATGGGCATGCAGCCGCAGCGCGGCCTCCTGGAGCGTGATGCCCTCCACGAACCTCTCGTCGAGCAGGTCCCGCAACCGGTGCGCGATCCTGCGGTCGTGGACGTGCCGTACGGGCTCCGGTCGGCTGCGCAGGTGCAGGTCGAGGCGTTCGGCGACCAGGGCGAGACGGCTTGCCGCCTCCAGTTCGTCGCCCGGTCCGGCGAGCGTCGTGTGCAGGCGGTCGATCCCCCGGCGCAGAGCCGGATCGTGGAGGACGGGCCGGTCGACGGCCATGCCGATGAGTTCCTCGTCGACCTGGGCGACGTCGAGGTACAGGACGCGCTTGCGGAACCCGGCGGCGGTGGCGGCGCCGCCGTTGTGCGGGACGTGCGGGGGCAGGAGGGTCACCACGTCGGTGAGCACTCCGTGCTCGTGGCGGTCCAGGTCATAGCGGACCATGCCCTCGTCCACGATGAGCAGCGTCCAGGCGTCGTGCGTGTGCATCGGGTAGGTGTGGTCGGTGAAATGGGCGTGGAAGACCTCGTCGATTCCCGCCACCGACGGACGCCACGCGGTGATGTCCGGACGTGCAGCCATGAAGCGATCGTACGCCCGGCCCGCCGGCCCGGGCCGCGGAGGCCGCCGTGCAAATTTCGTACAAGACGGGGCGGTGCGCGGCCCGGCAGACTCGGTCCCATGACAGAAGAAGTCGCCCCCATCCGCTTCGACACCAAGATCGCCGTGCTGCTCCGGGAGGACCTGGAGACCTGGCAGCGGCTCAACGTGACGGCCTTTCTGGTCAGCGGTCTCGGCACGGCCGTGCCCGAGGTGGTCGGCGAGCCGTACGCCGACGCCGATGACACCCCCTATCTGCCGATGTTCCGCCAGCCGGTCATGGTCTTCGAAGGTCCGAAGGAACTCCTGACGACTGCGCACACCCGGGCTGTCAGCCGGGGCGTGACCCTGTCGGTGTTCACCTCCGACCTCTTCGCGACGGGCAACGACCGGGACAACCGGGCCGCCGTCCGCGCGGTGCGGCGGGACGGGATGGACCTGGTCGGGATGGCCGTGTACGGGCCCCGCAACGCCGTCGACAAAATCCTCAAGGGCGCGTCGATGCACCGCTGAGCGCGGTGGTCACCCGCACGGAGCCCCCGTACGCGGCCGGCGGGCGGCGCCTGCCCGCCCCTCCGGCCGTCCGGGCGTCACAGGGCGCGTTCGGCGAAGTACGGCAGCAGTGCGAGGAGGTCCCCCAGCGGGTCCGGCGCCAGCGTCACGCTCTCCAGACACGCGCGGGCACTCTCCAGCTGCCGGTCCGCCTCGGCCAGGGCCGCCTCCCGGCCACCGGCCTCCTCGATCAGCCCCGCCGCCCGGCGGGCGCCCCGGTCGTCGAGTGCTTCGCCGGTACGCAGCAGCGCGCCCAGTCGCAGAGCCGCCGGGCCACCGGTGGCGAGGGCGGTGAGGACGGGGTAGGTCTTCTTCCGGCGGCGCAGATCGCTGTGGACCGGCTTGCCCGTGACCTCCGGGTTCCCCCAGATCCCGAGCACGTCGTCCACGGCCTGGAACGCCACGCCCAGATGACGCCCCGCCGCCGTGAGGGCATCGGTCTCCGAGCGCCCGGCGCCGCCGAGGACGGCGCCCAGACCCGTTGCGCAGCCCAGCAGCGCGCCCGTCTTCTGCTCGGCCATCCGCCGGTACTCGCGCGGCTCCACGGCATCGGGCCCGGTCCACGGCCGCGACTCGAAGAGCAGGTCGTCGGCCTGACCGCGGACCAGGTCGTTGAGCGTCCCGGCCAGCAGCCGGACCGCCGGCACACACGCGCCGCCCGGGGCTCCGGCGAGCGTCTGCACGGCGAGTGCGAACAGCGCGTCCCCGGCGAGGACGGCGGGCCCCGTCCCGTAGGCCTTCCACGCGGTGGCCCGCTGCCTGCGCGTCTCGTCGCCGTCCATGATGTCGTCGTGGAGCAGCGAGAACGTGTGGATCAGCTCGACGGCGACCGCGCCGGGCACCGCGCTCTCCGGCTTCGCGCCGACGGCCTCCGCGCCGAGCACGGCCAGCGCCTGCCGGACACCTTTGCCCTGCGCACCGGGGGCCGCGCGGCCGTCCGTCCCGTCCCAGCCGAGGGAGAACGCGGCGATCTCGGCGTGCCACGGATGCAGCTGCCCGACCGCACGGCCGAGCGCGGGACGGACGAGGTCGCGGCAACGGGCGAGTATCCGTGGCGCGTCGGCCCGCTGGACCATGGGAGGCGTCACCGTCGGCCGCCCGCCGGGGCCGCGGCGCCCTTGGCCACGTCCACGTCGTCGGCCGGTGCCACGCCGAGCTCCTCGTACGCCTTGTCGACCATGTCACGGGCGTTGAGCAGGCCGATCCGGTCCAGCGCGCCGCGCAGTTCGTCCAGCTCCGCGGCGGTCCCGGCACGGTCGCGGCCGAGCCGGGCGAGCGACTTCACGAGTCCGAGCCGGGCCAGCGCCTCGCCCCGGGGCTCGGTCATCGCACGGAACTCCGCCAGCGCCTCCGCGTACACCGACCGGGCCTCCTCGTACCGCCCGGCGCGGTAGAGCACGTTGGCGCGCATCTTGTGGTTGTACGCGAGAGCGCTGGACAACTTCATCGCACGGCAGGTGAGCTCCGCCTCGGCGAGCAGACCGAGTGCGCGTTCCGGGTCGTTGTCCCGTACGGAGATGATGTCGGCCATCCCGCGCAGCGCCCACGCCCGCCCGCGCCGGTCGTCGGCGTCCGCGGCCAGCTGGGCCGCCTCCTCGAACATCGCCAGAGCGGTGTCGAACGATCCCGTGTTGCGGTGGATCTGGGCGATGCCCTCCAGGGCCCAGACGGTGTGGCGGGCCTCACCGCGCGCACGCGCCTCGGCGAGGAGCTGCTCGTGCAGCGCGGCCACGGTCCGGTAGTCGCCCTGGATGCGCCCGGTCTCCGCGAGGCCGGCCAGCGAGTAGCCGCGCGCGACCACGTCCCCGCCCGCCTTCCCCAGGTCCGCCGCCAGCCGCAACAGGCGGAAGGCGAGCCGCAGTCGGCCGCGCTGACGGGCCAGTGTCCCGCCGCTCCACAGGGCCCAGGCCATAGCTCCCGTGTCGCCGGCCGACCGGGCGGCCCGGTAGCTGGCCTTCCAGGCCCGGTCGGCGTCCCGCACGTGCCCCAGCCTGCGGTGGGCCTCGGCCACCGCGAGCCCGGTGCGGGCCACTTCCTGGGGGGAGCCGGCGAGTTCCGCCTTCTTCAGGTGGCGTTCTCCCTCGGCCAGTACGTCCGTGAGGGATGCGTTCACGGACATCTTGGTGAGGGCGCCCTGGTACTCGGGCGCCATAGCTTTGCTGTGCATGGGAGCCTTTCGCGTGCTGCGGGGCGGTCCGACGGCGATAGCTATACGCTCTATGTATACATGATGTGTATAGAGGCATGGCGGTCGGGCCCCTGCGCTCGTGGGGGGTCGGTTCGAGGTCGGTCGTGTGCGGTGTGCCGCCTTCTTGTGGATCAAGACGGCGAATGCGCGCCGGGGGTTGCTCGGCGATCAGGGAAACCGCCCGCGCAGCCGGATGACCCCGTCTCAGGCCCTTTCGCGCAGCCGGATGACCCGGCTCAGGTGGCTCGCGCAGCCAGGTGCCCCGTGAACCACTCCCGTGCCAGCTCGGCGACCTCGTCCAGCGTGCCCGGCTCCTCGAAGAGATGCGTGGCACCGGTGATGACGTCGAGCCGGTTCTCGCAGCGCAGCGCGGTCTGCGCCTGCTGGTTCAGCTCCAGGACCCGGGGGTCGTCGCCGCCCACGATGAGGAGCGTCGGGGCGCGTACGTCGCCGAGGCGGTCGCCCGCGAGATCGGGCCGTCCGCCCCGGGAGACGACGGCGCCGATCCCCGCACCGTCCCCTGTGCCGACGGCCGCGGCGGCCCGCAGCGCCGCCGCGGCCCCGGTGCTCGCACCGAAGACGCCGACGGGGGCCGGGACGCGGCGCTGAACCCAGGCGGTGGCGTCCACCAGCCGCCCTGCCAGGGTGTCGATGTCGAAGACGTTGGCGCGATCGGACTCCTCCGCGGGGGTAAGCAGGTCGAACAGCAGAGTGCCGAGTCCCGCCCGGTGCAGAACCTCGGCCACCGTGCGGTTGCGGGGGCTGTGCCGGCTGCTGCCGGAGCCGTGGGCGAACACGACGAGAGCCCCGGCGTCCCCCGGCTCGGTGAGCGCACCCGGCAGCACCACGCCGCCCGCTTCCACCGCCACCTCGACGCCGGCCCGGGGCGAGTCGGGAGCGGCGGCCCGGGCCAGCAGCGAGACGACCTCCTCGTCCGGGGTCTGGCCGAAGTCGCGGTACCACTCGCCCACGGCGGAGAAGCCGTACGGTGCCGACAGGCAGACCAGCTCGTCGACCTGTCCGCCCAGCCGTTCCGCGGCGTCCGGCGGCGCCACCGGGACCGCCAGCACCACGTGCGCCGCGCCCTGGGCCCGGGCCACCTCGCACGCCGCCAGGGCGGTCGCGCCGGTCGCGATCCCGTCGTCGACGACGATCACGGTGCGCCCTGTCAGCGGGAGCCGTGGCCGGCCGCCCCGGAACGCCTCCGCCCGCCGGTGCAGCTCTGCCTCCTCGGCGCGCTCGACCGCGGCGGCATCCTCCTGCGACACCCGGCCGCGGCGCATGATGTCCTCGCTGATGACCCGGACACCGCCCTCGCCGATCGCACCGAATCCCAGCTCCGGGTGGTACGGCACGCCGAGCTTGCGCACCACGATCACGTCGAGCGGGGCGCCGAGTTCCCGGGCGACGCGGTAGGCAACGGGCACTCCGCCACGTGGCAGGCCCAGCACGACGGGGTCGCTCGTCGCCAGTGGGCGCAGGGCCTCGGCCAGCTGTTGTCCCGCGTCGGCGCGGTCGGCGAACAGCACGGGGGTTCACCCCCTGATCGGGGAAGCGGGCGGTCGCGCGTACGGCTACTTCGAATCAACACCGGTCCCCGCCGGCCCGCAACCGCCGAGGCCCGGCCTGCCGCCGTGAACCGAGCCGGGCCGGCGCGCCGGGCGGGGCGGGCGCACCGGGCCGGATGGTCTCGCGTCGTCGCCCGGCGGGCCCGCGTGATCCGGAACCACGCGCCCCTTCTTCCTTGAACGCACCTTTGGCACGCGGAGAGTTCCGGCCCTCTGGATGACAATGAAAACGATTGTCGATAACGTGTGCCGAGTCGGGCGCGACGCCCTCCGACGGGTGCTGCCGCCTGCCCGAGTCCTGAACTGCATGGCGAAGAGGGGTAGTCGTGGCACATCTGCTGATGGTCGAGAGCTGGGTCGGATCGATGAGCAGGCTTCTGCCACGGGCGATCCGTGAGGGTGGGCACGAGTTCACCCTCCTCACCCGCGATCTGCACCACTACCTGCGTGCCGCACCCGAGGGTGCCGCGCATCCGCTGCTCTCGGCGCGCCACGTGCTGACGGCGGAAACCAACGACGCCGACCCGCTGCTGCCGTTCGTCGAACGGGCCCACCGGGCCCTGGGGTTCGACGGCGTGATCACGTCCTGCGACTACTACCTCCCCGTGGCCGCGGACATCGCGGCCCGGCTGCACCTGCCCGGGCCCACTCCCGCCGCTGTGGAGAACGCCTGCCGCAAGGACGCCACGCGGCGGGTCCTCGCAGACGCCGGGGTGCCGGGACCGCGGTTCGCCGTGTGCGGTGACCGGGCGGAGGCCGTGCGGGCCGCCCGGGAGCTCGGGCTGCCGCTGGTCCTCAAGCCCGTGGACCTGTGTGCGGGAATGTTCGTGCGGCGCGTCGACGACGAGGGGGGACTCGCCGCGGCCCACCGCGCGCTAGCCGACTTCCCCGTCAACGCGCGGGGCCGGCGTCGCGCACCCGTGGTGCTGCTCGAAGAGCTCCTGCACGGGCCCGAAGTCAGCGTCGAGACCGTCACGTTCGACGGCCGGACCGAAGTCGTCGGGGTGACGGACAAGAGCACCGGCGGAGAACCGGCCTTCGTGGAGACCGGCCACATGTTTCCCGCGGCCCTCAGCGAGGAGGACGCCCGGGCGGCCGGCGAGACCGCGGTGCTGGCTGTCGGCGCACTCGGCCTGGACTCCGTGGTGGCGCACACCGAGATCAAGCTGACGCCGGACGGCCCGCGCGTGGTGGAGGTCAATCCCCGGCCGGCCGGCAACCGCATCACCGAACTGGTCCGCCATGTGACCGGCGTCGACCTCGCGGCAGCCTGCGTGAACGTGGCGCTCGGACGCGCCCCGGACCTGCGGCCACGCGCCACCGGACTGCACAGCGCGGCCATCGCCTTCCTGGTGCCGGGGACCGGGGGAGTGCTGGAAGGCGTCGACGGGGTCGACGGGGTGGGCGAGGCGCCCGATGTCCTGGAGCTCAGCGTCGCGGTACCCGGCACCCGGGTCGCCGCCGCGAGCAGCAACAACGACTACCTGGGCCATGTGATGGCCGGCGACGCGGACGGGCCGGGCGCCCGGGACCGTGTCGAGGCACTCCTCGCCCGGCTGCGCCCCCAGGTGGTGAACCGATGACCGCGCCCGTGGGCACCGCCCCCGCGGCGGCGTCGTACGAGGATCTCGTGACCGGGGTCCTGGCCGGCCGCTTCGGCCCCGACCCGCGAACCCGCCACGTCGCCATGGCCTTCACCACCCGGCAGTCCGTACGGCACCCGGGGCGCGGCAGCGGATACCGCAACGAGGTGCTGAGCCTGCGCCTCGGCGCGGCCGTCGGCTCCTGCGCCGTCGAACCGGGAGAACTGCCGGCCGGGGACGTCGACGACTGCGTCGGCGCGGACGTCGCCGCGCTGCTCGCGCACCGGCTCCCCTGCGTGCGGGTCGCGGCGCTCGACACGTATCTGATGGATGTGCTGCCCCACGGCCCCGGCGCCGGAGCGCGGCCGTGTCCGCTGCCGGCCGGTGGTTCCCTGGAGAAGTCCCGGGCCCGGGCACGTGCCGTCGCCGGCCTGCTCGACGCTCCGCCGGGCAGCACCGTGCTCGTCGTCGGCGTGGTCAACTCGCTGCTGGAGGCACTGCGTGAGCGCGGACTCGGCTACGTACCGTGCGACCTCAAGGGCGGCACGACGGAGTGGGGCGAGCCGGTACTGACCGACGCGCGGGCCGAACAGGGGCGCTGCGACGCGATCCTGGCCTCCGGGATGACCCTCGGCAACGGGAGTTTCGAGCCGCTGCGGGAGCACGCCCTGCGACACGGAAAGCCTCTGGTCGTGTTCGCCCAGACCGGCAGCGCGGTGCTGCCCCGGCTCATCGGCGCCGGAGTCACCGCCGTGTCCGCGGAGCCGTACCCGTTCTTCTGGCTCGACGGCGGCGCGGGAACCGTGCACCGCTACGGAGGCGCGGGAACCCCGCACCGCCATGGAGGCGCCCTGTGACCACCGCACTCCTGCGCCCCGCGGGCAACCGGGAACTCCTCGGGCTCGTCGGCCGCACCCCGCTCGCCCGCATCACCGCCGACCTGCCCTGCCCGCATCCGGGCTTCTGGGCCAAACTCGAAGGCTTCGCCGTGGGCGGCATGAAGGCGCGGGCCGCCGTGTCCATGCTGCTGGGCGCCGAGCAGCGCGGCGAACTGCGCCCGGGAGCACCGGTGGTGGAGTCGACCTCCGGCACTCTCGGCATCGGGCTCGCCTTCGCCGGCCAGGCACTCGGCCATCCGGTCGTCCTGGTCGGCGACACCGAACTCGAACCGTCGATGCGCGGTCTCCTGCGCGCCCACGGCGCCGGGCTGGAACTCGTCGACCGGCCGGCCTCCGAAGGCGGCTGGCAGGCCGCCCGGCTGGCCAGGCTGCGCGAACTCCTCGCCGGACTGCCGGACGCCTACTGGCCCGACCAGTACAACAACCCCGACAACACCGCCGGTTACGCATCGCTCGCCGCCGAGATCGCCGACCGCCTCGACCACGTGGACGTCCTGGTCTGCAGCGTCGGAACGGGCGGGCACAGTGCGGGAGTCGTCGGCCCGCTGCGCCGACGCTGGCCCGGACTGCGGCTGATCGGTGTCGACGCCACCGGCTCGACGATCTTCGGACAGCCCGCCCGGCCCCGCCTGATGCGTGGCCTCGGCAGCAGCATCCACCCGCGCAACGTGGCCCACGACCAGTTCGACGAGGTCCACTGGGTCGGGCCGGCGGAGGCCGCGGACAGCTGCCGTCGGCTGGCCAGGGACAACTTCGTCAGCGGCGGCTGGAGCACCGGTGCCGTCGCGCTCGTCGCGGCCTGGGCGGCCCGGGTCCACCCGGGAGCCGTCGTCGCGACCGTCTTCCCCGACGGACCGCACCGCTATCTCGGCAGCATCTTCGACGACGGGTTCAACGCCCTGCACGGTCTGGGCCCGCGGACCGCCGCCACCCGCCCGGTGGAGATCCGCCACCCGCAGGCCGTGGAGGCGACCGGCTGGACACGCTGCCGTGCGGTCGCCGGGCGGCGCGAGGACCGACGGCCCGCACGACTGCCGGCGTCCCGCGCGCCCGGGGGCGCGACGGCGTCCCGTATGCCTGCGGCAGACCCCATGGCGCGCTCCCGCCCGTACACCGTCCGTCTGCCGTACGAACCGGGGGAGGCCCGATGAAGGTGAGCCGGCGCACCGTGCGCCTGCGGCTGGCCGAGCCGCTGCGGATCTCGCGTTCCCTCACGACGGCCCGTGACGCCGTACGCCTGTCCATCGAGCACCAGGGGCTGCACGGCCACGGCGAGACCGTCACCAGCGTGTACTACGGCCTCGACACGGCGACCGTCATCCACTGGACGGACCGATGCGGCCGCGCACTCACACGGTTCCCCGACCCCGAGACAGCCCTGGACACCATGCGGGGGCAGGTCTCCCGTCACGCCGGCGGTACCGGCGGACCGGTCGTGCCCGGTACGCCCGCGGCCATCACCGCCGCCGTCGAGTCGGCGCTGCTCGACCTCGTAGGCAAGCGTGCCGGCATGCCGGTGCACCGCCTCCTCGGCACGGCCACCACGCCCGCCGCCGTCACCGCCCGGACCATCGGGATCACCAGGCCCGCCCACGCCGCGACGCTCGCCGCCCGGCTGGCGGGTGACGGGTTCACCGTCATCAAGCTCAAGGCCGGCTCGCCCGACCCGGAGGACGACGTGGCACGCGTCCGGGCCGTGCGCACCGCCGCACCGCACGCGCGGCTGCTCCTCGACCCCAACGGCGGATGGAGCAGCGCAGCGGCGCCCGCCCTGCTCGGGCGCTTCGCCGAACTCGGCGTCGAGGCCGTCGAACAGCCCGTCGCCCCGGGCGACCCCGAGGCCCTGGCCCGGCTCGCCGCCCGCTCGCCGCTGCCCGTGATCGCCGACGAGGACGCGGTCGGCATCGAGGACGCCCGGCGGCTCGCCGGCCGGGTCCACGGCATCAACGTCAAACTCGCCAAGTGCGGAGGCGTGAGCGCCGCCCTGCGCATCGCCGGACTCCTCGCCGGCAGCGGCACCGGCCTCATGCTCGGCTGCCTCACCGCCAGTTCGCTCGGCATCGCCCCCGCCGTGCACCTCGCCGACCGTGCCCGGTGGACCGACCTGGACGGTCACCTCCTCCTCGCCCACGACCCGTGGACGGGAATCGGTGGCCTCGACGGCACCGTGCGGGCGAGCAGCCAGCCGGGACTGGGCGTGCGCCCGCGCACACCGTTCGACGGTCCGCGGTCGCACCCCGTGGCGAAGGGCGCCCTCCGCGAACGCGGGCACGCAGACGAGGTGCGGCCATGAGCACCTGGCACGAGATAGGCGCCCTGCCCCCGGCCGTGCGCCTCCTGCTGGTCAACCAGCTCGGGGTCAACACCGGCTTCTACCTGCTCATCCCCTATCTGGCCGTGCATCTGAGCGACGACCTCGGCATGTCCGCCGCCGCCGTCGGTACCGTGCTCGGGGTGCGCAACCTCAGCCAGCAGGGGTTGTTCGTCATCGGGGGGTCGGCCTCGGACCGCCTCGGAGCCCGCCGGGTGATCATCGCCGGATGCGCACTGCGGACGGCGGGCTTCGCCCTGTTCGCGCTCGGCGACGGGATCGTGGTCCTGCTCGCCGCGTCCGTACTCAGCGGGCTGGCCGGTGCCCTGTTCAACCCCGCCGTCCGCGCCCACCTCGCCCAGGAGGCGGGGGAGCGCAAGGCGGAGGCGTTCGCGCTCTTCAACGTCTTCGCGACGACGGGCGCCCTCATCGGGCCTCTCCTCGGCAGCGCCCTGCTCCTGGTCGACTTCCGGGCGGCGGCTCTCACGGCGGCCGGGATCTTCGCCGTGCTGACCGTCGCCCAGGCCCTGGTGCTGCCGCCCGGCCGGGTCGCACCCACCACGAACGGGGTGCTCGCCGACTGGCGTGCAGTGGTCCGCAACCGCCCCTTCATGTCCTTCGCGTGCGCGATGGTCGGGATGGTGGCGCTGGAGAGCCAGCTCTATCTGCTGTTCCCCGACGGCGCACGCCGGGCGACCGGCTGGGACGGCGCGGCCGGACTGGTGTTCCTCGTGGCCACGCTCGCCGGCCTCGCGCTCCAGCTCCGCATCACCCGAGCGCTGAAACGGCGCGGCAGCCGCACGAGGTGGATCGGTGTGGGCCTCGCGCTGATGGCAGTGGCCTTCGTCCCGCCCATGCTGGTGACCTCCGGGACCCCGCCGGACGGGGACGTGAGCCAGGCGGTGCTGCGTGCCGTTCCCCTTCTCACGGGCGCTCTGCTGCTCCAGACCGGACTCATGGTCGCCCAGCCGTTCGTGATGGAACTGATCCCCGGCTTCGGCAGAGCAGGCCTCACGGGCACGTACTTCGGAGTCTTCTACGTTGTGTCCGGCATCGCCGCCGCTCTCGGAAACGCCGCCGTCGGCTGGGCGATGGACACCGGCCGGCGCATCGGGGACGGCTGGCTGCCCTGGGCCTGCTGCCTCGCGCTCGGTCTCGTCTCGGCAGCGGGGACCGCCCGGCTGCACCGCCGCGGCGCGCTGCCGGCCGGCCGGACCCCGTTCCCGCCCATGCCTGAGGAGAACCCCGTGGACGACGCCAACCTGCTCACCGACAACCCGGCGCTGTACGAGGCCCGCTTCCCGGACCCCGAGCGGCTCGCCGGACGCTGGACCGAGGAGACACTGACGCGGTACGGGGCCGGCCCCCGCGTCCTGGACATCGGCTGCGGCACCGGCCGCGACGCCGCCCACCTCCAGCGGGCGGGGCGCACCGTGACCGGGGCCGATCTGTCCGACGCGATGCTCCGCTACGCCTCCCGGGAGCACCCGGGGCCGGAGTACCTCCACGCCGACCTACGGGAGTTCGACCTGGGGGCGCGGACCTTCGACGCCGTCGTGTGCCTGGACAGTGCGCTGCTGTACTGCCGGGCCGGCGCCGAGACCGAGAGCTTCCTCGCCTCCTGCCGGCGCTGCCTGGCACCCGGAGGCCTTCTCGTCGCGGAGATGCGCAACGGCGCGTACTGCCTCGGCCGGGCCGCGCTCCCCGCAGCTCCGGCCGTCCACACGTTCACCCACCGCGGCGTCGTCCACCGCTCCGTCACCCGGCTGCGCGTGGAGCCGGCAGCCCGCCTGCTCCACCGCAGCCGCACCTGGACCACCGACGACGGATCACCCCCGCTCGAACAGCGCTCGGCCTGGCACCTGTTCCTTCCCGGGGAACTCCACGCGGTGCTCCTCGCGAACCGTTTCGAGGTCCTCGCCCTCCACGACGGCCCCGGGCCCCGTACCGAACCTCCCTGGCGCGAGGGCGACCTGCCCGCCGGATCGACGGACGCCGACCGGCTTCATGTGATCGCCCGGCTCACGGACGGCTGACCGGGCCCGCCCCCTCCCCGCCCACTCCCACCGGAACAAGGACACCGCCATGCACCGTGACAGACGCACCACGACGACCACACCCTTCCCCGGCCTGGACCGCCGCGGCTTCCTGGCCGCCTCCGGCGCGGCCGGTCTCGGCGTCCTCGCCCTGCCCGGGTGCGCCGGCCCGCCCGGCACCGCTCCCGACGACGCCGAGGGGGACGGCATGCCGCAGCGGGGCGGCCGGCTGCGGGCCGCCTTCGCCGGGGGCGGGGCGAGCGAGACCCTCGACCCGCACCTGAGCAACCTCTTCGCCGACGCCGCCCGCGCCAAGGCCCTCTACGACAAGCTCGCCGACTACGGCGGCGACCTCTCCGCCCGGCCCCGTCTCGCCTCCTCCTGGGAACCCAACAGCAGCCTCGACCGGTGGAGGGTCTCCCTGCGGGCAGCGGTGTTCCACGACGGGACGCCCGTGACCGCGAAGGACGTGCTGTACAGCTACCGGCGCATCGCCGACCCCGCGCGGGCCTTCCGCGCCAAGGCGTCCCTCGAACCGATCGACCTGACGGCCAGCCGCGCCGCGGACGAGCGGACCGTCGAGTTCGTCCTCAAGCGGCCGACGGCCGAATTCCCCAACGTGATGGCGGCGTTCGGCGCGTACATCGTCCCCGCCTCGGCCCGGGACGGCGACTTCGACCACCGGCCCGTCGGCAGCGGGCCGTTCCGCCTGGTGTCCTTCGCCCCGGGCCGGTCCACCGTCCTGCGGCGCAACGACGACTACTGGGACGGCGCCCCGCACCTGGACGAGCTGGAGTTCGTCGTCGCCAACGAGGAGTCCGCACGCGTCAACGCCCTGCTCGGCAACCAGGTCGAGTACGCCCACGAGCTGAACCCGGCGACGGCCCGCGCCCACGAGGACGGCGGCCGGATCCGCATCGTACGGCTGCGCAACAGCACGATGCAGTCCTTCGCCATGAAGACCGACCGGCCTCCCTTCAGTGACCCACGCGTCCGCCAGGCCCTGATGCTCGTCGCCGACCGCGGGGAACTCGTCCGGGGGGCCCTCTCCGGCGCCGGAGAGATCGGCAACGACCTGTTCGGCAAGGGGTACGAGTACTACGCCGACAGCCTGCCCCAGCGCGAACAGGACCTCGGCCGGGCCCGCAGCCTGCTGAAGCGGGCAGGCGCCGAGGACCTGCGGATCACCCTCGACACCTCACCCGTCGCCGCCGGATTCACCGAGGCCGCCGCAGTCCTCCGCGACCAGGCCGCCCGGGCCGGCATCACGGTGGAGGTGAGGACCGGCAGCAAGGACACCTACTGGAAGGACATCCTCGACGCCGGCACCCTGTGCTGCTACCGCTCCGGCGCCATGCCCATCGAGTCGCACCTCTCCCAGCGCCTGCTGACGGGCTCGACCACCAACGCGACCAAGTGGCGCCACCAGGACTTCGACACCCTCTACCAACAGGCCCAGTCGACACGGGACCCGCGGCAGCGCGCCGCCGTCTACGCCCGCATGCAGCGCCGCCTGCACACCGAGGGCCCCTTCCTGATCTGGGGCTTCGCCGACTGGATACTCGGCGCCGCCCGCCGTGTCCGGGGCATCGAGCAACAGGCACCCGCCAACACCCTCGACTGGGCCCGCTTCGACAAGGTGTGGCTGGCGTGAGCGGACCCATGCCCTGGGCCGCACGGCGACTGCTCCTCGGAGCGGCGCAGACGGCGGCGGTGGTGCTGCTCGTCTTCGCGCTCACCGAGGCACTGCCGGGCGACGCCGCCGTGGCCCTCGCGGGCGACCAGCCGGATCCCGAACGGATCGAGGCGGTGCGGACCGCCCTGCACCTGGACCGGCCACCCCACGAGCGCCTGCTGGACTGGTCGGCCGGGCTCCTCCACGGCGATCTCGGTGTCTCACTGACGTCGGGAAGGCCCGTCAGCACCTACCTCGCGGACGGCTTCGGGCCGACCCTCCTGCTCGCCGTCCCGACCGTTCTGCTGCTCGTCCCCGCCGCGGTCGGCCTCGGAGTGCTCGCCGCCCGGCACGAAGGGCGTCCCGCCGACCGGATCGTCAGCGCGGTGACGCTGAGCCTGTACGCCGTGCCCGAGTTCGCCCTCGGCGTGCTGCTGGTCACCGTCTTCGCGCTCGGGCTCGGCCTGCTCCCGCCGACCGCCGTCGGATACGGCACCGATCTGCTCGCCCACCCGGCCGCGCTGGTGCTCCCCGTCCTGGTCCTGCTGGCGCGCCCGGTATGCTCACTCGCCCGGCTGATCAGGGCCGGCATGACCGACGCACTGGCCTCGCCGTACGTCGCCCATGCGCTCCGCTGCGGCGTGCCGGGCGCACGGGTCCGTTACACCCACGCCCTGCCCCACGCGATGGCCCCGGCGGCTCAGCAACTGGCCCGCACGGTGGACTGGCTGCTGTGCGGGGTGGTTGTGGTGGAGGCACTGTTCGTGATCCCCGGCCTCGGCACGGTCCTGATGAACGCGGTCGCGGAGCGGGACGTCCCCGTGGTGCAGGGCCTCGCGGTCGTCTTCGGCGTCGCCACCGTACTGCTCAATCTCGGGGCGGACCTGGTCACCCACCGCCTCGCGCCGCGCACGGGCGTGGCGGCGTGATGGCCCTCGCGCTCGCCCGTTCGCGGCGCGGGCTGAAGACGCTCGTCGTGGGCCGGCCGCTTCAGGGGGAGGGACGTGGCCGCTTCCTCCCCGGTCTGCTCGTCGTCGGTGTTCCGCTCGTGCTCGCCCTGGCAGGACCGCTGTTCGCCGGGGACGCCGGGCCGCGCGGTACCTCGCTCACCACCGGCGGCGGGCACTGGCTCGGCACGGACTTCATCGGCCGGGACGTCGGCAGACAGGTGCTGCTCGGCGGCCGGTCGGTGGTCCTCGTCGCGCTCGCCTCGACGGCCCTCGCCTACGCGGTGGCGCTCCCGCTCGGGTTCGTCTGCGCGCTCACCCGCCGCGGGTGGGTGGAGGAACTGCTGATGCGTCCGCTGGACGTGCTGCTCTCCGTGCCCTCGCTCCTGCTGATCCTGCTGGTGGCAGCCGTCATCGCACCCGGACCGGCCGGCCTCGCCCTCCTGGTGGCCCTCGTCAGCATTCCGGACGCGGCCAGGATCGTCCGCGCCGCCGGCGCGGAGGCCGCCTCGCGCCCGGCGGTCGAGGCGCTGCGCATGCAGGGCGAGAGCTGGACCCGGATGGCCTTCGGCCATATCGGCAGGTCGGTCGTCCGGACCCTCGCCGCCGACGCGGGCGTACGGCTGACGGGGGCGCTGTACCTCGTGGCCACGGCTGCGTTCCTCGGCGTCGGAGTCGCACCCGATGCCTCCGACTGGGCGGTGATGGTGGACCGCAACCGCACCGGGCTGTTCGTCCAGCCGTGGGCGGTGGTGGTCCCGGCTCTGTTGATCGTCGCCCTCACCATGGGCGGAAACCTGCTCGTCGACGCCGCACTCGCCCGTCCCGGCAGCAAGGGGAAGCACGCATGTACACCGCCGCACAGCCCCGGACGGCTGCCGGGGAGGACCCCGTGGCCGTGATCGAGGGGCTCAGGGTGGAGGTCGGCGGACGCGCCATCGTCGACGGGGTCGGCCTGCGGGTGCTCCCCGGGCGGGTCGTCGCGCTGATGGGGGCGTCGGGCAGCGGCAAGACCACCACGGGGCGCGCCCTGCTGGGGGAGTACCCGCCCGGCGCGCGCGTGACGGGGGAGGTGCGGGTCGCCGACGGCCTGATCGGGTACGTGCCGCAGCACCCCGCCACCGTACTCAACCCCGTCCGCCGGACAGGCAGCCTGCTGGGCGACATCGCCCGCGTCCAGGTGCGACACCTGCCGCGGTCCCGGCGCAGGGCAGCAGCCCGGGAGCGGGTCCTCGACGCCCTGGTCCGGGCCCAGCTGCCACCGGACGGGGCGTTGCTGCGCCGCTACCCCCACCAGCTCTCCGGCGGCCAGCAGCAGCGGGTGGTCCTGGCCCAGGCGCTGCTGCTCGGCGCCCGCGCGGTGGTCGCGGACGAGCCCACCACCGGGCAGGACCCCCTGACGAAACGCCGCATCGTGGAGCGGCTGGCCGCCGTGGCACGGCAGGGCGTCGCCGTCGTCCTGCTCAGCCACGACCTGGACGTCGTGCGCGCCCTCGCCGACGAGGTGGTCGTCCTGCGTGACGGAAGGGTCGTCGAGTCGGGGCCCGCGGAGCGGGTCCTGCGCGCGCCGGCCAAGGCGTGGACCCGCGAACTCCTCGCCCGGCCACAGGACGTGCGTGCCGGCCCGGCACGGACGGGCGCGCACGCCGCCCCCGTCCTGGACGTCCGGTCCCTCACCGCGCGCCACGGGCGGACCCCGGTGCTCCACGACGCCGCCCTCACCCTGCGCGCCGGTGAGACCCTCGCCGTCATCGGCCGCTCCGGCAGCGGCAAGACGACACTGGCCCGCTGCCTGAGCGGCCTCCACCGCGACCACGACGGCGAGGTGCTCCTGGACGGGGTGCCGCTGCCGCGCAGCCTGCGGGACCGCGACCGCACCGAACTGGCCGCGATCCAGTACGTCTTCCAGGACGCGGAGGCGGCCTTCGACGCCCACCGCCCCGTTCTCGACCAGATCGCACGGACGGCCGTACGGCTACGGGGCGTGGGCCGGGTCGCGGCGCGAGCCGAGGCACTGGACGTACTGAGCACGCTGGACCTTCCGGCCCAGCGGGCGCTGCGTCTCCCGGTGCGGCTGTCCGGTGGCGAACTCCGACGTGCCGCCCTGGCCCGAGCCCTGCTCGCCCGCCCACGGGTCCTGGTCTGCGACGAGATCACCTCGGGCCTCGACGCGTTCGCCCGGCGCTCCCTCCTCGGCCTGCTCACGGAACTGCTGCGTTCCGGTGCGGTCCCGGCCCTCGTCCTGATCACGCACGACCTGGACACGGCGGCCCTCGCCGACCGCATCGCCGTACTGGAGCACGGCGAGATCGTCGAGACCGGTGCGGCCGCCGAGGTGCTGACCGCGCCGCGCCACCCCTTCACCGTCGAGCTGACCGGCGCGGCGCGGTCGATGCGGGCCGTCGGTCCCTGACGAGCGGCGCCACCCGGGGTCAGGTCACCGGAGGCCGGAGCGTGCGACGCGGAAACCCGTGTCGTCGATCCGGAACGTCGGGTGACTGCGGCGGCGCACCGAGGCCCGGCAGCTCCAGCGCTCGTCGAACCAGCCACCACCGCGCAGCACCCGGTAGGTGCCGTACACCTCGGCGTCGTAGACGTCCCAGCACCACTCCCACACGTTGCCCAACGTGTCGTACAGGCCCCAGTCGTTGGGCTGCCTGCCGCCCACCTCGTGCGGACGCTCCCGCGAGTTGCCGCGGTGCCACGCGATGTCGTCGAGCTGCCCGTACCGTGCCTCTTTCGTGCCGGCCCGGCACGCGTGCTCCCACTCGGCCTCGGCCGGCAACCGGAACCCGTCGGCGGCCGTGTCCCACTCGACCCGAGCGGCATCGTCGTGGAGGCGGTAGGCCGGTGCCAGCCCCTCGCGCAGCGACAGGGCGTTGCAGAAGCGGACGGCGTCCAGCCAGGAGACCCCCTCCACGGGCAGCAGTTCGCCCTGTGCGGTGCTCGGCCGCTCGCCGGTGACCTGCGCGTACTGCGCCTGGGTGACCGGGAACGCAGCGAGCCGGTACGGTGCGAGATCGACCGCCCAGCTGTGCTGCGTACGACGGTCCGTCAGCGTCACCCGTCCCGGCGGAACGTCGACCATGGCGATCTCGGTGCTGGTGTCCATAGGGCGGTGAGCCTATCAACCAAGCTTCCTGCGGATCGAACGTGAAACGGGTCAACCGCCTTCGTTCCACGGAGGCTTGAGGGAGCAGGGCTCAGCCTGCCGCGGCCTCACGGCTGATCTGCTCGAACCGGGCGCCCATGGCCGCCGCCAGCGCCTGCGCGGCCGAGAGGGGGCGGACCATGACCATCAGGTCGTCGATCTCACCCGCCTCGTTCAGGTGCAGGAAGTCGCAGCCGCCGATCTTCCGGTCGCCCACCTTCGCCTCGAAGACGAGTGCGTGATCGCGGCCGTCGTCGCTCGCCATCTCCCGGACGTAGCGGAAGTCCGTGAAGACCTCGTCGACCGCGCGCAGGATCGCGGCGGTGAGGGCTCGGCCGGGGTAGGGCTTGAACGCCACCGGACTGGTGAAGACGACGTCCTCGGCCAGCAGTGCCTCGACCGCGCCGAGATCGTGCGCCTCGACGGCCTTGCGGAAAGGGTGCATCCCGAACTCCATAGTCAATTAATTGAATAGGTGTGAAGGAGATTAATCACCTCGGTGCTTACCTGTCCAGAGGCCCGAAGCGCCACCGCGCGCGCTCAGCCGGCTGGGCCGCGGGCCACCGGAACCTCGGTAGCGGCATCAGTGTCGTACCCCCGGTCGCGTCGCCCCCATGGCGGCTCCCGAGCCCCGCCGGCCGCTTCGGACTTCGAAGGGCGGGCCTCCCCGAGGCGCAGACCGCACGGATCGTGCGCGGCGCCACGCCGCACCCAGGCGCCGCGCCGAGTGACCCCGCGGTGCTGAGCCGGCCGCTCGGCGAACTGCCGTCCGGAGGGGCGTGCCACGCCGCGCCCCCCGGACAGCCGAACAGGACGCGCGCCCCCGCACCGCTACGGGCTGCAATGGACGGATGACCGCGCCACCGGACGACTGCCTCGCGCGCAACGAGTGGATCTGCGGCGCCTATCTGAGCAGCCGTCGGCACATCCTCTGGGACGCCGTGCTGCAACACCTCCAGCTGACCGCGGTCTCCGTACTCATCGGACTGGTCATCGCGCTGCCGCTCGCCCTCGCCGCCCGCCGCTGGCGCTGGGCCGCAGGACCGGTGCTGGGGGTGACGACCATCCTCTACACCGTCCCGTCGCTCGCCATGTTCTCTCTGCTGCTCCCCGTCTACGGGCTCTCCGCCTCTCTCGTGGTGGCGGGCCTCGTTCTCTACTCGCTCACCCTGCTCGTACGGAACATCCTGGCCGGGCTGCGTGCCGTACCCGAGGAGACCCGGCAGGCGGCGCGCGGCATGGGGTACGGGCCGCTGCGGCTGCTCGTCGCCGTGGAACTGCCGCTCGCCCTGCCGGCCGCCATGGCGGGCCTGCGGATCGCCACCGTCTCCGCCGTCTCCCTGGTCACCATCGGCGCGATCGTCGGATACGGCGGACTCGGCAATCTCATCTACTCCGGGATGAACACCTACTTCAAGGCCCAGGTACTCACCGCCTCCGTCCTGTGCGTCATCATCGCCATCGCCGCCGACCTGCTGCTCCTGCTCGCACAGCGCCTGCTCACCCCATGGACAAGGAGTCGGTCGTGAACGCCCTCTCCGGCGCCTGGACCTGGCTCACGACCTCGGCGCACTGGTACGGCGACGACGGCATCTGGACCCGGCTGGTCCAGCACCTCGTCCTCACCGTCGTCTGTCTGCTGATCAGCTGCCTCATCGCCCTGCCCATCGCCCTGGTCCTCGGTCACCTCGGCAGGGGCGGCGCCCTGGCCGTCAACATCTCCAACGCCGGGCGCGCCGTCCCCACCTTCGCCGTCCTCGTCCTGCTGCTGCTCACCCCGATCGGGCGGTTCGGGGAGGGGCCGACCGTCGTCGCGCTCGTGCTGTTCGCCGTGCCGCCGCTGCTCACCAACGCATACGTCGGCATGCGCGAGGTCGACCAGGACGTCGTACGGGCCGCCCGGGGGATGGGCATGACGGGCCGGCAGATGCTGACCCAGGTCGAGGTGCCGCTGGCACTGCCGCTCATCCTGACCGGTGTACGGATCGCAGCGGTCCAGCTCGTCGCCACCGCCACCATCGCCGCGCTGGCGGGCGGCGGAGGACTGGGGCGCATCATCACCGCCGGTTTCAACCTCGCCTCCACGGCCCAGGTGGTCGCCGGGGCCGTGCTGGTCGCCGTGTTCGCCCTGATCGTGGAAGGTCTCTTCGAGCTGGCCCTGCGGCTCGGCCCCGACCGGACCCGCGACGGGAACACCGGATGAGGGCCCGGTACGCGATCGCCGTATCACTGGTCCTGCTGCTGGCACCGGTCACCGCCTGCACCACCGGACCCACACTGGAGAACCAGGGCGACGTCACCGCCCCGCCCGGCGACAGCAAGCACCTCACCATCGGCTCGGCGGGATTCACCGAGAGCGATCTGCTCGCACAGATGTACGCGCTGCTGCTCGACCGGGCCGGATACTCCACGGAGATCATCTCCGTCACCAACCGGGAGATCTACGAACCGGCGCTGGAGAACGGCCAGATCGACGTCGTCCCCGAGTACGCCGCCACCTTCGCCGACTGGCTGAACGCCAAGAAGAACGGCGCCGACGCCGCCCCCGTCGGCTCGCCCGACCTCACCACGACCATGAAGGCGCTGCGCGCCCTGGCCGCACCCCGCGGCCTCACCGTCCTGGACCCCGGCCGCGCCGTCGACCAGAACGCCTTCGCGGTCACCTCCGCCTACGCCGCGAAGCACCACCTGAAGTCGCTGAGCGACCTGGGGAGGTCGGGGCTGCCGGTCCGCCTGGCCGCGGGTGACGAATGCGTCAAGCGCCCCTACTGCGCCCCCGGGCTGAAGAAGACGTACGGCATCGACATCACCGGCGTCGACCCCAAGGGCGTCGGCACGACCCAGGCGAAGCAGGCCGTTCAGAGCGGCCGCGACCAGATGGTGCTGACCACCACGACGGACGCCACCCTGGACGACTTCGGCCTCGTCCTGCTCGCGGACGACAAGCACCTGCAGAACGCCGACTACCTCGTCCCCGTCGTCAACCGGTCCCGGGCGGGCAGCGAAGGCGTCCGTACGGCACTGGGCAAGCTGAACACCGTCCTGACGACGAAGGACCTGGCCCGGCTGAACGAACAGGTGGACAGCCGGCGCCGGCTCCCCGAGGACGTGGCCCGCGCCTACCTGCGGTCCCACCGCCTCATCCCCGGCGACTGAGCGCGGTGGCCCGCGGGTTCACCAGGTGAGTTCCCCGAGCCGCGCCTCGATCCGCCCGCGGTCCCATGCCCCGTCCGCGAGGACCACCCGGTAGCGCCGGGTCAGCGCGGCCCCGGGTTCCAGGACGAGTTCGTCGTGGAACGCGAAGGACGGGGCCACCGCGGCGAAGGGGTCGTTGCGGACGAACCAGTGCGCGGGATGTTCCCCGCCCGCGCCCGTGTGGTCGTTCTCGGGGGCGTGGGCGAAGACGAGCGTCGCGTGGCCGTCCACACCGTCGTGCTCGCCGGTGTACGCCAGCCAGGGCGCCTGCCCTCCCATCACCTCGGGGCCCTCGCCGTCCGGGGTGAGGATCCGGCCGTCACGGAAGGCGCGCGGGCCGCGCCAGAACAGCCCCGTGTAGCCCGCGCCCCGGCGCCCGTGCGTGGCCGGACTGCCGAACCTCAGGGGTTCGTCCCGCCGGTTGGTGACGGCCGACGACCACGTCAGCACCCAGCTGCCGGACGCCGGATCGACGTCGTGCACCTCGACCCGGCGCACCTCCTCGGCCCACAGCTCACCGCCGTACGGATGCCAGCTCAGCCGCTCGGCGACCGTGGCCCCGGTCTCCCGCACCGACACCTCGTCGAATCCGCGGTGGGCCATGGAACCCACCCGTTCGGGCAACGGCTGATAGCCCTCGTCCCGTACGTAGGTGTTGCCGCCCCACAGGTTCTGCCCCGACAGGTGCGAGGCGGTCAGCTGCAGCCCCTTGTGCCAGCGGTGGTCGCTCGGCCGGTAGCCGGTCACCACCCGGCCGAGGAGGGTGCGCAGCGGGTGGATGTACGGCTTCGGCGCCTCCCACGCCGCCTCGGGCCGGTACACGTAGCGCAGGAGTTCGACCCCGCTGCCCGCCACCGAGACGGCGATGTGGTCGCCGTGCCGGTGCACGAGCTCCAGCGGGCCGGTCACGCGGACGCCTCCGCGCCCTCGGGGGCCCAGCCGGGGGCGTCGCCGTGCAGGGCGCTGTAGTACGGGTCGCCGGGGCCGATCTCGCCCGCCAGGACGGTGTTCCCGGTGAAGGCGGCCTTGTACAGCGCCGCGACCAGTTCAAGGCTCGTACGCCCGTCGGCGCCGCTGCTGCGCGGCCGGCGGCCGGCCCGCAGGTCCCTGAGCAGGCCGCGCAGCTGCGCCTCGTGACTGCTGGGCACATCAACCCCGAAGTCGCGCCAGGCGGCGAGCTGTTCGGCCGGTACCCCAGGAGCAGGGGTGATCCGCCAGTCGGCGTTGCGATGGCCGTACAGATGGGTGAGCTCGACCGTGGCCCGCTCGCAGTCGATCCGGATCCGGCTCACCTCGTCCGGGCTGAGGACACTGTTGACGATCGTGGCCATGGTGCCGTTCTCGAAGCGGACGAGCGCCGTGGAGACGTCCTCCGTCTCCACGTCGTGCACCAGCCGTCCCGCCATCGCGCGGATCTCCGACCACGGACCGAGCAGATCAAGCAGCAGATCCATCTGGTGGATGCCGTGGCCCATCGCGGGGCCGCCGCCCTCCGTGCTCCAGCGCCCGCGCCAGGGCGCGGAGTAGTACGCCTCGTCGCGGTACCAGGTGGTCTGGCAGTGGGCGACCAGGGGCCGCCCCATCGCCTGCTCGGCCAGCAGCGCCCGGACGTGGTCCGAGCCGGAGCCGAACCGGTGCTGGAACACGATCGCGGCATAGGGGCCGCCCCGGTCGGAGCCCTCCGCCGCTTCGATGGCGTCGAAGTCCTCCAGCGAGGGGCAGGGAGGCTTCTCGCACCACACCCAGGCCCCGGCCCGCAGCGCGGCGACGGTCTGGTCGCGGTGGAAGCGCGGCGGGGTGCCGAGCGTGACGAGGTCGGGGCGCTCCTCGGCGAGCATCCGGCCGAGATCCGTGTACGGGCGGCCGGTGCCCGCCTCGGCGCAGAACGCCTGCGCGGAGTCGGCGTCGACATCGACCGCCGCGACGATCTCCAGGGGCTGTTCGTCGGCCAGCGCACGCAGGGCAGGCAGATGGCTGACGCGCGCGATGGCGCCGGTGCCGACGATCGCGACGCGGATCGGCCTGCTGGGGGAAGCCTGGCTGGGCGTGACAAACACCTCCACGGTGAGGGGCGCCTGCCCGATAGCAAGCGCTTTCTCCCAGTCGAAACCTAGGCTCCGCGCAGGGTTCGGGTCAAGGGACTGGTTCCCCGGCCGCTGCCTGCGATGAGTTCGCACCGCCGGGGGAGTCATAGGGGCGACCCCTATGCGAAAAGGCGGAGCGATGAGCACCCTGCGCGAAGTACTGGAGACGCACGTACGTGAGGGCTCGGTCCCGGGGGCCGTCGCCCTGGTGGCCCGGGGGGACCGGGTGGACGTGCAGGTGGCCGGCGGCGCAGACGCGGGTGGCGGCGCCCCGATGGCTCCGGACTCCATCTTCCGGATCGCCTCACTCACCAAACCGGTCACCGCGGCGGCGGCCATGATGCTGATCGAGGACGGCCGGTTCGGGCTGGACGACCCGGTCGCCCACTGGCTGCCCGAACTGGCCTCACCCTTGGTGGTGCGCACCCCCGGGAGTCCGGTCGACGACGTGGTCCCGGCGGCCCGCCCCATCACCGTCTTCGACCTGCTGACCTTCCGGGCCGGCTACGGATTCCCGTCCGACTTCTCGTTGCCGGCCGTCGCGCCCCTGTTCAGTGAGCTGAAGCAGGGCTCGCCGCAGCCCCGGGCCGTGGCGGCCCCGGATGCCTGGATGGCGACGCTGTCGCGCATTCCGCTGCTGTACCAGCCGGGGGAGGCGTGGTTGTACAACGCCTGCTCCGACATCCTGGGCGTCCTGATCGCCCGAGCCTGCGGGCAACCACTCCCGCAGTTCCTGGCCGAGCGACTGTTCGAACCGCTCGGCATGAACGACACCGGCTTCGCGGTACCCGAGCAGAAGCTCGACCGGTTCACCAGCTACTACCGGGCCGGTGAGGCGGGCACGTTCGAACTCGTCGACGCCCCCGACGGACAGTGGAGCACCATGCCGGACTTCCCTTCGGCGGCAGGCGGTCTCGTATCGACCGCCGCCGACTGGTTCGCCTTCGGCCGGATGCTGCTGGCCGGCGGGACCGCGGGCGGCCGCGCCCTGCTGACGCCCGGATCGGTGCGGCAGATGACCACCGACCACCTGACACCCGCACAGCGCAGGGCGAGCGGGCTGTTCACCGAGGGACAGGGATGGGGGTTCGGCGGCTCGGTGGACGTCGAGCGCACCGATCCCTGGAACGTACCGGGCCGCTACGGCTGGGTGGGCGGCACCGGCACCACGGCGCACATCATCCCGGCCACCGGCACGGTCGCGATCATGCTCAGCCAGGTGGAGATGGCCGGCCCCAAGCCGCCCCTGACGATGCGGGACTTCTGGCGCCACGTCGCCGGTAGGTGAACCGCGCGCACCGGTGCCGTCCTCAGGCGTCCGCCACCGAGTCGAACCGCACCTCGTCGCGCCCCACGCCCTGCGCGTCCGCGTCCACCGAACGGCGCAGGGCCTCATGCAGTCCGGCCGGAGTCAGCACCCCGACGAAGCGCGCCCCGTCCAGGACCGCCACCCACCCGGCATCGTGCTGGAGCATCTCGCCGAACGCCTGCTTGAGCGGGGCCCCCACCGGCACCCACGCGTCCATCCGGCGGGCCAGTTCACCCACCGTCCCGTGTTCCCCGGCGGTCCGCAGCGCCTGGGCCGACACCCAGCCGTGCAGCTCGCCGTCGCCGTTCAGCACCACCGCCCACCGCGCACCGGCGGCGCCGAGCCGGGCCGCCGCCACCGGGGCCCGCTCGTCCAGCCGCGCGACGGGCGGCTCCTCCAGGTCGTGCGGCTCGATCGTGGTGACCGACAGCCGCTTCAGCCCGCGGTCCGCGCCGACGAACGCTGCCACGTACGGAGTCGCCGGAGACCCGAGCACCGCTCGCGGGGTGTCGAACTGCTCGATGCGCCCCTCCCCGTACACCGCGATCCGGTCACCCATCCGGACCGCCTCCTCGATGTCATGGGTGACCATCAGGACCGTCTTCCTGACCGTTGCCTGCAGGCTCAGGAACTCGTTCTGCAGCCGCTCCCGCACCACGGGGTCCACCGCGCCGAACGGTTCGTCCATGAGCAGCACCGGCGGGTCCGCCGCCAGGGCCCTGGCCACCCCGACCCGCTGGCGCTGGCCGCCGGAGAGCTGGGCGGGATACCGGGAGCCGTACGTCCCGGGGTCCAGGCCCACCAGATCGAGCAGTTCGGCGGCGCGCGCCCGCGCCCGGGACCGCTTCCAGCCGACCAGCGCCGGGACCGTCGCCGTGTTGTCGAGGACGGTGCGGTGCGGAAAGAGCCCCACCTGCTGGATGACGTAGCCGATCCGGCGGCGCAGTCTCACCGGGTCGACCTTCGAGATGTCCTCGCCGTCGACCAGGATCCGGCCCGAGGTCGGTTCGATCAGCCGGTTCACCATCATCATCGTGGTGGTCTTGCCGCAGCCGGAGGGGCCGACCAGGGTGACCAGTTCCCCCTCGGCGACCTCGAAGGACAGTTCGTCGACCGCGGTCGTCCCGTCCGGATAGACCTTGCCGACCTGCTCGAACCGGATCATGACTGCACGGTAGGAGCCGGGCGGGTCCGCCGCACACGGGCCGGGCCCGTCCGGGGCACGACGGTGTGCTGAACTGTGCGTGAACCATCGATCCAGGAGCCCCCTTGAACAGCTATCGCCAGCCCGGCCTCGTCCTCACCGACCGTCACTTCACCGTGCCGCTCGACCACACCGACCCCGGTGTTGAGCAGATCGAGGTCTTCGGCCGCGAGGTGGTGGCCGCCTCCCGGGCCGGCGAGGAACTGCCGTGGCTGGTGTACCTGGAGGGCGGCCCGGGCTTCGGCGCGCGGCGTTTCACCGGAGCCGAGGCCTGGCTGGGGCGGGCGGTGAAGGAGTTCCGGGTGCTGCTGCTCGACCAGCGCGGCACCGGGCTCTCCACTCCGGCCAACCGGCAGACCCTGCCGCTGCGCGGCGGTCCGCGCGAGCAGGCCGACTACCTCGCGCACTTCCGGTCCGACAGCATCGTGCGCGACTGCGAGCTGATCCGCCCGCAGCTGACGGGCGGCGCGCCCTGGACCGTCCTCGGCCAGTCCTTCGGCGGCTTCTGCGCCGTGCGGTACCTCTCGTCCGCACCGGAAGGCCTCAGCGCCGTACTGATCACCGGTGGCCTGCCCTCCCTCGACGCCCACGCGGACGACGTCTACCGGGCCGCGTACCCGAGGATCGAGCGGAAGGTCGCCGCGCACTACGCCCGCTACCCGCAGGATGTCGAGCGTGCCCGGGAGATCACCGCTCACCTCGCGGAGCACCGCCCGGAGAGCGCCGGACACCGGCTGACGCCCGAGGGCTTCCAGTCCCTCGGCATCATGCTCGGCGGGGGCAACGGCAGCCACCAGCTGCACTACCTGCTGGAGAACGCCTTCGTCACCACCCCGCACGGCACCGAGCTCTCCGACACCTTCCAGGAGGCCGTGCGCACGGCCAACTCGTTCGCCGGACACCCGCTCTACGCGCTCCTGCACGAAGCCATCTACGGCCAGGACGAGCGCCCCACCGACTGGGCGGCCGAGCGCGTCCGTGCGGAGTTCCCGCAGTTCGACGCGGCGACCGCGCTCAAGGGCGACGGACCGGTCCTGTTCACGGGCGAGAGCATCCACCCCTGGCACTTCGACGTCGACCCGGCACTGCGCCCGCTCCGCGAGACCGCCGAGCTGCTCGCCACCCGCGGCGGCTGGGAGCCGCTGTACGACACCGAGCGCCTGGCCGCCAACGAGGTGCCGGTGGCCGCCGCCGTCTACCACGACGACATGTACGTGGACACCGCGCACGCGCTGAGCACCGCCGCGGCGATCCGTGGGCTGCGCACCTGGGTCACCGACGAGTTCGAGCACGACGGGCTGCGCGCGGGCGGACCCCGGGTGCTGGACCGGCTGCTCGCCCTGGTCCGCGACGAGGTCTGAGTTCCGGTACGGGTACGAGCCGGCCTGTACGGCCACGAGCCGGTCGTAACGGCAAGGGGCCGGCCGCACCTCGGGGTGCGGCCGGCCCCTTTCTGCCGGCGGCTCAGCCCTGGAGCGCGTCCAGCGTCGCGTCGAGGTTCGCGGCCGAGCGCGGGGCGCGGTTGTGCGGCAGCTTCGCCAGCACCGCCGCCATGCCGCAGGTGTTCGTCACGGCGGAGAAGACGAGACCGGCGCCGACCCCGGCGGACAGCCAGCGCGCCGCCGGGCGGCGCACACCCACGAGCAGACCGGCCACCACCAGCGAGCCCGCGGCGAGCCGGACCTGTCGCTCCATCGGCCAGGTGGCCCCGCCGCCCTCCGGACGGTCGAGGCCGCGGCCCTCGCCCTCCCAGGCGGAGGTGCCGCCGGAGAGCGTCGCGGCATCGATGTCGGCCGCCGAGAGGATGTCGCAGGCCCGCGTCGAGCGGACGCCGGAGGCGCACACGACGAGCAGGGCGCCGCGGGCCGAAGCGGACTTGAGCGCGGGCACCGCCTCGGAGAGACGGTCGAGTGGAATGTTCAGGGCGCCGGGTACGTGCCCCGACGCGTACTCACCGGGAGCGCGTACGTCGATCACGGTGAACTCCGCGAGACGGGCGGCGGCCTGGGCGGGGGAGAGAGATACGGGGCTGGTCACGAGCAGTGTTTCCTTTCGTTCACCGGGTGTGAGGAAGAGACTCGGTCTCTCCTGCCCCGGACGGGCTAGAATACCCCTTGGGGTATTAAAAGGAGGATGTGTGGAACTCGACATGGCGGCCGATGAACTCAAATCGGTGCTCAACCGTCTGCGCCGCGCACAGGGCCAGCTCACCGGAATCATCAGGATGATCGAGGAAGGGCGCGACTGCGAGGACGTCATCACTCAGATGGCGGCTGTTTCGCGGGCGCTGGACCGGGCCGGTTTCGCGATCATCGCCACAGGCCTTCAGCACTGCATGGCCGACGGCAGTAGCGAACCCGCGGACCGGGACCAGATGCGCGCCCGGCTGGAGAAGCTCTTCCTGTCGCTGGCCTGAGGGGGAGCGGGGGCGCGCGGCACCCGTTTCACGGCGGTGCGGTCATACGGCGGAGTCGACGAGCATGAACGCGGCGACGGCCAGCAGTACCGCCCCGAAGATCCGTCGCAGCGCGTCCGTGGAGACCATGGCGGCCAGCCGTTTCCCGTCCCAGGCGCCGAGGACCGCCGTCGCCGTGAACGGGGCGATGAGTCCCCAGTCCAGCACCGTGGGCGTGGCGAGCCGGGCGGCCAGCGCGGCCGTGGAGTTCACCGTGATGACGAGCAGGCTGGTTCCGACGGCCGCCGACATCGGCACAGCGAGGACGGTGACCAGCGCGGGAACGGCGAGGAAGCCGCCGCCCACCCCGAGGAAACCCGTCACCGCGCCGAGCCCGGCCCCCGTCCCGGCGGCCCTCCCGACCGGCACCGGGGCCGGCCGTTCCGCATCCGCGCCCGGCGTACCGCTCGTGCGGAGCATCCGGACCCCGGCGACGACGGCGAGCACCGCGAAGGCCGCGGTCAGGAGTGCGGAGGGGATGCGCACCGACAGCGCCCCGGCGAGTGCCGCCGGCACGACGCCGGCCACGGCGAAGAGCCCGCCGGTCCGCCAGCGCACCTGCCCGTCCCGGGCGTGGGCGAGCAGCCCGGTGAGCGAGGTCGCGATGACGATGAGGAGAGCGGCGGTAGTGGCCGCCGCCGGGTCGAAGCCGAGCAGGTAGATCAGTGCGGGCACGGCGATCACGCTGCCGCCGCCGCCCAGCCCGCCGAGCGCGAGTCCGACCACCGCGCCGGCGATCAGCGCCAGTATGAGCGGGGTCATGCGAGGGTGCCCGCGTTCCCGCGCCGGTCACGCACCGGGAAGCCCGCGGCGGCCCAGGCGGTCATACCGCCGGTGACATCGACGACGCTCACCCCACGGTCCGCGAGGAGCCGGGCGGCCTGCCGGGACCGGTGACCGGAGCGGCAGATCACCACCACGGGCAGGCCGGCCGGTGCGGGCGGCGGAGCTCCGTCGGTCAGGGCGGACAGGGGCAGGTGGACGGAACCGGGCGCGTGACCCGCGTTCCACTCGGCCGACTCGCGTACGTCCAGCAGGACGGCCGCACCGTCGGCGGTCCGCCGCCGGGCCTCGGCGACGCCGATCCGGCCGGGGCCGCGACGGAAGAGGGACTTCAGGGATGACATGGAAAACACTCCGAAAGGTACGGGAGACGCGTGGACCGGAGCCCGCCCGTCAGGCGGCGGAGCGGGGCGCGGTCACGGTCAGGCCCGCCGGGGCCGCGGCGTCGAAGCCGTCGTCCACCGCCACCACCTCCCGGCCCGCCGCGTCCAGCAGCGACGCGGCGATCGCCGCGCGCATGCCGCCCGCACAGTGCACCCACACCTCTCCCGGCGGTACCTCGTCCAGGCGCCCGGGCAACTCGTGCACCGGGATGTGCACCGAGCCGGCGAGCGCGCCGTCCGCGCGCTCGGCGGTGCGCCGGACATCGAGAACCACCGGGTCCTCGCCGCGACCCCGCGCCGCCGCCAGGTCCGCGAAGTCCGCACGGGGGAAGGAGCGGAGCTGCTCCGGCCCGTGCACCCAGGACTCGGGACCGCCGGTGGCCGCGCCGACGGGCCGGCCGATGCCCACCCGGGCCAGCTCGCGCTGTGCGTGTGCCACCTCGTCGGCCGTGGCGGCGAGCAGCGTGACCGGCCTGCCCCACGGGATCAGCCAGGCCAGGTACGTCGCGAGCTGTCCCGCGCCCTCGAAATTGAACGATCCGGCCACGTGCCCCTGCGCGAACGCGACCCGGCCGCGCAGATCGACCACCCACTCGCCGGCCGCGAGCCGCCCGGCGATGTCCTGCGCACCCGCCCGCGCCGGCGGCGTCAGGTCCATGGGTGCCGGGCCCGCCGCGTTCGCGGGTCCCATGTGCGCGTAGTACGCGGGAACGTCGTCGAGGCCCGCGAGCAGGTCGGCGACGAAGGTGTCCACGTCCTTGACGAGTGCGGCGTTCCCCTTTCGCTCGGTACCGATGGTCGACGAGGTGCCCGAGGCGCGGGAGGAGGAACAGAAGCTGCCGAAGCCGTGCGTGGGCAGCACCTCGACCTCGTCGTCCAGCTCGCCGGCGAGCCGGTGCACGGAGGTGTGCTGGGCCCGCGCCAGCGTGCCGGTCAGCCGGGGCTCCACGAGATCGGGCCGGCCCACGCCGCCGATCAGCAGCGAGCCGCCGGTGAACGCGGCGACGGCGCGGCCGTCCTCCTCCAGGACGTATGCCATGTGGTGCGGGGTGTGCCCCGGCGTCGCCAGCGCACGCAGCGCGAGACCCTCGTCGACCGGCGCGGTGTCGCCGTGGGCCACCGGGGTCCGGGCGAACGACACGGCCGCGGCGGCGGGCACCAGGTACGCGGCGCCGGTGGCACGCGCCAGGTCGAGTCCGCCGGTCACGTAGTCGTTGTGCAGATGTGTCTCGGCCACGGCGCGGATGCGTACTCCGCGCACCGCGGCTGCCGCGATGACCCGGTCGATGTCGCGCGGCGGGTCCACCACCACGGCGGTCCGCGGCCCTCCCGCCAGATAGCTGCGGTTTCCGAGGCCCGGTGTCTCGATGGTGTCGACGAAGAACACGACACGCTCCTTCCGTAACGATGGACGATGAAGATGTACCCCCGGGGGTATTTTTTCCCAGGCTAACATCTATACCCCTGGGGGTATTGATGCGCTGAGTGAGGCGTATGCGACACCGTGCCCCCAGCGGCCCGGCCGGTTAGCCTGCCGACATGACGGAGCAGCTCGAACCCATGCCCTCGGACTGGCAGCGCGCCCTGGCCGTCGTCGCTCACCCCGACGACCTGGAGTACGGCTGCGCGGCGGCTGTCGCCGGATGGACCGACGGCGGGCGCGACATCACCTACCTCCTGGCCACACGGGGTGAGGCCGGGATCGACACGCTCGAACCGGAGAAGTGCGCCCCGCTGCGCGAGCAGGAGCAGCGCGCGAGCGCGGCGGTCGTCGGGGTCTCCCGCGTCGAGTTCCTCGACCACCGCGACGGAGTGATCGAGTACGGCACCGGGCTGCGCCGGGACATCGCGGCGGCCGTCCGCCGCCACCGGCCGGAACTGGTGATCACGCTCAACCACCGTGACACCTGGGGCGGTGTCGCCTGGAACACCCCCGACCACCGCGCGGTCGGGCGCGCCACGCTCGACGCGGCGGCCGACGCCGGCAACCGCTGGATCTTCCCGGAGCTGACCGCGCAGGGTCTGGAGCCGTGGGACGGCGTGCGCTGGGTGGCCGTGGCCGGATCGTCCACGCCCACGCACGCCGTCGACGCCACGGCCGGCCTCGAACGGTCCGTGCAATCGCTCCTGGCGCACCGCACGTACATCGAAGTGCTCACGGACGAGGACCCCGAGGCGTACTGCCGCACCTTCCTCACCGGCAACGCCCAGGCGTCCGCAGCGCGTTTCGGGGGACGCCCGGCGGCCACGTTCGAACTCTTCGCGCGCTGAGCGCGGACGGGCTCTGGCCCCGTGCGGGCGGCCGCCGTACGCTGAACCGCGCACCCGCTTCTGACGGTGCGTCAGTCAACGGAGGGCGGGCCGTGCTCGACATCCTGGACCACGACATCCCGGACGGCCAGGAGCGGATGACGCTGCGGATCGAGAACGGCGTCGGCCTGCTGACCCTGTGCAGGCCGCAGCAGCTCAACGGCTGGAGCTGGGAGTCCAGCAGACAGCTCGGCATCATGGCCGACCGCCTCCGCTTCGACGACTCGGTCCGGGCGGTCCTGCTGCGGGGCGAGGGCCGGGCCTTCTGTGCCGGGATCGATGTCACCGCGCCGGGCGGCGACATCACGGGCCGTACCTCCGCCGAGCGCACCCAGCACTACTACGAGGGCATCCGCTGGGTGCACGAGCGCTTCGCCGCGTTCGCCGGGCTTCCGCAGCCGGTGATCGCGGCGGTGCAGGGCTACTGTCTCGGCTTCGGCTTCGAACTCGCGCTCATGGCGGACATCCGGATCGCCGCGGACGACGCCGTGTTCGCACTGCCCGAGGCCGGCATCGGGGTGGCGGTCGACGCCGGTGGCGACATGCGGATCGCCCGCGAGGCCGGGGCGGGCTGGGCCAAGTACCTCGCGCTCACCGGCCGCCGGATGGACGCGGCGACGGCCGAGCGGATCGGGCTGCTCCAGGCCGTCACCCCCCTGGGTGAACTGGAGCGGACCGCCCGGTCCGTCGCCGACGCCGTGGCGGCGAACGCGCCCCTGGCCGTACGCCACATCAAGCGCTCCGTCGACGCGTACGCGGACGCGGGCCTCGGCGAGGCGCTGGACCGCACGGCCCTGGCTGCTGCCCTCACCCTCACCTCGCGGGACGCGGCCGAGGGCTACGCCGCGAAGGCGGCCCGCCGTCCGCCGCACTTCGACGGGATCTGACACGCGGATCCGCTCAAGCGGTGTCGGGCAGGGTGAAGGGCCCGCGGCCCAACTGCTCGCGCACCGGCACCACGGGCGGCGCGACCAGTGAGCGCCGCTGCCAGTTCGCCCCGTCGACCACCAGCGAATGACCGGAGACGAACGCGGCGTACGGCGAGGCCAGGAACGTGGCCGCCCAGCCCAGTTCGCGCGGCAGGCCCACCCGCAGCGCGGGCTGCCGTGCGCCGAGCTCCCCGACCGCGCTGCCGGCTTCCGCCTCGTCCCGGTCGAGGTGGCCCCGGATGTCGCCGGTCATGTCCTCGTGCGGCATCAGCCCCGGCACCAGCCCGTTGACACGGATCCCGTACGGCCCCCACTCCACGGCGAGGGTCTCGACCAGGTTCTTGACCCCGGCCTTCGCGGCTGCGGAGTGCGCGTATCCGGGTCCGCCCGTCCAGGCGTAGGAGGCGCCGACGCACAGGATCGACCCGCCGGTCGTGGCGGCCAGGTGGCGCCGCCCGAACTCCCGGGTCATGAACCAGGTCCCGGTCAGCGTGATGTCGAGCACCGCCCGCCAGGCGTTGGGTGACAGGTCCTCGGCGGGTGACGGGAAGTTGGCCGCCGCGTTGTTGACGAGGACGTCGGGCAGGCCCAGTTCGGCCCCGGCCACGTCGAACACCTCTGTGATCCTCTCCGGGTCGCGGATGTCGCCCGGGACGGCCAGGACCCGGCCCCGGGTGAGGGGTGCCAGCTCCTGCCGGGCGGCGGCCAGCCGCTCGGTGTTCCGGCCGACGAGCACCAGATCCGCACCCAGCCGGGCGAACTCGGCCGCGACGGCCTTCCCGAGGCCGGAGCCGCCGCCGGTCACCAGGACGACGCTCCCGTCGTACGTGCCTGCCGGCAGGGCGCTCGCGCCGAGCGGGGGAGGAGGGGGCGTTCCGCGCGTGTGCGTTGCCGGCGTGTGCGTCCCGGGAGTGTGGGTGCTCTCCGTCATGGACGCATGAGTACCGCTTCCGCCGTCAAATGGCCAGGCCTGAGAGGCACACAGCACCCGGCTGCTCGGTGACAAAAATCCAGGTCTCCGAGACAAAAGTCCAGGTCCACGCACTGATGTTGTCCAGACCATTGACATGTCAGCGCCAGACTGTTGAATTCAGTCTCGTTGTGTTGCGCGACTCTGGTGACTTGAGTGACCAATGGAGGATCTGTGACGCCTCGCCCACCCCGCCTCACCGCGATCGCCGCTTCGGCGGCCCTGATCGCCGGTGGTCTGCTGACCGCCGTGCCCGCCGCTCAGGCCGCCGGCGGCAGCCCCGCCGCCCCGCCGGCCAAGGCCCAGGACACCCCGGCCATCACCCCGACCCCCCAGTCGGTGAAGAACAGACCGGACCGGATCACGATCACTCCCACCGTCACCCTGGTCACCGGGGAGACGGCCGACGGGCCGACGCTCGACGTGGTGACGGCGGCCCTGCGCGATGCCGGTGCGCAGCGGGTCGTCCGCGCCACGCGGCCGGCCCCGCACGGGCTCAACGTGCATGTCGGTGACGCCGGCGCACTGACCGCCCAGAAGCTCGAAGGGCCCTCAAGCCTGCCCGCCGACGGATACGTCCTCGGTATCGGAGCGGGCCGCATCGTCCTCGCCGGCAAGGACACCACGGGCACGTACTACGCCGCACAGACCTTGCGCCAGGTCCTGCCACAGCGGGCGCACCCGGGGGCCCGCGTCGACGGGCTCGCGGTGCGCGACTGGCCGGGCACCGCGCTGCGCGGCGTCATCGAGGGCTTCTACGGCACCCCGTGGTCCCACGAGGCCCGGCTCGACCAGCTGGACTACTACGGCGAGCACAAGATGAACATCTACGTGTACTCGCCCAAGGACGACGCCTACCTCCGCGAGAAGTGGCGCGACCCCTACCCCGCCGACCAGTTGGCCCAGATCAAGGACCTGACCGACCGGGCGGTCCGGCGGCACGTCGAGTTCACCTACGCGCTGTCTCCGGGCCTGTCGGTCTGCTACAGCTCCGACGCGGACGCGAAGGCGCTCGTCGACAAGTTCCAGACGATCTGGGACATCGGTGTGCGCACCTTCGCGGTGCCGCTCGACGACATCAGCTACACCAACTGGAACTGCGAGGCCGACAAGGCGAAGTGGGGGACCGGCGGTGGCGCGGCAGGTGCCGCGCAGGCGTACCTGCTGAACAAGGTCAACCAGGAGTTCATCGCCACCCACCCCGGTGCCGAGCCGCTCCAGATGGTCCCCACCGAGTACTACAACGTGGCTCCGTCCCCGTACAAGACGGCGCTCTCCGAACAGCTCGATGCGGACGTGCTCGTGGAGTGGACCGGTGTCGGCGTGGTCGCCCCGACCATGACGGTCGCTCAGGCCGACGCGGCGCGGAAGGTGTTCGGTCACCCGATCCTGACCTGGGACAACTACCCGGTGAACGACTACGCGACCAACCGCCTGTTGCTCGGCCCGTTCAACGGCCGCGAGAAGGGACTGCCGGGCCGGCTGGCCGGGATCACCGCCAACCCGATGATCCAGCCGTACGCCTCGAAACTCTCGCTCTACACCGTCGCGGACTATGCCTGGAACGACGGGGCCTATGACGCGCGTACGTCGTGGGGAAAGGGTCTGAAGGAGTACGCGGGCGGCGACTCCCGCACGGAGCGGGCGCTGCGTGCCTTCGCCGACGTCAACTACAGCTCGGCGCTCAACACCGACAAGGCGCCGGAGCTGTCCGCCGAGTTCGCCCGCTACTGGCAGTCCGGTGACGCGAAGCGGCTCACCTCGGTGCTCGGCGGCCTCGGAGCCGCCCCGGCCCGGCTGCGCGCGGACCTTCCGGACCGCGGCTTCATCGACGACTCGGGCCCCTGGCTGGACGCCACGGAGTCCTGGGCGACCGCGGCCCGTACCGCCCTGGGGATGGTCGAGGCGGCCCGCGCAGGGGACGGCGACCGTGCCTGGGAGCTCCGGCAGCAGCTGCCCGCGCAGGTCGAGCACGCCAAGTCCTTCACGTACACCGGTCTCGACGGACGCAAGGTGCCGGTCCTCGTCGGGGACGGGGCGCTGGACGGGTTCATCGGCGCGGCCACCGCCGAGCACGACAGGAAGCTCGGTGTGAGCGGCCGGCCCACGGCGACGACGAGCCTCGGCACGTACCAGAGCAACACCCTCGCCCGGGCCCTCGACGGCGACGACTCCACCTACTTCTGGAGCGACGGGGCGCCCGCTGCGGGCGACCAGCTCACCGTCGACCTCGGGGAGGCGAGGGACTTCAGCGGAGTCACCCTCGCCATGGCGAAGGACGGCAGCACCGAGGACTACCTCCACGCGGGCGTGCTGGAATACTCGGCGGACGGACAGAACTGGACACGGCTCACCGAGTTCTCCGGCGAGCCGGACGTCACCGCTACCGTCCCCGCGGGCACCGAGGCCCGCTATGTGCGGGCCAGGGCGACCGCAGGGCAGGACAGCTGGCTCGTCGTCCGTGAATTCACCGTGACCACCACGGACGGCGAGATCACCGGCAACCCGCCGGCCGCCACCGGATCGGCGATCCGCTCGGCCGCCGACGGCGACCCGGGCAGCGTGTACCGGGCCTCGCGCGCACCGGAGGCGGGCGAAGCGCTTCAGGTGGACCTCGTCGCCGCGCGTGCGGTGGGGGCGGTCACCGTCCTCCAGCCGGCCGGTTCCGAGGCCGCGGCCGACATCCAGCTGCGGAACGACGACGGGAGCTGGCAGACCATCGGCACGCTCGACGGCCCCTACACGCGGATCGACGCGGCGGGCCGGACGGCCGACGCGGTACGCCTCGCCTGGCACGAGGGCTCCGTGGCCCCCGCGATCGCGGAGGTCGTGGTCGGGAAGTAGCGGCACTCTCCGTCCGTGCGCCCGGCGCCGCCGCACCTCCAGGGGCGGGGCCGGGCGCACACCCATGTCGGCGCCCGGCCGAATCGGTCACCCGCAGGTTGTTCCCACAGGGGCAAGCGACCGCTTAGTATGCGCCGGAGCAGTGGTAATGCCGACAGTGTTGTGGAGGCCCCTCATGCAGGCATGGCGAGTGCACCGGAACGGCGAGCCGAGCGAGGTGATGCGGCTCGAGGAAGCGGACCGGCCGACGCCCGGCGACGGGCAGGTGCTCATCGAGGTGCTCGCGGCGAACATCAACTTCCCCGACGCGCTGCTCTGCCGCGGCCAGTACCAGGTGCGGCCCCCGCTGCCCTTCACGCCCGGCGTGGAGATCTGCGGCCGGACCGGGGACGGGAGCCGGGTGCTCGCCACCCCCGCCCTCCCGAACGGCGGATTCGCCCAGTACGTCGTCGCGGACGAGGCGGCCCTGCTGCCGGCCCCCGAAGCGCTGGACGACGCCGAGGCGGCAGCCCTGCACATCGGCTACCAGACCGGCTGGTTCGGGCTGCACCGCCGGGCGCGGCTCCAGTCCGGCGAGACCCTCCTCGTCCACGCCGCGGCAGGCGGGGTCGGCAGCGCGGCCGTCCAGCTCGGCAAGGCCGCCGGCGCCACCGTCATCGGCGTGGTCGGCGGCCCGGAGAAGGCCAAGATCGCCGCCGAACTCGGCTGCGACCTGGTCATCGACCGGCGCACCGAGGACATCGTCGCCGCGGTCAAGGAGTTCACCGCAGGGCGTGGCGCCGACGTGGTGTACGACCCCGTCGGCGGCGACGCGTACGCGAAGTCCGTGAAGTGCATCGCCTTCGAGGGCCGGGTGGTCGTCGTCGGCTTCGCCAGCGGCGTCATTCCCACCCCCGGGCTCAACCACGCCCTGGTGAAGAACTATTCGGTCCTCGGGCTCCACTGGGGCCTGTACAACACGAAGGACCCGCAGGCGGTCCGCGACTGTCACGACGAGCTCACCCGGCTCGCCGCGCAGGGCGTCATCAAGCCGCTCATCAGCGAGCGGGTCCCGATGGACGGGGCAGCGGCCGCCGTCCAGCGCGTCGCCGACGGCACCAGCACCGGCCGCATCGTCGTCCTCCCCTCAGGAGCCGCCCGATGACCGCCCCGGACGCCGCCGACCTGCGCCGCCGCACCCGCGAACTGCTCACCGCGCACCCCCCGGCCACCACGGATTGCACCGACTTCCTCAAGGCGCGCTTCGACGCCGGACTCGCCTGGGTGCACTACCCGGCCGGGCTCGGCGGCCTCGACGCGCCGCGCTCCCTCCAGCCCGTCGTCGATGCCGAACTCGCCGCGGCGGGCGCCCCGGACAACGATCCGCGGCGCATCGGCATCGGCCTCGGCATGGCCGCCCCGACCGTCCTCGGCTTCGGCACCGACGAGCAGAAGCGGCGCTTCCTGCGCCCCCTGTGGGTCGGCGAGGAGGTGTGGTGCCAGCTCTTCAGCGAACCGGGCGCCGGCTCCGACCTGGCGGCCCTGGGCACACGCGCCGTGCGCGACGGGGAGGACTGGGTGGTCGACGGGCAGAAGGTCTGGACGTCCAGCGCCCACGTGGCACGCTGGGCGATCCTCATCGCCCGCACCGACCCGGACGTACCCAAGCACCGCGGCATCAGCTACTTCATCTGCGACATGACCGACCCCGGCGTCGAGGTGCGGCCGCTGCGCCAGATCACCGGCGAGGCCGAGTTCAACGAGGTCTTCCTCACCGGGGTGCGCATCCCCGACAGCCGCCGCCTCGGCGCGGTCGGGGAGGGCTGGAAGGTCGCGCAGACGACGCTCATGAACGAGCGTGTCTCCATCGGCGGGTCCCGCATCCCGCGCGAGGGCGGCATGATCGGCCCGGTCGCGAAGACCTGGCGCGAGCGCCCCGAGCTGCGCACCCATGACCTGCACCAGCGCCTGCTGACCCTCTGGGTCGAGGCCGAGGTCGCCCGTCTCGCGGGCGAGCGTCTGCGCCAGCAGCTCGTCGCCGGGCAGCCGGGGCCCGAGGGCTCCGGCATGAAGCTCGCCTTCGCCCGGCTCAACCAGGAGATCAGCGGCCTCGAAGTCGAACTCCTGGGCGACGAGGGGCTGTTGTACAGCGACTGGACCATGCGCCGCCCTGACCACGTCGACTTCACGGGGCGTGACGCCGGCTACCGCTACCTCCGCTCCAAGGGCAACTCCATCGAGGGCGGGACGAGCGAGGTACTGCTCAACATCGTCGCCGAACGGGTGCTGGGCCTGCCCGCCGAGCCGCGCAACGACAAGGACGTCGCCTGGAAGGACCTCTCCCGATGACCGCACCGACCGAACCCACCCAGGCACCGGACCTGCTGTACTCGGAGGCCGAGGAGGATCTGCGCGCCGCGGTCCGCGCCCTGCTCGCCGACCGGGCCGACGCGCCGACGGTGATCGCTCGCACCGAGTCCGACACGCCGTACGACCAGCAGCTCTGGAAGGCCCTCGCCGCCGATATCGGCGCCGCCGGACTGCTGGTGCCCGAGAAGCTCGGCGGACAGGGTGCCACCCACCGTGAGGCCGCCGTCGTCATCGAGGAGCTCGGGCGCAGCGTCGCCCCGGCGCCCTATCTGACCAGCTCGGTCGTCGCCACCGAGACGCTCCTGGCGCTCGGGGGTGAGGACGGGCCGGTGGCCGGGCTGCTCGCCGAACTTGCCGCGGGCCGCAGGGTCGCGGTGCTCGCCGTGCCCTTCTCCGCGGCGGCGTCCGACACGCCGGTGATGACCGGAACCCTCGACGGAACACTCGGACCGGTCGCCGACGCGGCCGCCGCCGACGTGTTGCTGGTTCCCACCACCGACGGCCTCTACGCGGTCGACATGGACGCGCCCGGTGTCGCGGTCCAGCCGCTCGTCCCGCTCGACCTCACCCGCCCGCTCGCCACCGTCACCCTGGCCGGCGCCACCGGCACCCGCCTCGCGGACGCCGGGGCGGCGCGGACCGCGGTGGACCGGGGACTGCTGGCCGGTGCCGGACTGCTCGCCTCCGAGCAGCTCGGACTCGCCGAATGGTGCCTGACCGAGACGGTCCGGCACACCCGGGAGCGCCACCAGTTCAACCGCCCGGTCGGATCCTTCCAGTCGCTCAAGCACCGCATGGCGCAGCTCTGGCTGGAGGTCGTGTCGGCCCGGGCGGCGGCACGGAACGCCGCCGACGCGCTCGCGACGGGCAGCCCCGACTCGCCGTTGGCCGTGGCCGTGGCGCAGGCGTACTGCTCCAAGGTCGCCGTGCACGCCGCGGAGGAGTGCGTCCAGCTGCACGGCGGCATCGGGATGACCTGGGAGCACCCGGCGCATCTGTACCTGAAGCGTGCCAAGGCCGACGCGACCGCCTTCGGCACGGCGGGGCGCCACCGCGAGAGCGTCGCCGCCCTGATGGAGCTGCCGGCGCCGTAGGGCGTGTTCCGGACCGGAGCGGGGGCACGTGGACGCGTGCCCCCGCTCCGCCGCGTGGGCGGCAGGTCGCTTCCGTGCGGATCCGGCCACGGCGGGTGGAACGCCGGCCGACGGGCGAGCGGCGAACGAGCCAACTCTGAACCTCCGCGCCCACGTTGAGGTGCGACGCTTCCATAATCGGTCGCGTCCGCCCGTCCGGCACGCCTCGCAACCGGGAGATCCCATGGCGTTCCCCACCCGCCGCCGCGTCGTCACCACCGCACTGGCCACGGCAGCCGCAGCCACCTCCGTACCCCTTCGGACGGCCACCGCGGCCGAGGCCCCGCACGCCCCACGCCCGAGGCCGCTGCCGCGGGCGCACGCGCACAACGACTACCTGCACCCCCGCCCACTGCACGACGCGCTGGACCAGGGATTCACCAGCGTCGAGGCCGACATCTTCCTCGTGGACGGCGAACTGCTCGTCGCCCACGAGGCAACCGACCTCGATCCCGCCCGCACCCTGTCCGCGCTCTATCTCGATCCCCTCCTCGCCAGGGTCCGGGCCAACCACGGGGCCGTCTTCCCCGGCGACCGCGCGCCGGTGCAACTCCTGATCGACATCAAGACGGACGGTGCGGCCGCCTACGCGGAACTCGACGGCCAACTCCGCCGCCACCGGCAGATGCTGACGTCCTGGCGGCACGGCAGGGTGCGGCCCGGAGCGGTAACCGCCGTCATCTCGGGCGACCGGGCCGCCCGCGCCCCGATGGAGGCCCAGCACACCCGGTACGCCTTCTACGACGGCAGGCTCGACGACCTCGGCACCGCGGCCACCGCCTCGTTCATCCCCCTCATCAGCAGCAGCTGGACCGGGACGTTCGGCTGGCTCGGCGCCGGCCCCATGCCGCCCGCCGAACGGGACGCCCTGCGCGCCATCACCGCCTCCGCCCATCGCGCGGGCCAGCGCGTGCGCTTCTGGGCCACGCCCGACGTACCGGGCCCCGAACGCGACGCCGTCTGGGCCGAGTTGCTGGCCGCCGGGGTGGACCACCTCAACACCGACGACCTTGCGGGACTCGCCCGCTTCCTCCGGACCCACGACCGGCACGCGCGGTAGACGGACGGCCCACGACCGACGCTCCGCAGCCGTACCCGTTTGGCGGACACGCCAGTGCGCCGGATGGCTCCTCCGCTCCGCCAAACTGACGGCGAATGCCGCAATTCCGGCGCGGCGGAGGAGGTTGGCCATGGCCATTTCGATCTCACTGGTGCTGCTACTGCTCATTCTTGCGGTGATCTTCCTCCGCAACGGCGGGCTGAAGATCTCGCACGCCCTGGTCTGCGCCCTCCTCGGGTTCTTCCTCGCGGGCACGAGCATGGCCCCCACCATCCAGGAGGGCCTCACGGCCACCGCGGACGTCGTCAGCAGCATCAAGCCCTGACCGCATCCGCACGGATGCCGCGAGGGTGCCGAGTGCGCCACCTCGGACCACGGCGGCGCTGTTGACCAGCACATCGAGCCGGCCGAGGTCAGCATCGGTACGGGATCGGGCACGAACGGTCCTGACCGGCACCCGATCTTGATCATTACGGTCACCAGGTCACATGATGCGTACCACCGGGGGCCTCTGACATCCGGCTGTGCGACGGTCGGACGGGGCGCGGGTGGGTCGGACCGCGGCCCCGCCCGGCGTGGCAACCGCTGCCGGGCGTCGCGCCGAACCGGGACCGGAGAACGCAGCCATGTCATTTCCTCCCCCGGGACGCGGTCCGGGTGCCGTCCATCACGAGCACTGCAGGAGCAGCCGCTGCTGCCGCTGTCAGCAGCGGCCCTGGACGACCGCCGTCGGGGGTGAGCGCCTGTGCGGACTCTGCGCCTCCTGCTGCCGGGAGTGCGGCCGGGCGCCCGCCCCGCATCTGGACGGTCTCGACGACGGGGTCTGCGGCGACTGCCGCGGACTGTGCGGGCGCTGCGGGACGCCGCTCGCGGCCGACGGCGAATGCCAGTGCCCGCGATGGCAGCGTCCGGGAGGTGATCCGGTCGGCTATCTCCTGCACGCCCTGCCACCCCCGCTCATGAGGGCTTTCGGCGGCCACTGGCCGAGCGAACTCGTCGTACTCATCCGGCGGGAACTGGGACGGCGCAGTCCCGACCAGCTCCTGGACCGGGTGGAGCGGCGGTGGAACGCACGGTGGTCCCACACGCTCCAGGAGAAGGACGAGGAGGGCCGCCGCCGGGAGCCCTGGGAGATCGCCGAACAACTGCTCCGCCCGGGACTCTGCGCCGAACCGCGGTGCGAGGACGGGCGGCTGATCACCAGCGACTCCCCGTGCCCCCGCTGCGCGAACCCGCTGCACCGCTTCGTACCGGCCCAGGCCGACGGCAGGGCCGCCTCGGACCGGGCCAGGAGCACGGCGGCCGCGATCAGGCGCGAGATGCTCGACCGCCGTAGCGGCGGCAGGCGTTGAGGCACCGGACGGCACCGGACGGGACAAGACGGCACCGGACGGCACGCGCCGCTCAGCCGGCCGCCGCCCAGGCGTATCGGTGCTCGGGCCGGCCGGTGTCGCCGTACTTGAGGCTGAGGCTGATCCGGCCCACCCCCTCCAGGTACTTGAGGTAACGATGGGCCGTCGAGCGGCTCAGGCCCGCCCGCGCCGCCACCTCGTACGCGGACAGCGGCTCACCGGCCGCCGACAGCACCTGGCGGATCACGTCGGCGGTGGGCGCCGAATGCCCCTTGGGCAGCCCCGCACCCGGCACGGACTCCGTGGTGCGCAGCGCCCCGAAGATCTGGTCGACCTGCTCCTGACCCGCCTCGCCCCGGCGGCTCTCCACGCCTTCCAGCGTGCGCCGCAACGTCGCGTAACTCTCCAGCTTCGAACGCAGACCGGCGAAGCTGAACGGCTTGACCAGGTACTGCAGTGCCCCGTACCGCATCGCCGTCCGCACGGTCACGACGTCGCGGGCGGCCGTCACCATGATGACGTCGGCCGGGTGGCCGAGCCGGCGCAGCTCACGCACGAGTGTCAGGCCCGTCCGGTCCGGCAGATAGTGATCGAGCAGGATCAGATCCACGTGCTCGCGGTCCAGGACGGACAGGGCCTGCGCGGCCGTGTGCGCGCGGGTGACGACGCGGAAGCCCGGGACCTTGGCCACGTACGCCGCGTTGATCTCCGCCACACGGAAGTCGTCGTCCACCACCAGAACGTCGATCACTGCGACTCTCCCACTTCGCTCAGCTGCCGTACGGCGAGCGCCTCGGGCAGCACCACGGTGAAGACCGCGCCGCCGCCGGCCCGGGCCGTGATCCGGGCCGCGCCGCCGTAGCGCTCGGCGAGGCGCCGCACGAGCGCCAGTCCGAGCCCCCGCTCCCGGTGGGACGCGGGCTCCTTGGTGGACCAGCCCTCCGTGAAGATCCGGTCCCGCAGCGCGACCGGCACCCCGGGGCCGTTGTCGCTGACCCGCAGTACCGCGTCGGCACCCTCGGCGAGGAGCTCCACCTCGACCAGCGTGGCGACGTCCAGCGCGTTGTCGATGAGATTGCCCAGCACCGTCACCAGATCGCGCGGGTCCACCACCACGTCGGGCAGCCGGGTGGCGGGGGAGACGCGCAGGCAAGCGCCGCGTTCGGCGGCGACGGACGACTTGCCCACCAGCAGCGCCGACAGCAGCGGGTCGCTGACGCGCTCGGCGACCTGCTCGGCCGAGGCCCGCCGCCCGTCCGCCACCTCGGTGACGAACTCCACCGCCGCCTCGTGGCGGCCGAGTTCCAGCAGACCCAGCAGCGTGTGCAGCCGGTTGGCGTGCTCGTGGTCCTGGGCCCGGAGCGCGTCGAGCAGACCGTGCGTGGAGTCCAGTTCACGTCCCAGCAGTTCGAGCTCGGTGCGGTCGCGCAGCGTCACGACGGCGCCGCCGTCCCCGGTCGGCATGCGGTTGGCGATCAGGACCCGCCCCCGGCACACGGTGAGGAGATTCGCCCCGTCCACCCGCCCCGCCAGCACCTCCGCCGTACGACCCGGCGCCAGTACCTCGCCCAGGGGCCTTCCGACCGCCTCCGGAGTCAGTTCCAGCAGCCGCTGCGCCTCGTCGTTGAGCAACCGGATCCGGCCGCGGGCATCCAGTGCGAGCACGGCCTCACGAATGCTGTGCAGCATGGCCTCGCGCTCGTCCAGGAGCGCGGAGATGTCGGCGAAGGCGAGCCCGTGGGTGTTGCGCTGCAGCCGACGTGAGACGGCGAGGGCCGCCAGGACCCCGACGGCCAGTGCGGCGCCCGCGTACTGCAGGAGCACCGGAATGGTGCCCAGGAGCCCCTGCCGGACGCTCTTGTAGGCGATGCCCACCGAGACGGCCCCGACGACCGTGCCGTGCCGGTCGCGCAGCGGGACCTTGGCGCGGGCCGAGCGGCCGAGGGTGCCGATGTCGATCTGCATGATCTCGCGACCGGACAGCGCCGTGCTCGGGTCGGTCGACACGTGCCGGCTGATCCGGTCGGTCTCGGTGTGCGACCAGCGCACTCCGCGGGTGTCCATGACCACGATGTACAGCGCCCCGGTGGCCCGCCGGATCTGCTCCGCCTCGGCCTGTACGGGACCGGACGGACTGGGATCGGTGCTCAGCAGCTTGTCCACGAGGCCGGGTTCCGCGGCGGTGGTCTGGGCGATGGAGAGGGCCCGGCGCATCGCCTGCTCGTCCAGCTCGTGGCTGAGGGGCGCCAGGAAGAGCCCGGTGACGAGCATGACCACACCGGCGGTGATGACGACCTGGGTGAGCAGGACCTGTGCGAAGACACGACGCGGCCAGTGGATCCGCATGCCGTCGCCCCTCTGCCGTTCTGCCGCCCTCGAATCCGGAGTTCCGATTCGTTCCGTGTGCACGCAACGTAAACGCACCCGACCTCCCTGCCTAGCCCCCGTCCCCGCTTCGTTGTACGGACGTGAGCACAATGGGCAGAACCCCGGGTTACGGGCACAACCCGCGGTTGTGGGCGCAAGGCTCCCGCCCGTGCCGCACCGCCCCTAACGTCCCGCCCCATGAACAGCGAAACGAGCCCCGCCATCGAGCTGCGGGGGGCGAGCAAAGCGTTCCGGACTCCTTCGGGGGCGCTCCACACCGCCGTACGGGACCTGGACCTGACGATCGGCAGGGGCGAGTTCGTCGCCGTGGTCGGGCCGACCGGATGCGGCAAGTCGACCACCCTGACCCTGATCAGCGGGCTGGAGGAGCCCACCGAGGGCGAGGTGCTGGTCGCCGGCCGGCCGGTGAGCGGCATCGGCGACCAGGTCGGCTTCGTCTTCCAGCAGGACGCGGTCTTCCCCTGGCGGACCGTCCTGTCCAACGTCATGGCAGGGCCCCGCTTCCGGGGCGTGCCGAAGGCAGAGGCGAAGGAGCGCGCCCGGGCCTGGCTGGCCAAGGTCGGGCTGACCTCGTTCGAGGACCGCTACCCGCACCAGCTCTCCGGCGGACAGCGCAAGAGGGTGGCCCTCGCGGCCACGTTCGTCAACGACCCGGAGATCCTGCTGATGGACGAGCCGTTCTCGGCGCTCGACGTGCAGACCCGGGCCCTGATGTCCGACGAACTGCTGGAACTGTGGGCGGGCACGGGCGCCTCCGTCGTCTTCGTCACCCACGACCTGGAGGAGTCGATCGCCCTCGCCGACAAGGTCGTCGTGATGACGGCCGGTCCGGCCACCGTCAAGGAGGTCTTCGAGATCGGGCTGCCGCGTCCCCGCAAGGTCGAACAGGTGCGGCTGGAACCGAGGTTCCTGGACATCTACCGTGAGATCTGGTCCTCGCTGGGCGAAGAGGTCCGCATCACCCGCGAGAGGGGTGCCGCGGATGCCGCCTGAGACCGTCACCGTGAAGGCCGCCGCCGGGACCGGGCGGACCGCCGCCAGGGCCCGGGCCGCCCGCAACCGCCGGATGCTGGTCCTGGTCAGCCGGATAGCCGTGCTCGTCGCGGTCGTCGGGCTCTGGGAGTGGCTGGCCAGGACCGCCGTCATCGATCCGTTCAACTTCTCGATGCCCTCGAAGATCTGGGACCAGATCCGCATCTGGGTGACCGACGGTACCGCCCAGGGTTCCCTGTGGGAACAGATCTGGTACACCCTCTACGAGGCCCTGCTCGGCTGGGTCATCGGGGTGATCGCGGGCGTTCTGCTCGGCATCGCGCTCGGCCGCGTCCGCTTCGCCGCCGACGTGCTCGGCCCGTACATCAAGGTGCTCAACGCACTGCCCCGGATCGTGCTCGCCCCGATCTTCCTGATCTGGTTCGGCCTGGGCCCGGCGTCCAAGGTCGCCTCCGCGGTGGTCCTGGTGTTCTTCCCCGTCTTCTTCAACGCCTTCCAGGGGGCGAGGGAGGTCGACCGCAATCTCGTCGCCAACTCCCGCATCCTGGGCGCGAGTAACCGTCAGGTGACCCTCCAGGTGGTCATCCCCTCGGCCACCTCGTGGATCTTCACCAGCTTGCACGTCAGCTTCGGGTTCGCACTGATCGGCGCCATCGTCGGGGAGTACATCGGAGCGACGAAGGGGCTCGGCCTGCTGGTCGCCGCATCGCAGGGCACCTTCAACTCGGCCGGTGTCTACGCCGCGATGGTCATCCTCGCGATCGTCGCGCTGCTCGCCGAGGGGCTGCTCACCTTTCTGGAGAAACAGCTCTTCCGCTGGAAGCCGGCGGAGGCCGAATCCGCGCGCTGAGCGATGCCGGAGCGCTCCTCCCACCTCGCGCCGGCGCGGTCCTTTCCGTCGGCACCCCCTTCCTCTTCACAAGGACGTGAACCAGATGCGTATGTCCCCCCGTATCCCGGCACTCGCCGTCGCCGGAGTGCTCGCCGCGACGAGCCTGACCGCCTGCGGAGGCGACTCCACCTCCGCCTCCGGTGACAAGAACGACCGGGTCAAGATCATGGTGGGCGGCCTGGACAAGGTCATCTACCTGCCCGCGATGCTCACCGAGCGCCTCGGCTACTTCAAGGACGAGGGAGTGTCGGTGCAACTGCTGACCGAGCCCGCCGGCGTCCAGGCCGAGACCGCCCTGGTCTCCGGCGACGTACAGGGCACGGTGGGCTTCTACGACCACACCCTCGACCTCCAGGTGAAGGGCAAGCAGGTCGAATCCGTGGTCCAGTTCTCCCAGGCACCCGGCGAGGTCGAGATCGTCTCCAACCAGGCAGCGGGCGACATCGAGTCGGCGAAGGACTTCAAGGGCAAGAAGCTCGGGGTGACGGGCCTGGGCTCGTCCACCGACTTCCTGACGAAGTACCTCGCCGTGCACAACGGCGTGAAGACCAGCGAGTTCACCCCCGTCGCGGTCGGCGCCGGACAGACCTTCATCTCCGCGCTCCAGCAGGGTTCCATCCAGGGCGGCATGACCACGGACCCGACGGTGGCCACCATCCTGGACAAGAAGCTGGGCAGCATCCTCATCGACATGCGGACCCCCGAGGGCTCCAAGGAGGCACTCGGCGGGCTCTATCCCTCCTCGAGCCTCTACATGCAGACCGAGTGGGTCAACGGTCACAAGAAGACCGTGCAGAAACTGGCCAACGCCTTCGTGAAGACGCTGAGATGGATGGCGTCCCACAGCGCGGACGAGATCGCCGCGAAGATGCCGGCCGACTACGCGCAGGGTGGTGGCGCCGCCCTCTACGCACAGTCCATCAAGAGCACTCTGCCCATGTTCACCACGGACGGCGTGATGCCCCCGGACGGGCCGGCCACCGTCGAGCGGGTCCTCAAGGCCTTCAACCCCAACCTGCAGAACGCCGACGTGGACCTCTCCAAGACGTACACGACCGAGTTCGTGAAGAAGGCCGGCTGACCGGGACCGCCCGCATGAATCGGGGCCCGTGCGCGGACGCGTACGGGCCCCGAGGCGGAGGTGGGGTCGGAGCTACTCCGCGGCGGCTTCCCCCGCCGCCTGTGCCGGGTCGGGCTGCGCGGCGGGAACCGTGGCCGCCGAGCCACGCCGGACCGCCTCCACGACGGCTTCGTGCAGCGAACGGCTGGCCCTCTCCGACGGACAGGGCACAGGACTTCCCGCCATCGTGAACCAGTCGGCCGCGTCGGTGTACTGCACAGTCACCAGTGCCGTGCCCTCGGCCCAAGTGGTGTGGACGGTCAGGTCGCCGGACAGCGGCCCGACCTCCTCGGTGAGCACGCCGCCGTGCCCCGAGTAAACTCCGCGTGTCGTCCAGGACGCCCAAGTCATGCATCCAGGCTCGCACCAAAGCCGGTGTATCGCGACCCACGAGTGCCAAGTCCCGGAACCGCACCGTCCGCAGGGCGGGACCGCCGCGCCCGCGGGCGGACAGCGGGGCGGATTTGAACGAAATTTTTCGAGGGCGCCCACTGCGGTTCCCGCAGCGGCCGATCCCTTTGCCCTGACACGATCTTGACGGCAAATCGTTGATCAACGAACTCCGGGCGACGAATTCCGAAGGAAAACTGCTATTGACCTGCGGAACGCGTCGGTATTGCATGACGCGCTGGGAGCACCGGAACCATCCACCACACCTCGTCCGGAGGCGATACCGCTCCCGCGCTCAGACACCGCACCTGTTGATCGGAACCCGACTCGATGACCGACACGCTCAGTGCTCCACAGGCACTCGCCCCCGCGACCGGACCCACACCGCAGAAGCTCAAGCGTTCCATCGGCGTCGTCGGGGGAACCCTGCTCACGCTCTCCTGCGTGACTCCCGCCTCCACCCTCTTCGTGGTGGTGCCGGACCTGTTCGCCGGCCTCGGCACGTACACCGCGCTCACCATCGCGATCGGCTCGCTGCTCTGTATCGCGGTGGCCTTCTGCTACTCGGAACTCGGCACCCTCATCCCCAGCGCCGGCGGCGAATACGCCATGGTGTCGACGATGGCCGGCCGGCTCGCGGGCTGGCTCGTCTTCGTGCTCTCCCTGCTCGTCGTCGTGATCGTTCCCCCGGTCATCGCCATGGGGACCGCCGACTACCTCGCGCCCCTCGTGCACATCCCCGCCTCCCTCGCCGGGGCCGGCGTCATGCTGCTGGCCACCCTCGCGGGCCTCCTCGACCTGCGCGCGAACGCGTGGATCACCGGCATCTTCCTGGTGCTGGAGGTGATCGCCGCCGGTGTCGTCGCCGTCCTCGGGTTCGCCCACTCCGAGCGGGGCGCCTCCGCGCTCGTGCACGGTTCCGTCGCCTCACCCGGCGGCACGACCTCGACCGTCACCGCCATGATGGTCGTCTCCGGGCTCGCCATCGCCCTCTTCATCACCCAGGGTTTCTCCACCGCCGTCTACCTCTCGGAGGAGCTGGAGGACCCGCGCCGCAACGTGGCCCGTACGGTCCTGGCCACGCTCGCCATCTCGACGGCCGTCATCCTCGTCCCGGTCATCGCCATCACCCTGGGCGCACCCGACCTCGCCGCGCTGACCTCCGGCGATCTCAGCGGCATGGTCGAGGCGTGGTCCAACTCGGCGGTGGGTACGTTCGTCAGCCTCTGCGTCGCCCTCGCCATCGTCAACGCCGGCATCGTCATGGTCATCCAGAACTCCCGGGTCCTGTTCGCCTCCGCACGCGACAAGGCATGGCCCGCCCCGGTCAACCACGCCCTGTCGCGGCTCGGCCGGTTCGGCTCGCCATGGGTGGCGACGCTGCTCGTCGGCGTTCCGGGAGCCGCCCTCTGCTTCGTCAGTCTCGACACCCTGTACGGAGTGACCGGCGTCTCCGTCACCGCCATGTACCTGCTGGTGGCCATCGCGGCGCTGCTCTGCCGCCGCGGCTCCCACCGCGACGCGCCCGCCTGGCGTATGCCGCTCTGGCCCGCGATCCCCGTGCTGCTCATCCTCGTCCTCGCGTACATCCTGACCCAGCAGGAGACCCAGTACCTGCTCTGGACCGGCGGGATCACCGCGGTCGCCACGCTCTACTGGGCCCTGTACCTGCGGCCCCGCCGGGCGACCCGGTGGCTGGTGAGCATCCCCGAGGACGCACAGCCCTGAAGACGGGTTCTCGGTCGATCGGGTGACACCGGCGGTGGCACGTCATGCAGGACCTGCGGCGCGGTTAGGTATGCGGGCATGACATGTGACTCCCCACCGAAGAACACCGGATTCCTCCGCACCCAGCGCCTGCGTGCCGTCGGCGCAGCCGGCGTCCTCCTGGCCGCGGCCCTGCTCACGGGCTGCGGCCAGGACAGCGGCGACACCTCGACGGGCACCGCCACCTCGGAAGCCGCGCGTGCCGTCCCGGAGCGGACCACCACGCCCTCGGACAGTGCGAGCAAGAGCGCGTCCCCCAGCGCCTCGATGACCAAGGACCAGAAGGACCGCAAGAAGCTGCTGGACTCCACCAAGATCACCTTCGACAAGGCCGTCACGACGGCCGAGGGTGCCGTCAGCGGCGGCAAGGTGGTCGAACTCGACCTGCGAGGCCCGGGCAAGTCGGACGACGACACCGACCGGGAGAGCGCGTCGCCCAGCGCGAGCGCCTCGCCGTCGGGCAACAGCGCCTCCCCGTCCGGGAGCGCCAGCGCCTCCCCGAAGGCCACCGGGGCCTCGCCCAGCGACGCCAGTGCCTCGCCGGCCGCCACCGGCCCGGAGTGGGTCGCCACGGTCGCCGCGAAGGACGGAACCGAGCACATCGTGCGCATCGACGCCGTCTCCGGCAAGGTCGTCAAGTCCACCGAGAACTCCGACCAGGACTCCGAGGACATGAGCCGCACGGCCGGCTGGATCGCCAAGGCCAAGCAGACCCCCCAGCAGGCGGCGAAGGCGGCCACGGACAAGAAGAAGGGCACGGTCACCTCCCTGGAACTGGACGAGAACGACAAGAACGTTCTCGTCTGGTCGGTGGACGTCGTGGACAAGAGCTGGAACGAGACCACCGTCGACGTCGACGCGGCCACCGGCTCCGTCACCGCCGAGGAGACCGACACCGACTGACCGGCCACGCCCCGGCACCACCGCGCACACGAATGCCCCCGGTTCGCACGGACCGGGGGCATTTCGCGTGGGCGTGTGTACGGGCCCGGGGCGGGACCGGACCGGATCAGACGGACTCCGCGTGCGCCCCCTGCGTCTCCCCGGCCTCCGGCGACGCGAACTGTGTCCGGTACAGCTCCTCGTAGCGGCCGCCCGCGGCCAGCAGCTCGGTGTGGGTTCCGCGCTCGACCACCCGGCCCTCCTCGACCACGAGGATCAGGTCGGCCGCGCGCACGGTCGACAGCCGGTGCGCGATCACCACGGCGGTGCGCCCCTCCAGCGCCTCCGCGAGGGCCTCCTGCACCGCGGCCTCCGACGTGGAGTCGAGGTGCGCCGTCGCCTCGTCGAGGATGACCACGCGCTGGCGGGCCAGCAGCAGCCGGGCGATCGTCAGCCGCTGACGCTCACCGCCGGACAGCCGGTAGCCGCGCTCGCCCACCACCGTGTCGAGCCCGTCGGGCAGGGAGGCCACCAGCCCGTCGAGCCGGGAGCGCCGCAGCGCGTCCCAGATCTCGTCCTCGGTCGCCCCCGGCCTGGCCAGGGTCAGATTGGCGCGGACGGACTCGTGGAAGAGGTGCCCGTCCTGGGTGACCATCCCGAGCGTCTCGCGGATCGACTTGGCCGTCAGATCGCGTACGTCGACGCCGCCCAGCCGTACGGCACCCGAATCGGCGTCGTACAGCCGGGGCAGCAACTGCGCGATCGTGGACTTGCCGGCGCCGGACGAGCCGACCAGGGCCACCATCCGGCCGGGCTCGGCACGGAAGGAGACCTCGTGCAGGACCTCCGTACCACCGCGGGAGTCGAGCGTCGCGACCTCCTCGAGCGAGGCGAGCGAGACCTTGTCGGCCGACGGATATCCGAACGAGACACCGTCGAACTCCACGGCCACCGGCCCCTCCGGCACCTCGCGCGCATCGGGCTTCTCGGCGATCAGGGGCTTGAGGTCGAGGATTTCGAAGACGCGCTCGAAGCTCACCAGCGCGCTCATCACCTCGACCCGGGCACCGGCCAGCGCCGTCAGCGGGGCGTAGAGCCGGGTCAGCAGCAGCGCCAGGGCCACGACCGCGCCCGGCTCCAGGCTGCCGCGCAGCGCGTAGTAGCCGCCCAGCCCGTACACGAGCGCCAGCGCCAGCGCGGAGACCAGGGTGAGGGCCGTGATGAAGGTGGACTGGGCCATGGCCGTACGGATACCGATGTCACGGACCCGGCTCGCACGGGCGGCGAACTCGGCGGACTCGTCATCCGGCCGGCCGAACAGCTTGACGAGCGTGGCGCCCGGCGCCGAGAAGCGCTCGGTCATCTGCGTGCCCATGGCCGCGTTGTGTGCGGCCGCCTCCCGCTGCATCCGTGCCATGCGGGAGCCCATCCGACGGGCGGGCACGACGAACACCGGAAGCAGGACGAGCGCGAGCAGGGTGATCTGCCAGGAGATGGTCAGCATCACCGTGAGCGTCAGCAACAGGGTCACCAGATTGGAGACCACCCCGGACAGCGTGTTGCTGAAGGCCCTCTGCGCCCCGATCACGTCGTTGTTCAGCCGGCTCACCAGTGCGCCGGTGCGGGTCCGGGTGAAGAAGGCGACCGGCATCCGCTGGACGTGGTCGAAGACGGCCGTACGCAGGTCCAGGATCAGGCCCTCGCCGAGCGTCGCCGACAGCAGACGGGTCAGCAGACCGAGCCCCGCCTCCGCCACCGCGATCACGCCGATCAGCAGCGCGAGCCGCGTGACGGTGCCGTTCTCCTTGCCCTGGACGATCGCGTCGACCACCCGGCCGGCCAGCACCGGCGTGGCCACCGCCAGCAGCGCCATGACCACGCTCAGCAGCAGGAAGCGGTAGAGCTCCCGGCGGCGCGGCCGCGCGAAGGCGGCGATCCGCCGCACAGTGGCCCGGGAGAACGGTCTGCGGTCCTGTTGGGCGTTCATCGCGCTGTGCAGCGATGACCAAGCGGTGACTTCCATACTCATGCGGTGCCTCCGGGATGCGAAAAAGCCTGCGCGGCTCCCGGTGGCCGGTCAGGGACCGGGGCGCAGAGAGAACGCTATGAGCTCAAGTGGACTTGAGGTCAACCGTTTTCCCCGCGAGGGCGGCGAGGGAGCGGGCCCGAGGAGCATGGAACCCGACAAGTGCGCAGGTGGGACGCCTGGATGCCCGATCCGCGGTGCCCTCTGCGCCGGCGCGGACCGACCACGTAGAATCGGCCCCTGTTTCCGGCCGAACGATGGCGAACACAACCGATTGAGGCAGTGCGACGTGAGTTTCACCGACAGTACCGAGGCACCGATCTACGCCGGACTCGTGGAGGAACACGGGGATGTGTTGGCCGAGGTGCGCCGGGTGGCTGAGGAAACGCTGCGCGAGGCCGACCGGGCCATCGACTTCAGTGACGTACGCCGGGCGGCCGCGTACCGGTAACGGGTGGCGGACCCCCCGACGCGACCCGGCCCCGACCTTTGAATTCCCGCGCCGCGGGGGGGGGCCGCCCCCCCCGCCCCCCCCCCCCCCCCCCGGCCGCCCCCCCGCGGGGGGGGGCCCCGCCCCCCGGCCCCCCCCCGCCGCCATGATGTCTCGCACTGCGGACCCGGCTCTCCCGTCGGAGCATGGAACGAACAGTCGGCGACGACATCGCGACGAAGGGGTGCCGGATGGGTGGTGAACGGCATGAGCCGCCACCGGACGGGTTCGAGGCCGAACTGGACCAGATCGATGCCCTGAACCGCATGCAGGCTCCCCGCTCCGTCCCCGCGGAACGGCAGATGACGGCCGACGGGGCACAGGAGGAGGAGGCCAGGCGCCGCGACGCCCGGCTGCTCTCCGCGGGGCACGCCGTCGCCGAGGCGGACTCCGTCGACGAGGCCCTGAAGCTGGTGGCCGCGCTGTACGACCCCGACTTCCCGCTGGACGGCCAGTGCGTGTTCGGCATGGCCGACGGCACCCTGAGCTCCCTGGGGCAGTACGGGTTCAACCCCGGGGGGGTTGACCGGGGGTTCCGGATGCCGATGACGACCGGCTACCCGGCCGCCGAAGTGGCCAGAACCGGCCGGGCCGTCTACCTCGCCTCCCGGGAGGAGTACCAGAGCCGCTTCCCGGCCACCTGGCACATGTCCGCCCGCAAGAACCGCGAGGCGTGGGCCTTCCTTCCGCTCGTGACCGCCGGGCGGATCACCGGCGTCTGGCTGGCCGCCTTCCGCTCACCGGTGGCGTTCACCTCCGCCGAACGTGCCCTGCTGACGATGACCGGACGGATGATCGCCCAGGTGCTCGAACGCGCCCGGGCCAGCAGAGCCGAACTGGAACTCTCCCGCGGGCTGCGCCGCAGCATGCGCACGGACGGTCCCGCCCTGACCGGACTGAGCGTGGCGACACGTTACGTACCGACCGGGGGAGGGCTCATGGTCGGCGGGGACTGGTACGACAGCATCGACCTGCCCAACGGCCGGCTGGCACTCGTCATCGGCGACGTGCAGGGACACGATGTGCACGCCGCTGGGCTCATGGCGCAGCTGCGTACCGCCGTGCACGCGTACGCCGCGGAGGGGCACGGCCCGGACGCCGTGCTGGCGCGGGCCTCCCGCTTCCTGACCACCCTCGACGAGGACCGGTTCGCCACCTGCCTCTACATCGAGGCCGACCCGTCCACCGGCGACCTGCACATCGCGCGGGCCGGACATCCGCACCCGGTCCTGCGCACGCCGGACGGCACCTGTCTGATCAAGCACGTCAGCGGCGGCCTGCCGCTGGGCCTGATGCCGGGTGAGGAGGACTATCCCGTCGACATCGTGCGCCTGCACGACGACGAGGTCCTCATGCTGTGCACGGACGGGCTGATCGAGAACGGTGGGCACGACATGTACACCGGCTGGGTCCGGGTACGTGACGCGTTCTCGCCGGGCCCCGTGGAGGACCTCGAGGGGATGGCCGACCGGCTGATGGCGGCCGCTCTCAGCACCGAGCCCGGGGCCGGTGAGGACGACGCCGTGCGGGACGGCGACGACATCGCCCTCCTGCTCCTGCGCCGCGACCCCGGACCGGCCCGGGCGGAGGTCAGCCGGCGCCGGCTGATGCTGACCGTGGGCCAGGACCAGGGCGAGGGACTCTCCGAGGCCCGGGCCCAGCTGAAGGCGCTCCTGCACGACTGGGCCAAGCCGGACCAGGTCGACACCGCGGTGCTCCTGGCGACCGAACTCCTCGGCAACGTACTCGTCCACACCGACCAGGACGGCGCCCTCAACGCGTACGTCACCGGCGAGAACGGCCATCGCCGCCTGCTCGTCGAGGTCATGGACCGGGGTGACGAGCTGCCCCATCAGCGGACCCCCGGTGAGCTCGCCTCGTCGGGCCGTGGGCTGATGCTGCTCGACATCCTGGCCGACCAGTGGGGTGTGCGCCCCGAACCGGAGGGCAAGACGGCCTGGTTCGCGCTCACCGAAGGGCCCCCGGCGGACGCCGGAGACACCACGACGGGCTGACGCCGCGCCCCACCACGTGGACGAGCTGACGCCGGCAGCCACGTCGCACAGCGAGAAGTCCCCTCTCGGGGCGTTGGCACGGCATGCCGCGCATCCATGGGGTGATCATGCGGAACCCTGTGTCACCTCACGTTTGATCATCAGTACCCGAGGGGACCTCTGAATGCACCGCATGCGCACCGTATGTGCCGCACTCGGCATCACCGCCGGACTGCTCACCGCCCCGCAGAACCTCGCCATCTGGGACAGGGGGAGCGGCTGAACGTCAAGTGGCTGCTGGAGCACGACTACCTCGCCGCCGCGGGCGCGTAATGCCGCCTTGGACCGCCTGGAAGTGCGGGACGCACTGCGTGCCGCAGGCGTGGCCGACTGCACCTGCTCCGGCTGCTTCTTCCGTAGGCCATTTACTGAGGTGTTCCTGTCAGAAGTATTGACAGGTTCCCTCCATGGCTGGCTTCATGAGCAACGCCTATGGGAGCGCTCCCATGCAGTGGTTGCAGGCGCGCCCACCGACGTACGGAAGGGGATGTTCCGTTGCGCTCGCTCACCTTTGCCGCTCTCCGAAGACGGCTCCGACGGGCCGGCGGCGGCCCTCTCGCCCACCGGCCCGGCCGCCCGGGCGCCATCGCCCTGGCACTCGCCCTCGGTGCCGGCCTGCTGCTCCCGCTGTCGCTCTCCGGCAACGCGGCTGCCGCACCGGCCTTCGACTACGGCGAGGCGCTGCAGAAGTCCGTGCTGTTCTACGAGGCGCAGCAGTCGGGCACGCTCCCCAGCACCAACCGGGTCGGCTGGCGCGGTGATTCCGCACTCGACGACGGCAAGGACGCCGGCCTCGACCTCACGGGTGGCTGGTACGACGCCGGCGACCACGTCAAGTTCGGTCTCCCCATGGCGTTCTCCACCACCATGCTCGCCTGGGGCGGTGTCGAACAGGAGGACGCCTACGCCGACTCCGGCCAGCTTCCGTACCTGAGGAACAACCTTCGCTTCGTCAACGACTACTTCCTCAAGGCCCATCCGTCTCCCAACGTCCTCTACGGGCAGGTGGGCAACGGCGGGGACGACCACAAGTGGTGGGGACCGGCCGAGGTGATGCCGATGAAGCGGCCCGCCTACAAGATCGACGCCTCATGCCCCGGCACGGACCTGGCCGGCCAGACAGCGGCGGCCCTGGCCTCCTCGTCGATGGTGTTCGCCGACAGTGACCCGGCGTACGCCACGAAGCTGATCACCCACGCGAAGCAGCTGTACGCCTTCGCGGACACCTACCGCGGGAAGTACAGCGACTGCATCACCGACGCGCAGGCGTACTACAACTCCTGGAGCGGGTACAACGACGAGCTGGTCTGGGGCGCGATCTGGCTGTACAGAGCCACGGGTGACGCCGCCTACCTCACCAAGGCCGAGTCCCTCTACGACAACCTCTCGACCGAGCCGCAGAGCAGCACCCGGTCCTACCGCTGGACCCTGTCCTGGGACGACAGTTCCTACGGGGCGTACGTGCTGCTGGCGCAGCTGACGGGGAAGCAGAAGTACGTCGACGACGCGAACCGCTGGCTCGACTGGTGGACGGTCGGTGTCAACGGCCAACGGGTGGCCTACTCGCCCGGTGGCCAGGCCGTGCTGGACAGCTGGGGATCGCTGCGGTACGCGGCGAACACCGCCTTCGTGGCGCTGAGTTACTCGGACTGGCTGACCGACACCACACGCAAGGCCCGCTACCACGATTTCGCCGTCCGCCAGATCGACTACGCGCTCGGCGACAACCCGCGCAAGTCGAGTTACGTGGTCGGCTTCGGCAGCAATCCGCCGACCAAGCCGCACCACCGCACCGCCCACGGCTCGTGGACGGACCAGATGAACAACCCCGTGGAGAGCAGGCACACGCTCTACGGTGCACTGGTCGGCGGGCCCAGCGCGGCGGACGACACGTACACCGACGACCGCTCCAACTACGTCAACAACGAGGTCGCCACCGACTACAACGCGGCCTTCACCGGCGCGCTGGCCCGACTCTACGGCGAGTACGGCGGCGCCCCGCTCGCGGACTTCCCGCGGCAGGAGACACCGGACGGGCCCGAGATGTCCGTCCAGGCATCGGTCAACGCGGCGGGCAGCAACTTCACCGAGATCAAGGCGTATCTGGTCAACAAGTCCGCGTGGCCGGCGCGCGCCCTCACCGACGCGTCCGTGCGCTACTACTTCACCCTGGAGCCCGGCGTCACCCCCGGGCAGATCAGCTTCACGACCAACTACAACCAGTGCGGCAAGGTGACGGGCCCCACCCATGAGGCGGGCGACGTCTACTACGCGACGGTGGACTGCTCCGGCACGGACATCGCGCCGGCCGGCCAGTCCGCGTACCGCAAGGAGGTGCAGTTCCGCATCACCTCGTCCGGGGCCTGGAACCCGGCGAACGACTGGTCCTATCCCGGGTCGGCCACGACGCCAGGCACCACGCCGGTGGACGCGCCGCACATGGTGCTGCTGGAGGGTGCGGCGCCGCAGTGGGGGAGCGCACCGGGCGGCACCGACCCGGAACCGACCCCCGACCCGACCACGACCCCCGACCCCACCACGACCCCGGATCCGACACCGACTCCCGACCCGACACCGACGCCCGATCCGACCGATACACCCGGCCCGGCCGGCTCCTGCGCGGTCACCTACCGGGTCAGCCAGTCCTGGGGCAGTGGATTCACGGCCGACGTGTCCGTCCGGAACACCGGGACGGAGCCGGTCAGCGGCTGGCAGTTGGGCTTCGCCTTCGGCGGGGCCGAGACGGTCACCAACGCCTGGAACGCGACCGCCACCCAGGCGGGCTCCCGCGTCACGGTGAGGAACGCGACCCACAACGCGGGCATTGCGGTGGGCGGCAGCGTCTCCTTCGGATTCCAGGCCGCCGGTGCGCCGGGACCGTCACCGTCCTCGTTCACGCTCAACGGGACGGAGTGCGGCTGAGCGACGAAGGGGTGCTGTCCCGGCGCGGCCGGGGCAGCACCCGTCAGGCCGTCAGTCAGGTATCCAGGCCCGCCACTTCTCCTCGTTCGCGTCCACCCACTTCTTGGCCGCGTCCTGGGGCGACATCTTCTGATCGGCGATCATCAGCGCGACCTTGTTCTGGTCCTCCGTACCCCAGTTGAACTTCTTGAGGAACGAGGCGGCCTTGCCGCCGGTGCCGGCGAAGCGCGCGTTGAGGTACTTCTTCAGCGGTGTGTGCGGGTAGGCGCACGCCACCTTCTCGGGCTCGGCGTCGCAGCCCTCCTCGTACGCCGGAAGCTTCACCTCCGTCATCGGCACCTGCTCGAACAGCCACTGCGGCTTGTACCAGTAGGTGAGGAACGGCTTCTTTCCCTTGGCAAACTGCTTGATCTGGGTGATCTGCGCGGCCTCGGACCCGGAGAAGACGACCTGGTAGTCCAGGTCGAGATTCCGCACGAGAGCCTTGTCGTTGGTGACGTACGACGGCGAACCGTCCAGCAGCTGCCCCTTGCCGCCGCTCTCCGCCGTGCGGAAGCTGTCGGCGTACTTGTCGAGGTTGTGCCAGTCGGTGACATCGGGATGCGCCTTCGCGAAGTACGTCGGCACGAACCAGCCGATGTGACCGGTGACGCCGAGCTCGCCGCCCGACCGGATCGTCTTCTTGTCGTCGACGTACCGTGCCTCCTGGTCCGGGTGGCCCCAGTCCTCCAGGATCGCGTCCACCCGGCCCTGGCTGAGGGCGTCCCAGGCCGGCACCTCGTCGATCTGCACGGTGTCCACCCGATAGCCCAGCTCGTGTTCGAGGAGGTACTCGGCCACGGCGACATTGGCCTGGGCCCCCACCCACGACTGCACGGACAGGGTCACTGTCTTCGCGCCCCGCGCGTTGGCGAACGGGGAGGCCTGCTGCGTCATGTCCGCCGCCCCGCAGCCCGCCACGGCGACGAGGGCCGTGGCCGATGCGAGCACGGCGACAGGGGTACGCGTACGAGCCATGTCAGGCCCCCTTTCCGGAGCGGCGCAGGGTCGGCTGGGTGACCCGGTCGAGCATCAGGCCGAGGAGGACGATCGCCGCGCCGGCCACGAGACCGGTCGCCAGGTCGCCCTGCGCGAGGCCGAACACGGCGGAGTAGCCGAGAGCGCCTCCGCCGACCAGTCCGCCGATCACCACGACGGCCAGGACCAGGACGACGCCCTGGTTGACGGCGAGCAGCAGCGCCGGGCGGGCCAGCGGCAACTGGACCTTCAGCAGTTGCTGGACGCCCGTCGCACCGAGCGAGCGCGAGGACTCCATGGCGGTGGGGTCGACGCCGTTCATCCCCTGCGTGGTGATCCGTACGACGGCGGGCAGCGCGTAGATGACGGCGGCGGCCACCGCCGGTGCGCGGCCGACGCCGAACAGCGCGACGACCGGGATGAGATAGACGAACTGCGGCATCGTCTGGAAGACGTCCAGCACGGGGCGCAGCAGCCGCTCCACGCGGGTGCTGCGGGAGGCGGCGATCCCGATGGCGAACCCGGCCACCAGCGTCACCGCGACACCGGCCAGCACCTGGGACAACGTGTCGAGCGCCGGGTCCCAGACGTCGAGGACGCCGATCGCGGCCATCGCGAGGACGGCGGTCAGCGCGGTGCGCCAGGTGCCGATCAGCAGGGCGAGCACGGCGATCAGCAGGAGCACCGCCCACCAGGGCAGCCACTGCAGTCCGTCGCGCACCGGGTCCAGGACCCAGGTCGTGAACCGTCCGGCCCAGTCCGCGGTGCCCCCGATCACGGGCACACCGGAGTACAGGTGGTCGGTCATCCAGCCGACGGCCTTGTTGACGGGACGGGTGATGTCGGCCGTCCAGCCGTCCGGCCAGCCCGTCCCGGAGGCCAGGCGCGCCGCGACCGCGGCGACCACCGTGCCGGCCGCGGCTACGGCCCATCCAAGGCGGGCGGATCCTGCACGGGGCGCCGCGCCGATGCGGTTGCCGGCCGCGGCGGTGACCCGGTCGAGCACCACGGCGAGCAGCACGATCGGAATCCCGGCCGCGAGCGCGGCGCCCACGTCGACGGACGCGAGTGCCTGGTAGACGCGGTCACCGAGACCGCCCGCGCCGATCACGGAGGCGATGACGGCCATCGACAGAGCCATCATGATCGTCTGGTTGAGGCCGAGCAGCAGTTCCCTGCGCGCCAGCGGAAGACGGGCGGTGAGCAGCCGCTGCCGTCCCGTGGCACCGAGCGAGGCCGACGCCTCCATCACACCCGCGTCCGCGTCGCGCAGGCCCAGAGCCGTCAGCCGGGCCATCGGCGGCGCCGCGTAGACGACGGTCGCGAGGACGGCGGCGGGCACACCGATGCCGAACACCAGGACCACCGGCAGCAGATACGCGAAGGCCGGCATGACCTGCATGGTGTCCAGGACCGGCCGCAGGATGCGGAAGACGCGGTCCGACAGCCCGGCGGCCAGACCGAGGACGGCACCGAGAGCCACCGAGGCCAGGACCGCGATGACCATCAGTGCCAGCGTCTGCATGGTGGGCACCCACATGCCGAGCACGGCGCAGGCGAGGAAGGCGATGACGGCGGTCAGGGCGAGCCTGACGCCCGCCACCCGCCAGGCGATGAGTCCGGCGGCCGCCGTGACACCGGCCCAGCCGGCGGCGAGGAGGACCAGATAGACACCGCGGACCGAGAGCACGACGGCGTTGCTGAGGTGCCCGAAGAGGTAGAGGAACAGCGGATGCGTGTCGCGGTTGTCGATGATCCAGTCACTCACGTCACCGAGCGGTCCGGAAAGATCGACGGTGAGGGCCGTCGGCCACGCACCGCGGCCGACGAGGACGGTGCCGAGCACCAGCAGCACGGCCGCGCCGGCCAGCAGGAGTGGCGTGCGGTACCGGGCGAGGGAAGCGGAGGGCCCCGGCGCGCCGATCGGAGCGGTGGTCGCGGTGGCCGTCATATCGCCCGCCTTCCGGTGCCGTACGCGTGGCCCGGGGGCCCTGAGGCGTTGTCCACGCGCATCACGCGGCCTCCTTCACGGCCGGGACCCCGGCCACGACGCCGAGCAGGCACGCGTGGTCGACCACGCCCAGGCAGCGGCCGTTCTCGACCACGCGTGCCGTCTCCCCGGTGCGGACGACCGCCTCGATCGCCTCCGAGACGGTGGCATTCGGCGCCAGCGCGGGACCGGAGACGCTCTCCGCGCCGTCGGCGGAACGCATGGCGGCCCGCACGGTCACCACCTGCTCGCGCGGCACGTCACGGACGAAGTCGCGGACGTAGTCGTCGGCGGGCGAGCCCACGATCTCCTCCGGCGTGCCGAGCTGCACGATCCGGCCGTCGCGCATCAGCGCGATGCGGTCGCCGAGCTTGAGCGCCTCGTTCAGGTCATGGGTGATGAAGACCATGGTGCGGCCCTCCTCACGGTGCAGCCGCACGACCTCCTCCTGCATGTCGCGGCGGATCAGCGGGTCGAGTGCGCTGAACGGCTCGTCGAACAGCAGCACCTCGGGGTCGACGGCGAGCGCGCGCGCCAGCCCGACCCGCTGCTGCTGCCCTCCGGAGAGCTGCCCGGGTCGACGGCTCTCCAGCCCGTCGAGGCCGACCTTGGCGATGAACCCGGCCGCACGCTCGCGGCGCTCGGACCGGCCCATGCCCTGGATCTCCAGGCCATAGGCGACGTTGTCGAGGACCGAGCGGTGCGGAAGCAGACCGAAGTGCTGGAAGACCATCGCCGCCCGGTGACGGCGCAGCTCGCGCAGCCGCCCGGCGTTCATCGACAGCACGTCCTCGCCGTCCATCGTGATCGCACCCGACGTCGGCTCGATGAGCCGGGTGAGGCAGCGCACGAGTGTGGACTTGCCCGAACCGGACAGTCCCATCACGACGAACACCTCGCCCTTGCGGACGTCGAAGGAGACGTCACGCACGGCGGCGGTGCAGCCGGTGCGGGCGCGCAGCTCCGCGGCGTCGAGCGCCCCTAGTTCGGCGTCACCGGGTATCCGGTCCGCCTTCGGGCCGAACACCTTCCAGAGATCGCGTACGGAGAAGACGTGCGGTGGCGTGTTCATCAGGCATGACCCCCATAGGTGGCGCCGAGCAGGTCCGCGCACTTCTCGCCGACCATCAGCACCCCGATCATCGGGTTGACGGCAGGCATGGCCGGGAAGACCGACGCGTCGGCTATCCGGATGGCGTCGAGTCCCCGGATCCGCAGATCCGGCGAGACCACGGCGCGCGCGTCGTCGGGCGCGCCGATCCGGCAGGTTCCGGCCGGGTGGTAGACGGTGTGCGCGACCTTGCGCGCGTACTCGCTCAGGTCCTCGTCGGAGGTGACCTCCGGCCCCGGGCAGACCTCACGCTTCAGCCAGCCGGCCAGCGGCTCCCGGGCGGCGATCTCCCGGGCGATCCTGATCCCGTCGACGAGGGTGCGTCCGTCGTAGTCCTCGGCGTCGGTGAAGTAGCGGAAGTCCAGAGCCGGTTTGACCTCGGGGTCGGGGCTCGTCAGGTACAGCCGGCCGCGGCTGCGCGGCTTGGGGATGTTCGGCGTCATCGACACCCCGTGCGGCGGTCGCTCGTAGCCGAGCCGCTCGGGATTGTCCGTGAAGGGGATCTGGTAGAAGTGGAACATCAGGTCGGGGCCCGCGCTGTCCGGATCCCGTCGTACGAACAGCCCGGCGTCGCTGTCCATGGCGGAGTTCTCCGGAATCGGCCCGTGGGTCTCCCAGACGATGACCGATTCGGGGTGGTCGAGGAGGTTCTCGCCGACCCCGGGCAGATCGTGCAGCACCGGAATGCCGAGCTTCTCCAGTTCGGCGCGGTGACCGATGCCGGAGTGCATCAGCAGCCGGGGCGTGTCGACCGCGCCCGCGCACACCACCACTTCGCGCCGGGCCCGCACCACCCGCTCCTCGCCGTCCGCCGTCCGCACCCGCACACCGGTGGCCCGGGTGCCGTCGAACTCCAGGCGGAACGCCCAGGTCTCCAGGGCGATATGGAGGTTCGGCCGGTCGAGGAAGGGGTGCAGGTACGCGACCGAGGCGGAGGAACGCTTGTTGTCCTGCGGGTGGTAGGCGAGGTCGAAGAACCCCACACCCTCCTGGAAGGCCTCCTTGTTGAAGCCCTCGACGCGCGGCACCCCGAGCGCCGACTGCGCCGCTTCGACGAAGTCGCGTGCGATGGCGTTCCGGTCGGCCTCGTCGACGGGGACGATGTTGTTGCGCAGCCGGTCGAAGTACGGGTCCATCGACGGGGCGTCCCACCCCGCCGCACCGGCGGCCGCCCACTCGTCCCAGTCCGACGGCAGCGGCTTGAACGCGATCAGGGTGTTGTGCGACGAGCAGCCGCCGAGCACCCGGGCCCTGCTGTGGCGGATGTACGAATTGCCGCGGGGCTGCTCGGTCGTGGGGTAGTCGTAGTCCAGCTCACCCCCGAGCAGGCCCATCCAGCGGCGCAGCGTCAGCACGTCGTCGCGCCCCACGTCGCTCGGCCCGCCCTCGATCAGGGCGACGGTGACGTCGGGGTTCTCCGTCAGCCGGGACGCGATCACCGAACCGGCGGTGCCGCCACCCACGATGACGTAGTCGTACGCGGTCATGTCGTTCTCCATCGCCTCTGCTCCCCGTTCAGCCCGCGAACCAGCGCACCGGGCGCGGGGCGAGGTTCTGGTAGATGTGCTTGGCCTCGCGGTACTCGGCCAGACCCGTCGGGCCGAGCTCACGCCCGATGCCGGACTTGCCGAAGCCGCCCCACTCCGCCTGCGGCAGGTAGGGGTGGAAGTCGTTGATCCAGACCGTGCCGTGCCGGAGCCGTGCCGCGACCCGCCGGCCGCGGCCCGCGTCGGATGTCCACACCCCGCCGGCCAGGCCGTACTCGGTGTCGTTGGCGAGAGCCACGGCCTCGTCCTCCGTGCGGAAGGTCTCGACGGTCAGCACCGGCCCGAACACCTCCTCGCGCACGACCCGCATGGAGCGGTCGCAGTGGTCCAGGAGCGTCGGCCGGTAGAAGTAGCCGGGCCCCTGCGGACGCTCGCCGCCCGCCCGCAGCACGGCGCCCTCCTTGAGCGCCGAGGCGACGAACTCCTCGGTCCTGGCGAGCTGCCCGGCGGAGACCAGCGGACCGCACTCGACACCCTCGTCCGTGCCGCGGCCGATGCGGATCCGCTCGGCGCGCCGGGCGAGCTCGGTCACGAACCGCTCGCGCACCGACTCCTCGACGATCAGCCTGGAACCGGCGGAGCAGACCTGGCCGCTGTGAATGAACGCGGCGTTCAGCGCCTGGTCGACGGCGGTGTCGAAACCGTCCTCGGTGGCGCACGCGTCGGCGAACACCACGTTGGGGTTCTTGCCGCCGAGTTCGAGCGCGACCTTCTTGACCGAGTCCGCGGCGGCTCGCATCACCTTCGTACCGCTGGTGAGCCCACCGGTGAAGGAGACCAGATCGACATCGGGGTGCTCCGACAGCCGGGCACCGACCGTGGCGCCCGGGCCGGTCACGATGTTGGCCACACCGGAGGGCAGTCCGGCCTCGGCGAGCAGCGCGACGAGGGCGACGGTGGTGAGCGGGGTGATCTCGCTGGGCTTGATCACAAAGGTGTTTCCTGCGGCGAGCGCCGGAGCGATCTTCCAACTCGCCTGGAGCAGGGGATAGTTCCAAGGGGTGATGAGACCGCAGACGCCCACGGGCTCATGCACCACGACGCTGTGGATCTCCTCGGAACCGGCGTCGACGACCCGTCCGCCGCTCTCGTTCATCACGAGGTCGGCGAAGTACCGGAAGGCATCGCGCACACAGTCCACGTCGACCCGGCCCTCTTCGAGGGTCTTGCCCGCGTCACGGCACTCCAGGGCACCGAGTCGCTCCCTGTCGCGCTCCAGGAGGTCTGCCACGCGCCTGAGCAGCGCGGCGCGCTCGGCGACGGGGGTGTGCGGCCAGGGCCCCGCGTCGAAGGCGGTCCTGGCGGCGGCGACCGCGGCGTCCGCGTCCACGACGCCGCCCTCCGACACGACGGCGAAGGCTGTCGCGTCGACGGGGTCGAGGATCTCGCGGGTGGCGCCGGAGGCGGCCGCGCGCCACTCTCCCGCTACCTGGATGGTGTGTTGTGCCGACACGTCGTGTGCTGCCCTTTCGGTGGCCATGGGTTCGACGCCGGGTGATTCCCGGCGGTCTGGCCACATGCCCCGGAAGGGGGGAGTCATGCGCGCCGGCTGCCGGGAAGTGACCCTACTCACGGGTAGGTGGCGGCGGGCGGCCGGAAGGGGCCGCGATCGCAGGGGGTCTGACCTGTGATCCCCTGCCGGTGGTCCGGCCGTGGGGTGATGCGACGATGTGTGTATGCGGCAGCTCAGCGAATTGACGGACGTGGACGAACCCGGGACGTGGCCGCGACCACCGGGAAGCCCGCTCCCACGGCCGAACTGCTCGGCCTGAGCGGCGATTTCAGTCGGCAGGCGGGCCTGGGTGACCCCGGGTTCCTCGCCCTCGTCTCCGCAAGGGAGCGCGCATGAAGATCATCGACGCCAAAGTCGTCGTCACCAGCCCGGGACGCAACTTCGTCACCCTGAAGCTGACCACCGACGAAGGCCTCACCGGCCTCGGCGACGCCACGCTCAACGGACGGGAGCTGGCCGTCGTCAGCTACCTCACCGACCATGTGGCGCCCCTGCTCACCGGCCTCGACCCGCACAGGATCGAGGACACCTGGCAGTACCTCTACCGCGGCGCCTACTGGCGGCGCGGGCCGGTGACCATGGCCGCGATCGCCGCCGTGGACGTGGCCCTGTGGGACATCAAGGCGAAGGCCGCCGGTCTGCCGCTCTACCAGTTGCTGGGCGGCGCGAGCAGGGACCGTATCGGCACCTACGGCCATGCCAACGGCCGTGACATCCCCGAACTCCTCGACTCCGTACGGGCCAGGCTCGCCGAGGGCTACCCCGCCGTCCGCATCCAGACGGGCATTCCCGGACTCAAGGCCGTGTACGGGGTCTACGCCAAGGACGAGGCAGGGGGGACGGTCGCCCACCAGCAGGCCCGGCCCCTGGTCGAGGACTGGGACACGGACGCGTACCTGCGTCACACGCCGGCCGTCTTCGAGGCGGTGCGAGCGGAGTTCGGCGGCGAACTCCCGCTGCTGCACGACGCCCACCACCGGCTCACCCCGGTCCAGGCGGCGCGGCTCGGCAAGGACCTGGAGCCCTACCGGCCGTTCTGGCTGGAGGACTGCACGCCCGCCGAGAACCAGGAGGCGCTGCGTCTGGTGCGCCGCCACACCACCACGCCCCTGGCTGTCGGCGAGGTCTTCAACACCGTGTACGACTACCAGACGCTGATCACCGAACAGCTGATCGACTACGCGCGTTCCGCGGTGACCCACTTCGGCGGTGTCACACCGTTGCGCAAGCTCTTCGACTTCGCAGCCCAGTACCAGGTCAGGAGCGCCGTCCACGGGCCGGAGGACATCTCCCCGGTCGGGATGGCCGCGGCCGTCCACCTCGACCTCGCCGTCCACAACTTCGGCATCCAGGAGTACTCGGGACACACCCCCGCCACCAGGGAGGTGTTCCGGCATGCCTACACCTTCACCGACGGGTACCTGCACCCGGGCGAGACGCCGGGCATCGGTGTGGAACTGGACGAGGAGGCGGCGGCCGCGCATCCGTACGCACAGGCCTACCTCCCGGTCAACCGACTCCGGGACGGCAGCGTCCACGACTGGTGAGCCACGGGGCGCCGCCGTCGGCGGACCGGCGGACGGCAGGCACCGCGGACACGCGTCCGGGCTCCGCTACGGGAAGGCGGGCTGCAGGCCCGCGTACACGCCTTCCCGGCCGATCAGTTCCTCGTGCGTCCCGACCTCCGCGATCCGGCCGCCCTCCATCGCCACGATGCGGTCGGCGCCCTGGATCGTGGAGAGCCGGTGGGCGACGACGAAGACGGTACGGCCGTGCACGAGCCGGGAGAGGGCCTCCTGCACGAGCGCCTCGGAGCGGTTGTCCAGCGCGGACGTGGCCTCGTCGAGCACCAGTACCCGGGGGTCGCGGATCAGCGCCCGGGCGATGGCGAGACGCTGCTTCTGGCCGCCCGACAGGCGTGCGCCCCGCTCACCGACGACCGTGTCGAGGCCGTGCGGCAGTTGTTTGACGAACTCCAGCGCGTTGGCGTCCGTCAGCGCGCGCAGGAGCGTCGCCTCGTCCGTGTCACCCATCCCGTACGTCACGTTCTCCCGGATGCTGCCCTCGAAGAGGATCGACTCCTGCGGAACCACGGACAGGAACCGCCGGTAGCTGCGCAGGTCGAGCCCCGCCATGTCCGTGCCGTCGAGCATGATGCGGCCCGACGTCGGCCGGATGAAGCCGATGAGGAGGTTAAGGACAGTCGACTTGCCCGCCCCCGACGCGCCGACCAGCGCGATGGTCTCGCCCGGCCGTGCGGAGAGGGTGAAGCCGTCGACCGCGGGGGCCGCGTCCTCGTAGGCGAAGCCGACGTCCTCGAAGTCGATCCGGCCGGTGACGCGGTCGACCTGTGCCTTGCCGGCGTTGTGTTCGAGGTCGGGTGCCTGGAGCACCTCGCCCGCCGAACGCACCGACTCCAGTCCCTTGGTGAGGATGGGGGCCAGGCCCAGCAGCGTGGTCACGGAACCGGTCAGGACGGTGAAGAAGGCGCTGAGCATCACGACGTCGCCGGGGGTTATGGGCATCCAGCCGTGGTACGCGACCAGCGCGGACCCGGTCAGGCACAGCACGCCGAGCGTGTTGAGGATGACCCAGGCGAGCGATCCGAAGCGGCCGTTGATCACGTCCAGGCGCAGACCGGCCGCGAAGACCTGGCGCAGCGAGCCGTCGACCCTGCCGAGCGCGGTGCGCTCCAGTCCGTGGGCGCGGGTGATGGGGATCAGGGTGGTCATCTCGCCCACACGGGAGGAGAGCTGTTCGACCTCGCGCCGGAAGGACTCGTTGTGGCTGCGCAGCCGGGCCCGGAGCCTCATCACGAGGAAGCCGGCCGCGGGCACCACGACCAGGAAGACCGGAAGGAAGGCGGGTACCCGCAGCCCGATGACGACGAGACCGCCGACCAGGGTCACGACGGCGCCGAGCCCCATGTCGGCGCTCTGCTGCATCATCTGCTCCACCGACTCAACGTCACGGACCACCTTGGCCTGCAGCACGCTCGAACTGACCCGTGAGTGATAGCCGATGGACAACTGCTGCATGCGGCGGCACAGCGCCGAGCGCAGGGTCGTGCCCATGCGCCGGATGCTTCCGCCGAGGCAGCGTACGTACCACTGGTGCAGCGGATAGTTGATCACGAGGATGAACAACAGGACGCCGGTGGCCTTCCACAGCCTGGATTCCGGGCCGTGCTGGACGACCACGTCCAGGACCGTGGCGGTGATGAGGGGAAGCAGCCAGATGGGGCTGTGCTTCACGACGAAGAAGACGACAGCGAGTGCCAGTCGGCCCCGGTCGGGCCGCAGGAGGTGACCCAGGGTGCGGAAGGGGTTCTCGCCGCGGTAGCGGTGGTCGAGGTGGTCAAAACGCGCCAGGGATTCGGCGGAAGGTTGGGAAACCGCTTTCTGCATGGGGTCCATCCCACCCCGCTCCCGCAGTCCGGGGCAACTCCGTCCCACGGACGGGACAAGGGGGGAGGGTGTGCCCGACGTGCCTCAATGGACGCGCACTTCGTCCGGCAGCGGCTCGGGCGCCGGTTCCTCGCGGCGCGGGCGGCCCACCGAGGCGATCGCGCTCGTCACCAGGCCGGCCAGCAGACCCCAGAATGCGGAACCGATCCCCAGCAGTGTCACTCCCGAAGCCGTGGCGAGGAAGGTCACCACGGCCGCTTCCCGGGACGCCTTGTCGGCCAGTGCCGCGGACAACGAGGCCTCGATGGTGGCGAGCAGGCCGATGCCCGCGATCGCCAGGACGAGTTCCTGGGGCATGGCGGTCAGGAGCGAGGCGACGGTGGCGCCGAGCAGTCCGACGCAGAGGTAGAAGACACCCGCCCACACCGCGGCCAGGTAGCGCTTGTCGCGGTCGGGGTGTGCTTCCTCGCCCGTGCAGATGGCCGCCGTGATCGCGGCCAGGTTGAGGCCGAAGGCACCGAAGGGCGCCAGGACCGCGTTGGCCGCGCCGGTCCACGTCATGAGGGGCGACACCGGCACGTCATAGCCGGCGCCGCGGATGACGGCGACGCCGGGCAGGTTCTGCGAGGCCATCGTGACGACGAACAGCGGGGCGCCGACGCTGACCAGGACCTTCCAGTCGAACTCCGGCGGGGTGAACACCGGGGTGGCCACGGCGAGCCGGACCTGGCCCAGTTGCCAGCCGCCGGTGAACACGGTGGCCACGACACCCGCGGCGAGCGCCAGCAGCACCGCGTACCGGGGAAGCAGGCGCCTGCCCAGCAGATAGATCACGAACATCGGGAACGCGACCGCGAATCCGCCCTGCATCGTGCTGAACAGACCCGTGCCGAACCGCAGCAGCACCCCGGCGAGCAGCGCTGCCGCCAGCGGCACCGGAATGCGGCCCATGAGACGGCTGAACCAGCCCGTCACCCCGCTCACGAGGATGAGCAGTGCCGAGAAGACGAACGCGCCGACCGCCTGGGCCATGGACACGCCGCTCAGCCCGGTCGTGAGCAGCGCGGCCCCAGGCGTCGACCACGCGGTGACGACGGGGGCCCGGTAGCGCAGCGACAGTCCGACGCAGGTACAGGCCAGGCCCACCCCGAGCGCGAGCATCCAGGAGGAGATCTCGCGCGAGTCGGCCCCCGCCGCCCGGGCGGCCGTGAAGACCAGGGCGGCCGAACTGGTGACGCCGACCATGACGGCGATCAGTCCGGCGGCCACGGCCGACGGCGGCGCGATCGAGCGTATGCGGGTGAGCGCGAGCATGAGGGAGCCACTTCCTGCGCGTGCGTTCCATATACGGAACGTTCTGTATGTGGAACACTAGAGAGGCGGGCCGACGCCCGTCAACCAGGACAGTGGAGCGGGTGCACGGCCGATGGGGCTGAACGAGGACGTGGGGCGCAGGCTGCGCATGCTGCGGCGCGAGCGGGAGCTGTCCCTGTCGGAGCTGTCCCGGCGCTCCCACGTCGGCAAGGGCACCCTGTCGGAGCTGGAGAGCGGGACGCGCAATCCCACCCTGGAGACGTTGTACGCGCTCACCACCGCGCTCGGGCTGCCGCTCAGCGCCGTACTGAGCGACCCGCCACCGACGGGCGGGCGGGGCCCGACCCCTCCGGGCGTCTCGGGCAGCGCCGTCACCGCAGTACTGCTGGAACGGTACGAGGACGAGGCCGCGGTCACCGACGTGTTCCGCGTCAGCATCCGGGCGGGTGCCGTCCAGGAGTCGCAGGCGCACGTCGCGGGTACGCGGGAGAGCCTGATGGTGCTGACCGGCACCGCCGTCGTCGGCCCGCCGGACGACACCAGGACGGCCGGCCCCGGCGTCTCGGCGCACTGGCGGGCCGACGCGCCCCACGTCTACGGCGCGCCCGACGGTGAGGTGGAGGGCGTGCTCTTCGTCCGCAGCCCGCTCGCCCAGGACCCGCGGGGTCAGCGGGTCACGTCGCGCCCAGGAGGTTGACCAGGCGGATGTACCGGACCCAGTCCCAGTGGGGGCCCGGGTCCGTGTGGTCCGTGCCCGGGACCTGCACATGGCCGAGGATGTGCGCGCGGTCCTTGGGGATGGCGTAGCGGTCGCACACCGACGCGGTCAGCAGCGCCGACTTCTCGTACATGGCATCGGTGAAGTAGGCGGGCTGGTCCACCCAGCCCTCGTGCTCGATGCCGATGCTGCGGGTGTTGTAGTCCCAGTTCCCCGCATGCCAGGCGACGTCCTTCTCCCGCACGCACTGGTCGATGTAGCCGTCCGCCGAGCGCACCACATAGTGCGCGGACACCTGTTTGGCCGAGTTCCGGAAGATCGCCACGGCGTCCGAGAACGTCTCCTGCGTGACATGGATGATCACGTACTGCACCGGGTACGCCGAAGGCCGGGACGAGACGGTGTAGTTGGACGCCGAGGCAGGCACCCAGTGGGCCGTCGGGTAGTCCGTGTCTCCGGCTGTCGCCGCGGTGGCGCGGACGGAGGCCGGAAGCAGCGCCCCCGCGACCGTCGCCGCGGCGCCCTTGATGATCCTTCTGCGGTCCATGCGTACTCCTGGGTGTGGGGGAGGGCGGCAGGTGGGGCGCGATGGGGCTGCCGGCCGGCTCGGGGTCCGGAGGCCGTCGCCCCGACGTCCGTGCCCCCTGTCCGATGACCGGAATGTGATGTCCGATGTGCGGCCGAGCAAGGTGCGCGCCCCACCGTACGGGCGTCGCGCGGGTGACGGAAGACGGCAGAAGAGCGAAACCAGTGCGAGCGAGGGGGCGTTGGTGGCCGAGCGGACGAACCGAGTCCCGGCCGCCGGAAGGAGTGGTCCGGCGGCCGGGAAGCCCGGTCCGTCACCGCGTCAGCGCGTCGGTCCGGCCGACCGTCAGTGCGTCAGCCTGTCGGTCCGTCAGCGCGTCAGCGGGCGGGGCAGCTTCAGCAGGGTCACCGAGGTCTCGATCCCCGAGTCGACCAGCCGGCCGTTCGCGTCGAAGGCGCCCGCCCCGTCGGTCATGCCGAAGTCGTTGTCGTTGATGAGGGCGAGCGTGTTCCGGCCCGTCACCGCCACGCCCTCGATCTTCCCGGGCACGCCGGTGACCTCCCCCAGGTCGACGACGAGACTCTTGCGCAGGACCGGGACGCCCGAGGCCGCCGGGTCCGTCAGCTCCTCGTAGGAGGGAGAGGCGGACGGGACGTCCCAGCGGGAGCCCAGGATGCCCGCGCCGCGGGGGAGCGTGACCCGGTGCAGACGGGCCGCCCGGTCGGTGCGCTCCTCGATCAGCAGTTCATTGCCACCGATCGCGACGACCGAGGAGATCTTCAGCTCGGACGTGTCGTCCTCACCGGGGTCCACGACCCCCACGGCGTCGAAGCGGTACGCGTACTCCGCCGTGACGGCGCGCTTCTTCGGGGAGAAGCGCAGCAGCCTCACATTGCGTGATGCCTCGCCCGCGTCCTCGTCGGGCAGCGAGAGCGGGCTCTGGACGGCGAGTACCAGGTCGCCGCCCGGCAGCAGCGCCAGGCCCTCGAAACCGCGATTGATCTTCCGGTGGAGCAGGACGCCGGGCAGCGCCTCCACGACGGGGTAGTCCGCGCCCTCGAGGTTCAAACCCTCGGGGACGTAACGGGCCAGCACCCGGCCGCTCCCGGAGACGTGCACCAGCGACGGGCCGTACTCGTCGACCAGCCAGAACGAACCGTCGGCGCCGCGGACGACACCTTCCGTGTCCAGACCGTTCGGGTTGTACGCGAGAGGCGTCTTCGCGTCGTAGGAGTACGGGGTCTCGTCCCGTCCCGCCTGGTTCGGCAGACCGGTGACGGGAGCGCCGGAACGCGTGGTCAGCGGGATGGACCGCAGCACGTCGACACGCTTCCCGCTGACCCGCACCCTGACGATCGCCGGGTCGAAGCCGGGGACGGGGAAGGTGCGGCGCTTCGTTCCGTCGACCTTGATCTGGCCGTTCGGGCCGCGGTCCGTGACGGTCCAGAACTCGCCCGCGCGTCCGGCCGGGTAGATGTCGCTGCCGATGCCGCCGAGCATCACGCCGCGGTCGTCCCCGACGGACCCGGGCAGCAGCCCGTTGCTGAAGCGGGCCAGCGGAACGTCCCCGAGCAGGGCGGTCGCGGTGACCCGCGCGGCGCCCTCGGGGCGGTGGTGCCGGTCCTGCGCGCCGGTTGCGGTGCCGGCGACACCCACCGTGCCGAGCAGGGCGAGCGGCAGCCCGACGGCGAGGGATCGACGGACAACACGCGCGGACATGGGGCCTCCTGAGGACGCAAGGATCTGACGGCCGTCACGTTGCGCCGTGCTCCTCAACAGCCGGTGACATCGAGTTGAACTCCGGGACGGAACGCGGCGGCGGACAGGGGCGATGCGCCCCTGCCCGCCATGAAGGGGCCGTGGTCAGGCGTCGTCCGGGGCCACCGCGTCCGCCCAGACGGCAGCCGGATCCTCGTCCGCGGGCCCCGCCGGAGTCCAGCGGCCGCTCTCCTTGCGGTACGGATACCAGCGCCCGTCCCGCCCGTAGCGCAACTGCGCCGTGCCGTCCGCCGACGTCCACCGGTTGCGCTCGGCCCGCAGCCGGGGAGCCTCGTCGTCCTCCCAGGCGCCGGCGAGCCGCGTCCTGGCCCGGGCGAGCGCGGCGGCGTCCGGTGTCCACTCCTCGTCGAGCACGGCGAGCGCGGCCGCGCCGCCGTACTGCCAGGAGAGCACGGCGGCCGGCAGACCTGCGCGCTGCCGCCCCGATCCGGTCGCCAGCCGGTTCGCGATCCAGGGCTCGGGCCGCGCGTCGGCCGCCAGCCGTACCGCGTCCTGCTCGGGCGTCAGTGCTTCCGGTACCGGCTGCTGTCCGTGACCGGGCGCCAGCGCCTCCGCCAGCATCCGGTGTGCGCGCACCGCGGCGTCCCTGGCCAGCATCTCCAGGGCCGTCGGGTCCACGCCCGGCTCAGGATCGGTCTCCGTGTCCAGGGAGGGGGCCGGGCCCGGCTCGTCGGGCAGCGCGGGGGCCGGGGGCAGCGGCGGGAGGATGCCGGCCGCCGCGAAGGCCTCCGCCGCCGGGACGCCGCGCACGACCCGGTCCGCGGTCTCCTCGACGGGCTCGTCCGCGGGCCCGTCCGAGGGCGCGCGACCCGTCGCCCTGGCGGCGATCCGTACTTGGAGTTCGTCCAGCAGCCGCCGTTCCCCGCGGCCCCGCATCAGGAGCAGGACGAACGGGTCCTGGTCCAGCAGCCGCGCCACCTGGTAGCAGAGGGCCGCGGTGTGCGGGCAGTGGTCCCAGGCCTCACAGGCGCACTCCGGGTCGAGGTCGCCGATGCCCGGCAGCAGGTCCACCCCGGCCGCGGCCGCGTCCTCGACCAGGTGCGGCGGCATCTCCCGGTCGAGCAGCGCGGCGATGTGCCCGGCCCGGTCCACGGCCATGTCCAGGAAGCGGTCCCACTCCTCCTCGGTCAGCTCCTGGAGCAGTACGTCGCTGCGGAAGCCGCTCTCGTCCCGGTCGCGGACCACCGCGGTGATCCGGCCCGGCCGCACGGACACCGCGCCGACCCGGCCCTCGCGGGCGAACCGGCGTCCCTTCTTGAGCTGTTGTCCGTCCAGCGCGGTGTCCTCGAGCGCCTTCAGCCACGCCCGGCCCCACCAGGAGTCCGCGAAGCCGCGGCCCTGCGCCGCGGGCAGTGCGGCGAAGGTACGTTCCTGCCCCGGCGCGGTGTCGTCCTGCCCGTCCCCGTCGTACCGGTCGCCGAACGCGTCCGACTCGTATCCGTCGCTCATCGCGCGCCCCCTCGCAGCTCCACCAGATCGGCCAGTTCCGCGTCGCTGAGCTCGGTCAGGGCGCTCTCGCCGGAACCGAGCACCGCGTCCGCGAGACCCTGTTTGCGGGCCAGCATCTCCGCGATCCGGTCCTCGATCGTGCCCTCGGCGATCAGCCGGTGGACCTGCACCGGCTGGGTCTGCCCGATGCGGTACGCACGGTCCGTGGCCTGCGCCTCCACGGCCGGGTTCCACCAGCGGTCGAAGTGCACCACATGGCCCGCGCGGGTCAGATTGAGCCCCGTCCCCGCGGCCTTGAGCGACAGCAGGAAGACCGGCGCCCCGCCCGACTGGAACCGGCTGACCATAGCCTCCCGCTGGGCCACCGGCGTCCCGCCGTGCAGGAACTGGGTGCCGATCCCGCGCGCCGCCAGATGCCGCTCAAGCAGCCGGGCCATCTGCACGTACTGGGTGAACACGAGGACGCCCGCGCCCTCCGCGAGGATGGTGTCCAGCAGCTCGTCGAGCAGCTCCACCTTGCCCGAACGGTCCGCGACCTGCGGCTCCTCCTCCTTGAGGTACTGCGCGGGATGGTTGCAGATCTGCTTGAGCGCGGTGAGCAGTTTCACCACCAGGCCACGCCGGGCCATCCCGTCGGCCTCGGAGATCGCGGCCAGCGTTTCCCGTACCACCGCCTCGTACAGTCCCGCCTGTTCGGCCGTCAGCGACACCGCACGGTCCGTCTCCGTCTTCGGCGGCAGCTCCGGCGCGATGCCCGGATCGGACTTGCGCCGGCGCAGCAGGAACGGCCGTACCAGGGCGCCGAGGCGCTCCGCCGCCGCCGGGTCGCTGCCGCCCTCCACCGCACGCGCGTACCGGGTGCGGAAGGTGCCGAGCCGGCCCAGCAGGCCGGGAGTCGTCCAGTCGAGGATGGCCCACAGCTCGGAGAGGTTGTTCTCCACGGGGGTGCCGGTGAGGGCGACCCGCGCCTGTGCGCCGATCGTGCGCAGCTGCCTGGCCGTCGCCGAGTAGGGGTTCTTCACGTGCTGCGCCTCGTCGGCGACGACCATGCCCCACCGCGCGGCCGCGAGCCGGGGCGCGTCGAGCCGCATCGTGCCGTACGTGGTCAGGACGAACTCACCGTCCGCCAGGCCCTCCAGGCTGCGCGACGCGCCGTGGAAGCGGCGGACGGGGGTGCCGGGGGCGAACTTCTCGATCTCCCGCTGCCAATTGCCCATCAGCGAGGTCGGGCAGACCACCAGCGTGGGCCCGGCGGCCCCTTCCAGCGTCCGGCGGTGCAGATGCAGGGCGATCAGCGTGATGGTCTTGCCGAGCCCCATGTCGTCGGCGAGACAGCCGCCGAGCCCGAGCGAGGTCATCGTGTGCAGCCAGTTGAGGCCGCGGAGCTGGTAGTCCCGCAACGTCGCGGCGAGCGCCTCCGGCTGGCCGACCGCCGGTTCGTCGCCCGACCGGGACTCCGGATCCGCGACCCGCTGCCGCAGGCGCTCCAGCCAGCCGGTCGCCCGGACGTCGACGCGGTGGCCGTCGACCTCGGTGGAACCCGTCAGTACGGCGCCCAGCGCGTCGATGGGAGTGACCTTGCGGTCCTGCGTCTCCCGGGCGCGGCGCGCCTGTTCGGGGTCGATCAGCACCCACTGGTCGCGCAGCCTGACCAACGGCCGTCCCGCCTCGGCGAGCCGGTCGATCTCGGCGCGGCTGAGCTTCTGGTCACCGAGGGCGAACCACCAGTTGAAGGTCAGCAGGGAGTCGCTGGCCGGCAGCGGCGCGGTGTCCGAGGTGTGTCGGGCGGATCCCCGCCGTCCCCCCGGCCCGCTGCCCTCGTCCGCGTCGTCCGCGTCGTCCGTGGGGCCGATCACCGCGCGTGCCGTCAGCTCGCGCGCCAGCTCCCGGGGCCAGTGCACCTGAACACCGTTGGCGGCGAGGGCTCGTGAGGCGGGGCCCAGCAGGTCGGCGATCTCCTCGTCGGCCGGCTCCACGGCGTCCGGGACGGCCGCGGACAGCAGGGGCGTCAGGGGTGGCCAGGCGCGGGCGGCGCGGCGCAGCATCAGAAGGGTGTCCATCCGGGCCCTCGGTCCGAAGGCCGCGGCGGCCGGTCCCGAGCCGCCCCAGACCTCGGCGGCGTCGGCGACCAGCGTCGGGTCGCTCACGCCGTGGACCTGCGGAACGACCCGGAAGGAGGGGCCGGCGGACCGGCCGGGAACCGTCTCACCGTCCCGGTCGAGGCCCGACACCTCGACGCGCAGCGAGAGCCGGACGCCCGCGTCGTGTCCCGCCGCGACGTCGCTCACCCAGGCTCGCTGACCGGGCAGGTGCCGCGGCGCGTCGGCGGCGAACGCCGGACCGCCCGCGGCGAACGCGGCACCCGGTGTGCGCGGCAGGCCGTCCGCGACCGCGTCCAGGAACTCCCGTACCAGCCACTCCGGTTCGGGCAGCAGCAAGGGCTGGGCCAACGCGTCCGCCGGTACCGCGTGGGCGGTCGGCGGCATGGAGGCGGCCAGAGTACGGATCCGTGTCCGGTCGTCCGCCGTCAGCGGGCCGGCCCGCCACGCGTCGTGATCCGTGGCGCTCAGCCCCGACAGCAACAGCCCCCGGGCGGCGAACTGCAGGGCCAGCAGCCCCGCCGCCCCCCAGAACGCCACTGCCGAGGAGGCGTGTGCCGCGGCCCGGGCACGTGTGAGGACCGGGAGCGCGTCCCGCACGGGAAGCATCCGTGCCGGCACCGCGTACGGCAGGGCATCGGTGCCGGTGACGGTGAGTTCCTCGACCGTCCCGGGGGCCTCGGGCGGACTGCTGCCGTCCGGATACCAGAAGGCGATCCGTCCGGTCCGCGCGGGATCCGCGGGCAGGAAGACCACGGAACAGCCGGCGAGTGCGGAGATCTCGGAGAGCGTTGCTGCGGGGAGGCGGTGCACAGCGATGTCAGAGTCCTCAAGTTTGACTAGTGGGCCGAGGTCGCCGAGGGTACTCCATCGCCATCGCGGGGGGCAGGGTCCGGCACGTGATTCATGTCACTCACAAATGCCCCGAATGTCTGCCAGGTGTAGCCAGCCCCCCATCGCAATGAGGGGGCTGGCACCAGGAGAATCCGGGTGGTGCCTCCATGGCTGCTATACATCTGCGACCCGTACGTTTCATCAGGTCAGCGCACCTATAAGACCGGAGACATCATGCCTCAGGCCGCAACCACCGTCGCGGAACGAACTCGCGACGGTGACACGAGTGCCGGAAGTACAGGAAGTGACTTCGCGCCACTGCTGCGGGCCGTCAAGGGGCAGGGGCTCCTCGAACGTCGCACCGGCTGGTACGCGGCAGGCATCGCTGCCAATCTGCTCGCACTGGGTGCGGTACTGACCGCGGTGGTGCTCCTCGGAAACACCTGGTGGAGCCTGCTGCTGACACTGCCCCTGGCCATCGTCTGGTCGCGCACGGCCTTCGTCGGTCACGACGCCGGCCACGCCCAGATAACCGGCGACCGGCGGGTGAGCCGGACCATCGGGTTCGTCCACGCCAACCTCCTGCTCGGCATGAACGAAGCATGGTGGAACGACAAGCACGTACGTCACCACGCCAACCCCAACCACATCGACAAGGACCCTGACGTCGGCGTCGGCGCGCTCGTCTGGACGCAGAAGCAGGCGGCGCAGCGCGAGGGCTTCGCCCGCTGGCTCACCCGCAACCAGGCCCGCCTGTTCTTCCCGATGCTGCTCCTCGAAGGCATCGCCCTGAAGATCTCGGGCTTCCAGTACCTGCGGCAGCAGCCCGTCCGGGAGCGTGCCCTGTCGGCCGCGCTCCTGGTGGCGCACCTCGGCCTCTACGCCACGCTGCTGCTCACCGTCATGTCTCCCGGGAAGGCCGTCGTCTTCGCGCTCGTGCACCATGCGCTCTTCGGTCTCCACCTCGGCATGGCCTTCGCCCCGAACCACAAGGGCATGGAGATGCCCGACCCCGACGGGGACCGTTGGGGACACCTGCAGCGGCAGGTGCTCACCTCGCGCAACGTGCGGGGAGCCGCCCTCACCGACTGGTTCCTCGGCGGACTCAACTACCAGATCGAGCACCACCTCTTCCCGAGCATGCCGCGTCCGCATCTGCGGCTGGCCCAGCCCCTGGTCAAGGCCCATTGCGAGGCGCTCGGCATGCCGTACGCCGAGACCGGACTCGTCGAGTCCTACCGGCAGGCGCTGGAGCACATGCACGAGGTCGGCGCCCCTCTGAGGTGACCCGGCGGGCAGAAGTCCGCAGCGGCTGGAACCGATGGGGACCCACAGGCGTTCTCACAGCAGGAGCGGCCACGGGCCGCGAAGGAGGCGTGGACGATGTCGAACAGCGCAAAGATCGCCATCGGGGGAGTTGTCGTCGCGGTCGTCCTGATGCCGTTCATCGGCTTCTGGCTGTCCCTGCTGGTGCTCATCGGAGTTCCCGCGATCGCGTATCTGGCCTTGGACCCGAGCCAGCGGCGCAGGCTCCGTAGGATCACCCGTAAGGAAATAGGCCGCTGAAAGGAGATCGCTCCGTGAGTGGGACAGTCACCGCCGTGAGCAGCAATGAGGCGTACAGCTTCACCAAGCCGAACCGGGACGGTGTGACGCTGCTGACCGGCCTGGGCGTGGAGGGTGACGTCCACGCGGGGGTGACGGTGAAGCACCGCTCAAGGGTCGCCCAGGATCCCACCCAGCCGAATCTGCGGCAGGTCCACCTCATGCACGCAGAGCTGTTCGACGAACTGCGCGAGGCCGGCTTCGAGGTCGCCCCCGGTGACCTCGGGGAGAACGTCACCACCCGTGGCGTCGATCTGCTGGCACTTCCCGTCGGCACCCTGCTGCACCTCGGGGACGAGGCCGTCGTCGAAGTCACGGGGCTGCGCAATCCGTGCCTTCAGATCGACAACTTCCAGGACGGGCTGCTCAAGCGGGTCGTAGGCCGGGACGAGGCCGGCAACATCGTCCGCAAGGCCGGGATCATGAGCGTGGTGGCCGTGGGCGGCGTGGTCCGGCCCGGCGACCGGATCAAGGTCGAGCTCCCTGTCGAGCCCCACCGGCCGCTGGAACGCGTCTGACACCCTGACGCGCACACGAAAGCCCCGGAATCCAGAGATGGCGGGGCTTTCGTGTGGGGTGTTCCGGCCGCCCGGTGAGGTCAGGACGGTCGTACGGCCATCGCGTCCAGGGCCTTGAGCAACTTGGGGAGCTCGGTCCCGCGCCCCACGGTCAGGATTTCCCCCGGCATCTCGTCCAGCAGCAGGAAGGCGATGTCGTCGGTCCTGGCGACCATGGACCAGCCGGGGCCGTCGGCCCGGATCATCCGGGCGTCACCGGGGGCGAAGGAGGAGCGGACGCGGCCGGGGGGCGGGGGGGCGCCGACGTAGGCGTGTGCCTCGGCCAGAGCCCGCCGTACACCGGGGTGCGTCACGGACGGGGGAGGGCTGTCCGCCGAGGCGTCGTCCGTCTCCTTGTCCGAGCCCGCATCCGTACCTTCCATGGCGGCAGCCGCGTCCGCGCCCCCGCCACCCGCCGCGTCCGCGTCCCCGCCAGCCGCCGGGGCGAAAGCCGTGTCGTCGTCGATCTGCTCCCGCCAGACCGCCCACTGGAGCGCGATCGCGTCGGCTCCCATGCGGCGCTGGGCGGGCCCCCAAACGTCGGTGTCCGGCGGGGAGAGCGGTGGCAGGTCGTCCCCGCCCGCCTCCGGGTCCGGCGCCGGGTCGTGCGGAGCGCTCACCCCGGGAGCGGCGACGGCCACGGCCAGCGGCCAGCCGGGGAGCGCGCAGACCACCGAGTTGTCGTCCGGCGACAGGTCGTACTCCATTCCGCAGTCCCAGGACGCTATCGCCACGGCCACCAGGGACACGTCGTCGACGACCACGGTCCACCGGGCCCCGTCACTGTCCTGCCCCAGTACCAGTCCGTACCCCTCGGCGTACGGCTCCAGATTCAGGGCCGCACAGGCTGCCGGGTAGTCGTCGCCGAGGACGCTCGGAAACTGTGCGGGGGTCAGCAGGACCGCGGTCAGCACGTACAGTGCGTCGTCGTCGGCGACTGTGTTGTCCGTCCCGGCCACTGCACCCTCCTCTTCCGTCGTGGTTGTCGTCGGCGCACCTTAACCAGTGGGTAACCCGCTCGTCGAGGCCCTGACGAGGCAGGATGCGGGCTTCGGTGACGAACCGGACGATCCCTCTCAGCCGTCGGCCAGGCCGAGCAGCTCTCGGGCCACCGTCTCCGGAGACGCGTCGCGCTCACGGGCGAGTGCGATGACGGCCCGGCAGGCCAGTTCGCCGACGCCGAACGAGAGCGCCTCCGGGGACACCCAGCCGCTCGCCTCGTCCATACGGTCCTGGTCGTCGTCCACCGATGCGGCGACGAACGTGGCCGCCGCCTCGAAGAGGTTGTGCTGCCGGCGCACCGGCGCCGGCGCGGAGGGTCCGTCCTTGCGCCCCGGGGTCACGGCTCTGCGCAGTATGCCGAACATGCTGGTCATGGCGACCGCCTCTCGTTGACGCGTACGTACTCACCGTCTTGCCCCCGCACGTACGCGGGGACACTCGACCTGGACGGGGGGCCGCCCCGTCACCCGGTCCGTTCGGCCAGCGCGAGGAACCGGCTCTCCTCGTCGACGTACGAAGCCAGACGCCAGCCCGAACGGGCCAGCAGCGGGCGGAGGTTCTGCTCGGCCCGCAGATCACGGTCCGTGAGCTGCCGGCCGTGCCGTGCGGCCAGCGCCGCCCGTCCGATGGGGTGGAACAGCGCCAGTAGCCCGCCCGGCAGCACCACCCGGGCCAGTTCGGACAGATCGGGCCCCGGCCGGGACAGATGCGAGATCAGCCCGGCCGCGAAGACCGCGTCCAGGACCCCGGACCGCAGCGGGAGCCGGGCGGCGTCGGCCTGGATCAGCAGCCCGCTGCCGCCGCGCCCCGCGCGTGCCGCCGACTCCAGCATGGCGGCGGTGAGATCGGCGCCCAGCACAGTACCCCCGGGTCCGACCGCCGCCCGCAGCGCCGGCATCGCCCGTCCCGTGCCGCATCCCGCGTCCAGAACGGCAGCACCGGGACGGAGCCCCAGTGCGGCGACCGCGGTGGCGAAGGCGGGGCCGTCATCGGGAAAGCGCGTGTCCCAGTCCGCTGCGCGAGCGGAGAAGAACTCCTGGACGTGTGTGTGGTCATCGGCCATACGGACATGATCGCGCAGCCACCGTCCGTACGGAACGCCGTGAATCGATGCGCATGTTCGACCACGCTCCGATCGTTCGGGAACATCTCTCTGTCATATTTCGGCAGCTTTCGAATGCGCCCCAGGCGCGCCCCCCGGTGCGACTAGCGTCCCCGAGTCATGGGACACCTGGACCACGCCACCTTCGGCTGGCTGACACCTCTGCTGTCGTACGCGATGGCCTGCATCGGCGCCGCGCTCGGCCTCAGCTGCACCGTGCGCGCGCTCGACACGACCGGGCGCTCGCGCCGCAACTGGCTGATCACGGCCGCTTCGGCCATCGGCTCGGGCATCTGGACCATGCACTTCGTCGCGATGCTCGGCTTCGGCGTCTACGGGACCGACATCCGCTACAACGTGCCGCTGACCTTCCTCAGTCTGCTCGGCGCCATGGTGGTCGTCGGTGGCGGCGTCTTCGCCGTCGGATACAGCCGCGACCGGACCAGGGCACTGCTGCTCGGCGGGTTCGCGACCGGCCTAGGCGTCGCCAGCATGCACTACCTCGGCATGGCGGCACTCCGTCTGCACGGCACCATCCACTACGACCCGCTGAGGGTCGTCCTCTCCGTTGTCATCGCCGTCATCGCCGCGACGGCCGCTCTCTGGGCCGCGCTCAACATCAGGTCGACCCGTGCCGTCGCTCTCGCCTCCCTCGTCATGGGAGCGGCGGTCAGCAGCATGCACTACACCGGGATGCTGGCTGTGACCGTGCAGGTGAAGCCCTCGGGAACCGCACTCCCCGGGGCCACCGCGATGCAGTTCATCTTCCCGCTCGCCGTCGGACTCGGTTCCTACCTCTTCCTCACCTCGGCCTTCGTGGCCCTCTCCCCGACCGCGCCGGAGCGTGCCGCGTACGCCCATGCCGAGCATGCGCAGTCCCCGGCCGGCGCGCCCGCGGCGGGAGCGGCGGTACGCGGCCCGGACCTCCGGCCGCGTACCGCCCACGGCTCCGGCACACCACCCGTCGGCAGCGGTGCGCCCGTCGGCACCCGTTGACGAGCGGCCGGCCCGGCCCGCCCCACCACCCACTCAGCCCCGACCCGGAACGAGGAGGCCATGCGCCCACCCCGCACGACCCCGGACCCCGGTGCCTCCGACGCCCGGCCCGCCACCCCGTCGGCGCCGCCGGCCCGAGGCCGCCGCGCGCACGCCGGACCGCCGGCCGACGAGAGCGCCGAGCACGACGGCCCGCTGCCCGCACACGGCATACCCGCACCTCGTGGGCGCTGGACGCTGCGCCCCAGGACCGTGCGCGCGAAGATCATCTCGCTGCTGATGCTGCCCGTCGTCTCCCTGCTCGCCCTCTGGGGCTTCGCCACCGTGTCCACCGCCCAGGACGTGGGCCGGCTGCGTCAGCTGCAGCGCGTCGACGAAGAGGTGCGGGCGCCGGTCGCCGCGGCGGTCTCCGCCCTTCAGGGCGAACGCAAGGCCGCCATGCTCCAGGCAGCCGACCCCAGCAGCGCACACGCCTCCGCCCTGGAGCAGCACGCCGTGCGCACCGACACCGCCCTCGACACCCTGCGGCTGGACGACGGTCACACCATCGCCGACATCGGCAACCTGCCCGGGGGATTGGCCGGCCGGCTCGACCGCTTCCTCGGCCTCGCCCAGGAGCTGCGGGGGGACGAGGGAAGGGCCATGAGCGCCGGCGGTGAGGGAGCGGTGTACGACCGCTACACCTCGACGATCAGCGCCGCCTTCGCCGTCTCCGGAGCCCTCACCGGCATCCAGGACGACGCCCTCGGCTCCGACGCCCGCGTCCTGCTCGAACTCGCCCGCGCCGACGAGATGCTGGCCCGCGAGGACGCCCTGCTGGCCACCGCCGCACGCGTCGGCACCCTGCGGGACCGACCGCTGCGGCTCTTCACCGGCGCGGTCGACACCCGGCGCAGCCTCACCGAGACCGCCGGCGTCGACCTGCCCGCCACCGAACGCGCCGCCTGGCGGGAGTTCACCGCACTGCCCGCCTACCGCTCCATCCAGGCGGCCGAGGACAAGGTGCTCACGGCGTCGCCCGGCCGCGACGCCGCCCGGGGCGTGCCCGCCGCAGACTGGCAGCGCGCGGCCGACGACGTCCGCGGCGAACTGCACAGGATCGGCACGGGCGCCGGAGAACGCGCCGCCGACCGCGTGGACCCTCTCGCCCAAGGCCTGCTCAGCCCGTCCGGCGCCGCCGTGCTCTTCGGCTGCGTCGCCGTCGCGGCCTCCCTCGTGATCTCCGTACGCATCGGGCGCGCGCTCGTCGTCGAGCTGGTCAGCCTCCGCAACAGCGCCCTGGAGATCGCCCGGCGCAAACTGCCCCTGGCCATGCAACGGCTGCGGGCGGGCGAAGAGCTGGACATCCGGGCAGAGGCCCCGCCGGGCCTCGCCTCCCAGGACGAGATCGGCCAGGTCGGCGAGGCCCTCGGCACCGTCCACCGCGCCGCCCTCAGCGCCGCCGTCGAGCGGGCCGAGCTCGCGGACGGGATCTCCGGCGTCTTCGTCAACCTCGCCCGGCGCAGCCAGGTGCTGGTCCACCGCCAGCTCAACCTCCTGGACAGCATGGAGCGCCGGGCCGACGACCCCGACGAGCTGAGCGACCTCTTCCGCCTCGACCACCTCACGACCCGGATGCGCCGGCACGCCGAGAGCCTGATCATCCTCTCCGGCGCCGCGCCCGGCCGGGCCTGGCGCATGCCCGTGTCGCTGACCAACGTCGTGCGCGCCGCAGTCTCGGAGATCGAGGACTACGCCCGGGTGGAGGTCAGCCGGCTGCCCGACGCCGCCGTGAAGGGCACGGCTGTCGCCGACCTCACCCACCTGCTCGCCGAACTGATCGAGAACGCCGCGCAGTTCTCGCCCCCGCACACCAAGGTACGCATCACCGGTGAACCCGTGGGCAACGGCTACGCCCTGGAGATCGAGGACCGCGGCCTCGGCATGGGCGCCGAACTCCTCGGCGAGGCCAACCGCCGCATCGAGCAGGCCGAGGCCCTCGACCTGTTCGACAGCGACCGGCTCGGCCTGTTCGTCGTCAGCCGGCTCGCCGTCCGGCACCGGATCAAGGTCCAGCTGCGCACCTCCCCGTACGGCGGCACCACGGCCGTCGTCCTGCTGCCGACGGCGCTGCTGCAGACCGCACTGCCGCCGGCCGAGGAGGAGGCGGCGCCGCGCAAGGCCTCCGTCGAGCGCCGGGACGATCACGAACACACCTCGTTCGGGCCGGGGCCCCGCGCCGTACGGCCCCGGACCACGGCCTTCCCCGCACCGGTCGCTGTTCCGGCACTGGAGTCCCGCACGGGCCCCGCGGCCCAGGTGACCTCGCTGCGCCCCCGCCGGACGGAGGGCACCGACGGGACCGGGCCGGCGCCCGGGCCACCGGCAGGGGAGGACGACGACGAGGCCCTGCCCCGCAGGGTGCGGCAAGCCAGTCTCGTACCCCAGCTGCGTGAGGAACCGCGGCCCGAGCCGCCGCCTGCCGCCGGAACGGCCGAGGACGCCGCCACGCACCGAACCCCGGAACAGTCCAGGGACCGCATGACCGCCTACCGGGCCGGCTGGGTCCGAGGCGGCGGCGCCGCCCCGGGAGTCCCGGCGGCAGCCCCAGGCCTCACCGAACCCCGCCCGCTCAGCGAAGGAGACCCCGCATGATCGCGAACGAGAGGACCGGGGTGCCCCGCCGATCCGGTGAACTCGACTGGCTGCTGGACGATCTGGTGACCCGCGTCGGCGAGGTCCGCCACGCGGTGGTGCTCTCCGGCGACGGGCTCGCGGTCGGCGCGTCCAGCGCGCTGAGCCGCGAGGACGCCGAACACCTGGCAGCGGTGGCCTCCGGATTCCATAGCCTCGCCAAGGGCGCGGGACGGCACTTCCGGGCAGGAGACGTGCGTCAGACGATGGTCGAGATGGACGACGGGTTCCTGTTCGTCGCCGCCGCGGGGGAGGGATCGTGCCTCGCCGTGCTGAGCACGGCGTTCGCCGACATCGGCCTGGTCGCCTACGAGATGGCCCGCCTCGTCAAACGCGTCGGTGAGCACCTGCGTACCCCGGCGCGCTTCGCCGAGCACCCGTCGGCAGCCGGCTGAGGGGGCGGGGAGCAGTGTCCAGGACCGACCGGGGCCCGGAGGCCCCGGACCCGTACGAGCTGCCGGGCAGCCAGTGGTACGACGCCGACGCGGGCCCGCTCGTCCGTCCGTACGCCATGACCGGTGGCCGGACCGAACCGGGCCCCGGCGGCACGCGTTTCGACCTGATCGCGCTCGTGACCTTCGACGACACCGTGACCGGGAGCGCCGAGGACGCGGTGCTCGGGCCGGAGCACCGCACCCTGCTGACGCTGTGCCGGACCGAGACGCAGTCGGTGGCCGAGCTCTCCGCGGACGCCGACCTGCCGGTCGGTGTGGTGCGGGTGCTGCTCGGCGACCTGCTGGAAGCGGGCTATGTGACGGTCAGTCGCCCGGTGCCGCCCGCCCAGCTGCCCGATGAACGCATCCTCCGCGAGGTGATCAACGGCTTGCGCGCACTGTGAGGGCCGCCGACCCCCGCTACGGTTGCCCCGTGCTGCCCTTCAGCTGCGTGAGCTCGTCGTTCATGGCGTCCAGGAAGCGGATGACGACGTGGAGTTCGTCCTGGTCGAACTGCCCGCGGGCCGCGTCGGTGGCGGCCGCCAGCGGTCTGAAGAAGTCGCGGGCGACCAGTTTCGCGGCGGCGGCGTAATGCAGACGCACCACCCGCCGGTCGCCGCCGTCCCGGACGCGGCGAATGTGACCCGCGCGCTCCAGCCGGTCCAGACACGCCGTCACCGCACCCGAGGTGAGGTCGAGCTGCTCGCGCAGTCTCCCCGGGGTCATGGCCGAGCCGTCGCCACGGTGATCGGCGTCGAGAATGGCGATGAGTGCCTGCACATCCGTCGGATGCAGCCCCTGGTCCTGGGCAAACTCATGGGTGAGGCGATTGAACTCGCTCGTCATCCGGCGCAGGTGTACCGCGAACGACTGGAGCCCGGTGGGGCCGTCGCTCGTGCCTCTGTCCGGGCCTCCGTCTGCTGTGCGCATACCCCCAGAGTAATATCTCTCACTGGTTGAGATAATCAACAGCTGAGAGATATCTGTCGTGCATCGACCCCTGGGGAAGCAATGAAGCCCGCACCGCGGCACCGCATCGTCCGATGGCTGGTGCCCGTAGCCCTGCTCGTCGTCTGGCTCGGCATCGGAGGAACGCTCGGTCCCTACGCCGGAAAGCTCGGCGAGGTGGCCACGAACGACCAGGCCGCCTTCCTGCCGCGCAGCGCCGAATCGACCAAGGTCTCCGAGGCGCAGAAGGCGTTCCAGAAGTCCGGGACCGTACCCGCGATCGTCGTGTGGACCGGACGGGCCGGCGTGCTCCCGGCCGGCACGCAGGAGAAGGCCACGCGCGCACTCGCCTCCCTCGCCGGTCAGCCCGGCGTCGTCGGCTCGCCGTCGGGCGTGCGGCCCTCCAAGGACGGTGAGGCGCTCTCCGGCGTCGTACAACTGCGCTCGGACCTGGGCGACGCGCTGCCGGACACCCTCGACCACGTGCGCACCGCAGCCGGCTCCGTGCCGGGCACGAAGGCGGAAATCGCCGGTCCCGCGGCCAGTCAGGCCGACCTCAAGGACGCGTTCGCGGGCATCGACGGACTGCTCCTGGGCGTGGCACTGGCCGCAGTGCTGGTGATTCTCCTGCTGGTCTACCGCAGTGTGCTGCTGCCGTTCCTGATCATCTTGAGCGCCGTCCTCGCCCTGGGCCTCGCCTGCGCCGTCGTGTACGTCCTCGCGGACCATGATGTCGTCCGCGTGGACGGGCAGGTCCAGGGCATCCTGTCCATCCTGGTGATCGGAGCGGCCACCGACTACGCCCTGCTCCTCACCGCCCGGTTCCGGGAGGAACTCGCCCGGCACGAGGACCGGACGGCAGCGGCCCTCGCCGCGCTCCGGCGCTCCTTCGGAGCGATCACCGCGAGCGCGGCCACCGTCGCGCTGGGCCTCCTCGCGCTGCTGCTCAGCGATCTGACGAACAACCGGGCACTCGGGCCCGTGGGAGCGATCGGCATCGTCTGCGCGGTGCTGAGCACGCTGACCTTCCTGCCCGCGGTGCTGGTCCTGTGCGGCCGGGCCGCCTACTGGCCGGCCAGGCCGCGTCCGGCGGACGCGGAGTCGGGAGGCCACGGCATCTGGCGCCGGGTCGCCGGCCGCGTCGACCGGTCCCCGCGCAAGGTGTGGCTCTCGACCACGCTGGTCCTCGTCGCCTGCGCCGCGTTCGCGCCCACGCTCAAGTCGCAGGGCGTGCCCCTGGACGAGATCTTCGTGAACGACGCCCCGTCCGTCTCGGCCCAGGCCACCCTGGGCAAGCACTTCCCCGGAGGTTCCGGCAATCCCGCGGTGATCGTCGCGGCGGCCGACCGCGCCGACGAGGTGACCGTCGCGGCGGCGGGGACCCCCGGCGTCGCCGCCGCGGCACCCGTCACCGCGTCCGGCAGTCCGGGCGGGGGACCGCCCCTCGTGGTCGACGGCCGGGTACGCATCGACGCGACGCTGGACGACGCGGCCGACAGCGACGCGGCCAAGGCGACGGTCCAGCGCCTGCGGACCGCCGTGCACGGCGTCGCGGGAGCCGATGCGCTCGTCGGCGGCTACACGGCGCAGCAGTACGACACCCAGCAGACCGCCGAGCGCGACCGCGGCATCATCGTGCCGGTGGTGCTCGTGATCATCCTGCTGATCCTGATGGGGCTGCTGAGGTCGGTACTGGTGCCCGTCCTGCTGGTGGCCACGGTGGGCCTCAACTTCCTCGCGACCCTCGGGGTTTCGTCGCTCGTCTTCAAGCACATCCTGGGGTTCAGCGGCACGGACGCGTCGGTGCCGCTGTACGGATTCGTCTTCCTGGTGGCCCTCGGCGTCGACTACAACATCTTCCTGATGTCACGGGTACGGGAGGAGGCACTGGAGCACGGGGCGCGGCAGGGAGTGCTGCGGGGGCTCGTCAGTACGGGCGGGGTCATCACGTCGGCCGGGGTGGTGCTGGCCGCCACGTTCGCGGCGCTCATCGTCATCCCGCTGGCGTTCCTCGCCCAGATCGCCTTCATCGTGGCCTTCGGGGTCCTGCTGGACACCCTGGTGGTGCGTTCCCTCCTGGCCCCGGCCCTGGTCGTGGACATCGGCCCCAAGGCCTGGTGGCCGAGCAGGATCAGCCGGATCGCCGGCCCGGAAGACCGAGGCGGCGCGAGCGGGTGATGCGGCCGGGCCCCGGCCCCGACTCCGGATGTCCGGGGCGGGGCCGGGGCCCGGGATGCTGCGGTATGCCGTGTCCGACGGTCAGACGTTGACGCCGTAGTCCGATGCGATTCCGGCCAGCCCGGAGGCGTAACCCTGGCCCACCGCGCGGAACTTCCACTCCGCACCGTTGCGGTAGAGCTCACCGAACACCATCGCGGTCTCCGTCGAGGCGTCCTCGCTCAGGTCGTAACGGGCGAGCTCCACCCCGTTGGCCCGGTTCACCACGCGGATGAACGCGTTGCGCACCTGGCCGAAACTCTGCCCCCGGCTCTGCGCGTCATGGATGGAGACCGGGAAGACGATCTTCGCGACGTTGGCGGGGACGTCCGCGAGATCCACGTTGATGGACTCGTCGTCGCCCTCCCCCTCGCCGGTCAGGTTGTCACCGGTGTGCTGGACGGAACCGTCCGGGCTGTTGAGGTTGTTGTAGAAGACGAAGTGCTGGTCCGAGAGGACCTTGCCGGCGTCCGAGCACAGCAGCGCGCTGGCGTCGAGGTCGTGATCGGCGCCCGTCGTCGTCCGCACGTCCCAGCCCAGGCCCACCGTCACCGCGGTCAGGCCGGGCGCCTCCTTCGACAGGGAGACGTTGCCGCCCTTGGCCAGGGTCACACCCATGAACTTCCTCCAATGATCCGGTGATCCGTTGATCAGTGTTCCTTCGGCCGCCACCGAAGAGGACGGCGGCCCTTCCCCTATGGTTCCCTGGTGCGCGGGTCACGAAGTGGTGGCGTGGTCGAGTCACCGACGGTTCTCCGCGCGGGTGCCGCCTCCTTCACGGCCCTGGTCTCACTCTTCAGGATCCGCATGGATTTGCCCAGGGCGCGGGCGGTGTCCGGCAGCTTCTTCGAGCCGAACAACACCACCACGACAATCGCCACGATCAACAGGTGCCAGGGTTCGGGGCCGTTGCGCGGCATGTTCGGCACGCCGTTTCCTGCGGTGTCTTCCGGTCAATGTTTCCAGCCGGCGTTTATGGACAGGGGATCGGACCGACGATGGACGGGGTCGTTGATCCACACGGATACCAACACTTGCTACATTGCGCAACTGTACAACCATGTGGGGCGGGTGTCAGTCCTCCTTCATGGAAGCCTGACGAACGGGGTGGTCGATGACAGGCAGTCACAAGGGGGCAGCAGGTGGCACCAGGGGAGGGCGTCTGCGCCGGACGGCTCTGGTCGGGCTGTCCTTCCTCGTCCTGCTGGTCGCCGGAGTCGGCTGGGGATACCTCAAACTCACCGGCAACATCGATACGTTCAGTGCCGACGGGATCTCCGGCGACCGGCCCCCCGACACATCCGCGGGGCAGAACGTCCTCGTCATCGGGTCGGACACCCGGTCGGGTGACAACAGCGGACTCGGCGGCGGTACGGGAGAGGTCGGCCGGTCCGACACCGCGTTCCTGCTGCACGTCTACGCCGACCACAAGCACGCCGTCGCCGTCTCCATCCCCCGTGACTCGCTGGTCGACATACCGGCCTGCAAGAAGCCCGGTGGCGACTGGATGCCCCCTCAGCAACACGTCATGTTCAACGGAGCCTTCTCCGTGGGGGAGACCGCCGAGGGGAACCCGGCCTGCACGCAGAACACCGTCGAACACCTCACCGGCCTGCGCGTCGACCACACCGTCGTGATCGACTTCGCCGGCTTCTCCGCACTGACCTCGGCTGTCGGCGGAGTGTCCGTGTGCCTGCCGCAGGAGATCTACCAGCGCGACCTGGACCCCAAGCGGCCCACCCGCGGCGAACAGGTCTTCGCCAAGGGGCCCCAGGAGGTTTCGGGACAGCGCGCGCTCGACTACGTGCGGCTGCGGCACGGCATCGGTGACGGTTCCGACATAGGCCGTATCAAGAGGCAACAGGCGTTCGTCGGCTCACTCGTCAAGAAGGTGAAGTCCCGTGGTCTGAACCCCACCACCCTGCTGCCGCTGGCCAACGCGGCGACCGACGCGATGACCGTCGACCCGGGGCTCGGATCGGCCGACAAACTGTTGTCCTTCGCCATGTCGATGAAGAACATCGATCTGCGCAACACCAAGTTCGTGACCGTCCCCTGGCGCTACGAGGGAGCGCGCGTCGCCCTCGTGGAACCGGAGGCGGACGCGCTGTGGGCGACGCTGAAGGCCGACCGCACGATCGACGGACAGGACGCCGCGGGCACCTCCGGAGCCAAGAAGTCCAAGCCGGCCGCCGGCGCGACAGCCTCTCCCACCGGTCCCGTCTCCGGGCAGGGCATCGACGTGGCCGTCTACAACGGCACCACGGTGACCGGCCTCGCGGCCCGGGCCGCCGAGTTCCTGCGCACGCACGGGTTCACCGTCACCGGCACGGCGACCGCGAACTCCCAGGACCAGGCCCGCACCGTCGTCACCTACGGCCCGGGCCTGAAGGACGCGGCCGCGACTACCGCCAGGCTCTTTGGGGGCGCGCGGACTTCGCAGTCCGGCGAGCCCGGAATCCAGGTGATCGTGGGCGGCGACTTCGCCGAGAACCCGTCGCCCGCTCCCGCGTCACCGACACCCGACGCAGTACCGTCCACCGTCGCCGACGAGGCCCGCTCGGCCGCCGACGACCCGTGCAGCGATCTCTCCTACGGCTGAGGCGGCCGCGGACGGCTCAGGCCCGTGGCCGGGCCGTCCGCAGCTGCAGCGACGGGTGCCGGGGCGGTTCGAACCCGAACGACGCGTACAGACCGGCCCCGTCCCCCGTGGCGTTCAGATTGACCACCGTCACACACGTCTCCTGACGGAACCAGGTGAGCAGCGCGTCGACGCAGGCACGAGCATGACCGAGCCTGCGCCTCCGGGGGTCGGCGCACACGTTGGACACGTGGCCGTGCAGCCCGCTCGGATTGACCGGACTCGGCGCGTGCGCGTCGCACGCCCCTACCGCGCACGCCACCACGCCCAGTTCCGCATCGTCGACGACGAACGCCGCGAACTCGTCGCTCCTCGGCATCCGCTCGGTGAACCATCGTGCCGCGTCCGCCCGCCAGGGAGCGCGGTCGTCCCCGACCTCCAGCCCCATGTCGGCGAGCATCACTGCCCGCATGCGCACCAGCGCCGCGACATCGGCGAGAGTGGCCCGGCGCACCGGCGCCAACCTGCCGTCCGCTGATCCGGCGGCAGCGCTTCCGGTACTCACCGTCATGCGTTCCTCCCGTTCCGTTCGTAGCGGTCGCGCGCCCGCCCGAGACCGTATGCGTACAACGCGAGGACGGCGGCGAGCAACAGGTATGGAGCGGCGGCAGGGCGCCCGTCCCGGCACGGGCCCGAGCGCGGTGAGCGGCAGGAGCACACCGACGCCGCCCGTACCGGGCCGCCGCCTGCAATGGCCCGCCGCCGCCGCTGCACGGTTCGCCGGCCGGCGCGCCCAGCCGGTCGCGTTCCGCCGGGGCCAGACCGCCCCGCTGTCCAGCGAGCGGAGCACCTGGAGGGAAGTCCGCGAAGGGGACGGCCGTACGCCCGTCCGCGGAGGGGACAGTCGTACGCCGCGCCGCCCGCCGACTGCGGATGCCGGGCGGGGCGTCGGCACGACCACGGCCGAGTGCTCACCGGCCTGTCCGGACCCCGCGGCGGCAGCGTTCTCAGGTACCGAGTTCACGGAGACGCATGGGCTGCGTGGCCTGGAATCCTGCCCGCTCGGCGAGCTGGCCGACCATCAACCGCACCACCGTCACGACATCGGGATCATCGACCAGGTAGACCTGTCGGCGACCCTCGCGCCGTGAGCGGACGAGTCCGGCGAGTTTCAGCTTCGTCAGATGCTGGCTGACCGAGGGGAGCGTGCCGCCGACCCGCTCCGCCAGACCGGTCACGTCGCTCTCGCCCTGGGCCAGCGCCCAGACGATGTGCAGCCGGGCCGGGGTCGCCAGAAGACCGAAGGCGGCAGCCGCCTGGGCCAGTACGTCCGCGGGCGGATCCTCGAAACCGCCGCCGGCACCTGTCGACACTTCTGCACTCCCGTCCGCGTGGGCCGACTCCTCGCACCCGAGGCGATCAGTGTAGGCGTCGGACACGTTGTTCCCCGGGCCCGCTCGCCGCCGTACGGCAGGCGCCGGAGCCGTGCGGTCACTGCCGTTCCACCGGAAGGGGGCGGCGCGTTGTTATCGGCCAAAAGCAATCGGATGGCTGACAATCGCACCGGAATTCGTGCGGTTCCGGGCATCGGATGGCCCTGAACAGTCACATCCTCAAAAAAGTGATCGCGCCCCACGGGGCAGGTGCCGGTTTGCCATGCTGTCGCCGTACGTCTGCCGATGCTGCACTGAATCCGAGACCTCAAGATGGCTCCGACCTGCGCATTCGATGCCTTGAGGCTCACTGGTGAGAGAAGTGATCGATGCCGACCGAGCATGCTGACAGCCCCCGGGACGAGTCCGGCGGTGCCGCCCCGAACGACGCCCTGGCCCTGAAGATCCTGGTCGCGGGCGGGTTCGGCGTCGGCAAGACGACACTCGTCGGCGCGGTGAGCGAGATCAGGCCCCTGCGTACGGAAGAGCTCCTCAGCGAGGCCGGGCAGTCGGTCGACGACACCGACGGCGTCGCCCAGAAGACCACCACGACCGTCGCCATGGACTTCGGACGCATCACCATCAGGTCCGGGCTCTCGCTGTACCTGTTCGGCACTCCGGGCCAGGACAGGTTCTGGTTCCTGTGGGACGAACTCTCCCAAGGCGCCCTCGGTGCGGTCGTCCTGGCGGACACCCGGCGGCTGGAGGACTGCTTCCCCGCGGTCGACTACTTCGAGCACCGCCGTATCCCCTTCGTCGTAGCGGTCAACTGCTTCGCGGGTGCCCGGTCGTACGGGGAGCAAGACGTCTCACGCGCCCTCGACCTCGATCCCGGAACGCCCGTGGTGCTGTGTGACGCGAGAGACCGGGATTCAGGCAAGGAAGTGCTGATCCGCATGGTCGAGTACGCGGGCCGGATGCACACCGCGCGGCTCCTGGACTCGGTGGGCTGAACCGACTTGGCCGGAACACGCCCCGGTGACGCGCGGCGGGGCGCTTGCCCGTACGTGACCGGTGCGTAAGGCTTGCAACACGTGGGGCACGGGGAACGTATGAGCGGGGAGGAACAGCATGGCGCTGGACAGGGGACTCGACTGGCTGCTCGACGATCTCACCAGCCGGGTGAAGCACATACGGCACGCTCTGGTGCTGTCGAACGACGGCCTGGTGACGGGCGCGAGCACGGGGCTCGCGCGTGAGGACGCGGAGCACCTGGCCGCCGTCTCGTCCGGACTGCACAGTCTCGCCCGTGGATCCGGCCGGCACTTCCGCGCCGGAAAGGCCCGGCAGACGATGGTGGAGTTCGACGAGGCGTTGCTCTTCGTGACGGCCGCCGGAGACGGCAGCTGCCTGTGTGTGCTGAGCGAGGCCGAGGCCGATGTGGGTCAGGTGGCGTACGAGATGACGCTGCTGGTCAACAGGGTCGGGGAACATCTCGGAGTGGCCGCGCGGCAGGACGGGAGCGCGGACGTCAACCGGATCTGACGGCCCGTTCGCCGCTGCCGGCCGGCCCTGGAGTTATCCACAGGCCGGACGGCAGGGGCCGTTCCCGGGCTACCGTGGTCACGGAGAGTATCCGTATCTCACGGGGGAGATTCATCATGCCGATGACCGAAACGGTGCGCGACGACGGCGTTCACATGGTCACCGCGAGCAGGGCCGCTGCGGAACTGGAACTGAGGCGCGGAGAATTCGCCCTCGCCGTCCACCTGGGCATCATCCGAATGGAATCACAGGAGTCGGGCGGACGGGCCAGGGTCCGTCAGGAGGAGATCGCCCGGCTCACGTCGCAGGACGGATTCCCCGAGACTCTGCGGGAGCGGGTCCGCACGATGGGGACCGCGGAAGGGGCCGGACTGCTGGGTGTCAGCCCGGTCCGCTTCGCCCGGCTGGCGCGCGCCGGTTGTGTCACGCCGGTCGCCTTCTACCTCAACCGTTACCGAGTGGTGGTCTGGCTCTATCTCGCCCATGAGCTGGGCCAACTGGCCAGCCGATCCCCCGAGCTGCTGGTGGGTAACGCCCCGCCCTGGCTGCGGAGCCGACTGGACGCGGGCATGGACTGCAGGGCGCGCAACTGGCGCTCGCGCCGGATCGAGCTTCTGCTTGCCCTTGCCGAGGACCCCTGGGCCCGCGCGGCCGTCGTCGCGGAAGCGCTGGACCCGGTCCAGCTCGCCGAGGTGGTCGACGACCCGTACGAGCGCGCCTACTTCGCCAGGGTCCGGCCCGCGCCGGTCTTCGGGCGGGGCGGCTCGCCTGCCGGACGCGAGGCCATGGCGAAGCTGATGCTCGCCGATGAACCGGACGAGATCCTCTGGCGTCGTATCACCCTCGGGATGGAGCTGGACAGCGCACGCGAGCTGCGTCCGGCGCCGCGCCCGGGAGAGGGGCGGTGGCCCGCGTCGGCGGACGACCCAGCGATTTCGGTCGAACCCGAGCTGGGGGAGGGGGTCACTGAGCGGTCGGATCCGGGCCTGCGGGGAGGGCATGCCCCGAGCGCGCGGGAACGAGACGCACCGGACGCTCAGCAAGACGGCGCGCAAGGAAGCGGCGGCCAGGCCCGTGCGGACGGTGGCGGTAGCGGCGTGTCAGGCCTGCTGACGCGGCTCCGCCTGCGACGGTCACGGGGGAGCCGGCGCCCTCGCCGGGCAGTGGGCGGCGGCAAGGGGAAACCGCTCGCCACCGACACCCGGACCAGGCATTCTTTGCACCATGTTGATCAGGGAAGCCACCGCTGAGGACTGGCCCGCCATCTGGCCCTTCTTCCACGAAATCGTCGCCGCGGGCGAGACCTTCACCTACCCTCTCGATCTCGGAGAGGCGGACGCCCTCGACTGGTGGCTCTTGAAGCCCCCGAACCGCACGGTGGTCGCGGTTGACGAGGGCGGCAGCGTCCTGGGCACGGCGAAGATGAACAACAACCAGATGGGCAACGGCGCGCACATCGCGAGCGCCAGCTACATGGTCGACCCCCGGCACGCCGGCCAGGGCGTGGGACGGGCGCTCTGCGAGTACACGATCGACTGGGCTCGCACGGCCGGGTTCCGCGCCATGCAGTTCAACGCGGTCGTGGAAGGCAACGGAGCAGCGGTCGGACTCTACCGTTCGCTCGGGTTCGAGATCCTGGGGACCCTGCCGGAGGGATTCAACCACCCGAAGAAGGGGTTCGTGGGACTGCACATCATGCACCGCCCGCTCTGACGGCCCGGGGGTGGACGTGGCGGCGGACGGGCCCCATGGCCACGGTCCGGCGTCGGGCGTTCACTTCGCGCCACGGCAGAGGTGGCGCGGCGCAGGCATCTGTGTCCGGGTTGCCCCAACCAGCGATGGTGTGCGGCTAGTTGTGACGTCGAATGGTTCGTGGGGCGGGTGCACACAGGGGGGAAGGGAGCAGTACTGTGCGCCCCACCGCCATTCGGGCGATGAAACATTTGCGGAGGAAGAATCCATGACCATACCCAGGAGATCGTGGCGTGCTGCGGGAACTCTCGCCGCCGCCGCGGTTGTCGGCCTGACCGGCGCGGTTCTGACCGCCGGTCCGGCCGCAGCTCACACCCCCACCTGGGACGTGACCTGTACCGAAGTGAGCCTGCACCTGACCGCGTACAACGGGGGCGTCACCAACCAGGTGACCGTCACCGTCGACGGCAAGGACCTTCTGCCGACGGAGGCCTTCGGCAAGGGGCTCGACAAGACCATCGCGCTGCCCGAGCACGACAAGGCGCTGACGGTACGACTGGTCGTCAAGGCCGGGGACGGCGAGCAGTACTCGCGCGACGAGTCCAAGCAGGCTCCGGTGTGCGAGGAGACGCCGCAGGAGCCCAAGCCGACTCCGACCGAGACGAAGCCGTCCGAGACGAAGCCGTCCGAGACGCCCACCACGGCGACTCCCACGCCGACGGACACTCCCAGCGAGACCGCTTCGTCGTCCGCGCCCGCCGTGGCCGCGCCGAGCCCCAGCTCGCCGGATCTGGCCGAGACCGGTTCGTCATCCGCCACGCCGATCATCGGTGGTGCGGCTGTTGCCGTGCTGCTGGCCGGCGGCGGCATCATGTGGTCCGTGCGCAAGCGCCGCACCGCGCAGCACTGACGTAGTCCGGTGGACCGGGTGCGCCGAGTGCGACCGGGTCCCGGCTGAGGGGCGTGCCGTGTCCTGCGGGACGAGCCGGCGCGCCCCTCAGCGCTGCCCGGTCATCGCTTTCCGCCCACGGGGCCGGGGTGGTCCTTGCCGCCTTCACCGAGAGGGTCCGCCGGCTCCTCGGCGTCCTCGGTGTCCTCGGGCATCGGGTCGGAGGCGGGCGCCGCCGGGCCGATCTCGCACCAGACCGCCTTGCCCTCGCCGCGGGGCTCGATTCCCCACCGGGTCGTGACGGCGTCCAGCAGCAGCAGCCCCCGGCCCGAGGTTGCGGTCTCCCCGGGTGTCCGGCGCCGGGGCCAGGCGCTGGAGCGGTCCTGGACCGACAGACGGATCCGCCTCACCGGTTCCGGGAGTACCTCGAGGGTCAGCACCGCACCACCCTCCGTGTGCAGTAGCACATTCACCAGGAGTTCACCGGTCACCAGCTCGGCGTCGTCCGCGAGTTCGGCCATGTTCCAGTCGGTCAGGGCCTGGCGCACGATCGTCCGGGCGTCGGAGAGCCCTTCCGGATCGGCCTGATGGATGTACTGATGGAGCCGCGGCGCCCGCGGGGACCCCGGATCGGGGCTGCGGCGCATCACCAGCAGTGCGACGTCGTCGCCCGAGCCCCAGCGCTCCCACAGCCGGTCCGACAGATGGTCCGCAAGCGCCTCGGCACCCGCCGGTCCCGCGCTGACCTCGTTGATGAGCGTGCGCACCCCCGCCTCGATGTCGGCGCCCGGCTCCTCCACCAGTCCGTCGGTGTACAGCACCAGCGTCTCGCCCGGGACCAGGTCCAGCCGGGTCTCCGGGAACTCCTCGTCGCCGAAGTCCGTCGCGATGCCGAGCGGGACTCCACCGCGTACCTGCGGGGTGCCGACCCGGCCGTCCACGTGCCGGATCAGCGGGCCGAAGTGGCCGGCCCGCACCACCCGCACCGTGCCGGTTCCCAGATCGACCTGGGCGTACGTACAGGTGGCGAACCGGTCCGTGTCGAGTTCGGCGAGGAACCGGGAGGCCCGGGCCAGCACCGTCGACGGCGGATGCCCCTCGGCGGCGTACGCGCGCAGCGCGATGCGCAGCTGACCCATGATCGCCGCCGCGTGCGTGTCATGGCCCTGCACGTCGCCGACCACGATGCCGAAGCGCTCCTTGGGCAGCGCGATGACGTCGTACCAGTCACCGCCGACCTGGCGGCCGCTCCACGCGGCGTGGTAACGGACGGCGATCTCGCCGCCCTCGATGTCCTGGATCCGGCGGGGCAGCATCGCGGACTGGAGCCCCGTGGCGAATTCGCGTTCCTCGTCGAAGAGCGTGGCCCGTTGGAGGGACTGGGCGACGATCGCGGCGAGCCCCAGGCAGAGGTTGCGTTCGTCGGCGGTGAAAGGAGTGCGCTCGCGGTAGAAGAGCGCCAGCCCGCCCAGGGTCCGGGCCTGGGCGACGAGCGGCAGGTAGGCCGCCGCCTGGAATCTGAGCTGTCCCACGAACGGCTTCAGGACCGGGTAGCGCCGGGTGAGCGCGCCGAGTGAGCTCACGAAGCGTGGGCGTCCGCTGACAACCGTGTCGGCCAGCGGGAACTTGGGGTCGAGCCCGCCCGAGCCCAGCTCGTCGACGACCTCCAGAGAGTCGCCGCTCAGGGCGATGACATTGAGCGTGGCGTTGTCCAGCAGGGCCAGCGCGAGCCCGTCGGCACCCAGGCGTGCCAGCCCGCCCGGTCCGGTCAGAGCTGCCGTGACATCGTCCACGGTCACCGCGCGCGACAGTGCGCTGGTTGTGCGTTCAACTATGTCGGTCTGTCGCTGACGCCGCTTTTCCAGATCCAGTACGAAGGCCGAATGGGTGACTTCCGCCGTCGCGTCCCGCACCAGGCCGATCACCCGGTGCGCCCGCCCGTCGGGGCTGCGCAGGATGCGCGCCTGGACATGGGTCCACTGATCGCCGCCGTGGTCCAGGGGAACCCGGAAGTGCACGCTGTAGGAGGTGCTCCCGCCCTTGATCGCCTCGTCGATCGCCACATCGAGACGGATGCGCTCCGCCGGGTCCAGGAGCTCCATCAGGGACCCCGGCCGGGAGTCGAAAGAGGCCGCGTCCAGGCCGAAGACCAGCAGCCCGGCCTCATCGATGTCCAGCGTCCGGGCGTCGAGATCCCACTCGAAACTGCCGGTGCGGTTCATGGCGAGCCGCTCCACCGTCGCCGTCTCGCTGTGGTGGGTCTTCTCGACCAACAGGCGGGGCGGGACGGGGATGAGCGGTGGCCGGTCGTGATCGGTCATTCGTGCTCCGAAGATCGTCCGGCGGGGCCGGCGTACGGCGTGACTCAATTGTCTGGCGGGTTCGGCACGCCTGCCACAGCGGGAACCCGTCGTGTGGCGCACCGCCCCGGGCCCTGCCACCCCACTTTCCGCGCCCTTCCGACCGCCACGCACAATGGCCGTGGAAGATCGTCCGCGACCGGCGGACGGTACGGCACTGGGCCTGACCGGAGCGCACGCATGAAGCACGAGGATTCCGTCCTGCTGCACACCGGGGGAAGCGTCCGCCGCATCACACTGAACCGGCCGCGGGCCCTGAACGCCCTGAACCACGCCATGGTGCTCGACATCGCGAAGGCGCTGGACGCGGCGGAACAGGACGCCTCGGTCGTCGCGGTGCTGCTGACCGGTGCGGGGGAGCGCGGGCTGTGCGCGGGCGGCGACATCCGGTCCATCCGCGACGACGCGCTGGCCGGCGGCCGGGCGTCACTGGACTTCTGGCGTGACGAGTACCGGCTCAACGCCCGGATCGCCCGGTTTGCCAAGCCGTACGTGGCCCTCATGGACGCCATCGTGATGGGGGGCGGGGTCGGCGTGTCGGCCCACGGGTCGCTCCGCGTCGTGACCGAGCGCTCCCGCCTCGCGATGCCCGAGACCGGCATCGGATTCGTGCCCGACGTCGGCGGTACGTACCTGCTCGGCGCGGCCCCCGGCGAACTCGGCCTGCACCTGGCGCTCACCGGCGACGCGGTCGGAGCGGCCGACGCGCTGCTGTGCGGCCTCGCCGACCACTTCGTGCCGTCGGAAGACCTGCCGGCCATGCTCGCCGCACTCGATACGTGCACCACGTCCGAGGCCGTCGTCGCGACGGTGGAGCGGTACGCCGGCGCCGCCCCCGCCGGTGAGCTGGCCGGGCACCGCGACTGGATCGACGCGTGTTACGCGGCGGACACCGTCGAGGAGATCGTCGAGCGCCTCGAGTCGGACGGGGCGCCCGCCGCTAAGCAGACCGCGACGACGATCCTGGCCAAATCACCCACGGCGCTCAAGGTGACGCTGGCGGCCGTCCGCCGCGCACGCCGCCTCGAAAGCCTGGAAGCGGCCCTGGACCAGGAGTTCCGCGTCTCGTCCGCCGCCTTCACCCGGCCCGACCTGGTGGAGGGCGTGCGCGCCCAGATCATCGACAAGGACCACAACCCCCGGTGGATCCCGGCCGGGCTCGCCGAGGTCACCGAGGAGGACGTGGCCCGCCACTTCGCACCGCTGGGTGACGGCGAGCTCGGTCTCGGCCCCGCGGCAGCGACAGCCGGCTGAGACCCACGCCGCCCGTCGCCGTCAGCGCACCCCCGACCTCATGGTCCTTCCGACCTGACGGCACCCCGACCTGACGGCACCCGCGGGCCGTCAGTGCACCCCCGGCCCGAACCTGCCCTTGTAGGCCGACGGGGTGATGCCGGTCGCGCGGCGCATCAACGCGCGCAGGTTGGTAGCGGTGCCGAGCCCGCTGCGGCGCGCGACCGTCTCGAAGCGGGACTCACCTCGCTCGATCAACCGGCATGCCAGGGCGAGTCGCTCCCTCGTGAGCCACGCCAGCGGTGTCGTTCCCAGCTGCGCCCGGAAACGGCGGTGCAGCGTCGCCGGACTGACCGCAGCGCGCGTCGCAAGATCAAGGACGCCCAGCGGGGCGTCCAGCCGCTCCTGGGCCCAGGCCAGGACCGGCGCCAGGGACTCGTCCGGCACGTCCGGCATGGGACGCTCCACGAACTGCCGCTGACCGCCGTCCCGGTGCGCCGCGAAGACCAGCCGCCGGCTCACGGAGTTGGCGATCTCCGCCCCGTGGTCGCGGCGTACCAGATGCAGCCCGAGGTCGAGTGCTGCCGCGCTCCCCGCGGCGGTGAGGATGTCGCCGTCGTCCACGAACAGCACATCCGATTCGAGGCGGACCGAGGGGAAACGGGCCCGGAAGGAGTCCGCCCACTGCCAGTGCGCGGTCGCCCGTCGGCCGTCGAGGACCCCGGCCTCCGCCAGGGTGAAGGCACCGCTGCAGAAGCCGACCAGGCGTGCACCGCGCGCGTGCGCCCGTCGCACGGCATCGAGGACGGCGGGGCGGCGCGGCACCTCGACGTCGGGGCGGTTGGGGACGATCAACGTATCCGCCCCGTCCGCCGCTTCCAGGCCGGCGACACCCGTGAGCGTGAAGAATCCGTCCCGCATCAGGGTGTGGGGCTCGGGGGAGCAGAGCCGGAAATCGTAGAGCTCACGGCCGATCTCCGGTCTGCGCAGACCGAAGACCTCGGTCGCGCAGCCGAGCTCGAAGGGGTTCGAGTTCGCGTCGACGATCACGACGACCCGGTGGACGCCCGACGAGCGCCGTGCGTGCGAGGATTCTTGCGTCATGTGCAATTCCTAGCACTCACACCGGACGCGGCCGACGACCGAGGATGAGCGCATGAGCAACGAACCGATCCCTCTCGACCGGGCGCTGGCCTCCTTCGACGCCCTGTGGAGCCCCCGCATCGTCACGCGCGTCAACGACTACGACGTCCGTATCGCCAAGGTCCGGGGCGAGCACGTCTGGCACGTCCACGACGACACCGACGAGTTCTTCCTGGTACTGGAGGGCGAGCTGCACATCTCCCTGCGCGAGCCCGGCGGAGAGCGCACGGTCCTCCTCCCTCGGGGCGCGGTCCTCACCGTCCCCCGGGGCACCGAGCACAAGCCGTACGCTCCCTCCGGCGCCGCCATCCTCATGTTCGAGCCCACCGGGACACCGACCGTGGGCGACCGGCACGAGGAGGTCCCGGACCACGTGGACGCGACGACGGGGCACCCGATCGGCATCTGACCGGATGCCCCTCCGCCCGGTGCCCGGTCGCCCGTCTCAGCGCCCGGGCCGGGCCTCCGCGCGGTCCCGAGTGTGGATCAACTCACCACGGATCGGGGCGTACTGGCCGAAGACGGCCCCGGCCCGCCCGGAGATCCGTGGCGGGCCGGGGCCGGCAGGTGTGGCGAAGGCTGTGCGGAGGAGTCCGCCGGTCAGTGCCCGCTGTCCGACATGCTGGGCTGGAGCGAACGGACGAGATCGAAGAAGCGCGACTCATTGCCCGAGAGTCCGGCGCGGCGCAGCGCACCGTCCGCCTCGGCGATCGGCGAAGTGAGCAACGGCATGTACAGCGGGGCGTCGTCCGGATCGGACAGCACGGCCCGTGTCGCCTCCAGTAAACGGACGTACGCCTGCGCCGCGGCGAGTTCGTCATTGCGCATCTCAGCATCTCCCGGTCAGAGGTGTCGGACCCACAAGCATCCCTCATGGGTCTGACAACGAACCTGGGCGACTGCTGCGGCACGCCTCCTGTCGGCCATGCGGCCGAGCCGCATGCCCCGGGGGTTCCACCTCCAGGAACCGGCGGCCGCGTGGTCCGCGGTAGAGCAGGGCGATCCAGCCCAACTCCCGCAGCGCCGACGCACACCGGTTCAGCTCGCCCTCCTCCTCGTGCGCGGCGCCGCTGCCCGGCGGACCGAGCCACTCCACCCGCGCGGTGCCCGGTGCTGTGCCCGCGGCCACCCGGTACCCCGTCGCTGTGCGCCGCCCTGAGGCGTCGACGGCCGACGCGGCCGGCCCGGACGCCTCCAGGGCCAGGGCAACAGCCCGTACCACCTTGTGCAGTTCCCAGGCCGCGGGCACCGCCTGAGGGGTGGGGCCGGTGTTCGTCAGGCGCCGGATCTGGAGCATCCCGGCGAACGCGGTCCGCACCGAGGCGGCCCGTCGCGCGGCCGGCCCCGGAAGAGGCGGGCCGTCCCCGGTGGCCGGTTCGAAACCGCTCTCCTCTTCGCCGCCACTCATCCGATCCCCCTTCGCCGCACCGTACTGGTGCCGGTGTGCGCCGGCCTGCCGCACCGGGCTGGTGCCAGTGTGCGCCGCCCCACTGACAACCGGGTCAGACGCCCCCGAGCACCTTGCCCGGGTTGAGGATGCCGTGCGGATCGAGCGCGGCCTTGACCGCGTGATGCATGCCGAGCACGGCCGGGCCCAGTTCCTTGTTCATCCCGCGCATCTTCAGCAGGCCCACCCCGTGTTCACCGGTGACCGTGCCGCCCAGCGCGATCGCGTCGTCCAGGATGTCCTCGAAGGCGAGCTGGGCGCGGGCACGTGCGGCCTCGTCCCCGGGGGGCGTGATGATCAGGGGGTGGAGATTGCCGTCCCCCGCGTGCGCGATGTTGGCGATGAGGATGTCGTGCCGGGCGGCCGTCCTCTCGATCCGGGCCAGCATCTCGGGTACCGCGGTCCGCGGCACACAGACGTCCTCGGTCAGCACCGGGCCGAGCCGCTCCAGGGCCGGATAGGCCAGCCGCCTGGCCTGGAACAGCGCGTCCGCCTCCTGCTGGTCCGTGGAGACCGCGGCCCAGGTCGCCCCGGCGCGTTCGAAGCAGTCACGGACCAGTTCGGCCTCGGCGTCGCCCTCGGCGCCGGGCGTGTCGACGCGGCCGAGCAGCACCACGTCGGCGTCGGCGGAGAGGCCCATCTTCTTCCAGGCGTCGACGGCTGCGAGGCAGTGGCGGTCGACGAGTTCGAGCGCGGAGGGAATGACACCGGACGCGGTCACGGCGCTCACCGCCTCACCCGCGGCGACCACGGACGAGAAGTAGCCCGCCACCGTCCGCTCCTGCAGCCTCGCGGGACGCAGACGTACCGTGATCTCCGTGATCACCCCGAGCGTTCCCTCGGATCCCACCATCAGCCCGGCCAGATCGTAGCCCGCCACGCCCTTCGCGGTCCGGCGCCCGAGCGAGACGACTTCGCCGAGTCCGTTGACGACCTCCAGGCCCAGCACGTAGTCACGCGTCACGCCGTACTTGACGCAGCACATGCCCCCGGCATTGGTCGCGACGTTCCCGCCGATGGTGGACCAGGGGGAACTCGCCGGGTCCGGCGGGTACCACAGCCCGTGCTCGGCGCTCGCCGCGCGCAGATCGTCGTTGACCACCCCTGGCTGGACGACGGCCAGCCGCTCCGCGCGGTCGATGGTGACGACGCGGTTCATGTCCTCGAAGGACAGGACGATCGCCCCGTCGACGGCGTTGGCGCCCCCGGACAGACCGGTACCGGCGCCGCGCGGGACCAGGGGGATGCGGTGGGTGATGCAATGACGCACCACGTCCTGCACCTCGCGGGTGTTCTGCGGGCGGACCACGGCCAGCGGTGTCCCGTACGGTGCCCATTCGGCCTCGTCGTGCTGGTACCGGGTCAGACCCGCCGGGTCGGTCAGGACCCGCTGGGCCGGAATGCTGTCGACCAGTGCGTTCGTCACGATGGTGGCCACCTCCAAAAGATGTATGACCCATCATTATGGTCCGCAGTGGCGAAGGAACGTGTGGGCGCCCCCCGGGGCCGCCGTTCGCCGGGTGCCTCGTCGGAGAGTGCGACGGCGCGCATCGGTAGGCTCGGGCGTCCATGGACCACGTACACCAGAAGGACCCACGTACTGTGCCCGAGAACGACCACGCCCTCGGTGCGGACGGCGACCGCGCCGCTCTGCGCGCCGACTGCGCGAACTGCTTCGGACTGTGCTGCGTCGCGCTGACCCTCACCCGGTCCGCCGACTTCGCCGTCAACAAGGACGCGGGCACACCCTGCCGCAACCTCCAGGAAGACTTCCGCTGCGGCATCCACACCCGGCTGCGTACCGAAGGCTTCGCGGGTTGCACGGTGTACGACTGCTTCGGCGCGGGCCAGAAGGTGTCGGGGGAGACCTTCGGCGGGCGGGACTGGCGCACGGCTCCGGAGAGTGCCCGGCAGATGTTCCAGGTCTTCCCGGTCGTGCGGCAGCTCCACGAGCTCCTCTGGTACCTCACGGAGGCGGCTTCCCTCGCGCCGGCCCGCTCCCTGCACGAGGCGATCCGGCGCGGCCTGGAGGAGACCGAACGTCTCACCCGCCTCGACGCCGCTGCCCTCGCGGACCTGGACGTGGCGGCGCACCGCGACGGGGTCGCCGCACTGCTCGCGCGCACCAGCGAACTCGTACGCGCCACCGCGCCCCGGAAGAAGAAGCGCAGCCACCGCGGGGCGGATCTCATCGCCGCTCGCCTCGGGGGAGCGGATCTGCGCGGCGCCGATCTGCGCGGCGCCTACCTCATCGCGGCGGACCTCGCCGGCGCCGACCTGCGGCTGGCCGATCTCATCGGTGCGGACTTCCGCGACGCCGACCTGTCCGGGGCGGACCTGAGGGGGGCGCTCTTCCTGACGCAGTCCCAACTGGGTGCGGCCAAGGGCAACGACGCCACCCAACTGCCCTCCTCGCTCACCCGCCCCGCGCACTGGGGCGGGTGACGGGCCGAAGGCCGGTCATGCCTCCGAGGCCCCGTCGGCCGGCGAGGCCTCCATCGCCGCCTTGAGCCGCTGCAGCGTGGTGCGGATGTTGCCGCGCTGGAACTCGGCGAAGGTGTGCCCCCGGGTCGCCAGCCGGTCGAAGGCGTTGGCCAGGAAGTCCGGCCAGGCGCGGCGGTCGTCCGTCCAGGTCTCCGTGACCCTGGTGGCGCCGTCCACGGCCTCGAAGCGGTACTCCCAGGTGGCGATCGCGCCCGGCAGCCGCGGCCGCTTCGCCCCGATGGCGTGGACGCGGAAGGCGAACCGTTCACCGGGGTCGGCCGCCGTCACCGTGCACCGGGTCGTCCAGCGCATGGCCCCGCGCTTGTTCCGGCCCTCGAAGACCATCCCGACGTACGCGCCCTGACGCTCCCCGAGCACCTTCGCGCCCCGGTTCTCCGGACTCCAGCGCCCCATCTGGGTGGGGTCGCTCAACCGGTCGTACACGAGCGAGGGTTCGGCGAGAACGACGACACTGTCCGACACTGACATGGTGCGGGCCATGAGGCACTTCCGATCCGCGGCCGACTGCGGCAACCACCGGGGCGTCGGAACGGCCGCGCGGCCGACGGGCTCCCGGGCAGCACACCCTACTCACCGGTCACTTAGGGCCGGGTGGTGGGTTCCGGGCGTTGTCATGGACGAGAGCGCGAACGCTTCGCGGTCCTGGTTCGTTGGACAGGGCGGCGTACCGCGACACCGCCACGACCGGACCGAGGAGCCCGCGCATGCCCGACCGTACCGACCCCGGCAGCACCGATACGAGCCGCACCCGCCTGATCGAGCGGCTCATGGAGCAGTTCCCGCACGTGCCGCGGGAGGCCGTCATCAAGGAGGACCTGCTGCGCGGCGGCCTGGCCTTCGACGAATCCGCCCTCAGCGACAACGAGGGCGGCGACGTCAAGCCCAAGTCGTACTTCATCTTCTCCTTCGACCACGGCACCCTTCCCGAGCTGGGTGCGGCCGCGCTGCGCCGCCCGCCCGAGGAGATCGTGCTCACCGGTGGACCGTACGACCTGCGGCGCACCGTCGTCTCCGTGCGCGTCAATCCGGCGTCCCCCTACCGTGTGGCGGCCGACGCCGACGGAGTGCTCGGGCTGTACCTCGACGGCCGGCGGATCTCCGACGTCGGTCTGCCTCCCATGCCGGACTACTACCGCCACACCCTCGACAACGGGAAGTCGGTCATGGAGGTGGCGCCCACCATCCAGTGGGGCTACCTCGTCTACCTGACGGTTTTCCGCGTCTGTCAGTACTTCGGCGCGAAGGAGGAGTGTCAGTACTGCGACATCAACCACAACTGGCGCCAGCACAAGGCGGCGGGGCGCCCCTACACGGGAGTGAAGCCCGTCGAGGAGGTCCTGGAGGCCCTGGCCATCATCGACCGGTACGACACGGCGAAGACCTCCACGGCCTACACCCTCACCGGCGGCGCCATCACCTCGCACATCGGCGGACGGGACGAGGCCGACTTCTACGGCCAGTACGCCAAGGCCATCGAGGAACGTTTCCCCGGCCGCTGGATCGGCAAGGTCGTCGCCCAGGCGCTGCCCAAGGCCGACGTCCAGCGCTTCCACGACTACGGCGTGCAGATCTACCACCCCAACTACGAGGTGTGGGACCGCAGGCTGTTCGAGCTCTACTGCCCGGGCAAGGAGCGTTACGTCGGCCGCGACGAATGGCACCGCCGCATCCTGGACTCCGCCGACGTCTTCGGTGCCCGCAATGTCATCCCCAACTTCGTCGCGGGCGTGGAGATGGCCGAGCCGTTCGGCTTCGCCACGGTGAAGGAGGCGATCGACTCCACCACCGAGGGCCTGCGGTTCTTCATGTCGCACGGCATCACCCCGCGCTTCACCACCTGGTGCCCCGAACCGACGACGCCGCTCGGCAGGACCAACCCGGACGGTGCGCCGCTGGAGTACCACATCCGGCTGCTCGACGCCTATCGCTCGACGATGGAGGAGTACGGACTCAGCTCACCTCCCGGCTACGGACCGCCCGGGCCAGGTCGCGCGGTGTTCTCCGTCAGCTCGTTCATGGACAGCCTGCCCGCCCGCCAGGAGGTGGCCGACTCATAGGCGCGGCCTCGTAGCGACCCGGCTCGCCCGGTCGGCGGCGGCGTGCGTACGGCGCCGCGCAGCGACGGCATCCTGTCCTCCGGACGACGAGCGACGCGCCTTCTTCGCCGTAGTCGTCCGGAGCGCGTGGCGCGGGATGGCGCCCAGCCGGACAGCGCCCGCATCCGGCCGGTCAGGAGGAACCGCCCGACGCGTTCGTCACTCGGACCGGTGGCACCCCGGAGAGCTCGCGCACCACTCCGGCGAATCCGTGTACCAGGGTGTTGTCGGTCCCCTCCGCCCAGGCCAGCGCCACGCGGAGCGGTTCCACGTCCGTCAGCGGAACCCAGGAGAGGTCGGGCCGCGCGTAGTACCGGGCCATGCTCAGCGGAGCGAAACAGATGGCGGCCCCCTCCGCCACCTGCTCCAGCATCTCCTCGACGTTGTCGTTCGTCGGACCCCACCGAGGACTTGAGCCGTCCGGGCGGGGGTTGACCGCCCACCAGTCCACCCACTCCCGCGGCGCCCGCCGCGTCCACAGAAGGGGTTCGTCCCCGACCTCCAGCACCGATACACCGGACCGGGACGCCAGCGCGTGTCCGCGGGGCAGTCCCACGACGCGCGGCTCCGTGTGCACCACCTCGCTGCGCAGGCCGGTCAGATCGTTGGGCAGCCACACGAAGGCCACATCCGCCAGACCGTCCCGCAGCGCGTCCGCCTCCTGCCCCCAGTCGTACCGCTTGGGTGCCACCCGCACACCCGGGTGGCGCCGGGAGAACTCCGCCCGCGCCCGTGTGGTCAGTTCGCCGGCACCGCTCGCCTCGAAACCCACCCGCAGCACGCCCGTCTCGCCCCGCGCGTGCCGCTCCGCCGCGGCCGTCACCCGCTCGGACTGGCGCACCGTGCGCAGGGCCTCGGCGATCACGTCATGTCCTGCGGCGGTCGCGGAGACACCGCCGGCGTGACGGTCGAACAGTCGCACTCCGAGTTCGGACTCGAGGCTCTTGAGCGCGTACGAGAGGGCCGGCTGGCTGACGAACAGCCGCTTGGCGGCCCGCCCCAGGTTCTTCTCCTCGGCGATCACGGTGAGGTAGTGCAGCTGACGCAGCTCCATCCAGCGATCATAAAGCCCGTTTATCGGGCCGGCGGATCTTTGTCTTGGACCGCTGGGGGAGCCGGATGGCATAACTGGATCACCGCAACGACGCTCGGAACAACTGGAGTTGGACATGAACGCCGCACACGCAGCAGCGCCCCGCGACAACGCCCCGGGCCGGGTCTGGCTCATCACGGGAGCCTCCTCCGGATTCGGCCGCGCCATCGCCACGGCAGCACTCGCAGCCGGGGACACCGTCGTCGCCACGGCCCGTAGGCCGGAGGCGCTCGACGACCTCATCGCCGCACACCCCGACCGCGCCGTCGCCGTACAACTGGATGTCACCGACACGGCGCGCATCGCGGACGTCGTGGCGGACACCGTGCTCTGGTACGGCCGAATCGACGTGGTGGTCAACAACGCGGGGATGGGGCTGGTCGGGGCCGTGGAGGAGACGAGCGACCGCGAACTGCGCGATCTGATGGATCTGCACTTCTTCGGGCCGGCCGCGCTCGTACGTGCCGTGCTGCCGCACATGCGCCGTAACGGCTCCGGTGCCGTGGTCCAGATGAGCAGCATGGGAGGGCGGTTCACCTTCCCCGGGGTCGGCGGCTACTCGGCGACCAAGTTCGCGCTGGAGGGCCTGTCCGAGGCCCTGGCCGCGGAAGTGGCTCCGCACGGCATCAAGGTGCTGATCGTCGAGCCCGGATCGTTCCGCACGGGATTCGCCGGAGGCGGCGCCCTCCGTCAGTCCGCGGCACTCCCCGCCTATGCCCGGACGGTGGGCCCGGTCCGCAGCGACCTCCCGGATTCCGACGGCAAGCAGGAGGGGGACCCGCACAAGGCGGCAGCCGCCATTCTGACGGCCCTGGCGTCGAAGGACACCCCGCTCCGGCTGCCGCTCGGCAACGACGCGACCGACGCCGTCCTCGCGAGCCTCGATGCCTCCCGCGCCGAAGTGCTGGCCTGGGAGAAGGTCAGCCGCAGTACCGGCTACGACGACTGAGGCACACCGTGCGGCGGCAGGGGGTGCGTGCGCCGCGCCCCCTGCCGCAGACGTACCGGGCGGGACCTCAGGCCCGCCACTCAGGGGCCCGCTCGGCGGACGCCGAGGCCAGGGCCTTCTCGATCGCCGCGACGTCCCCCTGATTGCCGTACACCGGGGTGCCGGGCTGCTGGCGCCACGACGCGTCGAGCCCGCCCGCGTCCACCGTGTCGAATCCCAGCTCGTCGATCAGGTCACGGACCTTCCGCTTCGCCGAGGCGTCGTCGCCGGCCACGGGCAGCGCCTGACGGCCCGCGCTGCCCGTCGGCCGGCCCTTGGAGAGGATGTCCTGCGCGTAGGTCCCGTTGAAGGCCTTGATGACGGGGTGACCGATCTGGTCCTGTGTCCAGCGGCTCTCGGGCAGGCCGTCCTCGATCTCCGCGATCCGGCCGTCGCGCTCGCGCGGGTAGTAGTTCCCGGTGTCGATGACCACGACGCCCTCAGCGGCACCGTCGAGGAAGCCGGCGGGCAGCGCCGGGACGGCCTTGAGCGGCACGGTGACGACCACGACCTCGGCACCGTTCGCCGCCTCGGCGGCGGTGACGGCGGTCGCGCCGGTCTCCTCGGCCAGTGCGGTGAGGGTCTGCGGACCGCGAGAGTTGGCGACGGACACGTCGTGACCGAGCGCGGTGAGGCGCCTGGTGAGATTGCCGCCGATATTCCCTGCCCCGATGATGCCGATCTTCATGGTGCGACCTTCCGCTGGTGCGTGCGCTACGTGAAAAGGGTCTCGCCGGTTCACCAACTCCAGCGGGGCGGAAGCTATTCCGTGCGCCGGCGTACGGGTTTTCCCGGCACGAGCGACGGATGGGAACCGGGTAGCGCGGGCACGTATCAGAGAAGGAAGCGGAATGACCGGACCATGAGTGAGGCGGTACCCATGCTGCACGGTGTCGATGTCAGCGCCTATCAGGCGTCGTTCGAAACGGACGGGCTGGACTTTGTCTTCATCAAGGCCACCGAGGGGCGTTCGTACATAAATCCGCATCTGGCGGCGCAGACGAAACGTGCCCGGGACGCGGAATGCGTGGTCGGGTTCTACCACTTCCTGTGGCCCGGGAATATCACGGCACAGGCGGAATACTTTCTGAGCAAGGCGCCGGAAGGGGCGGGAGATCTGCTGGCCGTCGACTGGGAGGAGAACGGTGAAGGCACGCATGCGAGCAATGCTGAGAAGGACCGCTTCATCCGCGAGGTCAAACGGCTGCGACCCCACCACAAGGTCCTGCTCTACTGCAACCGCTACTTCTGGCTGAATCACGACACCACGTCGTACGCCGGCGACGGGCTCTGGATCGCCGACTACGTCACCGCCGGGAAGCCGCGCATCAAGGCGTCCTGGCGCATCCACCAGCACACCGACGAGCCGCTCGACAGGGATGTCGCCGCGTTCTCCTCCCGGGCGGCCATGCGTACCTGGGCGGAGGGGTAGCGATCCAGGGGGTGGCGGGGTCCTCGTCCTCGCGGGCGAGGCGGCGGGCCGCCTTGTCCTTGGCCGGCGGCGTAGGTGTGATGCGCAGCCGCACGCAATGCTGGGTGCGCACCCATAATGGGTGCGTGCCTACGATATACGTGTGAACGAGAACGAGACCCCGCCCACTCTTCTGGGACTGACGACCTACCTCATGTCCAGGACGGGCAAAGTCGCGCGGAGCCGCCTCGCGGAGCGGCTGGCCGACCGCGGTCTGCGGCTCCGGCACATGGCGGTCCTGGCTGCCCTGGTCGACTTCGGCCCCCATGTGCAACGGGAGCTGGCGTCGCGGCTGACGATCGACCGCAGCGACATCGTGAAGATCATCGACGAACTGAGCGAGGCCGGACTGGTGGGCCGGGCACGCGACATGGCGGACCGGCGGCGCGTGACGGTCACCGTCAGCCCGGCGGGCCGCGCCCTGCTGGACCGCCTCAAGGCCGACGCCACTGCCGTGCAGGACGACGTCCTGGCGCCCCTGAACGCGCGCGAACGCGCCCGGCTGACAGCCCTGTTGGCGCGTGTTCACAGCCACCTCCAGGACGGCTCCGGGGCGGGGCGGCCAAGTCGCTGACCCATTCCGGCCCCCGGGTGCGGCAGACTTCCTCAGTGACCACTGCCGCGGCTCAGCCGCCTCGTGACCGTGCACTCGGGCGCGGAATCTCCACCCTCATTCCGCAGGCCGCCACGGCCACGCCCGCCGAACAGGCAGCGGCCGTGCTGACGGCCATGCAAAGCGTGCCTGTCCGGGTGGGCGTGCTCCAGGCGGCCGTCGTGCTGCTGGAGGAGCGGGTGCGCGCCACGGGCGACGACGCGGAACGCGCCGCTGCCGCGACCACGGTGGCCATGCTCCGGGGCGCGATCGGCCAGGCCCGCTGACGACCGCCACGCCGGACGGTCCCGCTCGTGCCTTGGTGCGGGGTGATGCGCCGCTCCGGCTGCGGGGAGGCACGGACGCGGGCGCGACCGAAACCGCGTCCTGAGCTGAGAGTTGCCGCGACGACGCCTGCGTGACCCATTGACAGTGTCCCCGCTCCCTCACTACCGTCACGCCCACATTTCGAACGCATGACGAGATTTCGAACGACGGTCAGCTCAACTGCCGCGTCGCGCAAGGGGATATCCCTGAGCGGCGGGGCCTTCGAGTGTCTGCGGCCGTCGCGCACGCCGAACCATGTCCGAAATACCGAACAATCGATGAGAGTGGCGCGGCCCGCCCAGCCGCTCCCCTCGCACCCCGGAGGACCGACCATGCGCACCTCACGAACCGCGTCCACCCCGCGCGTCGCCCGGACCGCAACGGTCCTCACCGCCCTGGCCCTGTCGCTGACGCTCGCCGCCTGCGGACAGAGCGGCGAAGGCGGCAGCAAGGAAAAGAAGACGGGCGGCAAGGGCTCGACCATCGGAATCGCCATGCCGACCAAGTCGTCGGAGCGTTGGATAGCCGACGGGAAAAACATGGTCGCCGAGTTCGAGAAGCTCGGCTACAAGACGGATCTGCAGTACGGCGAGAACGACGTCGACCAGCAGGTCTCCCAGGTCGAGAACATGATCACCAAGGGTGTGGACGTCCTCGTGATCGCCGCCATCGACGGCCGCGCGTTCAGCGATGTGCTGAATCAGGCGGAGAAGCAGGGCATCCGAGTCATCTCGTACGACCGGCTCATCCTCGGCAGCCCGGACGTCGACTACTACGCCTCCTTCGACAACGAGAAGGTCGGCGAGCTCCAGGCCGGCTACCTCCTCGACAAGCTCGGGCTGAAGTCCGGGACCGAGAAGGGGCCGTTCAACATCGAGCTGTTCGGCGGGTCCCCCGACGACAACAACACGCGCTACTTCTTCCAGGGCGCCTGGAAGACGCTCAAGCCGTACATCGACAAGAAGCAGCTCGTCGTCCGCAGCAAGCAGACGAAACTGGACCAGATCACCACGCTCGGCTGGGACGGAGGCATCGCCCAGAAGCGTATGGACAACCTCCTCACCAGCGCCTACTCGTCGGCTCAGGTCGACGCGGTGCTCTCCCCGTACGACGGCATGTCGATCGGCATCATCTCGGCCCTGAAATCGGATGGATACGGTACCGGATCCAAGCCGTACCCCGTCGTCACCGGTCAGGACGCCGAGGTCGCCTCGGTGAAGTCGATCATGGCCGGCCAGCAGACGCAGACCGTCTACAAGGACATTCGTGCCCTCGCCAAACGGGCCGTCCAGATGGCCGACGCCGTACTGAACGACAAGAAGCCCGAGGTCAACGACACCACGACGTACGACAACGAGAAGAAGGTCGTCCCCGCGTTCCTGCTCGAACCGGTGAGCGTCGACAAGACGAACTACCGCGCCGAGCTCGTAGATTCCGGCTACATCAAGGAGAGCGACCTCCGATGAAGGCCCCGACGGCAGGCCCGACGGCCGCCGCCGTACCCATCCTGGAGATGCGGTCCATCGTCAAGACGTTCCCCGGCGTCAAGGCACTCTCCGACGTCTCCCTCACCGTCGCCCAGGGCGAGGTGCACGCCATCTGCGGGGAGAACGGCGCCGGGAAGTCAACGCTGATGAAGGTCCTCAGCGGAGTACACCCGCACGGCAGTTACGAGGGCGAAATCCGGTTCAAGGGCGAGGACTGCGCCTTCAAGGACATCCGGGCGAGCGAAGCGCGCGGCATCGTGATCATCCACCAGGAACTCGCCCTGGTGCCGTACCTCTCCATCGCCGAGAACATCTTCCTCGGGAACGAACACGCCACCCGCGGCTTCATCAGCTGGAACGAGACCCTGCGCCACGCGGCCCTCCTGCTCGACCGGGTCGGCCTGCGGGAGCACCCCCAGACCAGGGTCGCCGACATCGGCGTCGGCAAGCAGCAGCTCGTCGAGATCGCCAAGGCGCTCTCGAAGAAGGTCGAGTTGCTGATCCTCGACGAACCGACCGCCGCCCTCAACGACGAGGACAGTGCCAAACTCCTTACGCTCATCGAAGAGTTGAAGGAGCAGGGCATCTCGTCGATCATCATCTCGCACAAGCTCGGTGAGATCACGGCGGTCGCCGACTCCGTCACCGTCCTGCGCGACGGCCGCACGGTCGAAACCCTCGACGTGGGCTCCGGATCGACCACCGAGGACCGCATCATCCGCGGCATGGTCGGCCGCGAACTCGACCACCGCTTCCCCGACCGCACCCCGTACGAAGGCGACCCGGGAGCGCACCCGGCCCTGGAGATCCGCGACTGGACCGTGCACCACCCGATCGACCAGCACCGCAAGGTCGTCGACCGCGTCTCCGTCCTCGCCCGCCGCGGGGAGATCGTCGGCATCGCCGGCCTGATGGGCGCCGGCCGCACCGAACTCGCCATGAGCGTCTTCGGCCGCAGCTACGGCCGCAACATCAGCGGAACGGTCCTCAAGGACGGCAAGGAGATCCGCACGCGCACCGTCTCCGAAGCGGTCGGCCACAAGATCGCCTACGTCACCGAGGACCGCAAGCAGTACGGCCTCAATCTCATCGACACCATCGGCCGAAACATCAGCCTCGGCGCCCTGGACAAGGTGTCGCGGCGGGGGATCGTCGACGAGCACGAGGAGACCCGCGTCGCCGAGTCCTACCGCACCTCCATGAACATCAAGGCCCCCACGGTCTTCGAACAGGTGGGGCGTCTCTCCGGCGGCAACCAGCAGAAGGTCGTCCTCGGCAAATGGATCTTCGCCGGTCCGGACGTCCTCATCCTCGACGAGCCGACCCGCGGGATCGACGTCGGCGCGAAGTACGAGATCTACTCCGTCATCGACCGGCTGGCGGCGGAGGGCAAGGCCGTCGTGCTCATCTCCTCCGAGCTCCCCGAACTGCTCGGCATGTGCGACCGCATCTACACCATGGCCGCCGGCCGGCTCACCGGCGAAGTCCCGCGCGCGCAGGCCACCCAGGAGGCCCTCATGCGCCATATGACCAGCGACAAGAGGTAGCAGGAATGCCCCAGGCCCCCACCGACACCCCGCAGCGCACCGTCAAGGCCGCCCCGGCCGCGCCCCCGACGACCGGCAGCCTCCTCCTGGACGCGGCACGCCGCAACATGCGCCAGTACGGGATGCTCATCGCCCTCGGGGTGATCGTCGTCCTCTTCGAGATATGGACCGACGGAGTCCTGCTCAAGCCGAACAACGTCACCAACCTCGTCCTCCAGAACAGCTACATCCTCGTACTCGCCATCGGGATGATGATCGTCATCATCGCCGGGCACATCGACCTCTCCGTCGGCTCACTGGCCGCCTTCGTCTCCGCCGCCGCCGCGGTCATGATGGTGGAGCACGACATGCCCTGGGTCCTCGCCCTCGTGCTCTCGCTGCTCGTCGGAGCGGTCGCGGGCGCCTGGCAGGGCTTCTGGATCGCGTACGTCGGCATCCCCTCGTTCATCGTCACCCTCGCGGGAATGCTGCTCTTCCGGGGTGGCACGCAGATCCTGCTGGGCAGCCGCTCGCTCGGCCCGTTCCCCGAGGGCTTCCAGAAGATCTCCACCGGCTACCTCCCCGAGATCGGGCCCGAGACCAATTACCACAACCTGACCCTCCTCATGGGCTGCGCGCTCCTGGCCTTCGCCCTCCTCCAGGAGGTCCGCGACCGGCGCCGCCAGCAGCGCTACGAACTCGACGTCCTGCCCCGGAACATCTTCCTCGCCAAGTGCGTCGCTCTGGCCGCGGCCGTACTCGCCTTCACCATGACCCTGGCCAGCTACCGCGGCGTCCCCGTCGTGCTCCTCCTGCTCGCCGCGCTGCTCATCGGCTTCGGCTACGTCATGCGCAACGCGATCGTCGGCCGCCATGTGTACGCGCTCGGCGGCAACCGCGCCGCGGCGAAGCTCTCCGGCGTCAAGGACCAGCGCGTCACGTTCCTCGTCTTCGTGAACATGGGCGTCCTGGCGGCGCTCGCCGGCATCGTCTACGCCGCCCGCCTCAACGCTGGCGTGCCCCAGGCGGGGACGAACTTCGAGCTGGAGGCCATCGCCGCCGCCTTCATCGGCGGAGCCTCCATGAGCGGCGGCGTCGGCACGGTCTTCGGCGCCATCATCGGCGGCCTGGTGCTGGGCGTACTCAACAACGGCATGTCGCTCGTGGGGATCGGCACCGACTACCAGCAGGTCATCAAGGGTCTGGTACTGCTCGCCGCCGTCGGCTTCGACGTCTACAACAAACGCAAGGTCGGCTCGTAACTCCCTCTCCCCGTCAAGGAGTCACCCATGCCCAGCACCACCAGACGCACCGTGCTGACAGCCGCGGCCGCCGCAGGGATCACCGCCACCGCTGCGGGATCCGCCCACGCCTCGGAAGGGCGCCACGGCACACCCGGCCACGCGCCTACCAAGGAGGTCTTCGGCTTGCTCGCCGACGGCACGGCCGTGCACCGCTGGACCCTGAGCAACGGCGGGACAACCCTCAAGGCGCTCTCCTACGGCGGCATCATCCAGTCCCTGGAGACCGCCGACCGCCGCGGCAGGGCCACGGGTATCGCCCTGGGCTTCGACAACCTCGACGACTACGTGGCCAAGTCGCCCTACTTCGGCGGACTGATCGGACGCTACGGCAACCGCATCGCCGACGGACGGTTCACCCTGGACGGTGCCACCCACCAACTCCCGCTCAACGACGGTCCGAACAGCCTGCACGGCGGCGACCGGGGCTTCGACAAGCGGATGTGGGACGTCGCACCGTTCACCCGAGGCGCCGACACGGGCCTCGTCCTCACCCGGATCAGCCCGGACGGAGAGGCCGGATACCCCGGCAACCTGGCCGTGCGCGTCACCTACACCCTCACCCCGCGCGGCGCCTGGCGCATCGACTACGAGGCCACGACCGACCGGGCCACCGTCGTCAACCTCACCAGCCACACCTACTTCAACCTCGCGGGGGAGGGGAACGGCACGATCGACGGCCATCTGCTGGAACTGGCCGCCACCCGCTACACCCCGGTCGACGCGACGCTCATCCCGACCGGGGAACTCGCCCCCGTAGCCCGCACCCCCTTCGACTTCCGCCGCGCCCGGAGCATCGGGGAGCAGGATCGCATCCCGCACGAGCAGACCGTGATCGCGCAGGGCATCGACCACAACTACGTACTGGACAAAGGCATCACGCCCCGGCCCGAGTACGCCCTGAGCGTCACCCACCCCGAATCCGGCCGGGTCATGAAGATGTACACCACCGAGCCCGGCATGCAGCTCTACACCGGGAACTTCCTCGACGGCACTCTCACCGGCTCCTCGGGCCGTCTCTACCGCCAGGGCGACGCGTTCTGCCTGGAGGCCCAGCACTTCCCCGACGCACCCAACCAGCCGGCCTTCCCCTCCACCGTGCTGCGCCCCGGCCGGACGTACCGGACGACGACCGTGCACGCGTTCTCCACCCGGTGACGCATCCCGTGCGGTGACGGTCAAACCGTTCGCGTCGCGGCCGGCCGCTCTGCCATTCTGATCTTCGTGCCGTCCGCCCGGGCGGGGGAGCGAAGGATGGCAGAGCAGCCTTGACCGGCGTATTCGACACAACGAGCGGCCGAGTGAGCGGACGCGCACCGGACCGGGGGGTCGTGGCCGTCCTCGGTATCCCGTACGCGGAGCCCCCCTTCGGAGCTGGCCGGTTCAGGGAGCCGCGTCCCCGGCGAGCCTGGGAGGGCATCCGCGACTGCGTGGAGTACGGCCCCGTTTCGCCGCAGTCGGCGGAACTGCCGGGCGCTCCGAGCTGGGCACCCGGCGACGAGGACATCCTCAGCCTCAACGTATGGACACCCGTACGTGAACTCGGAGCGGAGGACCGCCGGCTGCCGGTGCTCGTCTGGATCCACGGCGGGGCCTACACCTTCGGGTCCAGCGCCCAGCCGGACTTCGACGGTACGGCGCTGGCTCTGGCCGGCCTCGTGGTGGTCACCCTCAACTACCGCACCGGATTCGAGGGCTTCGGCCATGTCCCGGCACACGGCGAGGACCCCTGCCCGCCGAACCGCGGGCTGCTCGACCAGATCGCCGCACTGGAGTGGGTGCGCGACAACATCGCGTCCTTCGGGGGAGACCCGGGCAACGTCACCGCGGCCGGGCAGTCCGCCGGGGCGACGTCCGTGGCCTGTCTGATGACCGTGGACGCGGCACGGGGGCTGTTCCGGCGGGCGATCGCGCACAGCGCCGTCGGCCCGGTCTTCGATCCGGAGTTCGCCGAGCACCTCATGCGGGAGGTGGCCGCTGCGGCGGGTACTGCCGCGACGCACGCCGGTCTGGCAGCAGCGTCCCCGCAGGCGCTGGTGCGGGCGTCCGACGCGGTCGTCGAGGGATACCGGCAGGGTCCGCGCTCAGGACCCCTCTCCTGGGATCCCGTCATCTTCGGCCCGGTCGCCGACGGGCACTTCCTCCGTGCCGACCCGCTGGACCTGATCGCGGCAGGGGCGGCCCCTGCGATCGATCTCCTCGTCTGCCACACCACCCAGGAGTACTGGCTGATGGGAGCCGTCGGCGGCTGCGCCGAGGTCACCACCGAGGGAGAACTGGCTCGTTTCGTGCAGGACTTCGGCCTTCCGGACAGCTTGCCGGCGGGCTATCGCCGTCTGGTTCCCGACGCGACCGTGCGTGATGTCCAGCTGGCGGTGTACGGGGACCTGTCGTTCGGCGAGTACAGCAACCGGATCGCCGCGGGCCATGCCCGGACGGGAGGACGCACCTACCTGTCGCGTTTCGTCCGGCAGCGTGGCGGATCCGGGCCGGGGGTGTACGCCTGGCACTGTGCGGACATTCCGTTCGCCTTCGGGAACCTGGCCGAGGAAAGCGTCCAGTTCCTGATCGGCGGCCCGCCGACGCCGTCGGACCACCGACTCTCGGAGCGGATGGTCGCGTCCTGGGCCGGATTCGCGGCCACGGGCGATCCGGGGTGGGAGCCCCTCGATGACGCCTCACCCGACTCGATCAGGATCTGGGGAACGGCGGACCCGGCGGCGGGCCCCGAGTTCTGGAGGGACGACTCGGCGCTGCGTGGACTGTGGAGCGGGTTCACCTACCGCCCCGATCAGCACTGACGGGATTTCGCCGGCGGATCCTTCGAGGTGGCCCCGCGATCTGTCATTGGCATGGACCTGCAAAAGACTCTCGGCTACAGTCCGGATCGGCACACTCTGAGAGCGCTCTCAAGCGAGCGTCTCCCGGACGCCTGCTGTTCCTCCCCCACGTCGCCGGAACAACAGAAGGGCCAAGACCATGAGACGCACCACGGCTTTACGCACCGCCCTGTCCGCTGTGCTCCTCCTCGGAGCCTGGGCGGGCGCGGGCTTCCCGTCCGCCCAGGCCGCGGACACACCCACAGCAGGTTCCCGCACCGCCGCCGACACACGACAGGCGTCCGCCGGTCTGCTGACCGCCATGCAGAAGGACCTCGGCCTGACGGAAAGTCAGGCCAGGGCGCGGCTCGCCGCGGAGAAGACGGCGACCGCGATCCAGCCCAAGGCCCAGCGCGCCGCGGGATCGTCGTACGGCGGCTCCTGGTTCGACCCGTCGACGGGCGGCCTCACGGTCGCCGTCACCAGCGAGAAACAGGCAGCTTCCGTACGGGCGACAGGCGCCGCCGTCCGTCTGGTCACACACACCGCCCGCAGTCTCGACGCCGCCAAGGCGAAGATCGACCGGCTGCCGGCGCCCGCCGGTGTCAGCAGCTGGCACGTCGACCCCGAGGCCAACAAGGTCGTCGTGAACGTCGTCTCCTCGGCGCGGTCCGACAACGATGTCCTCGCGTTCATCGACCGGGCCAGGGACGCGGGCCCCGTCGCCGTCGAGCAGACCGCCGAGGCACCGCGGACCTTCTCCGCCGGGACGGTGGGCGGCGACCCGTACTACACGGGCAACGTCCGGTGCTCCATCGGCTTCTCCGTGTACGGCGGCTTCGTCACCGCCGGCCACTGCGGGCAGGCGGGCGCGTCGGTCAGAGGATGGGACGGGTCGGGGATAGGCAACTTCCAGGGATCGTCCTTCCCGGACAACGACTACGCCTGGGTCAGCGTGGGCAACGGCTGGTGGACCGTCCCCGTGGTCCTCGGCTGGGGAACCGTCTCGGACCAGCTGGTCCGCGGCTCCGCCGTGGCACCGGTCGGGGCGTCGATCTGCCGTTCCGGATCCACTTCGCACTGGCACTGCGGAAACGTGCTCGCCACCAACGAGACCGTCAACTACAGCCAGGGCGCGGTGCACCAGATGACCAAGACCAGTGTGTGCGCCGAGCCGGGTGACTCGGGCGGTTCCTTCATCAGCGGGGACCAGGCACAGGGCGTCACCTCGGGCGGATGGGGCAACTGCGGCTCCGGTGGCGAGACCTGGCACCAGCCGATCAACGAGATCCTGAACCGGTACGGGCTGACTCTGCACACGGCCTGACACCGGACGGCCGAACCGGAGGGCCTGTCGCGCGGGAGCATCCACTCCCGCGAGGCAGGCCCTCCGTGCACTTCCAGGAACGCCGCTCCCCGAGCCGCAGGCGGTGACCAGCAGCGCGATGGACCGGCCCCCGCTTCGGCTGCGACCATCACCGGTGCCCGGCGCGGTCCACGGGACGTACACTCCCCGTATGGGTCACACAGATGTGGTGAGGGAGTGCCTGCTGAGGGCGCCCCTCATGCTGGGCCCCGCCGCTCCCCGGGCGCGCTGCCGCGCCCTGCACGGCCACGGCTGACCAGAACCCGACTTCACCGGCCGTCGCACGACGCACTCCCGTCCCGGCCGCGTTCTCCCGCTCCGCCACCGGAGCCGATTCACTCCTTCGCTGCGCAGACCGCAGCACCCCGCACCATGCGCAGCTCCCGCGGCGCACCGTCGGAATCCGCGACGGCCGCCGGCGGGCCGAGCCGCATTCTCGAGAGGACCCCCGCATGAACCTGAGGGAGTTGCTGGCCGGTCACGATCACGAGGTTCTCCTCGGCGATCCGGAAACCCCGATCACCGCCGGACCCTGCTTCGACGCCCATCGCGTCACGCCCGGCTCGCTCTACATCGCCGTACCCGACCACCGCGAGGGTGGCCCCGAGGCCGTGGGCCCCGCTCTGGCGCGCGGAGCCGTCGCCGTACTCCTCGACAGCCGTGCGCCGGATGTCCTGGCGGCCGTGCACGCCGCCGGGGCCGGCGCGTGCGTGGTGCGGGTGGCGGACACCCGTACCGCGGCAGCGGTCGTCACCTCCCGCTACTTCGGAGAGCCCGGCCGCTCCATGAACATGGTGGCCGTCACCGGTACCAACGGGAAGACCTCCGTCTCGTACATGGTCGAATCCGTGCTGAGGATCGCGGAGGGCGCCAAGGTCGGCGTGATCGGAACGGCGGGGAGCCGCATCGGCGACGAACTCATCCCGATGCCCCGCTCGGTTCTGACCACGCCGGAGTCACCTGACTTCCAGTACCTCCTCGGCCGGATGCGCGACCAGGAGGTGGGCACCGTGGTCCTGGAGGCCACCTCGATGGGCCTGCTGCACCACAGGGTGGATCACGCCTTCCTGGACGTGGGCATCTTCACCAATCTCACGCAGGACCATCTGGACGACCACGGAACGATGGAGCACTACCGCGACGCCAAACTCCGCCTCTTCCAGGGGCTGTGCCGCAGTGCCGTGGTCAACGCGGACGACCCGGTGGGGGCCGCGATCGTACCGACGATGCCCGGCAGGGTCGCCACGTACGGCATCGACGCGCCGGCCGACTACCGTGCCACCGACCTGAGCATGAACGCCTTCGGCACCCGCTTCACCCTCCACCACGGGGGCGACAAGTACCCGGCGGCGATCCCGGTGCCCGGCCGCTTCTCCGTTTCCAACGCACTCGCCTCCGTGGCCGCCTGCCACCTCCTGGGACACGACCTCGCCGGGCTGGTGAGTGCGCTCGACCGGATGCCCCCGGTACCCGGGCGGCTCGAACGGTTCGAGACGCCGAGCGGCACGGCGGTGATCGTGGACTACGCCCACTCCCCGGACTCCCTGGACAAGGTGCTCGGTGCCGTCAGGGACTTCGCCACGGGCCGGGTCATCACCGTCTTCGGCTGCGGGGGAGACCGGGACGTGACCAAGCGGGCACGCATGGGCGAGATCGCCGGGGCCCGCTCCGACCTGTGCGTCCTGACCTCGGACAACCCGAGGAACGAGGACCCCGAGGCGATCATGGATCAGATCACCCCGGGCCTCAGGTCCACGGGCACGAGGTTCGAACGTCACGCGGACCGGCGCGCGGCGATCGCCTTCGCCCTGTCGGACGCCGGACCCGACGACATCGTGCTGGTGGCGGGGAAGGGCAGCGAGCCCTACCAGATCGTCGGCGAACAGCTCATCCCCTTCAGCGACATGGCGACGGTGCGCGAACTCGCCGCCGCCGCGGAATGACAGCCCGCGCCCAGCGACCGCCGCGGAGCGCCGCCCCCATCGGCGTCAGACCAGCCGCAGATCGATGAACGGCACGCTGTCACCCGGCAGCACATAGCGCTCGGTCTCGATGAAGCCGCGGCCGAGCGCGAAGCGCAGCCCTTCCGGGTTGGACTCCAGGACGCAGGTCTCGATGACATCGGCTCCGAGCGCGCGCGCGTCCGCCAGGCCGCGCTCGTACAGCTGCCCGCCGAATCCCCTGCCGCGGTGGTCCGGCAGCACCCTCGCGATCACGGTGGCCGCCGAAGCGCCGTCGGCGGGCGGCCGCACGGTCGAGCAGCCCATCGCGAGCTCGCCGAGATAGGCGACGGCGAGCCGGTTGCGGCCGGCCCGTTCGCGTACCTCCGCGAGCGACAGCACGGCCGTCGGGATGATCGCGTTGTGGACGTACTGCCAGTCCTTGAGCATGGCGTCGCCGTCCACCCGCTCGATACGAAGTTCCGTCATCGCAGCAGGAAACCCTCGGGGCGTCCGCGCGTCAACTCGCCTGACTCCGACAGGCGTCGGGCAGACACGGCGGCCCCTCGCCACAGCTCCGGTCCGGTCTCCGGAGAAACATGTTGCCGGGTGCCGGATCCGGCTGAAAGGCTCCGGGTCATGTCCGACAACCGATCAAGCTCCAGCCACGGTGTGGCCGCCCTCTTCTCCCATGGGCGGCTGACGACGATCCCGCGCAGGACGGCCCGCCGCGAGCAGCTCCTGGAACACCTCGCGGACACGCTGTTCCGGCCCGACCGGACGTACACCGAACGCGAAGTCAACGACGCCCTCCTCACGGTCCATGAGGACTGCGCGGCGCTGCGCCGCTATATGGTCATCGGCGGCCTGCTGGCGCGGACCAAGGATGGCGTCGCCTACCGACGCCCTGCCCGACCGGCAGCGTGACGGCCCGGACGAAGGCCGCCCGCTGTTCCGTCCGGCCCCGTGCCGGGCGCCGAGCCGCAGTCGAGCTCCGCGGGCCCGGGCCGACTGTGACGACGTGCCGGTGACCGGGCCGCGCATCCGCGTCAGTGGTCGAGGACGCCGATCTCGAACGCGGCGAGCCGGTCCGGGTCGGCGACGACGTCGATGCCCGTGACCAGACCGTCCACGATGGTGAAACCGAGGACCAGACGCAGTCGTCCGTGCGGCGCCATCGCCAGCGCGACCTCGCCGTCGACGAGCGCGACCCCGGTGAACAGGGCACGGCCCGTGGCCGCCATCGCGCCCTTCGCCACGGTGTGACCGCCTCGGACCACGACGGGCTCGGGGGTGGGAATGACCGACCGGTCGGCGCGCAGCACCACATCGGGGTGGAGCAGTGCTACCAGAGCGTCGAAATCCCCGGCGCGGGAAGCGGACAGGAACGCCTCGACGACCCGCCGGCGTCGGGGCAGATCCGCATCCGCCGACGTGGTGGCTCCCTTGACCCGGCGGCGCGCACGGCTTGCGAGCTGCCGGGCGGTGTCCGGGGAACGGTCGAGCAGCGGCCCGATCTCGGCGAACGGCACGGCGAACATGTCGTGCAGCACGAAGGCGAGGCGTTCCGCCGGCGCGAGCCGGTCGAGCACCACCAGCAGCGCCAGCCCGACGGAGTCGGCGAGCAGGGCCTCCCGCTCCGGGTCGTCCCCCTCGCCGGGCCCGGGAGACCGGTCGTAGGTGTCGAGAGGTTCCTCACGGCGCGTACGACGGGTGCGGAGCATGTTCATACACACCCGGCCCACCACGGTGGTCAGCCACCCGGTCAGGTTGTGCACCTCACTGACATCGGCCCGGGAAGCCCTCAGCCAGGATTCCTGCACCGCGTCGTCGGCTTCGCTCACCGACCCCAGCATCCGGTACGCGACCGCCTTCAGGTGGCTCCTGTCCTCCTCGAACCGTTCGGCCAGCGCGGTGCGGTCGTCCATGGGTCACGTTCCTCCGTCGGCGGTCTCCACTGAAGCTGCCCACAGGAAACCACTGGGGCGCTGATGCCACCCGGGCCCCGGCCCGGGTTCCACGCAGGCCCTGCTCAGACCCCCGCGGCCCGAGCGGCCTCGTACACCTCGGTTGCCACGTCGACGAGTTCGCGGGCGTCACGGAGCGAGGTCTGGAGGTCGAGCACGATCTCCGGAATCCCCGTGGCGGCGTGCGCGACGAGATCCTCGACGATCTGCGCGACATCGCCGTGGAAGGGCCGCCGGCCCGCACCGGGCACAGGCCTCGCGCTGTACCGCGCGTTGGCACGGGCGCAGACCTCGACCGGGCGCTCGCGCCCACGCTCGGCGGCTACGTCCCGCACCCGCTGCCACTGCTCGGAGAGCTGCGGGGCTCCCATCGCGACGGGCATCCAGCCGTCGGCCCGGTCGATCAGACGCCGAGTGGCCCGGGGGCCGGTGGCCGGCAGATAGACGGGGATGGGACGCGCGGGCTTGGGCCCCACTTCGGACGGCGCGATGGTGGTCAGACTGCCCTTGTACGAAACGGGGTCAGGCCCCCAGACGGCTGCGCACACGTCCAGCAGTTCGTCCAGAACCTCACCGCGCCTCTCGAAGGGGGCGACGGCAGCGGCCGCGTACTCATCCAGGGACCACCCCGTGCCCAGCCCCGCGATCACCCGTCCACCACTGGCGGCGTCCAGCGACGCGAGCGAGCGGGCGAGCTGGAAGGGCACGTGCAACGGGGCGACGAGAACACTCGTGCCGAGCCGGGCCCGCTCGGTGGCCGCGGCGGCCAGTGTCAGCGTCACCAACGGGTCGGCGACGCCGCGGTAGTGATCGGGCCAGGCCAGCCCCGGAACGCCGTACAGGCCCTGGACCGCGGGTTCGGGAAAGAGGATGCGCTCGAACACCCACAGACTCTCGTACCCGACGGCCTCCGCGGCGCGCGCCACGACGGCGACGTCGCGGCCGATGTCGTACTGCTTCGTCTGCGGCAGACCGAGACCGAGCGCGATCGGCATACGAGTGCTCCCTCTGTGTAGTGTGCTGAGGCAACTACCGTACGGGAGTGCACCCTTGCCGTGTCGACCGGCAGTCCGACGTCGCCACCGGCGGGTTCTTCGCCGCAGCGCCCCATCCGTGGTGACATCCGGGATCACCGGGCCCGGCCGGAGGGTGGTCATGGGGGCCGCGGATATGGCATAGGCTGGGGATCACAACGACGCGGGGTGGAGCAGCTCGGTAGCTCGCTGGGCTCATAACCCAGAGGTCGCAGGTTCAAATCCTGTCCCCGCTACTGTCGGAACAGGGCCCGGAACCAATTGGTTCCGGGCCCTGTTTCATGCGGGGAGACCGGTGGCTTCTCGCGAGTGGCCCACTCGTGCCGGTCTCAGCCGCGCAGCTCGGACAGGTCCTCCTCAGCGAGACCGAGAGCGTTCGCCGCGAGGTTCTCCTCCAGATGATCGAGAGAGCCGGTGCCCGGAATCGCCAGCACCGAGGGTGACGCGGCCAGCAGTGAGGCGATCCGTACCTGAGCGGGGGTCGCCCCCAGGCGGGCTGCGACCTTGCCGAGCCGGTCCGTGTCGATCGGGGTACGGCCACCGCCGAGCGGGAAGTACGGCACGTACGCGATATCCGCTGCCTCACATTCCGCGAGCAGCTCCATGTCATCGGTGTGCTGGTTCTGCACCGCCGCGACGGGCGCGATGGCCCGTGCCTCGGCGAACTGCCCGGCGTCGACATTGCTGACGCCCAGGTGCCGGATCAGCCCCTCCGCGCGGAGCCCGGCCAGAACCGCGAACCGTTCCGCGATCGATTCGCCGCCCGGCCCGGTCATGCCGCCCACCCGCAGGTAGACCAGATCGAGCCGGTCCAGACCGAGGGCTCGCAGATCCGCCTCGACCAGAGCTCGAAGCTGACCGGCCGTCGCCTGCCCGCTGGGCACGCCCTCGGGTCCGGGCAGCGGCCCGACCTTCGTCGCGATCACCAGGTCGTCCGGGTAGGGAGTCAGAGCCGTATGGATCAGCTCGTTGGCGCGCACGGCACCCCTGCCGTAGAAGCCCGCCGTGTCGATGTGGTTCACGCCCAGTGCCACGGCGCGCCGGAGCACGGCGACACCGGTGCGCGGATCCCGCGTCGGGCCGTCGAAGGTACCCATCGCCAGGCGCATGGCGCCGAAGCCGAGCCGAGCGACGGGCAGGTCTCCACCGAGGGAGAAGGTCTTGATCGTCATGAGACACAGGGTGTGCGCCGGGGCACGGCAGGGCGAACCCGTGGCAGCTTGCTGCCAGACTGGCGGGGTGCGGAATGAACAGATGTTTTCGGTCCAGGGGGATGCGGAGCTGATCGCGCGCGCCGGTCATCTCTTCGAGTCCGTGCGCACCGAGTTCCTGTGCGCCGCACGGGACCTCGACACCTGGTCGCAGCCCGCCGCCAGAGAGGCGGTCCGCAAGCGGATGCGGGGGGCGGAGTCTCCGGGGCTGACCGCCCGCAAACTGCTCAGCCCGATGGCGCTCGCCGATGAGGCGACCCGCGAACATGTGCGATCGGTGCAGGGGCAGGGCGCCCTCGTGCGGATCAGTGGCTCGCCCCTGCCCCACGAAACCATCATCATCGACCGGCGGGTCACGATCCTCGCAGGCCGCGAGACGCCCACCGGCCGCCAGTACACCGTGACGACATCGCCGACCATGGTCGATGGGGTGCACGCGCTGTTCTCGGCGATCTGGGACAACTCCGTCGAACTCGACACCTACCTGCTCCGGGACATACCGCACCTCGACGCCGACGGCCGCACGATCCTCGAAGCGCTCGGTTCCGGGCGCACCGACGCATCCGCGGCCAGGCGGCTCGGCGTCTCGCTGCGCACCTATCGCCGGCGCGTGGCGGAGCTGATGGCCACGCTCGACGCCGGCTCACGCTTCCAGGCCGGGCTGCGGGCGGGTGAGCTGGGACTGCCCCGCCGGCCGGAGTGACCGCCTGCCTGCCGCCGCCGCGCACAGGGTGCGGGCACGGCCGCGGCAGGGCAGCCCCCCCCAGGCCGTTCTCGTTGTCCCGAGACTCCGGGTCAGTCGAACTGGCCGGGCTGGTAGTCGCCCGCGGGCTGCTGGACGATGACGTTCAGCCGGTTGAAGGTGTTGATGAAGGCGATGGTCGCCACGAGCGCGACGAGCTGATCCTCGTCGAAGTACTTGGCGGCATTCGCCCAGGCCTCGTCCGTGACGCCCCCGGCCGCGTCAGCGATGCGGGTGCCCTGCTCCGCCAGCTCCAGCGCGGCGCGCTCGGCGTCGGTGAAGACCGTCGCCTCCCGCCAGGCCGCCACGAGGTGGAGGCGGGTCGCGGTCTCCCCGGCGGCAGTGGCGTCCTTGGTGTGCATGTCGGTGCAGACACCGCAGCCGTTGATCTGGCTCGCGCGGAGCTTCACCAGCTCCGCCGTCGCTGCGGGCAGCGTCGAGTCCGCGAAGGTCCTTCCTGCGGCGACCAGGTGCTTCAAGGACTTGGCCGCGAGCGGGTTGGCGAACAGGTTCAAGCGCGCTTCCATGGTGTACTCCCTGGATGGTGAACGGATACACCCCTGTGACGGACCGGCCGGGAAGAATGTGACAGGGCCGCCTGTGACGTGCGACTCCCCGTCTGTGTCCCGGCCGGCGATGCCGGGGACGTCGACCACCAGGAGTCGTGTCACCTGGGGTCCAACGTCACGGCCACGACGGCGATCGCGAAGTGGTTCGGCGGACCGCACCGGCGATGAGAGCTGGGCCGAGTCCGCGAAGGGCCGTCGTGCGCCCGGCCTTCAGCGCAGGTCGAGGCGCATCAGGACCCGGGGATGCCCGGCCAGGACGGACGTGGTGTCGGCGGCATGGGTGAACCCGGCGCGCTCGAAGTTCTTCCGGATCCCGGCGTACGCCATCGTCAGGTCGACCCGGGCGTCACCGCTGTCGAGCGGATACGCCTCGACCGCCGGCGCGCCGTGGGCGCGGGCGAACTCGACGGTGCCGGCGATGAGGGCGTGTGAGATGCCCTTCTTCCTGTGGCCGGGGCGCACGCGGATGCACCACAGGGACCACACCGGCAGGTCATCGACGCAGGGAATCCTGCGGCTGCGCGCGAACGAGGTGTCCGAGCGCGGCGCCACGGCGGCCCAGCCGACCGGCTCGTCGCCGTCGTGGGCGAGGACACCGGGCGGCGGCTGCCCGTGGCACAACTCGGCGACGTACTCACCGCGTGCCGGACCGCGCAGCTCGTTGTTGAGCCGGGACGGGATGCGGTGGCTCAGGCACCAGCAGACGCTGGCCTCCGCCGACTTCGGGCCGATGAGCGCACGGACGTCCTCGAAGTCCGATGCCGGGCGCACGTCAATGGTCATGGCACCACAGTGACATGCGTACCGGGCCGGCGGACGAACCCCACGCATAAGCTCAGCCCATGAAGATCACCGTACGGCCGGCGGCCGAGAACGACCTGCCGGCGCTGCTGGCCCTCTACAGCGAACTGAACCCCGACGATGCTCCGTTGACCCCCGGAACCGCACGTGGCGTGTGGGAACAGATCTCGCGGCAACGCGGACGTACCGTCCTGGTCGCGGACGCTGCCCACACGATCGCCGGAACCGCGGACTGCCTGGTCATGCCGAACCTCACCCGGGGTGGCCGGGCCATCCTGTTCGTGGAGAACGTCGTGGTGGCAGGAACCGCGCAGCGGCGCGGCGTCGGTCGTCTGCTGATGGACGCTGCCGTCCGTCTCGCCGAGGAGAGCGGCTGCTACAAAGTGCAGTTGCTGGCAGCGGACGACGCCTACGTGCACACCTTCTACGAAGCGTGCGGCTTCAAGGCCGCGGCACAGGGATTCCGCCGCTACATTCCCTGAGGCCGCCCGGAACCGGGTGGGACCACGCTGCGAAATTCGGAGGCGCGCGACTTCCGCCCTCCGCATACTGACGGCTGGGCTGCGACCGGCGCTGCGGCCCGCCCGCAGACGTACGGGCGGGCCAGGCGTGTCAGCCGACCTCGATGAGCAGATCACCGGCCTCGACCTGCTGGACCTTGCCGATCGCCAGGCGGCGCACCACTCCCGCGGCCTGCGCGGTGATCGAGGCCTCCATCTTCATCGCCTCGATGGTGGCGACCGTCTGGCCGGCCGACACCGACGTGCCCTCCTCGACCTGCAGCGTCACGACGCCGGCGAACGGTGCGGCGACATGGCTCTGGTTGCCGCGGTCCGCCTTCTCCGCCGCCTTCACATCGGTCGCCACGGACTTGTCCCGTACCGAAACCGGCCGCAACTGCCCGTTGAGGGTGGCCAGTACGCTGCGGAAACCGCGCTCGTCGGGCTCGGAGATCGCCTCCAGCTCGATCAGCAGGGTGACACCGGGGTCGAGCGTGACCGTGTGCTCGGTCTCTGTCTCCAGGCCGTACAGGAAGTCCTGCGTAGGCAACACGGACGTGTCTCCGTACGCCTCGCGGTGGGCGTTGAACTCCTTCGTCGGGCCGGGGAACAGGAGCCGGTTCAACGTGGCGCGCGGGGACTCGCGCAGAGCTTCGAGATCCTCGTCCGACAGGTGCGGCGTCTGCGCCTTCGCAGGCCGTCCCGCCAGCGCGCGTGTACGGAACGGCTCCGGCCAGCCACCGGGCGGGTCACCGAGTTCGCCCCGCAGGAAGCCGATCACGGAGTCCGGCACGTCGAACTTGCCGGGATCGGACTCGAAGTCCGACGCCTCGACACCCGCGCCCACCAGATGCAGCGCCAGGTCGCCGACCACCTTCGACGACGGGGTCACCTTCACCAGCCGGCCGAGCATGCGGTCGGCAGCGGCGTAGCAGTCCTCGATGAGTTCGAAGCGGTCGCCCAGGCCGAGGGCGATGGCCTGCTGACGCAGGTTGGACAGCTGCCCGCCCGGGATCTCGTGGTGGTAGATCCGGCCGGTGGGCGACGCCAGCCCGGACTCGAAGGGGGCGTACACCTTGCGGGTCGCCTCCCAGTAGGGTTCCAGGTCGCCGACCGCCTGGAGCGAGAGACCGGTCGCGCGCTCGGTGTGGTCCGTGGCGGCCACCAGCGCGGACATCGGGGGCTGGCTGGTGGTTCCGGCCATGGAGGCGACTGCCGCGTCCACCGCGTCCACGCCCGCGTCGATCGCGGCGATCAGCGTGCCCAGCTGCCCGCCGGCCGTGTCGTGGGTGTGCAGGTGGACCGGCAGGTCGAACCGTTCGCGCAGCGCGGTGACGAGGGTGCGGGCCGCCGGCGGACGCAGCAGTCCGGCCATGTCCTTGATGGCGAGCACATGCGCGCCCGCCTCCACGATCTGCTCGGCGAGACGCAGGTAGTAGTCCAGCGTGTACAGGGTCTCACCGGGGTCCGAGAGGTCCGCGGTGTAACAGAGGGCCACCTCGGCGACCGAGGTGCCGGTGGCGCGGACGGCGTCGATCGCCGGGCGCATCTGGGACACGTCGTTGAGGGCGTCGAAGATCCGGAAGATGTCCATCCCGGTGGACGCGGCCTCGGCGACGAACGCCTCGGTGACCTCGGTCGGATAGGGCGTGTAGCCGACCGTGTTGCGCCCGCGCAGCAGCATCTGCGTACAGATGTTCGACACGGCTTCCCGGAGCTTGGCCAGCCGCTCCCACGGGTCCTCGGCCAGGAAGCGCAGCGCCACGTCGTAGGTGGCCCCGCCCCAGCACTCGACGCTCAGCAGCTGCGGCACGGTGTGCGCGACGTGCGGGGCGACGGCCAGCAGGTCGCGGGTACGGACCCGGGTGGCCAGCAGCGACTGGTGGGCGTCGCGGAACGTGGTGTCGGTGACGGCGACGGCCGACTGGGCGCGCAGTTCGGCGGCGAAGGCCTCCGGACCGACGGCGGCGAGGCGCTGACGCGACCCGGCCGGCGGCGTCCCGGCCGGCAGGGCGGGCAGCTTGTCGGCGGGCTCGATGACGGAGGGCCGGGGACCGTACGGCCGGTTGACGGTGGTCTCCGCGAGATAGCCCAGCATGCGGCTGCCCCGGTCGGCCGACGGGCGGGCCCGGATCAGTTCCGGATGCTCCTCGATGAAGCTGGTCGTGATGCGCCCCGCGCGGAAGTCGGGCTGGTCGAGCACCGCTCCGAGGAACGGCAGGTTCGTCGCCACGCCGCGGATGCGGAACTCCGCGATGGCCCGGCGCGCACGACGGGCCGCGTTGGTGAAGTCGTGCCCGTGACAGGTCAGCTTGACCAGCATCGAGTCGAAGTGGGCCGATACCTCGGCGCCCGTGTGGACGGTTCCCCCGTCCAGCCGGACGCCGGGACCGCCCGGGGAGCGGTAGGCGGAGATGGTGCCGGTGTCCGGCCGGAAGCCGTTGGCCGGGTCCTCGGTCGTGATGCGGCACTGCAGCGCCGTGCCGTTGAGGGTGATGTCGTCCTGGGTGAGATGAAGGTCGGGCAGCGTCATGCCGGCGGCGATGCGCAGCTGTGCGATCACCAGGTCGCGTCCGGTGACCTGCTCGGTGACGGTGTGCTCGACCTGGATGCGCGGGTTCATCTCGATGAACACGTGGTTGCCGCGCTCGTCGACGAGGAACTCGACGGTGCCCGCGTTCACGTACCCGATGTGACGTGCGAAGGCGACCGCGTCGGCACAGATCCGGCTCCGCAGCTCCGGGTCCAGGTTCGGGGCGGGCGCGATCTCGACGACCTTCTGATGGCGGCGCTGCAACGAGCAGTCGCGCTCGTAGAGATGGACGACATTGCCGTCGGCGTCGGCGAGGATCTGCACCTCGATGTGGCGGGGGTTGATCACCGCCTGCTCCAGGAAGACCGTCGCGTCCCCGAACGCGGAACGGGCCTCACGCATGGCCGCGTCGATCGCCTCGCGCAGCTCACCCGGTTCCGCGACCCTGCGCATCCCGCGCCCGCCGCCACCTGCGACGGCCTTCACGAAGACCGGGAAGCCGATGTCGGCGGAGGCCGCGACGAGCGTGTCGACGTCCTCGGAGGGCTCGGACGACTTCAGCACCGGAACACCGGCAGCCCGGGCGGCCGCGACCGCCCGGGACTTGTTACCCGTCAGGTTCAGCACCGATGCCGGCGGCCCGACGAACGTGATCCCGGCTTCGGAGCACGCAGCGGCGAGGTCCGGATTCTCTGACAGGAAGCCGTACCCGGGGTAGATCGCGTCGGCACCCGCCTTCCGGGCGGCCTTGATCACCTCGTCCACCGAGAGGTAGGCCCGTACGGGATGCCCGGGCTCCCCGATCCGGTAGGCCTCGTCGGCCTTGGCGCGGTGCAGGGAATTGCGGTCCTCGTGGGGATACACGGCCACGGTGGAGATTCCGAGCTCGAACGCCGCGCGGAACGCCCGGATCGCGATCTCCCCGCGGTTGGCGACCAATACCTTGTCGAACATCAAACTCCCCAGTCGTGTCACGGGCGCGTGGCCTCAGGACAGGCGATGTCGCACGGGATGCGCGTATCGGCATCCGGTGGTCACGTGGCGGTGGCGAAGTGCTCCGTGGTTCTCGGGCCCGGAGCGTTCGACACCGTACCGGAGACCTTCCCAGAGATCGCGGGCGCAAAGGATGGCGTGCGTCACGTGCCGCGATTGCGGCCCTCCGGCCCCAGGGAGCGATGCCCCGGGCGGCGCACAAGGCCCTCGACCGTCCGGCTCCCGACGGGGCATCAGGGCCCGGCGCCGCGTACTGACGTGCACGCACCGGCAGCCCGCCGGCGACACGCTCACCGGCGGGTGCCTCAGGGGTTTCAGGCCGCGTACTGGTAGGCCGGGTAAGTCAGGTAGCCGGCATCGCCGCCCTGGTAGTACGTGGCCTCGTCGACAGGGGCGAGCGGCAGCCCGCCGCGCAGCCGCTCGACGAGATCGGGGTTGGCAATGAAGGCGCGGCCGAAACTGATCAGGTCGGCGCCCAGTCCGAGCCAGTGGTCCGCGTCGTCCCGGCCGGTCTGCTTGGGCCCCATCGGAAGGGTGGGGTTGATGATCAGGGTGCCCGGCCATGCGCGGCGCAGCGTGAGGAGTGCCTCCTCCTCGACGGTGGCCTCGAGATGGACGTACGCGACGTCGAGGCGGGCCAGTTCGCTGAGGAGCGCGGTGTAGAGCTCGACGGTTTCGCTGTCCTCGACGCCCCAGAACAGCCCGCCCGGCGAGAGGCGGATTCCTGTCCTGGCACCGCCGACGGCGTCGACGGTGGCGGCGGTGGCCTCGACGGCGAATCGAATCCGGTTGGCGATCGGGCCGCCGTATCGGTCCGTTCGCAGGTTGGCGTTGGTCGAGAGGAACTGGGAGATCAAGTAGCCGTTGGCGCCGTGCAGTTCCACTCCGTCGAAGCCGGCGTCGACGGCGCGGCGGGCGGCCCGGGCGTACGACTGCGCGTGCTCGGGCACCTCGGTGGTGTCCAGGGCGCGGGGCATGGGGGCGGGCTGGGGCCCGGACGGGGTGAACACGTCACCGACGGCGGGGACGGCCGAGGGCCCGATCGGCTGTATGCCGGTGGTGTCGGGGTGCGAGACCCGGCCGCCGTGCATGATCTGGGCGAAGATCCGCCCACCGTTGGCACGGATGGCGGCGGTGACGGGGCGCCAGGAGGCGACCTGCTCGTCGGTGTGCAGCCCCGGCGTCCCCGGATTGGACTGCCCGATGACGCTCGGCTGGACCCCTTCGCTCACGATCAGTCCGGCACTGGCCCGCTGGGCGTAGTAGGCGGCCATGGACGGCGTCGCCAGCCCGCCGGCGGCGGCCCGTACCCGGCTCATCGGGGCCATGACCACCCGGTTGGGCAGCGTCAGACCGGCGAGACCGTAGCCGGTGAAAAGGGATGTCACGTCAGAACTCCTTCGCGTTCAGCGGTGCCCGGACCCGGGCATGCAGTTACGCTAAAACCTCACATTGATGTCAGAGGCAAGTCCTGTGACGCAGGACACCATGGGGGAGGGTTGCGTGCGCATCGGGGAACTCGCGACACGGGCCGGGGTCAGCGTCCGGTCCGTGCGCTACTACGAGGAGCAGAGCCTGCTCACCAGCACCCGCAGTTCCAGCGGGCAGCGGCACTACACGCAGGATGACGTCGAACGGGTCGCGTTCGTCCAGCGCCTCTACGCGGCAGGACTGTCCAGCCGCACCATCGTCGAGTTGCTGCCCTGTGTCGACGCGCCCAGCAGGGAGAACTCCGACTCCGCGCTGGAGCGGATGGCCCAGGAGCGCGAGCGGCTGTCCGCGCACATCGACGACCTCCTGCGGACCCGGGACACCCTCGACGTACTGGTGGCGACGGCCCGGGCGCACCGCGAACAGTTGGCGCATTCCGTAGCCGGCTGACGGCGGACCCGGCCGCGTCAGGCCTGCCGGCTGTCGGAGGCGAGGCGGTCCAGCCACTCCCTGAGGAGCTGCTGCTCCGAAGCGCTGAGAGTCGTCTGATCGGGCAGCGCGGCGCGCAGGGCGCGCGCGGCGCCGGCCGGCCCTGCGCGCCGCACGGCCGGCTCCTGGTTGGTCACGGCGGTGACCATGGATTCCCGCAGCGCGGTCAACAGTGCCGGATCGCGCCGGTCCTCCGGCAGGGAGAGCCATGTGAGCACGGCTCCGCGCCCCGTGGCATGGATGATCATCGCTGCCAGTTCCTCGTCCACGCGGAGCCAGCCACCGGCGGCGAGGCGCCGGATCCGGCCCTTCAGGATCTCCATTCCGGCCTGGAAGGCGGCCGATGCCGGCTCCGTGGGCTCGCTGTACATCAGCGAGTACAGGGCTGGATTGTCCAGGCCGAATTCGACCGCCAGATCCCAGCCGGCCCGCAGGTCCTCGATGGGATCGCGGGGCTCGGTTTCGACGTGCTTGGCCGCGAGGAATTTGGCGAAGCCGTGCTCGGCGACCGCTTCGAGCAGCCCGTCCTTGTCGCCGAACAGTCGGTAGATGGCCGGGGGTTGAAGGCCCGCCGCGACGGCTACCGCCCGAGTGGTGACCGCGTCGCGGCCCTCGCGTGCGAGGAGGTCTGCGGCGGCCTCGATCACGCGCTGCCGCGGCTGCTCGCGCTCTGAGGCCGTGGTTCCGGAACCGGCGGCGGTGGTGCTGGGGGGACGGGGTGGCATGTATCGACGATACAGCGCTGCTGGTTCCGTCGTTAGTAACGGTGTTATCGTGTAATTGATTCCAGTGGAACCAAGTGGGGAGTGCAGCATGATCATCGTGACCGGAGCCACCGGGCAGCTCGGGCGTCGGATCGTCGAAAGCCTGCTGGTACGCGTGCCGGCGGATCAGGTGGGCGTCAGCGTCCGTGACCCGAGGAAGGCCCAGGCCTTCGCCGACCAGGGGGTACGAGTGCGGCGCGGCAGTTTCGACGAGCCCGGCGGCCTCGCCCATGCCTTCGAGGGCGCCTCCCAGGTCCTCATCGTGTCCGTCGACCGGATGGGCGAGGAGGCGGTACGCCTCCACCGAACCGCCATCGACGCGGCCGTCGCCTCGGGTGCGCGCCGCATCCTCTACACCAGCCACATGGGGGCCGGCGCCTCGTCCCACTTCCAGGCCTGCCGCGACCATGCCGCCACCGAGCGGGCGCTGAGCGCCTCGGGTGTGCCGTTCACCGCGCTGCGCAACGGCTTCCATGCGGCAGCCGCGGTGCAGTTCCTCGGCCATGCCGCCGAGTCCGGCTGCCTGGAGCTCCCCGAGGACGGTCCGGTGAGCTGGACGGCCCACGCCGACCTCGCCGACGCGGCCGCGGCCATCCTGGCCGACGAAGGCCGGTTCGACGGCCCTACGCCCCCGCTCACCGCCGCACGGGCCTTCACCTTCGACGAGGTCGCCGCCCTCGCCTCAGATGTCACGGGTCGTGCCTTCACGCGGACCACCGCGTCCGACGACCGGTTCCGCGACCAGTTGAGGGGCAACGGTGTGCCTGTCGACGCGGCCGATCACCTGCTGGGCATCTTCGCGGCCGCCCGCGCCGGCGAGTTCGCGGCTGTCGGCCCGACGCTGGCCGACCTGATCGCCCGGGAACCGACGGCCTTGAGTGCGGTCCTGCGCGAGCATGGCTTCCACGGCGGCGGCCACTGACGGGTGGCCGGGCGCGGCGCCGGGGAAGTGCGCCAGCTGTGCGCGCCGGGTTCCGGCAGTGGACGAGGCGAGGCAGCCGGGAGCGCACCTGTCAGGAATTCGATGAATCGCCGTGGCGGGTGGCTGGGTCACGTTCGTCGCTCGGCGCGGGCGGTCGAACCATGCGCATGTTCGGCAGTCGTCCTCGCCAGAGCTCGTGCTCGCCCGTGGACTCGAATCCGTAGCGTTCGTAGAAGCGGACTGCCCGTTCGTTGTATTCGGTGACCCACAGGAACACGGACGCGCCACCGGTCCAGGCGAGGAATTCCCTCATCAGCCGGCCCCCGACGCCGTGCCCCTGGACTTCGTCCAGCAGATACATCGGCCCGAGGGTGACCGCCGCGCCCCGGCGACCGCACAGGAAGCCGACGATCTCCCGCCCGGAGCGGACCACACGGCAGTACAGCCGATCCGGCTGTTGCCCGGCCGCTTCGATGAACTCCCGCCACTGGGCGATGCCTGCCGCGGTGGCGGAGGGGCCACGGTGCTCACGTATCCACGCTTCGTCGACACCCGCCGCCGCGTGGGGATAGGTCTGCAGCCAGATCCTCAGATGCAGAGGCCCTATCGACGACGCGTCCTCGGAATCCGGCACTTCGATCACATAGGTCATGGTCGCCATCCGTTCGTCTGCCCGGCGCGTCCGAAGGACGAGCCCAGCCGTGCGCTGGGCGTGACAAGGGTGGCGCAGCCCATGCGGGCCGAGGGTATCCTCCGCTCCGCCCCGCAGGCCCTCTGGCGCAACCAATTGGTTGCGCCAGAAGTCTGGTCGTGCAACCCTGGAGTTGCAAGTCACACTCGACGATGGAACGGAGTCACCTCATGAGCGAGGACCGGATCGAACGCGAAACCGTGATCGAGGCGCCCCTGGAGAGGGTCTGGTCGCTGGTGGCCCAGCCGGGCTTCTGGGTGGCCGACAAGGCGACCCTGCCGGGCACCGTGGCGAGAGAGGGCGAATCGATGGTGGCGAAGCACGCCGAACACGGCGACTTCCCGGTGCGTGTGGAGAAGGTCCGGCCGCCGACGTACCTGGCGTACCGATGGACCAGCGCGTTCCCGGGAGAGGAACTGCGCGAGGACAACAGCACCCTCGTCGAGTTCACGCTGACCGAGGAGGGCGACCGGACGCGGCTGCGCGTCGTCGAGAGCGGGTTCGCGGCACTGGCGGGATCCGAGGAGCTGCGCAGTCAGAACCTCAAGGACCACACCGGAGGCTGGCCCTTGGAGCTCGACGCCCTCAAGCAGCGTGCCGAACAACCCGCAGCATGACGGAAGAACGACCTGGTGCCGCCGAGGCCGTCGGCAGCGTCCTCGGCGCGCTCGCCGACCCGACGCGACGCCAGTTGCTCGACCTGCTCGCCGCGCGGGGTGAGGCCACCGCGACGACGCTGGCCGAGCGGCTGCCCGTGTCGCGGCAGGCGGTGGTCAAGCACCTCGCCGTCCTGGATGCCGCGGAGTTGGTGTCCGGCACCCGGGTCGGACGCGAGGTGCGCTACGCCGTACGGCCCGCGGCGCTCGACGCTACGGCGCGGTGGATGACCTCCCTCGCGGCCGACTGGGACCGTCGGCTGGCGCACATCAAACGCGTCGCCGAGGCGGCGGAGGAGGAGGGTGCCGGGGACTCCGAGGGGCGTCGGCCGCTCAGCTGAGCCGGTCGGTGGAGTCCATGGCCCGGGTGCGGGTCGCCGCCCGGCCGGCGAGGAGCTTGCTGCGGTCCTCGAGGTGCTGCCCGCCCCGGCGTGTGCGGGAGGGCCAGGTCCCTGGTCCTGCACGCCGGGCCGCGGGCAGGTCCAGGGCCAACAGGTCGGCTGCAGGAGCCGAGCAGTGTCAGTCGAGGCAGAATTCGTTGCCCTCGGGGTCGGTCATCACGATGAGGCCGGCGCTCAACGGGGGAGCAGGCTCATCGCGTCGTACGCGCTTGGCCCCCAGGGCGACGAGCCGGTCGCACTCCGCCTCCAGTGCCGCCATCCGCTCCTCTCCCCGCAGTCCGGGAGCCGCGCGGACGTCGAGGTGGACGCGATTCTTTGCGACCTTGTCCTCCGGTACCTGCTGGAAGAACACGCGTGGACCGTGCCCGGCCGGATCCTCGATGGCCGATCTCGAGTTGCGCTGTTCCTCCGGTACGCCGATCCGCGCGAGGAAGTCGTCCCACGCCGCCAGCGGGTCGGCGCCCTCGGGCAGGTCGACTCCGGGCGGCCCGGGGTGGACGTAGTCCAGCGCGTCGCGCCAGAAGGACGAGAGCGCCCGCGGGTCGTGGGCGTCGAAGGTGACCTGGATGTGCCGGCTCATCGGGTTGCTCCGCTCGTAGCTGGACTCGTGTGCAGGTGGAGAACGCGCCGCGCCCGCTCCCGGTCGCGTGCGTCAGTGTCCATGCGACCACCCTGACACCTGGGGCGGACAGGATCGGTCCGCCATCTGGCAGGGTGACGGCATGGACGTGGCAGGTGGTGACGTACTGGGCACGACGGAGCGGGTGCTCACCCTGCTCGGGCTGCTGCAGCAGCCTCGGGTCTGGACCGGACCCGAGCTCGCCGGCCGGCTGGGAGTCACGCCGCGCACGGTACGACGTGATGTCGAACGGCTGCGCACGCTGGGCTATCCGGTGCGGGCCGGCCAAGGTGTCGGCGGCGGCTACCGGCTCGGGCGGGGGCAGGACCTGCCGCCGCTGCTCCTCGACGACCAGGAGGCGATCGCCACCGCGGTCGCGCTGCTCGCCGGTGCGGGTGGCGCGGTCGTCGGTGCGGGCGACGCCGCACTCCGGGCGCTGACGAAGCTCGACCAGGTGCTGCCCACCCGGCTGCGGCACGAGGTGCGCGCACTCTCGGGCGCGGTCGAATCCTTCGGTGGAGGCCGTACACCGGTCGATCCCGGGGCGCTCATGACGCTGGCCAGGGCCTGCCGCGACGAGGTCGAGGCCGGCTTCGGCTACCTGTCCGGGGGTGAGGTGCGACAGCGGCGGGTCGAGCCCTACCGCCTGGTCGCCTCCGACCGGCGGTGGTACCTCCTCGCCTACGACATCGACCGCGACGACTGGCGCACCTTCCGTGTCGACCGGATGACCGAAGTGGCCGCGCGGGTCTGGCGCTTCAGCCCGCGCGCGGCGCCGGACGCGGCGACGTACGTACAGGAGGGTGTGGCGAGCCGTGTCTACCCGCACCGGGCACGCTTCCTCGTGCACGCGTCCGCCGACACGGTGCGCGCGCAGATACCGGCCTCGGCGGCCGTCGTGCGAAGGCGGGGGAGTGAGCTGTGCGAGGTGCTCAGTGGCGCTGCCGACCTCGACGCCGTGCTCATGCACGTGCTCCTGCTGGGACATGACTTCGAGGTACTCGACCCTCCGGAACTCGGTGCGCGCTGCCGCGCGCTGGCGCAGAACCTGCTGTCGGCCGGTGCGGCGCTCCCGCCGGTGGTGGACACGGAAGGGCCGTGAACCCCCACCACGCCGACACCGACTGAGCGCCTCCGGTCGCGCGCCCCCCCCAGGGGCCGTCGGCCGTCAGTCGTAAGCCGTCAGTCGTCACGGGTGCGGGGCGATGTGCGCAAGTGTCGTTCACAAGGTTGATTAGATTTCAGATACATGTCCATTGACGTGAACATGCTCGATACTTAGAGTCCATAGAAAGCGCTTGTGCGATCCGCTCGGCGGTCCCCCTCCGAGTGAACCGTTCATGAACTTGAACCGACACGGTGCCACGTTCCGACCCTCGACAGAAGGGGAGTCCCCGTTCCCATCCGGCGCGGCCGCGGCCTCACCCGTGTCGAAATCGCCGTCGCCGCCGAGCAGTTGGCCGACCCGCCGCCCCACACCCAGAGGCGGACCGAGCCATCGCACGACCACGCTGCACGAATTCGTCGAACGAACCAACCCCCACCTGGAGTCGAACGATGCAGATCAAACCCGTCATCGCATGCGTCACCCTGCTGGTCGGCTCGCTTGCCGCCGTGTCCGGCACGGCCGCTCAGGCGGCGCCCACCCCGCACCGGGCCGGAGCGTTGTCCGCGGCCCCCGGACTCAGCGCCTTCGGCGAGGCGGCGGCCGCCTCCGTGCCACTGGACGCCACCGCCCTCTACGTGGCACCCGACGGCACGGACGGCGCGGCCGGAACCGAGTCGGACCCGACCACGCTCGCCTCGGCCATCAGCCGCGTCGAGTCCGGCGGCACGGTCTACCTGCGCGGCGGGACGTACCACTACGCACAGACGGTCACCATCCCGCCGGGCAACGACGGTTCGTCGAGTGCGCGCACGACCCTGGCCGCGTACCCGGGGGAGGCGCCGGTGCTGAACTTCGCGGCGATGAGCGAGGACCCGGCCAACCGCGGGCTCGCCGTGGACGGCGACTTCTGGCACATCAACGGCATCACCGTCGAGCACGCCGGTGACAACGGGATCTTCGTCGGCGGCAGCAACAACATCGTCGAACGCGTCGTGACGCGCTTCAACCGTGACTCCGGACTGCAGATCTCACGGATCGCCTCGACCACCCCGGACGACGAGTGGCCCGCCAACAACCTCATCCTGAGCTCGGAGTCGCACGACAACGCCGACTCGGACGGCGAGGACGCCGACGGTTTCGCCTCCAAGCTCACTTCCGGCCCCGGAAACGTCTTCCGCTACACGGTGTCCCACAACAACATCGACGACGGCTGGGACCTCTACACCAAGAACGAGACGGGCCCCATCGGCCCGGTGACCATCGAGGACTCCCTCTCGTACAGCAACGGCACACTCTCGGACGGGACCGTGAACGCCGACGGTGACCGCAACGGCTTCAAGCTCGGCGGCGACGGCATCGAGGTCGACCACATCGTGCGCCGCAACATCGCCTACGGCAACGGCCACCACGGATTCACGTACAACAGCAACCCCGGCTCGATGACGGTGTCCGACAACGTCGGCATAGACAACGAGGAGCGCAACTTCTCCTTCGACAAGGGCACTTCCGTGTACCGGAACAACACCTCCTGCCGCAGCTCCGACGGGTCGAACGACAAGACGGTCGGCGACGCCGACGGCTCGAACCAGTTCTGGACCGGTTCGAACGGCTCCCGGTGCTCGTCGTACGACGGAGCGCTGGGCTGGTCGTTCGCTGCGGACGGCCGCCTTGTCGTGACGTTCGGCGGCACCGTGGTGAGGCCGTAGCCGACCGAGGGGCGGTGCCGCCTGCGCACGGGACGGGCGGCACCGCGGGGCCGGAGGCCGCACATGCGGCCTCCGGTGGCGTCGCGTCCGGGCCGGACCCCATGTCCCTCACCGGACTCGGGCAGGGCGGTGGAGACGTTCAGCGCACGATGCCGAGCTGCCGGGCGTCCCTCAGCCAGGACGGGAACTCCGACAGGAGCCGGTCGTACAGTTCCGCGTCAGGGACCTTCTCGATGTCGTCGGCGGCGAAGAAGCCGACGTTGTCGACCCGCCGGCCGGGCAGGGTGTCGAAGCGTTCCAGCACACCGTACTGCGACCGGCCGAGGCCGATGAACTGCCAGAAGACCGGCTCCTCCACCGCCGCGCGCAGCTCCCGCTCGATCTCGTCGTTGCGGTACACGCCTCCGTCGGAGAAGAACAGGACCAGCGTCGGGCAGGGAACCGGGTGGTCGCGCACGAACGCGCGAACTTCGGCGATGACCTTCTGCTCCTCGTTCTGAATGCCGACCGCCCGCATGTCGACCTGCCCCGGGCGCAACCCCCTCGGCGGCTTCTTCCGGCCGAAGAGGCTGACCTGCCCCACGCGCACGTGCAGCGCCAGCCATTCGGGCAGTTCACCGATCACGAGGTCGGGCAGCCGGGCAGGGTTGCTGGCGAACGTCCAGGCCTGCATCTCGCCGTCGTCGTCGAGTTGGGCCGCGACGGCCGCCATCCGCTCGGTGACACCCGCCACGGTGCCGCGTGTGTAGAGGCCGCCCATCGATCCGGACGCGTCGAGGACGAGGATGACGCGCGCGGTCAGTTGGGGCAGACCGTGTTTGGTCAGACTGACAGCGACCTGTTGCTTGCGCATCGACAGGCGCTTGCGCATGTCGACCGGCAGATTCTCCTCACCCTTGGTGAACCGGATGGAGGGCCCGTTCCGGCCGGCGGGGGAGCCGGCCTGCGAGGGGGACGGGGCAGCGGGCGCGGCGGGAGCGTGAGCGGGGGGCGGCGGCATCGTGGCCGCGGCAGGCTGTTCCTCGTCGACGCTGATGCCGAAGTCGGTCGCCAAACCGGCCAGCCCGTCCGCATATCCCTGACCGACGGCGCGGAACTTCCACCCGCCGTCGCGCCGGTAGAGCTCGCCGCTCACATAGGCGGTCTCCGAGCCTGCCTGCATGCCGAAGCGGGCCAACTCCGCCCCGGAGACGGCGTCGAGCAGCCGCAGATGTAGGCCCGGCACCTGCCCGAAGGACCCACCGTCGGCCGAAGCGCACAGGGCCACCCGCTCGATGTCCCGCCCCAGGACCCCGAGGTCGATGAGCAGCGCGTCGGCGCCCGGCTGTTTGCCGAGGTGACGCACGGCGCCGGAAGCGTGCTGCGGCTGGTTGTAGAAAACGAAGTCGTCGTCGGAGCGGACCCGTCCGCCACTGGTCAGCAGCAGTGCCGAAGCGTCCATGTCCGGCACGCCGGGCCCCGGTGACCAGCCCAGGACAGCTCTGACGGTGGATGCCGTCACCGGCATGTTGGCGCCCTTGCTCAATGCGGTCACAAGGACAGTCTGCCTGCCCTCGGAGCACAGGGCGCCTCCTGGGAATGTCGGCGACAGGCTCTTGTCAGCCTCGGCGCAGGCTCGTGATCAGATCACGTGGCAGACCATGGGTGTCGTGGAGGTAGTGGAAGTCCTCCTCGGAGAGTGGGCCTCGAAACCGAGGGCGGTCCAGCACCTGCCGGCCGCGTTCCATGAGGAGACGGAACCGGCGCTGCTCGTCGAGGAGCAGCCGGCGGACGTCGGCCGGCGGCATGTCCTGCCGGAAGTGGGCCAGGGTGTGCCCGACCAGGTCGTCCGGGAAGTCGTCGAGACCGTACGAAGGATTCTCGCGCCACAACACGGTGAGGACCCGCCGTACCAGGCGGCGCAGGACGTAGCCCCGGCCGGTGTTGGCCGGGCGCACGCCGTCGCCCAGCACCACGACAGCTGAGCGCAGATGGTCGCAGACCAGTCGCAGCGATGGCTCGTCCAGATGCCACAGGGGCGGTAGGAGCCGACGCCACGGATCGAAGAGGTCCCCTTCGAACACGGACGACTTGCCCTGGAGCAGGGCGGCCAGCCGCTCCAGGCCGAGTCCGGTGTCGATGTTCCGCTGGGGAAGTGGCACGAGGGAACCGTCGTCGAGCCGGCGGTGCCGCATCATCACGTGGTTCCACACCTCGACCCAGCGCTCGTCCCGGGTGGGCGTGGACCGGGGCGGTCCTTCACCGTTCCACAGGAAGATCTCCGAGTCCGGACCGCACGGCCCGACGGCTCCGTTGGACCACCAGTTGTCCTCCACGGTGAACTCGACGGGGACTCCGCGCTCCTGCCACAACTGAAGGGAGGCGGTGTCCCGTTCGCACTGGCTGTCACCGGCGTAGACGGTGGCGTGCAGCAGGCTGCGATCGACCCCCAGCCCTTCGGTGAGCAGTCCGTACCCCCAGTCGAGGCTGAGCGGGCCCTCGTAGTCGCCGAGCGACCAGGTGCCGAGCATCTCGAAGACCGTCAGGTGCGTGGCATCGCCGATTTCCTCCAGATCCGTGGTGCGCAGGCAGCGCTGTACGTTGACCAGTCGTCTGCCCAGGGGATGGGGGCGGCCCTCCAGATAGGGGGTGAGCGGATGCATGCCGGAGGTGGTGAACAGCACGGTGTCGCCCGGTGGAGGCAGCAGCGTCGAGCCGACGATCCGTTGATGACCGCGCTCTTCGAAGTACTCGACGAATGTACTGACGAGTTGTTCCGTGTTCACGGGATGACTCCTTCGCGACGTAGCGGGGGAGGCACCGGAGAACGGGACCGTTCAGTTGCCCGGCCGGGGCCAAAGGCGCCACGGCACTGCCGACGGACCGTTTCCGGTCGCCGGGGGAGGGGAAGTCAGACGGCGGCAACCGGCGAGCTGGGCGCTCGCGCGGTCGCGGTGGTGCGGGGGCCGGTGACGTTCATGTCATCGACGTTAGCGCCCCCTGCCCGGTGAAGCACACGGATTTGTGAGGGAACCACACATGGTCCGGGTGCTGAACGGGCACGCCCGGCCTTCAACGAGGGCTGTGCGGGCCGGCCGAGCCGCCGCGGCCCGCGGTTGGCGGAGGCGTCGAAAACCCGTCGACGCGGTCCCGGAAGCCGCCGAGGGGCCACGCCGTGATGTCGCGATAGCGGATCGGCCCGCTGCTCCGGGCGGCATTGCTGCCGACCAGGTGCAGACGCTCGGCCGCCCATGGGCGGCCGGTGAACCCGGCGAGCCCGGACGCGATCTCCGCAGCCGAGGACAGATCTCCCCGGCGGGCGCGGGCCAGTGTCAGGTGCGGTCGCAGGGGCCGGTTCTCGAGCGCGATTCCGCAGCCCCTGACGGCGGTACGCACGTCTGCCGCGAGCGCGTGCAACTCGTCCACGCCTCCGTCGATCCCGGTCCACAGCACGCGGTCGTCGAAGTCTCCGCCGCCCCGCAGCGCAAGGCGGGGCGGCGGGTGCGCGGCTGCGACGCCGGAGAGCGGGGGGCACAGGAGGGCGACCGTTTCGACAGGAAGTTCCCCGAGGAACGCCAGGGTGATGTGCCAGTCCTCGACGCGATTCCACCGCATGTGCGGATGTGTGGCGTAGGCGGTGCGGAGTTCCCGGACCAGTTCCTCTTTGGCGGGGTCGGGCGGGGCGAGGGCGATGAACACGCGAATGGTCGCGGTCTGCGTCTGTTCGTTCACGTCGGAATACGTGCCGTATCCGGTCCCCTCGCGGGCCGGTCAGGCGCCCTCGCCGTCCATAGCAGCGGGGGGCGTGCCGTAACGGAGGCCGTTGACGAGCAGCGCGATCATGCGTTGCGTGTAGCCCTGGTCGTCGGGCGCGACGAGATCGCTGATGGCGCGCAGCAGGTCGTACGGGGGGATGTCGGCGCGGATCCCGCCGGATGCGGCTGCCGTGTCGAGCAGCTCCGTCACGACGGGCAGGAAGCGCTGCTGGAAGTAGGCGGGCAGGCTCTCGTAGGCGGGGTCGCCGGAGTGCAGAGCGGTCTTGAGGCCGCGTTTGGTCGCGACGAACTGCGCGAACCGCTGAAACCACAGAGTGAGCGCCTCGACCGGCTCGTGCTCCTCCGCGAGAGCGGGGGCCGCCTCGGCGCAGGCGTCGACCTCGTGGCGGAAGACGGCGGTGATGAGGTCGGAGCGCTGCGGGAAATGGCGGTAGAGGGTGCCCGCACCCACCCCGGCCCTCGCGGTGATCCGCCGCACAGGGGCGTCCACGCCGTCCGACGCGAAGACCTCGGCGGCTGCGGTCAGCAGGGCGTCCAGGTTGCGTTGGACGTCGGCTCGCACGCGGCGCGCGACCGGCTCCCCGGTGGGGCGATCAGACATGGAATGGTTTCCCTTTGCGCTCCGGAACGATGTTCCGTATTGTCATTGCTGAACGGTGTTCCGGTTTCATTCTAGCCGGACCCGCGACCGGCAGCCCATGCAGGGAGAAGACTCATGCAGTACCGCACACTGGGCCGGACCGGCATCAAGGTCAGCCCCTACTGTCTGGGCGCCATGATGTTCGGCGCCCTCGGCAACCCGGACCACGACGACTGCACGCGGATCGTCCACACCGCGCTGGACGCGGGCATCAACTTCGTCGACACCGCCGACGTCTACGGACGCGGTGAGTCCGAGGAGATCCTGGCCAAGGCGCTGAAGGGCCGCCGCGACAGCGTCGTCCTGGCGACCAAGGGGCACCTCTCGATGGGGGACGACCCCAACCAGCAGGGGGGTTCGCGGCGTTGGGTCATCCGGGCCGTGGAGGACTCGCTGCGACGCCTGGAAACCGACTACATCGACCTTTACCAGATGCACCGTCCCGACCCCGAAACGGACGTGGAGGAGACGCTCTCCGCGCTCACCGACCTCATGCGGGCGGGCAAGATCCGGGCCATCGGCTCCTCGACCACGCCCGCCGCCGACATCGTCGAGGCCCAGTGGGTCGCCGACCGGCGCGGCCTGCAGCGTTTCCGCACCGAGCAGCCGCCCTATTCGATCCTCGACCGCGGAATCGAACGCGATGTGCTGCCGGTGTGCGAGCAGTACGGCATGGGCGTCCTGGTCTGGAGTCCGCTGGCCCAGGGGATGCTCACCGGCCGTTACCGCAAGGGCGCGGCCCCGGACAGCCACCGGTCCCGCTTCGGCTTCAAGCACCTCAGCGACGAGCATCGGCTCGACGCCGTCGAGCAGATCGTCGCCCTCGCGGACGAGGCGGGCATCAGGATGTCGCACCTGGCGGTGGCCTTCGCGATCGCCCATCCCGGCGTCACTTCCGCGATCATCGGCCCGCGCACCATGGACCACCTCCAGGACCTCCTGGAGGGCATCGGCACCACGCTCGACGACGAGATCCTCGACCGGATCGACGCCATCGTGGCCCCCGGGACGGGTGTCGGCGCCCTCGACATGGCCTACGACCCGCCCGCCCTCACCGAGACCGCCCGCCGCCGTCGGCCCACCAGCACCCGCCACGCGGCCTGACCCCGCGCAGCGCGGAGCCTGCGGAAGCCGGCTCCGGAGGCAGCGCGGTTCTCTCCTCTTCACCCCGGAGCCTCGACCCGCGACTTCGGCTCCCGACTTCAGCCCCCAACCCCAGCCTCGAACTGCAGCCCCGCATCTCGTTCCCGAATTGAGTTCCGAAGTGGGTACCCCCATGTCCGAAACACTCATCTCCGCCGGCAGAGCCGACACCGGCCCCGACCCCAAGCGCTGGAAGGCGCTGATCTTCATAGCCCTGGCGCAGCTGATGGTCGTGCTCGACGCGACCATCGTGAACATCGCGCTGCCCTCGGCCCAGCAGGACCTCGGCATCTCGGACGGCAACCGGCAGTGGGTCATCACCGCCTACGCCCTGGCCTTCGGCGGCCTGCTGCTCTTCGGCGGCCGCATCGCCGACCTGTGGGGCCGGAAGCGGGCCTTCCTCGTCGGCCTGACCGGCTTCGCCACCGCCTCCGTGCTGGGCGGTGCCGCCCAGGGCGAGGCCATGATGCTCGGCGCCCGTGCGCTGCAGGGAGCGTTCGGCGCGCTGCTCGCTCCCGCCGCGCTCTCGCTGCTCGCGGTGACGTTCACCGAGGCCAGGGAGCGCGCCAAGGCGTTCGGTATCTACGGTGCGATCGCCGGTGGCGGCGGCGCCGTGGGCTTCATCCTCGGCGGCACCCTCACCGAGTACCTGAACTGGCGCTGGACCTTCTTCGTCAACGTTCCCTTCGCGATCGTCGCGGCCCTGGGTGCGTATTTCGTGATCCGGGAGCCGGCGGGTGGACGTAACCGCTCACCGCTCGACATTCCCGGCGTCGTGCTCTCGAGCCTCGGCCTGGTCTCCCTGGTCTACGGCTTCACGCACGCCGAGTCCGCAGGCTGGTCCGACGCATGGACGATCGGCATGTTCGTCGCCTCCGCGGTGCTGCTCGGCGCGTTCCTGGTCACGGAGGCGAACGTCAAGGCTCCGCTGCTGCCGCTGCGCGTGCCGGCCGACCGCAATCGCGGCGGTGTCTACCTCTCGCTCGGTCTCGCGGTCATCGCGATGTTCGGCACCTTCCTGTTCCTCACCTACTACCTGCAGGTCGTCCAGGGCTACTCGCCGATCAGAACCGGCCTGGCCTTCCTTCCCATGGTCGCCGGCATGATCACGGGCTCCACCCAGATCGGTGCCCGTCTGATGACGCGGGTGCCCCCGCGACTGCTCATGGGCCCGGGCTTCCTGGCGGCCGCGGCCGGAATGCTGTTCCTGACCCGGATGGACATCGGCAGCTCGTACGCCGGCGTGGTGCTGCCCGGGCTGCTGCTGCTCGGCCTGGGCATGGGCACGGCGTTCATGCCCGCGATGTCGCTCGCCACGCACGGCGTCGAGCCGCGTGACGCGGGTGTCGCCTCCGCGATGGTCAACACCTCGCAGCAGGTCGGCGGCGCCATCGGCACCGCGCTCCTGAACACCGTCGCGGCCTCGGCCACGACCGCCTACCTCACCGCGCATGCGGCAGGTGCGACGACTCCGGCAGCACAGAAGCTGCTCCGGGCACAGGCCATGGTGGACGGATACTCCAGCGCCACCTGGTGGGCGGTCGGCATCCTGGTGCTTGCCGCGGGCATCGCGCTGACCATGATCAAGGCCGGTCATCAGGGCGGCCCCACGGCCGCCTCGCGCGCCCCGGAGGATGCTCCGCAGGAGACCCGGATCCCCGTCGTCGCGCACTGAACCGCCGGACGTCCCCTGCAACCGGTAGGCCGCGGTCCGCATGCTGACCGCGGCCTACCGGCGCGTCGATCGCCGCCCCCGGTTTCGTACGAAACCGGCACAGGGGCAGCAGGTTCGGCCCGCCGGAACCCGGCTACGCCTGCGCCGGCGGTCTGAGCGCGGAGTAGGTTCCGGCGCCTGCCGCCAGCAGCATGACGCAACCAGTGAAGATCAGCCCGGCCTCGCGCAGACCCAGCCACGTGGCCAGAGCGCCGACCCCGACGACCGGTACCGAGATGCCCGTGTACGCGACGACGAAGAACGCCGAAATGGTGCCGCCCCGGTGCGCGGCCGGAGCGGCGTCACTGACCAGGGTGAGCGCCGCCCGAAAGGACAGGCCCTGGCCGGTTCCCCCGCACAGGGCGCCGAGGACGAGCAGCGGCAGGGACTCCGCGATCAGCGACGATGCCACCAACAGCAGACCGACGACGAGACAGCCGCACCCGAGCGGCAGCGCGAGGCGACTGCCGATGCGCCGGGTCATCGACTGTCCGGCAGTCGATGCCAGGAAGACGGAGAATACGACGGCTCCGGTCACCGCGAGATTGTCCACGCCGAGTGTCTGCGTGGCGAAGCTCGGTGCGACAGCTGTGAACAGCCCGAGCAGCGCGAAGCCGGCGAACGCTGCCAGCGAGGCGCGTGCGAACACACCCTTCACCTCCGCGGGCACCGCCACACCCTGAGGCTCCGGCCGAGGCCATCGCCGCGGGTGCGTCACCGTCTCCGGCAGACGCCAGGTGATCCCGCACGCCACGGTCACCAGGCCCAGGTGAACCCAGAACGGCAGCATCAGCGGCCACGGGGTGTACTCGGCGAGGAAGCCGGACAGCAGCGGCCCGCAGCCCAGCCCTCCCATGTTCGCGGCCGTGGCGGCGAACCCGGCGCGCGCCTTCTGCCCCGGGCGGGCGAGTTCCAGGACCGCAGCGGTCGCCGCTCCACTCAGCAGACCGGCCGCACCACCGGACAGCAGACGGCCGGCGAAGAGCAGCGGCAGCCCGCCCTCCAGCAGGAAGCATCCCGCGCTCGCCGCCGACAGCGCCATGGCGCAGAGCAGCACGGGCCTGCGACCGACCTTGTCCGAGTAGTTGCCGGCCACCATCAACACGGTGATCACCGCCAGCGCGTACACGGCGAACACGACGGTGACCATCAGCTCGGAAAAGCCGATCTGCTGCTGATAGAGCCCGTACAGGGGAGTGGGCAGCGTGGTGCCGGCCATCCCGATGGCGAACACCACAGCCGCGGCCAGGTAGCCGGGCCGCCGGCCACCGCCTGCTTTCACCGCACCCTCGTGAACCATCACCCGCGTCACCCTACGATCGGCCGCCCTCCCGGACCGCGCATGCGCGAGGCACTGCCGGGGCGAGTCGTGGCCGGCGGCGAGGACGGGCACGGACGCGCCCGCCCGCCCCGCGTCCTCACCGGGGCGCGTCGGTGCTCAGCGGCCGGTCCGCAGGGCGTCGAGCAGCATCGGCAGCGAGGAGTGCAACTCGCGCTCCCAGTACGCCCAGCGATGAGTGCCCGGTCCGTAGAAGTGGGTGACCAGGTGTCGTGCGCCCCGGCGTTCGAGTTCGCTCGCGAGGGCGTGGTTCTGCCGGTTGAAGTCGGCCTCGAGGGCGTTGGTGCTGCCGGGCGGGTCGAAGGGGCCGGCCGTGCCGTCCCCGCAGGACAGGTAGACCGGGATCGACTTGAGACGCTTGGCCAGGTGGTACGGGTCGTGGGCCTCCCAGACATCGCGTTGCGCGACCGGGTCGCCCCAGACCCTGAGCGGGTCGTTTCCCTGACCGGCGAAGTAGCCCATGATGCGGTTCACCGACTCGTCGTTGAGCAGTGGGTGCACGGAGCCGGAGTACGAGGCGGCGGCCTTGAACATCCCGGGGTGCCGGGCGGCGTACAGCATGGCGCCCTGGCCGCCCATCGAGAGGCCCGCCACGACGCGATTGCTGCTCGCACCCCAGCCGTGTTCCAGCAGGAGACGCAACTCCTTGGTGTGGAAGGTCTCCCACGCCGGGTCAGTGCTTTGGCCGTAGTTCCACCAGTCGCTGTACCAGCCGTTCCAGCCGGCCTCCGGCATGACCACGAGGACGTCGCGCAGGCTCTCGGTCCGCGCCACATCGGTCATGCTGGTCCACGACGTGTAGTCCCCGCAGCAGCCGTGCAGCAGCCAGAGGGTCGGCCAGCGCCGACTCCGGTCACCCGGATCCCAGCCGTCCGGCGTGAGCAGACGCACGTTCACCGTCCGGCCGCCGAGAGCCGGTGAGCGGACCGACAGGTCGACCTGACGGTCGGCGACCTGGGTGACCCCGACGACCTCGGCACCCCGAGACGAGCTGGGCCCGCCTCCTGCCCCGGCAGGTGACACGGTTGAGGCGGCGGCCGGCGTCGGCGGGTTCGACACCAGCGTGAACAGCAGCGCGCCCACAATCAAGAGGAGGCGGGCTCTTCGGGTCGGGACGGCGGTCATGGCGACTCCTGGCGGTGGGCGGCGAGCAGTGGGCAGTTGGGGGAGGGCGGTCGGGGGCCGGGGCCTTCTCGGCCCGGCCGGGTCAGCTCCGGTCGGGCAGTATCAGCAGTGCGTCGCCGACGGGGCGCTCACCCGCCGCATCGGAGGGGTCGTTGATGACGGCTCCGTCGACCACCATGGTCGTCGACCCACCGCCGTCGAGATTGACCGCGTCGCGCAGGCCGAGCGCCCTGGCCACGGCGGCGCTCTCGGGGATGCTCAGGCCGAGCGCGTCGGTGCTGCGTCCGTCGGCCGTGACCAGTACGGTCCTGCCGGCCGCGTCCACCCCGGCCAACGTGCGTGGATTGCGCTTGTGCATCCAGCCGTAGTAGAAGCTCGGGTTGCCGGGCTGCACCATCCCATCGGTGGCGGGCGTGATGTGCATGCGCCCGTCGCGTACCAGTTCGGGGCCGCCGTTGAGCATGCTGGTCGTCGGTGACGCCGCGACTTTCCGGCCCTTGCCGTCCCGCAGTGTCGTCTCCACGCGCAGGGGCCGGCCGGCCTGCGCCAGGGCGGTCAGCTCGGCGACGCGGCTGCCGGTCGCCTGCACGGTGCTGCCGCCGACCGGCAGCGGCCCACCGCGTGGTGACCGTAGGTCCACAACCCGGCCGGCAGCGTTCAGTACGGCCTCGATGCCCTCACCGCGCGGGGTCTGCAGGCCGTAGTCCGGCGTGAAGGCGACGAGTTCGTCATGGTCGGAGCAGGTCACGTCGTGCAGGGGCAGCGAGGTCGGAGTGTCGTCGGCAGTACCTCCGCAGTTCCTGATCAGGCCCGGAACACGGTCGACGCCGTCCAGGACCTGCGAGGCGCCACGGCCGACGACACGCCCCTCCCAGGTGAGCCGGGCGACCGTGCTGCGGCGGCCGGAGTCGCGTATCACCAGGCCGGGGCGCCCGTTGACCGGCTCGCTCAGCAGCCGGCCGTCGTAGACACCCACACCGGCAGGATCACCCGGTGCGCCGGCCTTCGAGTCGAGTACGAAGAACCCGGCGTTGATCCCCGCGGTCGCGCCGGCCGAGGCCGCCAGCTGACTGGTCTTCTCGCGGTTCTCCAGATCGGGACCGTAGGACGCACGGAGCTCGCCGCCGAACCGGGCCGGGTCAATGGTGAGCACGTCGATACGCCACGGTCCACGGTCCGCGGGGTCGCCGTCCCAGCCGGTGTACACGGCGGACCCGGCGTACCCCGCCTTCCTCAGCAGGGTGAGCTCGGCCGTCGCGGCGGACTGCGAGTCGAACCGCCCGACCCGGACCCGCCACCCGAGCGACCCGCCGGCATAGTCGGCGACGGCCGGCGTCATGACGTGCTCGGCCCGGGCGTCGAAGCCGACCCGTTCGGCATCGGCGGTCAGCTCGTCGGCGCTCGCCCGGTCCTTGAGCGCAGTCGGTGGCGCGTCGGGGTCCGGTGAGGTGGCGCCGCCCGGAATGGCGATCTCGACCGTCCATGCCAGCGCCGGAGCGTCGGCGCCGCGAACGATCCGCGTGAGGGTGACACCGGGCTGCAGCGTCCGCGTGCTGCGCGTCTCGGTCAAGTCGACGGCGCCCAGCGGCAGGGCGCGCACCGGCACCGGACGGGGCGCGGAGGAAGCAGGCGCAGGCGACGCGCCCACCGTGGCCAGGAGGGCCAAGCCTGTAGCCGCACCGAGGAACTTGCTGTTCATGTACCCCCCTGGGAAAGATCCGCCCAGCAAAGGTGCGTGCGACAGCGGCCACCAGTCAAGACGTGTTCACGTCAAAGGCGGTGTCGTTCGCCCCCTGGTCTTCCACAGGGGCTTCGTGCAGGCTGGGCTCGCTGACGGAGGATGCCGCCTGCCGACCTGCGGGGGTGAACGACTGTCAGGCGTACGAGTACGACGGCGTGAGCGATGAATCGGCGGCCCGCCCGGTCGACAGACCGTCTCCCGCGATCCGGCGTCTCCCGGGATCCGGCGAAGGGTGCACGGCCCCTGCCTCGTAATTGCCGGAGCAGGGACCACGCATCATTCGGGGAGGACCGACTCCGTCAGGAGCCGACCCGCTCGTACCGGAGAGACGTATAGCCCTGGTCGTCGGAGTAGATCTGGCCGATGGTCGCCGCCCCGACAGCATCGATCCGCCGGGCCTGCAGCCGGATCGTCGTGGCCTTGTCCACCTTGATCAGCTCGCTGATCGGTGCGGTCTGGTTGCCGCCCGCCTCGGAGTTGCCCGCGTTCGAGTCGATGATCTGGTTGACCAGTCGCTCACTGTCCGGCACAGCGGTGCCGGAGGTGACGTTCCACAGCCGAGCGGTGATGTAGGTGTTGATCGGGGGGAGCCCTTGGAGGCGTCCGCGGACATCCGCGTCGAGTTCGTAGGTGCCGTGCCTGGGAAGGGTGACCTCCAGGGGGGTGTCGGTCCAGGCACCGGCCGGCAGGTCGACCTGGGTGCGCAGGTGCTCGATTCCGGTGGCCGCCGATGGGGTGGGTGAACCCGCACGGGTGTCGCTCTGCGCCACGCCCGCGCCGGCTGCGCCAACGAGCAGTGCGGTCGCCGCGATGGCGCTGAAGCTGGTACGCCTGGTCAGCATGCTTTCTCCTGAACGTAGGTGGGTGAGAGGTTCCTCCACAAAGTTCGGAAGGCGCATATGACAGATAAAGCCGCTGAAGGAGTGACAGCAGATCCAGGGTGCCCCTTCGCGCGGCCACCGACAGCGGTGAGGGTGCCCTCGCGCCTTGAGCATCGGACGCGGGGAAGGTAAGGCCCGGGCAAGGGGTGTGGGTCGAGGGCTGCCTTGGCTGACGTGTCGTCTCCAGCGTGGACGCCGCCGCGCGTCACCGCTTCGCGCGACATCTGTCATCCCCGCGCCCGGCACAGCTACGACGCGGGCATGGGTACGGCACAAGGCGTAGGCAAGGAGATCGCTCTCCTTGCCTCTCCTAACGTATAGCGCACTGGGGGGCTTGCGGCAAGGCCCCGGTAGTGACGCAGAATCATCGGCCGAAGCCACAACCTGCGGAAATGAGGGCACGACGTGCGTGAGGCGGCGACGTATGGGGGAGACGGTGACGCCGCGGAAGTGGTGGGTGCGGCAGGGCGCTCGCGAGCCCTCCGGGCGATGTCGTGGGGAGAGCGCGCTGCCCGGGACGGCGGAGAGGGGAAACCGGTGACGCGTACGCGGCCGGCTGGAGGATCGACACAACTGGAGCCGCCGGTGACAGACGGCCCGGCAGGTGCAGTGCGACGGAAGACGACCGCCTCGGAGGCATCACGATGAACGAGCAGTATGTGCGGAACCTCCAAGAGGTTGATGAGACACAGGTAGCAGTCGTCGGTGGCAAGGGCGCTCACCTCGGCGATTTGTCGCGGATCGAAGGCATCCGGGTTCCGGTCGGCTTCTGTGTGACCACGGACGCCTTCCGCCGGGTCATGGAGCAAGCACCGTCGGTCGGTGACCGGATCGATCAGCTTTCGGGTCTGCACCCGGACGACCGGCAGACGATCCGCACGCTCAGTGCGCAGATCCGCCGGATCATCGAAGAGGTCACCATCCCGGGCGATCTCACGACGGAGATCACGCACGCACTCACCACACTCGGCGAGCACGCCGCCTACGCGGTCCGGTCCAGCGCGACGGCGGAGGATCTGCCGACGGCCTCCTTCGCCGGCCAGCAGGACACGTACCTGAACGTCGTGGGACCGGCGGCGATCCTCCGGCACGTCAGTCGGTGCTGGGCCTCACTGTTCACCGAGCGCGCGGTGACGTACCGTCAGCGAAACGGCATCGACCACCGTACGGTGCAGATGGCGGTGGTGGTGCAGCAGATGGTCTTCCCACACGCGGCCGGCATCCTGTTCACGGCCGACCCCGTCACGGGTAACCGCAAGGTTGCCACGGTGGACGCCGGCTTCGGCCTCGGTGAAGCGCTGGTCTCAGGACTGGTGAACCCGGATGTCTTCAAGGTGCGGGACGGCGTAGTCGTCGCCAGGACGATCGCTGCCAAACAGCTTGCCGTGCACGCCCTCCCGGGCGGCGGCACACAGGAGGTGGCGATCGATGCGCAGCGGCAGGACCAGCCCGCGCTGACCGATGCGCAGATCGTGCGGCTCGTGCGGCTCGGGCGACGGATCGAAGCACATTTCGGCCGCCCGCAGGACATCGAATGGTGCCTGGTCGATGACGGCTTCCAGATCGTTCAGAGCCGGCCGATCACCACGCTGTTTCCCATCCCCGTCCCCGAGACGGATGACCTGCAGAATCGCATCTACGTCTCCGTCGGGCATCAGCAGATGATGACCGACCCCATGAAGCCCCTCGGGTTCTCCATGTGGCAGTTGACGGCCATGGTGGCGATGCACGAAGCCGGAGGCAGGCTTTTCGTCGACGTCACCCAGCGCCTGGCCTCGCCCGCGAGCCGCGCCGGCCTGCTGGACCTCATGGGGAAGGGTGATCCGCTGGTCAGGGACGCTCTGGAGACCGCCCTCGACCGCGACGACTTCGTCGCCTCGCTCCCGGACACGGACACGGGTCCAGGCAAACCGCCGGCCGGCGGCGCGTCCGCCCCGATCCGGACCGATCCCGCCGTCGTCACCGAGCTGATCGAGCGCAGCCAGGCATCCGTCGCCGCTCTGGAGCGCGGCATCCGGACGAAGACCGGACCGGAGCTGTTCGACTTCCTGCTGGACGCCTTCGAGGAACACAGGCGGGCGCTCGGCGACCCGGCGAGCATGCAGGCGATCATGGCGGGGATGGAGGCCACGTGGTGGCTCAACGACAAGCTGCTGGAGTGGCTGGGCGAGAAGAACGCGGCCGACACGCTCACGCTGTCCGCCCCCGACAACGTCACGTCGGAGATGGGACTGGATCTGCTCGCCGTCGCGGACACGATCCGCCCGTATCCGGAGCTGATCGCATTCCTCCAAGGTGTCGAGTACGCCCGGGATGAAGCCTTCCTGGACGAGCTGTCGAAACTGACGGGCGGGACCGAAGCCCGCCGCGCCATCGAGACCTACCTCCACCGGTACGGCATGCGCTGCGTGGGCGAGATCGACATCACGAGGCCGCGTTGGGGCGAGCGCCCCAGCACACTCGTTCCCGCGATTCTCGACAACATCAGGAACTTCGAGCCGGGCGCTGCCGAGCGTCGCTTCGAACAAGGCCGGCAGAAGGCGCGGAAGAAGGAACAGGAAGTGCTGTCACGTCTGCGGGCCCTGCCGGACGGGGAACGCAAGGCCGACGAGACCAAGCGGATGATCGACCGGGTGAGAACCTTCATCGGATACCGGGAGTACCCGAAGTACGCCATCGTCAGCCGCTACTTCGTCTACAAGCGGGCCCTGATGGGCGAGGCCGAGCGCCTCGTCCGGGCCGGCGTACTCCCCGAGAAGGAGGACGTCTTCTACCTCACGTTCCAGGAGTTCCACGACGCCACACGTTCCCACCAGGTGGATGACCGGCTCATCCAGGAGCGCAAGGACGCGTTCAGGTCGTACCAAGCGCTCACACCGCCCCGGGTGCTCACATCGGACGGCGAGGCCGTCACCGGCGCGTACCGGCGCGACGACGTACCGGCCGGCGCCCTGACCGGTCTTCCGGTCTCCACCGGGACCGTCGAGGGACGGGCCCGCGTGATCCTAGACATGGCGGAGGCCGACCTCGAAGCGGGCGACATCCTCGTCACGTCCTTCACGGACCCGAGCTGGTCACCGTTGTTCGTCGGGATCGCAGGCCTGGTCACAGAGGTGGGCGGCATGATGACCCATGGTGCGGTGATCGCCCGGGAGTACGGCCTGCCTACGGTAGTGGGCGTGGAGCGCGCCACCCGGCTGATCCGGGACGGGCAGCGGATTCGTGTGCACGGAACGGACGGGTACGTCGAACTCCTGTCCTGACCGACCCGCATCACCGCGCGTCGCGTAGCTGGAGAAGGTACGCCGCGGTCACTGCGACAGCGCGGTCCTCGTCCTGCGACAGCTCGACGAGGGCACGCGCCGCCGCCGCCCCGGGGACGGCGGCCAGCGCCTGCGTCAGTCGTCCCCGGGCAGGCGCTGTGGTGGCCTCGGCGGCGAGGCGGGCGACGAGCCCGGTGGCGATCCGATCCGCCCTCGCGGTGTCGCTCGCCAGCACGCTCAGCACGTCCGCGGCATCGGTGTCGTTCCGTCCTTCGACGATCATTTCGATGAGGGTCGGGACCGCGTCGGCCTCCGCGCGTGTCCCGAGGGCCAGAGCCGCGTACCCGCGGACCACGAGGTCGGGGCTCGTCAAGGCCTGACGCAGTTCCGCGGCCGCCTCGTCACCGGGCATCTCGGCGAGCGACCGAACGGCACGTTCCCGTACGGCGGCCACCGTCGAATCGAGACCTCGCGCGAGCAGCGCAGGGCCGCCGTCGCCCGATCGCGCCAAAGCCCACCGAAGGGCTCCGCCGACGTTCGGGTCGGTCTCGCTCAGTGCCGCCTCCACGAGGGCCTCCACCGGCACCGGAACGTCGTCGACCGAGGCGAGGGCCGCGCGTTGGCGGGCGTCAGCATTCTTCGAGCCCAGCGCCTGGAGGAGCGCGACGACGTGGAGGACGTCCTCCCAGCGGGCAGGCTCCGCCGCGTCGATCCGGCGCAGCCGCGTGAGCAGCTCCGTCTCGGCCGCGATGCGTTCGTGCGTCTGGCGGACGAGGTCGCCGACGAGGGTCGACGGAGTGAAGCCGGGATCGTCGAGAGCGCGTCCGATCTCACGCAGCGACAGGCCCAGCGACCGCAAACTCTCGATGTGGAAGATGCGCCGGATGTCCTGCGCGGAATACTCCCGATAGCCGGACCCCGTACGACCGCACGGCCGCACCAGACCGAGCGACTCGTAATGCCGGAGCATGCGGGCGCTGACTCCGGACCTTCTCGCCACCTCACCGATCAACACGCTCTATCGTCCCTCCTGACCGGGCCCGCCGAGGGCCACGACGCGCTTCGCCTCCTCGATCGCGCACTCGAACGCGGTGTCCGGGTCGTGCAGCAGGCGCTGCGTGGCGAGCGCGTGTACGCGCGCACGCGGATCGCGACCCGCCGCCGCAGCATGCAGGGCCGGCCCGCCGGCCTCACCCAGTGCGACCAGCGCGCGGCTGAGACTCACCTGCGTGTCCCGCTCACCGCGTCCGAGTTGCGTCGCCAGCGTCCCGGCCAGGACGGACTCCTCACCTTCCGGCACGAGCACGACCGCCGCCCGCCAGGCGGCCCGCGCCACCTCGGGGTCGGCGTCGGACAGCACGGCGCGTGTGATGGCCGGCCAAGCCCGCCGGTCCCCGATCTTGGACAGGGAGTGCAGTGCCTGACTCCGAGCCTGCGCATGCTCCGAGCGGACTTCGCGGACCAGCCGGGGGAGCGTCATGGACACCGGATGGCGGGTGAGTGCCCAGGTCAGCATGTCGCGAACGAAGAAGTCGGGCTCCACTCCGCAGCACTCGACGAGCCTGTCGACGAAGCGCGGATCGGGCGTCGAACCGACTGCCAGAGCAGCCTGCAGCCGCACGGATGAACGGCCGTCCTCCAGCCCCTGCAGCGCCCGCGTCGTATCCGCGCTCTGTCCCGTGATCGTCATCTCGACCACCTCCTTGGCAAGCAGTGAAGGGCCTGTCACTGTGTCAAGGTCAAACAGAGCCGGTTGGGGCCACTGATCACATACGCTCCCGAGCGGCGCGAAGCCCCCGGTAAAATGACGCGGATGATGGTGGGAACCGAGGGGACTCGGCTTGTTTTCCTGCGTGGGAACAGCGCTTCGGGCAAGTCGGCGATCGCTGCCGGGGTACGGGAACGGTTCGGCCGCGGCCTGGCCCTGGTCGCCCAGGACAACCTCCGTCGGATCGTCCTTCGCGAACACGACCGCCCCGGCGGCGTGAACATCGGTCTGATCGACACCGTCGCGCGCTACAGCCTCGATGCCGGGTATCACGTCGTCCTCGAAGGCATCCTGTACGCGGACCGCTATGGGCAGATGCTCCAGGAGTTGCGCGCCGACCATCGTGGTCGTACCCACTGCTACTACTTGGACGTGCCCTTCGAAGAAACCGTGGCCAGACATGCGACGAAGCCCATCGCAGGCGAGGTCGGCGAGAGCCAGTTGCGCGAGTGGTACCGGCCGCTGGACCTTCTGCAGGGCGGCATCGAGACCGTCATCGACGCGGACAGCACCCTGGCGCACACAGTCGACCGGATCATGCACGACACCGACCTCGCCACGCTTTCCGCGGCGGCACGCACACATCGGTGAGGAGCCAATCCACGTTTCCCTTTGGCCGGCACCTCATGAGCGCACCGCGAGAAGGAACCGCAGCTGCGGGCCCAACCGCCCCGCTCTACGGTGCACCGGACCCGGACAGACTGCTCATGCCGCCCTCACCGATGCCCGGCCACGACGGGTGGCCGCGGCGCCACCGACCGCCCTCCCTCGTACCGCTCCCGGGGCACGCCATCCGCCAGGAGGCGTACCGGCCCGCAGCAACTGTCCGAATTCCGGGACTTGTTCCGCGACCTCTGACATAAAATCCAGAGGTCGGGCACGAACCGCGCAGGTCTCACGAGGAGGACATGTGCAACGGATCGTCAGGTGGAACGCGGGACTGTCCGGCAACAGGTGGGAGTTGCCCGGCGATCTCTGGAACGACCTCGACTACGGGCACGTCGGCTACTTCGACCTGACCGCCGAGAATCTGGGCAAGGTCTCCCCGGAACTGCGAACAGCCCTGACGAACGACGGTCGGGTCGGGCGGATCACCGATCACAGCTTTGTCGTTGAGGGTGCCCACCGGATCTTCACCTTTGTGGTCTCGTTCGACTGACCGTGCCGCTACGGCACGGCCTGCGGGCAGGGAAACACATGGCTCAGCCGACTCCGCGACGAGCGCGGCAGCGAGGTCGGTGCACCAACTCCCGCTGCTGACAGAAGTCAGACAGGGGCGCCGCCCGAGCGGCATGCCCCCACCTCTGTGAGTGGCGGCCACGGCTACACCTCGCTGTGTGGGCCATCGCGTTTTCCTAGTGCGGCCGCCTCGGCCTCGGCCGCCGTTGCCTCGGCGTGGCGTCCGAGTGTCGCCAGGTGGCCCGCCTGCTTACGCAAGGCCTTGGCGAGGACAGGAACGTAGATACCGGGCTGGTCGGCAGCCAGGCGGCGCCTGATGGTGACGGCTTCGGTGATGGCCGACACTGCCTCCTCATAGCGACCCAGGGCGGATAACCGGGTCGAAAGGTTGCTCAGGCAGGTAGCGAGGTGAGGCTCGTGCACCGCGGGCCTGGCGGCGGTGAGGCGGCGCCGGATCGCCACCGCCTCGACGATCGCCGCGAGGGCCTCTTCGCGGCGATCCATCCTGCCCCGGCGGACGGCCAGGTTGTTGAGGCTGAAGGCCAGGGCGGGGAGAGTGGCGTCCGGCACCCTGTCGGCGAGCCGCCGGCGGATCTCCACGGCCTCCTCCGAGGCGACCAGAGCCTCCTCGTGGCAGGCCGCAGCCACCAGGCGCGTCGACAGATTGGTGAGGTTGACGGAAAGGGCGAACCAGTGCAGCTCCGGCTCGACGGCGACGAGCTCGCGGCGGATCGCGACCGCCTCGCGCATCGCGTCCAGCGCCGGCGCCGTCCGTCCAACCCCTCCGAGCCGGAGCGAGAGGTTGTTGAGGCTCTTGGCGAGATCGTTGCGGTAGAGGTCGGGCCGTTCAGCGGCCAGTTCGGCGCGGATCTCCACGGCTTCCTGAATCGCGGCCAGTGACTCCTCCTGCTGCCCCAGTGCGGCCATGCGCAGGCTCAGTCCATTGACGCTCTCCGCAAGGTGCGCCCGGTCCCCGAGCGCGGGCGGGGCCCCCCGCGCGCACAGCTCCCGCCAGATGGCCACCGCTTCCCGACTGGCCTCCAGTCCCTCCTCGTACCTGCGCAGCGCCCCGAGCCGGTACGAGGCGCGGTCCAGGGCGCGGGCGTACGAAACCGGCCGGTCGCGGCCGTCGGCGTGGTCGCGGTGGTGCTGTACCAGCCGGAGCAGCAGCTGGGCGGCGACCCCGGCGAGGTTGTGGCTGTGCGGCGGCAGACGGTCGACCAGATCCTCCAGGAGGGTGCCGGAGGTGGCAGGGTCGTCCGAAACGCGCCGCAGGGCCTCGACCAGCGGCTCTGGATTCTCGGTGCGGATGACGACCTCGACGGCCGGCACGGCGAGCAGGTCTGGGTGCGCGGTGCACAGAGCGGTCAGATCGGGACCGAGCCGGTGGCACAGGTCGGGCTGGAGGGCCGCCCGGGACAGGACGGTGAGCAGTCGTCTGATCTGGGCCGGGCCGGACCCGGGCAGCAGAACCTCCGACAGGCGCGGTTGGCCGTGCAGGTGCCGCCCGAGGAAGCGCTCGGCGAGCCGGTCGGGATGGAGCCCGTCCCACACGCGGGCGTCGTCCGGCGGATACAGGGCGCGGATCCAGGCGCGCACGGCCCCGCGGCGGTCGAGGGGCTGGTCGGACAGGTTCGGCACCCTCGCCAGGAGCGCGTCCGCCTCTGGCCCGTCGTCAGCCCCGCACAGGAAAGCGGCGGCCAGAGCGTCGACGAGGGTGCCCATGGAGAGCTGCGGATGGAGGTGACGGGCGGTCGCGGCGGCCTTCCAGTAGCGGCGCTCGTGGACCAGCAACCGGTCTTCGACGGTGCCGGCACCGTTCAGAACCGCCATGTCCGCGTAGCCGTCTGCGTCCGGCCCGCCGGGGCTCATCTTGGTGGCCGCGTCGAGAAGGTCCGCCAGCACAGTCATGTGCAGGGTGAGGGCGCTCGCCAGACCGATCCCGTCCAGCGCCGGCACGGACAAGCTCGCGGCAAGCGCGGGCCAGGGGTAGTGCTGCCAGCGCTGCACACCCCGTAACTCGGCGGCGAACCCGTTCGCCGCCTCGCGGTAGGCAGCCTCCCGGTCGCCGGATTCGGGCTCGAGCGGAGTCAGCGCAGTCACCGACGCTCCGTCGAGCAGATCCTCGGCCTCGAAGGTGTCGCCGCGCAGATCGTCCCACCAGTCCTCGGAGGTCCGGGCCAGCAGGATCAGCTTGATTCGGACCGCTCCATCGGTTCTGGCCAACAGCCTCAGCAATGCGGTCAGTTGACCGGGACGTGTCTCGGCATAGTCGACGATCACCAGAGTGGGGACCGCGGCCGACGCGAGTACGGCCAAGTCCGCGGCCGAGGCGTCGGCGCGTAGCCACAGCGTGGCCCACCGGGGCACGCCCTGATCGAGTCCGGTGGCGAGTTGATGGGCGAGACGTGTCTTGCCCTGTCCGGCCGGACCGTGCACCAGCCAGACACCGAACCCCGGCGTGTCGCACCAGGCGCGCATCCGGCTCAGCAAATCCCCCCTGCCCCGGAACGGCACCACGGCCCGCCGGGCCCGCAGCAGCACGGCCGGGGAGGTCAGGACCTCCGTTGCGGGACGGGCTCCGTTGCTGTCGGCCAGACACTGCCACTCGACCGGCCCGAGCGGTTCCCCGCCGCCCGGCACAGCTCCGTACTCGGCCAAGGCCGCTCGAAAGGCCGGGTCGTGGTGGAGGACGTAGGCGGGTACGACACCGAGGCCGGCGTGTCCGAATCCGGCGAGGTCGGCGGCGACGACTCCGGTGAGCAAGCCGCCGCTGAAGACTGCGGCGCCGGACAATCCGCCCCAGGGGGAAGTACCGTCGGCCGTCGGCGCGGGCACCTCGCGCAACGTGACGACATACCGATTGTCGGCCCGGCCGGTCAGCGGATTGAGGGTGCCGGTCGCTTGCCACACCTCGCGGGGACCGTCAGGACGCTGGATGACCCAGGGCGTCCCGGCGAGCTCGCAGGGCGTACCCGGCCGGTCGGTCACCAGCCGCCCCCAGCCGGGCGCGACGCCCTCCGGCGGCACCCAGGCCGGATCGGTGACGGACAGCAGAGCCGCATCGTCCCGGCCCCCCGAAGCGCCGCGCCAGACCACGGCTGCTCGGCAGCTTGCCCCGTCGCCCGGCCTGAACACCTCGGTCTCCGTAGCGCCCTGGACGACGTGCGCCGACGCCAGCACCAGTCGGGGCGCGATCACGTACCCCGAGCCCCGCCCGCCCGAGCCCTCCACGGCCACCACTCGCTGACGGTGCATCGGCCCCCCCTGGCTAACGCTGAGCAGGCGGTACGGAGCGACTCCCGAGCCGGCCCTCGATCTGCGGATCAGTCCGGGATGCGGTCTGCCGTGTTCCCGGGACCGGCGGGCCACTCGGTGCCACCGCTGACGAGCAGGTCACCGCCGGTGGCCTTGCGCGGTGTCAGCGTGAACGACACGCGATGCGTGCGGCCCCGGGAGACCCCCGCCTCGGCCTCCGCTCCGACCGCCCAGAGCCGGAAGCCCGCTTTCGCCTTCGCGTCCGCCCGGATCTCCACTTCGAACTCCATCTCCACGGGCCCGACCGCGAAGACGAGCCCGGGGTGGCTGCCGCCCACCCCGGCTGCCTCGATCAGTTCGTCGCGTACTGCGGCGACCGCCTCCACCAAGGGAATGTCCACCGGACCCCGTTCCTCTCGCCCCGCCCCGGACTTCGCCGACACCACGGTAGAGCCGTTCTGCGCTTGGCGCAGACGAATCGGGCACTCGCGAGCGGACGTGGTTGCCGCCGCTGCCTCGATCATCACGGGCAGCAGAGGCCACCAAGGACATGAGCTCTCGACCACAATGGGGTGGGAGGAAGACACGTCGTGCGTGCGCTAGCAATACCTCAAACACGGTGCGCTGCGGCAAGCAGTCGGTTTACGGATGATTTTCCTCCAAGGAGCGGTAAGAGCGGTGTAAGATTAATCCAGCGGGAACCGCCATCGGCACTACTCCTGCGAGATCGGAGGGCGTCATGATCGTCCTCGGAGTCATCCTCTTGGTCATCGGCCTCGTGGCTGGCATCGGCATTCTCTGGACCATTGGAATTGTTCTGCTGGTAATCGGCGTCGTCCTCTGGATCCTCGGATCTGTGGGACATGCGGTGGGTGGGCGACGGCACTACTGGTAACGCTCCCGCGATTCAGAGGCGCAGAGGCAGGGAGGCGCCCCCTCCGTGCCCATGGCGAGTGCGGATGTGGTCGATCGCGCCGAGATCAGACGGACCTCACCAGCGGAACGATGCCTCAGGTGCAGGAGCCGTGAGCGTAATTACCCGCTGGAGATCTACTTGTGGGGCCATCGATCGGTGACGCACCTTTGAACTGGGATTCATTCCAAGCGGAGTGTTAGCGCTCGCTGGTCGCCTCCTTGAGCCAACAGAAATCGCCTTGCCGTCATTCGGATTGACGGATTCTTCCGCATTGGGAGCGCACATGGAGAAGGCCATTTCTTCCGTCATGCGGGCGGTCAGTCGTCGGCCGTTGCGAGGGCGATCGGGCGGTTATGACAGCACTGTACGAGTCGCAGCCCGATAGGGAGAGCGGAGCATGGTGACGCGGCGCGGGTAGGCGCTCCTAACGCCACGGATCGAGTGCATGCTTACCGCTCGTCTGGCCGGCTTCGAGTTGCCGCAGAACCAATGCCCCGTCAGCCAGGGGGTGAACCTGAGGGGCACCGGGCGGGTACACGCCGTGGGCGATGAGCGCATCGATCTCGACGAGCAGCGCTTGATAGACAGACGGCACCGCGACCGCCAACGCCCCGATATGCAAGCCTTTGACTTGAACCTGGTGAGTGAAGATCAGGTCGCGCGTGGTGAGTGTGGCGTCGCCTGACGCAGCGCCGAAAACGACGATCCGCCCGGTAAAGGCTTTGGTGACTGACAGGCTGGCCTTGAACGTTGCCTGACCCACCGATTCCAGGGTCAGGTCGACCCCGCCGGTCAGGCGCGTGATTTCCGCGGCGAGATCAGGACGCCGACTGTCCAGCACCTCGTCGGCGCCGAGCGCTCTGACGGTGTCGTGCTTCGCCGGTGACGCCGTGGCGATCACGCGCGCTCCGTAGTGGAGGGCCAGGCGGACGGCAGCCTGCCCCACGCCCCCGGCGGCGGCATGGATGAGGACTACCTCACCCGTCTTGATTTCGCCCAGTGGCCTCAGTGCCGCCAGGGCGGTGGCCCAGTTCAACACGAGGCCGAGTGCCGCGGCGTCGCTCCAGCCGGCAGGCACGGGAAGCACGCCCGCGGCCGGCATCGTCATGTACTGCGCGAAGGCCCCCGGGCCTGCTCCGACGACGCGGGTGCCGAGGGGCAGCGGACTCTCGATGTCCGGGCCGACATCCACGAGCTCGCCGGCGGCCTCGAAGCCGGCAACATACGGGGCTTGCGGGCCTCCTCCGTACGTTCCGTGGGTCTGTGTGACGTCGGCGAAGTTGACCCCGGCAGCGCCCACGCGGATCAAGTACTCGCCGGGCCCCGGGGTCGGGCGGCGCAGATCGGTTGTGAGGGTCAGGTTCTTCGGCCCCCGGTGTGACCGCTGCACCAGGGCTCGCATCGTGGGCTCAGCGGTGCTTTGCTGCTCGTTGATCTCCATGCACCGAAGGTATGAACCTGACACTTGTGTGAAGGTCAAGGGGGCGGTCAGAGATCAGCACGGCGGGACTCCCGCAGGTAGGCATCGAGTGCTGCCTGCTGATCGTTGAGAAGCGCGATACGTGCAGCGAGCCGATCGCGGAACCCCTGCACTTCGTGCAGGAATTCCTCGCACACCGCATCTGTGCTGACATCGGATCCGTCGGTGAGACGGGGCAGGAGTTCACGGATCAGTCGCACCGGCAGCCCGGACTCCAGCAGCGAACGGATGACGAGCACCCGGTCGATCGTGGTCCGGCAGTAGTCGCGGAAGCCATTGCTCAATCGGCCAGGGACGATCAATCCCTCGTCCTCGTAGTGTCGTAACGATCTCGCACTCACACCGCTGGCCCTGGAAGCTTCGCTGATCTGCATACCGAAGACAACGCTCAGAAGCATGGCGATCTTCCGCCACTCAGCCGTGCGACGCGTTGTTGGCTCTGCCCAGTGTCTGATGTGCTCTGATGCGGCGCTGACTCTACGATCCGAGCAGCCAGCGCCAGGTGGACGCTCAACCGCTGCTGAAGCTCGGCCCTGGCGCAGATCTTGGGGAGCCGTCGCGGAGCGTGACACCTCACCACGCGGCTCGACCGCGCCTTGGAAGGGGTGGGACTCGCCCTGGCGGGGCGGGCCGGCGGCCGGCGGCCCAGCTCGGCTTCGGTGCCGGGCGGATGACCTTGTTACGCCATGCTCCGGGACCTCGACGCCGTAACAGCCGGCCTCGCCCTCGACTGGAGCTCCGGCAGCATCGAGGGCGCCGTCAACCGCATCTAGAAGAAGAGGCAGCTCTACGGCCGAGCCGGATTCGAACTACTCCGCAAAATGATCTTGCTCCAGTAGTTCCTCGCGCCAATGCAGCTCTGCTGCTGGTCGGCACCTTCGAGGTCAGAGCTCGGTCGTCCAGACCCGCCACGGTACTCACTCGGTGCCAGCCACAGCTCAGGCTGCGACTTTCAGCTCTTCGGGCAAAAGTACGCTGCCTTCATGACGCTCTACTTCGACGCGGCGGCGGCCCTGTTCCATGTGTACCCGAGCTGCAACGGTCGCTGGGAGGACCGCCTGTGGCTCAACGTCCCGGGGCCGGTGTACGGCGCCGAGACGGATAACTGCGCGACAGGTCGACTCGAAGCCCCGCGTCACATCCACTACGGCGGTCAGTACTTCACCGAGTACGTATACCGCCAGCCGCGCACACCGGGCGAGGTGAGGGACGTACTCAGTGCCATCGAGGCGGATCCCATGGACGGCTATGCCTGGGACGGAGACCAGCGGTGGACACCGGAGTTGGTCCGGGAGTGGTGGCGGGACCGGGAGCGGATCCTGGAGTACCTGAGAGACCAGGTGCAGGAGTGGGAGCGGTACGACCGGTGGATCCCGAACCAACGAGCAGTGGAGGGTGCCCTGGACTTCGCGGCATACATCGCCGGCGGCGCTGACTCCGGAAGCCTGGAGACGGACCTGCGGATCTACATCTACTGGCTGCAGGAACGCCGCTCTCCCACCCCGGCCGACCAACTGCCCGAGCTCTAGACCGATATACCCCGACTTACCTGAGACAGGACAGCAGCACGACACCCTCACATGACTCCGTAGCCACCACAGGTCGGACGACGGGACCCGAGACCACGGCAACGAGAGGTGAGGCAGAGCCGTGGTCATCCGCCCAATCGAACGCAAACACCACGCTGCATGGCTGTCCCCAGAATCTGTGCCGGAACCTGAAACTCATCGACAAACGCTGCCGTTGAAAGAGAACGAAGCCACACGGCGAACAACGTGGGCGCACCCCAACCGACGCCCACCACTCATTACGCAAACACCGGTGCGGTACTAAGGGGCAGTCGGCCGCCCGTCGCGGCTCCGCTGCCGGCGATCGGGCTTCAATCGGTGATGTACCAATTGCCCTTTTGGTACTCCAAGGTGCTGCTGCCGAGCTCGCTCTCGGAGAACGTGACGGAGGCCCTGATCGCGTCGGTCGGGATCTCGACCTGGGCGGGGGTCACCGCATCGACGCGCTTCGGGTCCACCGTGGCGGTTCGCAGGGCCTTCTTCTGCGCAGGCGAGATCATCTGGAACGTGACGACGAACGTCGACGTGCACGGGCCGAACCCCTGGTCCTCTGCCTGCTTCGCGGCCGGCCCCGCCACTTCGCATACGGTGTTGATGTCCTCACGACCCACAGCATGGAGGTACTGCTCGTACCGTTGGATCGCGCCCTCCTTCGTTCGGGGTGCGGACTTGCCGCCGGTCGGCTCAGCCGACGGCGTCTCGGTCCGAGGCGACGCCGATGGTTCTTCGGGCCGCACCGATGGGGACGCCTGCGAGGGCTTCGCGGCCGTGGACGTGTTCTCTTGCGATTTCTCCGGACCGCACCCGCACGCTCCCAGCACTACACACGTCGATACCGCCACGCTGACCAGCGTCCGAACTCGCATCCAGGCCCCTCAATAACATTCGGCGACATAGGAGCTGACGCAGGGCTTGGGGGAACAGTTCCCGAGCTCGTCCGGACGCGGCGCAAGCCGATTTCGAAGCGCCGGGCCTCAGTGGGCGAACGCCTCGGGTCAGGTGCAGTGGCACATCGCTCCCTGCACCTTCGTCGGCTTGTCACTCGCCCGACTCACGTTGGGCTCGCGGATCGTGGGGTGCGCTATTCTCCGCGCATGCGTGAACAGTTCACCGGCTGGCCGGAACAGGCCATGGACGTGCTGTGGCAACTCCAGGGCGAACCGACGCACGCGACTCGCGAGCGCTACCGCGCAGAACGTGAACGTCTGATCCGGCAGCCGATGATCGCCCTGCTCAACGAGGTCGCAGATGCGGACTCCCGGTACGAGGACTTCTCGGTCTGGCACTACCGCACCAACTCCTGGTGGTGGCAGCATCAGAGCGCGGTGATCCGGCTCGGCCGCAAGATCGAGATCAGTCTCCTGTTCTCGCTGGACGGCTTGCGGGTCCAGGGCGCCTGGTGGTACCCCGATCCCGGCCAGGTGGATATGTTCCGCAGAGCCGTGGCCTCCGAGAGGAGCGGCCACGAACTGTCCGCGATCGTCGAGGACGTGCGGAAGAAGGGCTATGACATCTCCGGGGACGTGATGAGACGCCCGCCGCGCGGCTATCCGGCGGACCACCCCCGTACGAACCTGCTGCGCCACCGTTCGCTGATCGCCGCTCGCCCCCTCGGCTGCGAGGATTGGCTGCACACCCCCGAGGCGGTCGACCGGGTTCTCTCGGCCGCCTCCGACCTGGACACTCTGCTGATGTGGCTGGTCCGCCACGTCAAGCCTGTCGCCTGATGTCATCTCGAACCGGGGCGTTCAGTCACCATTGCCGGTAAGCGGACCTGGAGAACGACGCCGATCGTGCGGCGATCCGCCGCCTGGCTGCCGAGGGGCTTGACGTCGGGTCGAGCGGCTGCTGGGTTCGGTGGAAGGCGCCTCGAAGTACATGTCCCTTCCCGCCAGGGCGCCATCCGGCCGCAATTTTCCCTCCTGAGCTTGCGCATACGTCCGTTCGGTCTCGGCGTCAGCAGATGGCCAGCAGGATGGAGATCACCGTGCAGGACGCCGACGAGGCGTCGTTGGCAGGGTTGGGGTCGAGCGGGGACGACGTCGTACGCGCGGCCTTGACCGTGACCTGGCCGAGGCTGAGCAGCTTCAGCGGGACCCTGAAACTCGCGGTGGCGGCGGCGTCGCCGGCGAGTTCCGCGAAGGTGCAGACGATGGTGTTGCCCGTCGTCGTGCAGCCGGGCGAGAGCCCGGTTGCCGTGGTGCCGGCGGGCAGGGTCGCGGTGACCTTGACCGAAGTGGCTGTAGCCGGGCCGGCGTTGCGCGCCGTCAGTGTGTAGCCGATGGAGGCCGGGAGCAGCACGTTGGCCTTGGCCTTCAGACCGACGGCGAGGTCGGCCTGCGCGGGACGTACGACCCCTGATGTGACACCGAGGAGCGTGGTACCGAGACCGATACTGGAGGTCACCGAGTTGTCGGCCATGTCGATCAACGACACGTTGCCGCTGTCGCTGTTGGTGACATAGAGGTGGTCACCGCCCGGCGGTAGCGAGATCTCCCACGGGTGGGTTCCGACGCCGACGGTGTCGGACACCGTGTTTGTCGCTGTGTCGATGACCGACACGCTGTTGCTGAAGTAGTTGGCGACGTACGCACGCGAGCCGTCGGGGGTCACCATCACCCCGTGCGGGCTGTAGCCGACGCCGATGGCTGCGGTCACCGTGTTGGTGGCCGTGGCGATCACGTACACGCTGTCGTTGCCCGCGCTGGTGACGTAGGCGTGTGAGCCGTCCGGGGTGAACGCGACCGCGAGCGCGCTGCCGCCGACGCCGATGGTGGCCGCGACGGTGTCGGTCGCGGTGTCGATCACCGACACGGTACTGCCGGAGTTGGTGACGTAGACGCGCGACCCGTCGGGTGACACGGCTAGACCGCGGGGGTTTCCGCTGACGGAGATGGTGGACGACACCGTGTCGGTGGCCGTGTCGATCACCGACACACTGGCGCTGCCGGAGTTGGCGACGTAGACGCGGGACCCGTCCGGGGTCACCCCCAACTCCTCCTGGTAGGTACCGGCGTCGACGGTTGCGGTCACCGCGTTGGTGGTGGTGTCGATCACGGAGAGCGTGTCGGTGCTGTAGTTGGTGACGTACGCGCGGGTGCCGTCCGGGGCGAGGGCGACGGAGCGGGGGTTGCCGCCGACATCGATGCTAGCGGCCGCCGTGTTGGTGGCGGTGTCGACAACGGTCACGGTGCCGTTGCCGTAACCGGCGATGAAGGCATACGTCCCCGGCGGTACCGCCACCGCCGGCCCCGATGGCACCGCGACCACCGCGACGGCCGCCAGCGCCAGTGACGACAGCACGCTGATCGCGCGCCGCTTCCACCGTCCTCCGGTCGGCACCGCTCTGATGGGTCTGCCGTCGGCGATCCGCTCGTGCTCACATCGCTGATGCATGGAAATCGTTTCCCCCTGATGCGCCGGACGCCGTCGAGACACGAACGGACCCCGGTCGATAACGAGTTGACTATCCCTGACTGAGGCGAGGTGTCGGTCGGGCGCGGTGATGCCTCACGCGAAACGGAAATCCGGCGTGGTCGCCCCTCACGTCACGTTCTCGCGGCCTTCGCGCTCGACGAGGGGCGATGTCTGTTCACTGAGCAGGCTACGTAACGCGGTGTGGCGCGTACAGACGGGTGCAGGGTGTGGTGGATGCGCGCGGGGAGCGCACGCGGGGTGTGCGCCGGAGCGCGTCAGGCCGCAGGTGAATTCGGTTAGCGGTGACGGGATGCGGTTGAGCGTGCGTTCAGCCAGCCACGGGCCCGGGCGCATGGTCAGGGCGGCGGTCCGGCCGACGATGTAGCGGCTGCGCGGCCTGCGGGCCGTTGTGGCCGTCGGCGGTCAGCCCGTACGGTGCCGGTGGCCATCAGCACCCAGCGGGTGCACATCGCTGCTCAGATGGCCCGGGGCAGGGGTACGTAGCGTGGTCGACGTGCTGGCGCGCGTCCGCTCAGCGTGCCTGAGCCGCCGAAGAACGGGAAGGGCGTCGCACGTCGGCCCTCGTCCGGCATTGCTGGGAGTGGGGGCATTGCGCGTTCCTGCGTTCCGGTGAATTGCGGGCATCGGGCGATCCGTACTGCTTCCGAAGACCGTTACCCGGGGGGTGCGAGTGCGCCCGGGCAGACGAGAAGCAAGGGTGTGAGGCAGCCGATGGCTGACATGGATCGCAGGAGCATTCTGCAGTTGACTTCCGCGGCGACTATCGCCGGGGGACTGGTGGTCGGAGCGGGTGGCGCCGCCCACGCGGCGCGCAAGGCTGCCCGCCAGATCAGCATGAAGGGGACGCGCACGGGCGCCAACATTCCGGACGTGCTCACGGTCGGCCTCCCGTACTTCGTCCGGTACGACCTGACGGACGCCGAGGGGCGCAACGTGGGGACAGAGAACGCGCACTGTCTGCCCGTCACTGTGGATCCGGACGGCGCGTTCGTCATGGCGACACTGGTTCTGAGCCTCGAGGACGGCATGATCACAGCTGCCACCGCCTTCCAGCGGCCGCTTCCTGCCGTGACTGAGCTGCTGGCCAACTCGCGTCAGTGGTCGCATGTTTTCGCGATCACTGGAGGCACCGGGAGCTATGAGGGTGCGGAGGGTTCGGTCACGATCGAGCATCTCACTCGCGACGAGGACGCGCTGACTGTCGCCGTGACCGACGCGTCCCTGTAACCGACCGACCGACTGCTGGACGCAGCTTGCGACCTCGGCTGGCCTGCGACCGTACGGGTGGGCTCCCCGGCCTACCGAGTCCATCCGTACCTCGCAGAGTCAAGCGCTGGGAACCGGAAGGACGCCCGTATCAAGAGCAGTGCCCCGCAGCTCCCTGACTGGGTACGTGCCTCGAAGTGGACCGGCGCCAACGGCCTCTGTCGGACGGCGGCATTTGTGCACCGCCGAGCTCAGATCATGCATGGTTGCCGGGTCTCGCACCGCGAAACCACGGGCCTCCAGACGGTCGGCCGTCAGCTGTGTTCGCGGGGGAGCGTGTGCATCCTGAACGTCCCGCGGGCGATGTCCGTGCTGCGCATCCTGGAGACCGAAGTCGCCGGCTCCGCTCCAGAGCCGGCCCGGGCCCCCTGGGGGATGCACCGCCTGCAGTGCCATCCTGCGTCGGCACCGAGTGGGCAAGCCTCGGACGCGACCCGTGCATCACTTACCACGCAGCTCCCCGGCACGTTCCAGGCGCTTGACCGCAGCTATCAAGCGTGGGAGAGGGCGAAGGAGACCAGGAAGCCGCTCACTGTGATGAGTCCGATAGCCAGGTGAGTGTCCTCGAACGCCTCGGGAATCATCGTGTCGGCGATCATGGCGAGGATCGCTCCCGCCGCTAGTGCGGTCACCGCGGCGATCACGGACGGAGAGAAGGAACCGACCACCGTGTATCCAAGGACGGCCGACACCGTGCTGGCTGCTGCGATCGCCGCCCAGACACCGAAGACATACCCCTTGGTGCGGCCCGCCTTCTTCATTCCCGCCGAACTGGACAGCCCCTCGGGCACGTTGCTGATGAACACCGCAGCCACCGTCACGAGGCTGACCGTACCGCCGTCGAGAAGACCGACGCCGATCACCGCGGACTCCGGCACCCCATCGAGCAGGGCACCGAGCGCGAGTGCCATCCCGGACCCGCCCTGCTCTGCCTCCGAGGGCTGCGCCTCTCCCCGCTGATGACCGGAGCGCTTGCGATGCCGGGCGCCCCGGCGGGCCAGCCACACATTGCCCCCTGTGTACGCCAGGGCGCCGATGAGGGTGCCGACGGCCGCAGGAGCAAGTCCCGCCTGCTCGTACGCTTTCCCGACCAGTTCGAAGGACACCGCTGAGATCAGCACCCCGGCCCCGAAGGCCATCACGGTCGCGATCACCTTGCGCGGCACCCGTAGCCCGTACCCCAGCGCAGCACCGAGCAGCAGTGCCGATCCCGCCGCCAGTCCCCACAGCCCAGCTTCTACCACTTCAGCCATGCCGCCCCGCCTACCCGCTATGTATGTGGATCAACGGGGTGGCCGGCGGGTGTGTGGACGGCGCTGAGCCTCGTACCGCAGGGAAGGAGAGAGCGACACAGGCACCGGGACCTGGTCATACCTGTTCTGCTTGTACTCATTGATCAGCGGGAGGCCCTGGCAAGAACCCCAGTGCCTCCCGAACTCGGGTTCTGGTCCACCTTCTGTGGTGTGCATACTCCCTGTGACTGTTGATCTTGCCGGTAGATCTCGCGAGATCGTCTGGAAACTGCCGGTGCCGACAACGTTCGGGCTGATGGTTCTGGGCTGTGCGCGAGGAACTGCTCCGGCTGGAAGAGCTGCTCTTCCTGGCGGATCCGGGGATCAGGGTGGAGTCGGTGCTGGACGATGGCGAGGTGATTCGGGTCGGTGTCAGATGCCGGACGGCTGGGGCTCGGTGCCCGGGTTGTGGGAGCTGGTCGGGGCGGGTGCACGGCTCCTACCTGCGGTTTCCAGCTGACCTCCCCGTGGCCGGACGGCGGGTGGTGCTGCGGCTTCGTGTCCGGCGCTTCACGTGCGAAGACGTCTCCTGCGGTCGGCGGACGTTCGTCGAGCAGGTTGAGGGCCTGACCCGGCGGTACAGCCAACGGACCGAACGAATGCGATCGGTGCTGGCCGAGGTCGGCCTCGCCCTAGCCGGTCGTGCCGGTGCCCGGCTGTCGGAGGTCTTCGGAGCGAGGGTCAGCCGGAATACGGTCCTGAGGTTGGTCGACGCTCTTCCCGAGCCCCAGCCACAGGTGCCGCGGGTGGTCGGCGTCGACGAGTACGCGGTGCGAAAGGGCCGCGTCTACGGGACTGTGCTGGTCGACGTCGAGACGCGCAGGCCAATTGACCTGCTGCCGGATCGTGAGGCGGGCACTGTGGCGGCCTGGCTGGCCGAACGCCCGGGGATCGAGGTCGTCTGCCGTGACCGTGCTCCATTCTTCGCCGAGGGGGCCAGGATCGGGGCGCCCACTGCGGTCCAGGTCGCCGACCGGTTCCACCTGTGGCGCAACCTCGGCGAAGCGACTGAGCGGTGTGTCTCCCGCCACCGCCCGTGCCTCCGTGCGACCTTCGTGGAGTCGGTGCCGGAGAAGGCGCCGGCCCCGGCCGAGAGCAGGTCACCATGGCCGACCGGGCACCGTTTCGCCGATCGCACCCGGGCCAAGCACGCCACCGTCCACGCGCTGCTGGTTGCCGGCTACAGCCGACGCTCGATCCAGCGCCAGCTCGGCATGACCTACCGAACTGTCCAACGGCTGGCCGACGCCGCCAGGCCGGAAGACTTGTTCCAGGGGCAGTGGCAGAACCGCCCGACCAAGCTCGACGACTTCAAGCCCTATCTGCACGAGCGATGGGCCGAAGGTTGTACGAACGCCTGGACTCTGGGAGGAGATCAAGGCTCACGGCTACACCGGCGGCTACGGAGCCGTCCGCGCCTACCTCCAGCCGTTCCGCACAACCCCGACCGCACCAGCAGCCCGCCCGCCGTCCCCACGCACGGTCACCAGCTGGATACTGACGCACCCCGATACCCTGCCGGAGAGCGAGCGCCTGAAGCTCAAAGCCGTCCTCGCCAGCTGCCCCGAACTGGATGCCCTCACAGGGCATGTCCGCGCGTTCGGGAAGATGCTCACCCAGCTCCAGGGCGACCAGCTCCCGCAATGGATCAAGGCGGTCCGCGCCGACGACCTGCCCAGCGTCCACTCCTTCGTCAACGGCCTCGAACGCGATCTCGCCGCCGTCACCGCCGGCCTCACACTGCCATGGAGCTCCGGCGTCGTCGAAGGTCACGTCAACCGGATCAAAATGATCAAGCGCCAGATGTACGGCCGGGCCGGTTTCGGCCTCTTGCGGAAGCGAGTCCTGCTGGCGTCCTGACGGGACAGTCACGAGCTCTGGAGTCGCTCCGCAGCCTGAGCAGGGGTGTCGTAGTAGCCAGGCCGTGCCAGCAGGACCGAGCTGAAGTGGTAGCCCTGTTCCTCCTGCGGCTCATCGTCGGCTGCGAACGGACGCCAGAAACTCAGCAGCAAGTCCGGGGCGGTGAATGAAGCATCGTCGTCAGGATCTTCTTCAATCGAGGTGAACTCGCCCATGCGCTGGACAACCTCGCGGGCCGGAAGCGCGAACACGTCCACACCCTGAAACAGCACTCGGTCCGTCTGGGACGACGGCATTCCCAACTCGATGGCTTCAAGCATGTCTCGCATGCAGTGGATGCTGATCATCAGCCCGCTGGGACGGAAGACGTGCTGCCCCGGCCGATCAGACTCCGAGACCGCAGAGAGATCGCGGAGCGAGTCCAGCGCCGTGTTGGCCGCGTTCCGAGTCATGCCGATCCGCAATGGGCCAACGCCGGTCGGTGGGGCGAGGTCGAAGTCCATGTGGGCATGATCCCAAACAGGTCTGTCAACGAGTCACGAAGGGCCATCCAGTCCCGGCAGGTCACAGAGCGTGAGAGCTCCACAAAAGTTGGACCAGAACCCGAACTCGTCAACATCACCCGACCGTGAGTTCTGGGCACCTCCCAAACCAACTGCTCGACCATGACGCTTTGCCGGACTCGACCAGGATTTCGGGCTTCAGGCCGGCGACGTACCATCCCAAACCGGTCGGCACTTCACTCCGCGGGTCGACCCCTACGGCCAGATTCCGGTCCGCACCAACCGCTACTCGGTCCCGATCCGGCTGATCGGCAAACGCGTGCGCGTCGACCTGCACGCTTCCCATCTGGTGATTTATGACCAGAACGCGGGGGCGGCCCGTCACGAGAGGCTGATCGCGAAGGGCGCCGTCCACTTGGATCTGGATCACTATTTGGAAGTCCCGCTCGGGATTGCGCAGTACGACCTCGGCACGATGTCCAAGCCCGGCTCCGGCAACCCCTTCGAGGGCCAACTGCTCTGACGAGCGGCTGGCCATCCCACGTTCGTGGACACGACAGTGCCGTCGCTCCTCATCGAGATCCGTGAGTCAGGTGATCACCAACTGTCTCCGGAACCGGTCGCCAAACGCTGTTCCTAGAGATCAACGAAGCCAGCCGGCAGACCCGCGCGGCGGGGCCCCCTTCACACGTCCTTCGAGCCCTGCGTGGGTTCCCGGTGCGGTCCCAGTTCCCTGAGGACGTCGCCGAGTTGGTCGGTGCTGAGGGCGGGGCCCGGCAGGGGGGCGGGGGCCGGGCGCAGGCCGTCCAGGAGCAAGGTGAGGGGGCGGTGCCAGGCGTCCGCGCTGGTCGCGGCCGTCAGGGCTGGGACAGCGCGGCCCAGAGCAGCCAGCGCGAACAGGACGTCCTCGGTGGTGACGTCAGCGCGGATCGCACCCTCGTTGCGCCCGCGCTCCAGCAGGAGTCCGATCGTTTCCCGGTTGTGCGCGTGCACGCCGTCCAGCGCCTCGATGCCCTCAATGTGTGTGGTCATGAGGTCGTTGGTGCCGCGGTCGGCGGCGAGCGCGTCGAAGACGACCCGGAGATAGCCGTTCAGGCCCGTCCAGGCGTCCGCGGCCGCCCGGGCCCGTTCGCCTGCCTCCGTAGTGCCGGTCAGCTGGTCTCGGAAAACTGCGTTGACGAGGGCGGCGCGGGTGGGGAAGTGGCGGTAGAGCGTCGCGTTTCCGACGCCGGCCCGACGGGCGATCACGTCCAGCGGCGCCTGCAGCCCCTGCTCCGTGAATACCTCGTGGGCCGCCTCCATCAGAAGCTGCCGGTTGCGGCGCGCGTCGCGTCGCTGCGGGGCCGTTGCGTCACCTGTACCGATGCTCATCATCCTCCGAAAGAAGTGGGGAGTCGCCCCCGGTACTGATGCTATCGTCAGACCGTGAAGCGGGGAGTACTCCCCACTTCACGGCGGGCATCGGGGCGGAAGCGCCACCCCCGACTACGTTCGGTTCGTTCATTTGGGAGGGCACAGCGTGAGCGGAAGCAGTGGTAAAGCCGCACTCGTACTCGGAGGTGGAGGCCCGGTCGGCGGCGCATGGCTGACGGGAGTGCTCGCCGGCCTCGTGGACGCGGGAATCGACCTCCACCGGGCCGACGTGATCATCGGCACCTCGGCGGGCGCGATCTTCGGTTCTCGTCTGGCTTGCGGCCAGCCGCCCCGCGAGCTGTACGAACGCCAGCTCAGCGGCGACGATCGCATCGATCTCGACGTGACCGCGACCCAGACGCTCCGCTTCCTCTGGGCGGCCCTCGGTTCCCGCGACCCGGAGCGCTCCGTACGACGCCTCGGCCGTGCCGCCCTGGCAGCGTCCACCGCTCCCGCGCCCGAGATGTACGACACCGTGCGGACCCTGCTGTGCGGGGCGACGGACTGGCCTGGGCGGACCCTGCGGATCGCCGCGGTCGACGCGGGGAGCGGAGAGGTGGGGACCTTCGACGCGGACACGAAGGCCGGCCTCGTCGACGCGGTAGCCGCGAGCTGTGCGGTGCCCCTGGTCTGGCCACCCGTCGCGCTCGACGGCCGGCGATGGATCGACGGCGGCAGCCGCTCCACCGCCAACCTTCAACTGGCTCGCGGATACGGCCGGGTGCTGGCCATCGCCCCCATCCCCAAGGCCGTCGGCCCACACCCCAGCGCCCAGCAGCAGGCAGTCGAACTAGCCGCCGAGGGGAGCGCCGTCTCCCTGTTGTGCCCCGAGCCCACCGATCGCCGCGCCATGGGCCGCGACATGACGGCGAACGCCCGCGTCCCCACCGCAGCCCGCGCCGGTTACGTTCGCGCCACGGCGCTGGCAGCCGGCGTAGCGGACGTATGGCACGGCTGATTCCCCGACCTATCCCTCACCGAAAGGCCACAGCGTGCAGGCGCCCACCCTGGAGGAACTGGCACCCCGCGGCCACGACCTGGCGAGAGACCCGTATCCCCTCTACGCGGCCCTGCGGGCCATGGGCCCTGTCCACCGCGTGCTCGTTCCGGGCAGCGGGGAGTGCTGGCTGGTCGTGACACGCGACACGGCCAGGGCCGCGCTCACCGACCCACGGCTGCGCAACGACATACAGCACTCCGCGTCCTGGCAGACCGACGGTGGCCACGCCCTGGGCCGCAACATGCTGCAGAGCGACCCGCCTCTCCACACCCGCCTGCGCGCCCTGGTGGCGGAGCACTTCACGTCGGGCCGGATCGCCGCCCTGCGGCCGGGGATCGAGACGGTCGCGGCGGAGCTGCTCGCCGCGCTGCCCCGGCAGGGGACCGCCGATTTGGTGAGAGGGTATGCGCTGCCCTTGCCCATCACGGTGATCTGCGACCTGCTGGGCGTTCCGGCGACGGACCGCTCCGCCTTCCACGACTGGTCGAACGAACTGGTAACGCCCACCTCGCCACAGGCGGCAGGTTCTGCGGCCGCCGACCTGGCCGGCTACCTCACAGATCTGACCGCCCGGAAGACCGCCGCCCCGGATGGCACCCTGCTCAGCGACCTTGCAGCCGACGCGGCCGGCCTCACCGCCGAGGAACTCCTCGGCATGGCCTTCCTGCTCCTGGTCGCAGGTCACGAGACGACGGTCAACCTGATCTCGGGAACAGTGCACGCCCTGCTCGCCAACCCTGAGCAACTGGCGCTGCTGCGCGCGGACGTGAGTCTGGTCCCCGCTGCCGTGGAAGAGGCCCTGCGATACAACTCCCCGGTCCACGCCTCGGCTTTCCGTTTCGCAGCCGAGCCCCTGGACCTCGCCGGCACTCGCATCCGCGCCGGTGAAGCGGTCCAGGTCTCCCTGGCCGCGGCTTCCCGCGACCCGCACCACTTCCCGGACCCCGACCGCTTCGACATCACGCGCCGCACCTCGGGCCACGCCGCCTTCGGCCACGGACTGCACCACTGCTTGGGCGCCCCACTGGCCCGCGCGGAAGCCGCGATCGCCCTTCGTCTGCTCCTGGAACGACGCCCGGCGATGACCTTCGCCACCGACCCGGCACACCTGAACTGGCGGACCGGCACCCTGCTCCGGGGGCTGACCGTACTGCCGGTCCATTTCCACTGCTGACGAGCTTGTGCACCGTAAGGGCGAGACGCCAAGCCCTGGTTCGGCGATCATGCCGCGTGGTGGGGGGCGCGACTCGCAGAGCGATCACCGGCGACCGGCGGACCGCCTGCACCAGCCCTGATGGGCGCCACCGAGCTCACCCGGCGATCCCAGCCGACCACTCTGCGCGACGCCTGACGGCCGCGGTTGCAGGGCGCGGATGTTCTTGGAGCCTGCCGTACTGTCGAGCACCGAACCAGCGCGCGGGGGAGTCACGGAGCAAACTCGACCGGCTGCTGCGTACCCGGGGGATGGCACGGCAGTTGCACGCCGCGGCTACGCCGATGCGGGCCACTGTCCCGGTGCCCTCCGCTGGTACGGCGACTGTTTCTGAGCGGCGTGGGTGCAGTAGAGCGGGGCCGGCGCCTGGCCGAGCGGGATCCTCAGCGACGTGTACCGGATAGAGGGCCGCAGCGTTCTTCGCGTCCGGAGCACCGCGGTGCTCCGTCCGGAGCACCGCGGTGCTGGGTCAGCCTCTCGAACCCGGCCGGCTCTCGCTGTGCGCGGCCCCGTGCGTGCACCATCCCCGGGGCCCATTCGCTCTGACGCATTTGTCCTCCCTGTGCGGCGGTCGCGCTTCCCGATCTGATGGCGGATGCCTGGCACGTGACGGAACACGGGAGAACTGGGAATCCTCACCCGGGCCCGGGCCCGGGTCCGGCCCGAACCCGCTGCCCGGCCGCGTACAGCAACGGCGGCGAAGAGTCTCCATGAAGGCAAGATATTGCGGGACCACGCGGGCGAGCCGTCGAGTGCCCCGCGCGCTGAATCGTTCCCTCTGTGCACGTGTCCCATAGCCGGCATGGCCTTGCGATTCAGCGACCGTCACACGGATCGTCGTCCGCAGGCACCGGCTTAGTGTCGGCCGCCAGGCAGGAGGAGTACACCGGCGGCGGCGTGGGCAGCGGCTCCGGTTCCGACGCCGTGCTCAAAGCGATGATCGCCCCGGCACCGACGACGGTTAGACCTGCCAACACGGTGCACCAGGTATTGCGGTTCACCGATTGCCGCCGAAGTGGCTGTGAAGCTCTTCAGCGCAGTCGTCCTCGGTGCCGGCCTGGACTCGCGACAAGGTCAGCACACCGTCGCCCTTGCCTTCCTGTTCGGTCTGGGCCAGCTGGATCTCGATGCCCGCGATGTACTCGGAGTACTCGGCGCTAACGGGCTTCTTGCGCTGCGGGGCCGGTGCCGAGGAGGCGCTCAGTTGGGCGGTGGCGGCGAGGCCGGCCACACACAGCACCGCCCACGCGGCAACCCATGCTCGGTTGTTCGTCCGTATCGGCTTCGGCATCCAGGCATCCTATGAGCATCGTGGCAGGCGGCGCGCCCGCCTCAGGACGCCGCCCATCCGGGGCAGCCACCACACCCTTACCCCACGCTCCTGGTGCTCCCGCTCGTTGCCGTCGGGCTACCCGAGGGCCGAAGTAGTGCGGCACCGCGATCATGCCGGAGCTGGCCGAGCTTGCCGCCATCCCTGATGCCGCGACGGACGAGTGCGACCGGGACAAGAAGCCACGCCGTGTCCTCCAGGCCGACGTGGCGGGGTCGGACATGGCCGCTATCACTTCGAGCAATTCCTACGGGAGGACACATCTGTTCCCTGGACTATCGAAGCCCCGGAGAAGACTCGTGAGCTTCACGTGATCGCGGCAGATCACGACGCCGTGACCCCTTGGGTCACGCGGGCCTTCGATTCATGCCGTAGCAAGGAGGGCCTTGGCCGAAACACATCGAACGCACCCGAGCCAAGATGAAACGCCTGGTCACAGGCCGAGCCCGACACGTAAGTAGCAGCGGCCAAGCCCGGAACGGACATCAGCTTACGAACCGCCCACTGAGGGCTGCCCAGTGTGGGGATGGGACCGGTCGGGAGGCCCTATGGGTTTCGTCTAGCCCACGTCGCAGCGCGCACCATCCAGGACCCCGACCTCGACGACGAGCGCACCCACCTCGCCCTGGTCACCGCTGCTGAATGCCGCCTGGGCGTCCTGGACCTGGGCTGTACCCCAGAGGCGACTGGGAGATCCCCCTGCCTCTGACCGCGACGCGCCTGACCAGCGAGGAGCTGGAGTACGACGAGATGCACGACGCGACCGACACGGTCACCGCCCGCACATGGGTCGACGCCTTCGACATCAGCGTCGCCAGCGGTCTGGTGCGGGACGGGTGGGAACGGGTGATCGGTCTGCTCCTGCGCAACGACTTCGCACCCGCACTGCGCAACAGCCCGCCCCACGCCGGCCGGGACTCCGTCTCCGAACCGGATGACCTCGCACACATGGAACCCTGTGCGGCTACTTGACCCCGGCCCGCGGTCACCTGCCCCGGTGCTGCGCCAGTCGTTCGTCCAGGGCTCGCTCGAAGGCGCCCTGATCGACGCGGAGCAGGACGCGCAGAAGGCGCTGGTCGGGACTCGCCGCGTGGGCGGCGTCCAGGGCGAGGGCCGGGTCCAGTCGCTCGTCCGTCGAGGGCTTGGTCAGCGTCGCCTGTGGCCAGTCTCCGTGCCGGGGTCGGGGAGAATCCAGCGCCTGGGAGTCTGCTGCCCCTGGGCGCGATCGCCTTGGCCGTACTCGCTGTGCAGGCACACGGCTGGGACCTGCAGACCAGGTCCGCCTATCTTCCGACCTCGCTGCTGAAGCCACCTACCCCTCTCGGCTGCTGACCCGGCCCGCCGAGCAGAACGACCGTTGCCAGGCCGCCGGGGTTACAGCAGGCCCACCTCCGCGTGCCCGGACCGGCGGACCATGTGCACCAGCGTCTCCCGCAGCAGGCTCTGGCGTTCTGCGCAGCCCATGGCCGGCTTCTCGGTGATGCTGACGGCCAGCTGCGACCTGCCGCCGCTGTCGTTGGCGCCGAGCTGCGCCAGGTCGGGCGAGTCCAGGGCGGGCAGGACGGCGCAGCCCGCTGTGGGCGCGCCGGTCGTCGACGGCCACGCGGTCCGGCGCGGCTGCTGTGACAACGGCGGAGGCGAGGGCGTCGCCGGTGCGGAAACGCGGTAGCGAGGCCAGGGTGCTCTGCCGACCTGTGCTGCCGAGCTCGACTGCAACACCGCGCCCCAGCTGCAGCACAGCTCGACTCCATGCAGACCGGGCTGGCTCGCCCGTGTGCCTGGACGTAGCCGACCCATCCTTTTCGTTGACCGGAACCCTCGAGCTGTTCACCTCAGCCGGGTACCGCCGGTACTGCGGCCGGCTGGGCCGGGCGCGCGCAGTGAGGGCACCCGGTTTCCTCACCAGAGCCGGGCGCCTCGTCAGGAAGTGTTGCGGACGATGCGAGACTGACCGGATGGATATTCGCCGCAGGAACAACGTCACGGTCACAGGCCGTGCAGACGGACCGGTTCTGCTGCTGGCGCACGGGTTCGGGTGTGACCAGAACATGTGGCGCCTGATCGTTCCCGCGCTGGCCCAGGAATATCGGGTCGTGCTCTTCGACTATGTGGGATCGGGCCGCTCTGTCCACAGCGCCTGGGACGAGAAGCGGTACAGCTCGCTGGCCGGCTACGCCGCGGATGTGCTGGAGATCTGCGAGGAGCTGGACCTGCGGGACATCAACTTTGTCGGGCATTCGGTCAGCGCCATGGTCGGCGTCCTCGCGGCCGCCAAGGCGCCGCAGCGGTTCTCCCGCCTGGTGATGGTGGCCCCCTCCCCCCGCTACATCGACGACGACGGCTACCGCGGCGGATTCAGCGCGGACGACATCGACGAGTTGTTGGAGTCCCTCGAGTCGAACTACCTCGGCTGGTCCGCGGCGATGGCCCCGGTGATCATGGGGAACGAAGACCGGCCCGAACTGGGCCAGGAGCTCACCGCCTCGTTCTGCGCGACCGACCCCGACATGGCGCGGGTCTTCGCCCGCACGACGTTCCTGTCCGACAGCCGCGCGGACCTGGGAACGGTCACCATGCCCACGCTGGTGCTGGAGTGCAGCCAGGACGTGATCGCCCCCCGTGAGGTCGGCGCCTACGTCCACGCCGCGATTCCCGGCAGCAACCTGGTCACGCTGGACGCGACGGGCCACTGCCCGCAGCTGAGCGCACCCGAGGCCACCACCGGGGCCATCACCGACTTCGTCGGAGCCGGCCGATGATGTGCCGCACCAACGAGGCCCACGACCCGGACGGAGAGCCAGACGTGGACGCCACGGATGCGGCGTTCACCTCGCTGCTGGAGCACAGCACCGAGGAGCTCTACGAGCAGGCCCCGTGCGGCTACCTGTCGACGATGATGGACGGCACCATCGCCAAGATCAACGCCACCCTGCTGGGGTGGCTGGGCCTGGAGCGGTCCCGGGTAGTGGGGCGTATGCGATTCACCGACCTCCTCACGGTGGGCGGCAAGCTCTACCACGAAACACACTTCGCCCCGATGCTGCAGATGAAAGGCGAGATCAACGGCATCGCCCTGGACATCAAGGCAGCCGGCGGGCAGCGGATGCCGGTGCTGGTCACCTCCAAGGTGAAGACCAGCGAGAGCGGCGAACCCATGCTCATACGCACCAGCGTCTTCGACGCCCACGACCGCCGCGCCTATGAGACCGAACTGCTCCGCAGCCGACAGGCGGCCGAGGAAGCACGACGGCAGGCCGAGTCCGACCGCGAACGCCTCCAGGAGGCCCTCGCCGTCCTCCAGCAGAACCTGCTCCCCGCCACGCTCCCCGACGTCCCCGGACTGGAAGCCGCCTCCTACTACCACACGGCCTCACCGGATCTTTTGGGCGGAGACTTCTACGACCTGTTCCCTCTGGATACTGAGCGGTGGGCGTTCTTTCTCGGCGACGTGTGCGGCAAAGGTCCCCAGGCAGCCGCGGTCACCTCCCTGACCCGCTACACCCTGCGCGCCGCGGCCCTGCACGATTCCGACCCGGTCAATGTACTGACTACGTTGAACACCGTGCTGCACGAGCGGTACACCAGCGGCGACACCCGCTACTGCACCGCAATATTCGGCGTCCTGCACCCGGGCAGCGATCATGTCGAAGTGCACCTGGCCTCCGGCGGCCATCCCTCCGCGCTGATCCAGCGCGCGGACGGCAGCGCCGACTACCTGGCCACCCCGGGCGGCATGCTCGTCGGCGTCCTGCCCAAGGCCGAGTTCGCCGATGCCCGCACCCAGCTGTACCCCGGGGACACGTTGCTCCTTTACACCGATGGTCTCACCGAGGCCCGCATCGGACCTGACCGCGCCCTCTACGGCGAGGACGCGCTGTACGCCTTCACCGCCGACCAGTCGGCCGAAGGTCCCCAGGCGCTGATCACCGCCCTGACAGGGCTCCTCGCCGGCTTCGGCGAAGGACTCGACGACGACACCGCGCTGCTTGCCCTCGGCGTCCCCGCTCCGCTGCCAACCCCCTTTCGACTCCCGCGGGTGAAGACCTGACATGAGCCCGCTGACGATCACTACCCGAGGCGCAGCCACCGGTCCCGTTCTGGAGGTGACGGGTGACCTCGACTACGCGACGGCTCCCGAGCTCCGCAAAGCGGTGGACCACCTCACCCTGGCCGACGGACAGTTGTTGGTCCTGGATCTGGCCAACCTCGGATTCTGCGACTCAAGCGGCATCACAATCCTGCTGGCCGCACGCAACCTCGCCGCCGAACAAGGCGCCACCCTCGCGCTTGCCGCGGCTCCCGACAACACCCTCCGCATCCTGCGGATCGTCGGCCTGGACCGCGTGTTCACTCTCCACCCCGACGCAAAGGCAGCCATCACCTCCAGCTCAACGGCCTGCTGAAGGGCCCGACGACTGCCTGCGTCCCTCGGCCTCACTTGGGCCATACCGGGGTAGCGCGGACCTCGCGCCGGCCAACGCGGCCTTCCGCGAGAACGCGGTGTGTTGGCTGCCCCGCCACCTTCGAGGAACCCCTCTACGTCGTGGACGACTTCGGGGCCGATCAGGGGTGGGGTTCGGTGGTGGAGCACCCCCCGCTTCCTACTGCGGATCACCGGTGAAGAAGCGGTGGACAAGGTCGGGTTCGCCCCGCAGGGCGTCGTCGTGGCGCGCGGACGTGGTGATGGCCCCTCCGAGCTCGCCAAGCTCGTGCTGAACGACTTCGGAACCGGGCGGGGCCGGACGAGCACGAAGCACCTGCGATTCCTCGCCGACGGCCCCCCGGCGTCGTCGGCCCGGGCGTGCATGCGGCCCGCGACCTCTACCGCCCCTTCAGGACTCGATGACCTGGCGTCGTCGATTGCTGGCGGCGTCCCAGCCGACGACGCGGCCCTCGATGAGGCTCTGAATATCGTCCACACTGCCGCCGCCTCTTCTGGAGATCTCCCCTTCCGTGGGGTCGGCCTACGGCGAGGTACGGGCCGCGCAGGAGGTCCCGGAAGTGGGGAGTGGAGGGCGGATGGGGCGCCGAGCCGGCGGGAGCGGTCTCCTGGGTGCGGTCGGGATAGGGAGCCGCCTCCCACAGAAACCGGCTCGCGGAAACGTCGCTCTTGCACACCAGAGTGAAGCGGTGGGGCGTCGCCCAAGACTTCCTCCGATCGATCTGCGATCGGAATGAAGGCGAGGCGCCAGCCGCATCCGGGAACCGTGGGGCCGCTGTGCCAGCCTCGTCAAGTAGCGTGGTGGCTGCTTGAACCGATACATATCGAGAGGCCGACGCCATGCCCGCCGCGAGGTTCTTCTTCGATGCAGGATCAGGCATTGTCCTTTGGGCGGCCACGCCCGAGGACAAGAAGGTGTGGGGGTACCCGGTCGAGCTGCACCGACTACCGATCAGCCACGATCTCCGCGACGTCCTGCGCAGGCTGATAGCTCGCTACGATACGTCGTTGAACTGGGATTATCCCCCGGACCCGGGGCCGTGGCGTGAAGCGGAGTGTCACAACTTCAATGAGGCGGTACGCCAAGTGCTCGGCCGCCTTCGCACCGAACTCGGTCCGGCATGGCAGATTTACGACGAGTTCGAGGCACTCCACGAAGACCCGGACCTCGACTGCTACCTGGCCGATCCAGCCGGATTCGTGCGCACCTACTGAGGTTGAACCCGTTATGTCGTGTAGGGGCGCTGCACCTGTTGGTCGACGTGCTCCCGGATGAGGAGCCAGTATGCTGCCGCGCATCGGACGCTGAGGGTCGGTCGGCGTTGGTCAGTGCCTGGGGCAGGTCAAGTGCGGCAGGGTAGGGAATCAATGCTCTGTGCTGATGAGTTGAGACTCCGAACATCTCCCTCAGCGGCACGGGTGCCTCGTGCGTTGTGTGGCGAGCGCGAGACCATGCTCCTTCATCGCGGTAAGGAACCCAGCGGCGACGTTGATCCGCGTGTGGGCCCATGAGGATGCGGTGCTTAAATTCGGCCCTGCGCCGCGCGGCCCGGCGAGCGCGAGGCACGAGCGACCAGCGGACATATGAAAGCAGGAACAGGGCAGGCCTTATCAGCCCTCACCGCCTCACCAGGAGCCAACGCCCACTACCGGCGCCTACGCGAACGCGGAGACCGGCACGACGCCGCCGAGCGTCACCTGCCCAACCGCTTCCTGGGACAGCTCCACCACTGTCTCCAGACCCGGCAGCCGTTCGACGAACAGCGCGCCTTCGCGCCACTCCTTCCAGCGCCTGCATGACCGGCAAAACGACCGCACCTTGCCAACGAGAACCACGGCGTTGCGAACTGGAGGGCGTGACCGGGGCCCGCAAGCCGAGCCACTGATCGGCGTCCCAGGCCCGGAACCGCTCTGCTTCGGTGAACCCCAGCTTTGCCGCGAGGCGCATCGAGCGAGCGTTGGCGGTCTGAGTGGCGAGCACCACCGGCTCACCCGGAAGGACGTCGTCGAGCCAGTCCAGTGCCGCCGCGCACGCTTCGGCGGCATACCCGAATCCCCACGCCTGCGGCAGGAACAGATAGCCGAGATCGGCCTTATCCGCGGCAGAGGGGCAAATGTGCTCCGCTACTTTCCGGAGCAGGATCTGGCCGATCATCACCCCGTCGAGATCCACGACGAAACTCCCGGACCGCCGCCCGGGAACCTCGGGCATCTCGCCTTCAAGCTCGTCACGCGGCCGGGGACCGCCGAGGTAGGTGTGCACCTCCGGCGAGGCGTGCAGCTCGATGAACGCCGCACGGTCCCTGGCCCCGGGCTCACGCAGCGCGAGCCTCTCAGTCTTGATCGGTGCAGGCGGCCACGCAACGGGCCCGAGATCATTCATGTCGGCCAGCCAATCAGCGGCCTCGGTGGCGATCAAGACTCGCGGCACCTCTTGCCTTCTCATCCCCCTGAGATGTCTTGTCAGAACCGGACCCGGCCGCTGGCCTCGTTCATCTTCAGTGACAGCGTTTGTCGACAAGTGTGGGTTCTGGTCCAACTCATGTGGAGCTCTCACGCTCTGTCATCTGTCGTGATTGGACGGCCTTTGTGACTCGTTGACAGATCCGTTTGGGATCATGCCCGCATGGACTTCGATCTCGTCCCACCGACCGGCGTTGGCCCGTTGCGCATCGGTATGGGTCGACACGCGGCCAATACGGTGCTGGACTCGCTCCGCGATCTCTCTGCCGCCTCGGAGTCTGATCGGCCGGGACAGCACATCTTCCGTCCGGGCGGGCTGATGATCAACATTCACTGCGTGCGCGACATGCTTGAAGCCATCGAGCTGGGAAGACCGTCGTCCCAGACGGATCGAGTGTTGTTCCAGGGTGTGGACGTGTTGGCACTTCCGGCCTGCGAGGTTGTCCGTCGTGTCGGTGAGTTCACCTCGATCGAGGAAGATCCGGACGACGATGCTTCATTCATCGCCCCGGACTCGCTGCTGAGCTTCTGGCGTCCGTTCGCAGCCGGCGAAGAGCCGGAGGAAGAGCAAGGCCACTACTTCAGTTCGGTCCTGCTGGCACGGCCTGGCTACTACGACACCCCTGCCCAGGCTGCGGAGCGACTCCAGCAGAGCCCGTGACTGCCTCGTTGGGATGCCGCCAGGACTCGTTTCCAGTGGGCAGACCGTCGGCCCGCCCCCGGCAAATGCCGGCATGGAGGCGTGGGAGGCGGCCGCGCTCCTCGTCCGGCACGGACGTGCAGAGGAAGCGATCGGCAGCATGCGTTCCTTCGCAGATCTCCGGGCAGCCAGTCGGCGGGGTAGTAGCGGTCTCTGCTCCTGTACCTGGGACATGAGGCCGTGGTGCACCGCTTCAGCCAGCGTCTCCAGGGGCGTGTTCCGAGGCCGGCACTGGCCTCGGAACACGCGCCCTCGCGGCGAGCGACGGACTTTGATTCGGAAATGCACTGTCTTGCGGTTTGTTGCTCGGCCTCAGCGGGGTGGGCATTGAGGGCTTCCGCCGCTTTGCCTTGCCGCAACGGAGAATCGAACGAAGCCTTGGAATCCGGACGCGCGTGCAGCAGGTGCAGCCTATGATCACGACGCCCCGGCGTCCGCTGCGGCCGCGCACGCCTCCGAGACAGGCCGAAGACAATGACGAGCACCGCCCGTAAAGCTCCCTCGCTTCTTGCCCTTTCGGCGCAGGCGGCGATAGGGGCGGCAGCCGTCGCAGATGCGTTCCGTGCGGCGGCCGTCCGGGATCACTACCTGCACCCTGGTGACGGGCCCCTGCACAGGTCGGGCTTCATCTCCATGATCTTTTTCTATCTGATGGCTCTTGCGATCGTTCTGTTCCTCGTGTGGCTCGCCCGGGTGCGGGGCAACGCCCAGGAGCTGTCCCCCCGCGCCTCGGTGCCGAGTCGGGGCTGGACTATCGGTGCGTGGTTTATACCTGCGGTCAACTTCTATGCCCCGCGCCAGTTGGTCCTTGACATCGGGCGCGCGAGCTCCGCGTCATGGGAGCAGAAGCGGGGCGCCGCGTTGGTGAAACTGTGGTGGGCCGCCTGGATCATGCACGTGGTGGTGCTCGTGGTGGGAGCCGTCGTGGCCCCGGGGTCGATGGCCGTCCTCGTGGTGGGGGAGGCGCTCATGATCGCGGCGGCTGTGCTGCTGGGCCTTGTCATCCATCGCGTCATGGCGTTGCAGGACACCGCGCGCGGCGCCACCCTTCCGGTCACACCTCTTGCCCAGGCGTGAGACAGTCTCCGCCGGTGCGTTCACCAGGCTCGGGCAATCAGAGTGAATCCCATGGGATCAAGGTCCGCCGGCTCGCCCCGTGAGCCTTCCCCGCGGGAGCGTAGTGCAGTTGCTCTTGGCTGACCTGTGAGCCGGGCCGCCCCACGGAACCCGCTGGGGGCGGTAGCCGGCGTGCTGCACCGGCAGGCTTACCCTTACCTCCTTCGGCTTCCCAGATGCCGAGTGAGGTGCTGGCTGTCCTCGTGAACCTCGGACGTAGGCCCGATCGGGTGGCTCCTGACGAGTTGTGTGATTGTTGGCGGCGTCTCTCGGGTTATGGCTCAGCTTCCGTGCCCTGTGGCCTGCGTCCGTCGGTGAAGCGGCCATCCTGTGGCAGTCGCGGCATGATGCAGTCATGCGGAATCAGCCTGTGCTCGTATTTGATGGTGATTGCGGCTTTTGCTCTACTTCGGTGAGGTTCGCTGAGCGACATCTGCGGCCTCGTTGCGAGACCGTCCCTTGGCAGCTCGCGGACTTGGAAGCTCTTGGTGTCTCCTCGACGCGAGCCGAGCGTGACGTTTTGTGGGTGACTCCCAGCGGCGTTGTGTATGGAGGCGCCCAGGCTGTTGCGAAGGCGCTGTTGAGCGCAGGTGGAGGGTGGGCGCCGGCGGGTGGGTTGCTCATGCTGCCTCCCGTGTGGTGGGCTGCCCATGGTGTGTACCGACTTGTCGCGAAGAACCGTCACCGCATGCCAGGAGGTACCGCGGCATGCGCTCTGCCCAGACGTCGAGCGGCTGGGCTGTAGCTGAACTTCCCGGCCCCGTCAGGACACCAGGATGAAGTCTGCGGAGCAGGGCGAAACCTGCACGGCCGAACATCTGGCGTCACCGGGGAGCTGCTCGGCACCAGCTATGACGGCAGAGGAGCTGTACCTCTGCGTCGTTGTCGATGCTCCGGAATCGTTTCCCGCGTTGGGGCAGTGCGAGCTCGGCCTGGATGCGGGGGAGTGACGCGGTCGAGGCAGGCCAGGACGTGGTTGCCTGTCGCGTCGTTCTGCTCCCAGGCGGCCAGCGGGGTCTGCGTGACGATGTCGGCTTTGGCCTCGCCTCTTTTGGTACCGGCTGCCATGTGCGGCGGGGGAGGATCGCTGTGCCGTCACCTGGGGGAGTGGGAAGTCGTACCGGATGTGCGAAGAGGTGCCGCCGCCCCGGACGATGCCGGGATGCTGCCCTGGCCGACTCCATCAGCATGGGCTTCGAGGTCAGCGTCGCCGTCACCAGAGATGTTCGTTGAGAAGGGTGGCTCTGCGCAGGTCAACCGCTGGAGGAGGGCTTCGAGGGTGGCGGATGCCGGTGCGAAGGTTGGGTGGAGGGAGAAGCCAATTCCGTAACTGTCTGACGCACTCTTGATTACGCTACCTCCCCCTGAGCCCCGCCCAATCTACGAGGCCGGACAGGATGAGTCGACCATGCACCATCCACCTACGGCTCGGGGTGTTCCTGCTCGGGCCCGGCACTCAGAGGATCCACCTGTGTTTCATCGCCGGACAGCGCCCCTGACTCTGGGGCTCTTGGGGCTGATGCTCTCCGCGTGCTCCTCGAGCCAGCCCGCACCACCGAAAAGCGGTCCGCAGGTAGTCCGCGATCGCCTGGCCGCAGCCGGCGACGCCCCGTACTCGGCCGAGCTCAGAGCCCTCACGCAGTCGGGCACTAGACAGCTCCAGCTCATGGAGGGGCGGGTCAACCTCAACGCGCCATTCACAGGGCGCACGACAGACACAACCGAGCAGTACACCGAAGACGTCGTGATCACCAGGCAGAAGGTGTACCGGCGCGCGACCGGAACTCACGGGCCATGGCAACAGTTCCCTGCGTCGGTGGCAAAGGGGGGTATCCCCACGGACCGGCTTGTCAACGGTCATTGAGATGCCCAGGTGGGTGGCCGTTGGAGGCCCAGGCTGGTGGTCATTAGAAAGCCAGGCGTGTGGCCAGTGGTGTTCCCGGGGTGGGGGGTTAGTTCAAGGGGACCACTCCCTTCCCGGCGAGTGCCTCGGCGAGGCGATGCGAGTCACCGGTGGTGGTCACGAGGTGAGCGTGATGCATGAGGCGATCGGTGCTCGCGCCCGCGAGAGTCTTCGGCATGATCGTGTCGAAGCCCGAAGGGTGAATGTTGCTGGTCACAGCGATGGACCGGCGTTCATAGGCTGCGTCGATGATCCGGTAGAACGCCTCGGCGGCGTCTTCCCCGACGGGCAGCAGGCCGATGTCGTCGATGACGATGAGGTCCGCGCGGCAGATCCGGGCGACGGTCCGTGCGGTGGACCCGTCGACCTTCGATTTGCCGATCGCGGCGCTCAGCGTCTCCAGGGTGAACCAGGACACCCGCAGATCCTTCTCGATCGCGGCCTGGGCAAGGCCCTCGGTGAAGTGGCTCTTGCCCGTCCCTGATGGGCCGGCGATCACCAGATTCTCGGCGCGGCCGATCCATTCCAGGGTGATCAGGGAGTTCTGGGTGGGTTCGGGGATGGTGGAGTCCTCGGCCCGCCAGGAGCCCAGGGTCTTGCCGGTGGGGAAGTTCGCCGAGTGGCGGCGAAGACGCCGGGTGGCGGCGTCGCGGCCGGTGACCTCCTCGGCTATCAGCAGCCGCAGGACCTCGGCGGGGTCCCAGCGTTGGGCTCGGGCGGTGGCCAGGACGTCCGGGGCCGCTTTGCGCATATAGGGCAGGCGCATGCGGCGCATGAGCTTGTCGAGCTCCTCCGGCAGAGCCGGGGCCTGGGGAAACGTCATTGTAAATTCCTTCGTCGGTCTGATTCGGCGCCGATAGGCTCGCCGGGTGATCGATATGCAGGTGCGCGGTGACAGCGGCGACGTCATAGCCCGGGCCGAGGGCGGGTTGCGGTGGACTTCCGCTTTCGGTGATCTGAATCCGGGGCTGTTCCCGATGCTCTGGGGCCTGATTCCCTATGGGGATGCGGTCTTCAACCATCGGCAGGTATCGCTGCTGCTGGCGGAACTCGACCGGCTCCCGGCCGCTTGCGGCGGCGACTGGGTCGGGCAGGCCCGCGAGTTGTGCCAGGTAGTCGAGCAGGGATCACACCGATATCTGTGGTTTGTCGGCGACTGACCGCAGAGTCGTGCGTTAACTTCCTTGAAGCGCCTACTGGCCCAGGGCTTGCCAGCCGCTGGTTCCGTTCTGGACGGAGTGGGCTTCGTCCGCGCGGACGACCTCGCCGGCGGGTTTGCTGTCGGCGAGGTGGCCGAGGATCGAGAGCAGGTCCTCGTCAGCGAAGCGCCCGGCCGTGGCCGCCAGACCGAGGGCCTGGTCGACTCTGTCGTTGCCCAGAACGGTGGCCAGCTCGACCGCGCGGGCCATCTTGGCGCGGATACGGGTGGCGCCGGCGGGTCCGGCCTCCTTGAGCCAGCGCCCGGCCCCGGGGCCGATGCCCACGAACGCGATCTCCGCTTCCGAGCGGGGCTGCAGCCTCGGTTGATGAATGCTGCGGCCGTCGGGATGGTCGGGGTAGTGCGCGTCGATGATCTGCGGAACACCCGGGGTGGACAGCTGGTGGCGCCAAATCTCCGACAAGTCACCGGAGTTGGTGCGGGCGGTGATGGACAGTTCCTCGCCGACCACCCGGCACCACACCTTGGCGCCGGTGTAGCCCGGCGGAGTCGAGTAGCGCACCGAGTTGAAGCTGATGGTGCGGTCCGAACCGACCAGTCTCTCCTCGCCCAGTGCGAGCGCGAGCGGCTCGATGGGCAGGACATGTAGCGTGGTGCGTTCGATGTCGAGGCGGTCGGCGGGTATCTGCCCGGTCGCCCGGTGACGGCGGGAGTTCACCGCATCGCACCAGGTCAGGCAGGCATGGGCGAGCTCGGCGAAGGTGTCGTAGGCGGCCAACAGGTTCGCGCTGGTGGGCACCAGGTCGGCCTTCGCGATCCGGACTGTGGCCTCCGCACCGCCCTTCGATTCGGGATCGTAGGGCACACAACTGACCACCTGGCAGCCGTAATGCCGGCCCGCGGCGACCATCTGTGGATGACGTACCGGGATCCCGGCGATGTGCTCGACGGTGACCGTCTTCGCGTTGTCGGTCAGTACATAAGTCGGTGCCCCGCCGATCCGCCTGAGCGTGGTGTCCAGGCAGGCCACCAAAGTGCCCAGCGTGCAGTCCCAGACCGGGATCACCACCCGGAACCGCGACCAGGACAGCCACGCGCAGAACAGCCAGGTCCGACGCCCCGCGATGCGCGGCCCCTCGCCCCAGTCGAACTGCAGCCACCGGCCCGGCTCGGGAATCCACGGGCGGTACGTTCGTCGCTTGCCCGCCTTCCAAGCGGTCTTCGCCGTGTTCACCGCCCGTCTCGTCGAGCGTTCACTGCCCCGGTAGCCCATCTTCACGAGCTTGTCGTGGACCACATCGGCGCGGATTGTCGCTTTCGACTGCTCGACCCACTCCTCGACCTTCTCCAGGAACGCGTCGATCATCTTCGGCCGCGGCTCTCGCTCATAGGGATTGCGCCCGCCGTTGCGGGCGTCGACATACCTCTTGACCGTCTTCGGGTCGTGCCCCGTCAAGGTCGCCGCGGACCAGACCGTGCCGGTCAGGTCGTACGCCTCAAGGATTTCCATAATCTCCGTGTCAGACTTCGTCACAGGACCTCTCCGGCCGGTAGCTGATGCGTGGAAACACCAGCAAACGGGCGGAGGGGTCTCCTCCAGTTAAGGAAGTGATCAGGAACACCACTGGTCAGACGACCATCCACCTGGAATTTCGGTGGCCATCAGCCTGGAGTCGGCTGGCCGCGCATCTGGACTTTGCCACGGCCGCCGTCACGGCTCCCGCAGTACGTGCGGCTCATGCTCGGTCACAGCGCCTCCGTGCACCAGGACAGCGAACCTCTACGCGTATCGGCCCGCCTCACCCCGAAAGACGTCGAATCAGTCGACAGGGCCGTCGGGCGCAACCTACGACCCGCCACCACAATCGACGCAGATGCATGGATCGACAACGAGGGCCGAGTCGTACGTACGCCAGAAGATCCACTTCGCGTCCCACCCCGACATCGAAGCGACGATCACCTTCACCGACTTCAAGAACCCCACGCCGGTCAACGCGCCCGCTGCACACTGAACCCCAGTCAGACCACTGCGAGACCCGCTGCGCCACGCGGCAGATGTTTGGCGGGGCCGGCTTCCACCTCCTGCGCAAGCGCGTCCTGCTCCACTCGTGCAGCACAAGTCAGACCGCATCACCAAGGAGACCAAAGCCTTCCGGGAACCCTTCCAGAAACTCCCGCCGCGCGGGGTCGGTCTCGGCTGTGGCCATCGTTCTGAGCAGGCCGATCAGTTCGCTTTGTTGGTCGCTCGACAACTTGATGACCAGGTGGCCGACACCCTCCAGAACCTTGACGGCATCGTCCGGATCCATCTGCTCGTCTTCACTGCCCTCGATGAACCACAAAACATCGACCAAGGCCGCGGCCAGGGCGTGAGTCAGAGACGAGTACACGGGCATGAAAGCGGTCTCCCAGCAGGTCAGGGCAGCAGAGTGCGGCCATCTCACCACAACCCCTGACATCACACCCCGTCAGCCCTCCACGGAAGGTGAGCCAGAACCCGAGAACTGCCGTCAACGGCGGGGAGGCGGGCCGCCGTAAGCCGCTTCCCGGCCGAGGATGCTGAGCGGTGTGAGTATGGAGCGTCTACTACAGTGGCGAGCGGGCCGTGACTGGCGCTGAGGTGGAGCACCACCGGGGAGCGGTCTGACGAGAAGTCGATGCCGTGCGCCTGGGCGAGTGGTCAGCAACGCCTGGAGGCGACGATGTCCCCGACGCAGACGGCTCAGCTCATGGACGGCACCAGCCTCGCCAAACGCATGGTCGAAGAGACCGCTGCCGAGGCGGCGGAGATCTCACGGCGCACGGGGAACAGCCCCTGTCTGGCGACGGTGTTGGTCGGAGAGGACCCCGCTTCGGTCACGTATGTCCGTATGAAACGGGCGCGCTGCGCAAAGGCTGGCATCCAGTCCCGGCACATCGCTCTGCCCGCAGCCACCACGACTGCCGAACTGATCGACACCCTCGATGGCTTGTCCAACGATCCGGAAGTGCACGGCATCCTGCTCCAGCATCCTTGCGGTCCGCACATCGACGAGCGAGCCGCGTTCGAAGCCATCGCCCCGGAGAAGGATGTCGACGGGGTCACGATGCATTCCTTCGCCGCGATGAGCTTCGCGCTGCCGGGCTTCGTCTCCTGCACTCCGGGCGGGATCATGCGACTGCTGGAGGAGCACGACGTCGGCCTCGCTGGCAAGCACGCCGTCGTGGTGGGTCGCAGCGCGATTCTCGGCAAACCGGTGGGGATGCTCCTGCTCGCTCAGGATGCGACGGTGACCTACTGCCACTCCCTCACGGCTGACCTGTCAGCAATTGTCCGGGAAGCGGACATTGTCGTAGCGGCCGTGGGGCGGCCTCGGTTGATCCGGGGTGAGGACATCAAGCCTGGCGCGGTGGTGATCGACGCCGGCTACAACTCGGGCAACGTCGGCGACGTCGACTTCGACGCCGCCCTCACCCGCGCCCGTCTGATCACTCCGGTGCCCGGCGGAGTTGGGCCGATGACCATCGCCGTCCTGCTCGCACAGACCGTGGAAGCCGCCGCGAACCAGCTCGGAATTCAGGAGCTCTGACCTCCTCATCAGCAACCCATCGATGCCCTGACGGCAAGGTTGTCGCTCAGAACCGGGTTCTGGCACAAATCTTGGGGAGTCATCGCGGAGCGTTACCTCGCTATTCGATTGTGAGGGAACTGTTCGCGTGAGACCGCGTATGCCTTGTCGGGGCAAGAAACCGCCTATTGCGCGGAAAGCCATGTCCCGACCCCTACTGGAGTCAGCCCGGCGACGAGGCCGACAGTCAGGCACACGTACGCCAGGGCCTTGAACGCTCTGTGCTGTTGAGCACGGCAAGCAGCAAAGCATGTGAAACTTACGATGGCCAAGCACGGCAGAAGGATGAAGCAGAAGCCCAACCCAAACACGGCGCCCCCACACAGATTCACGTCACGGCCGGGCCGCGTAGGCGGGCATCATCGCAGATTGCGCCCCTTGCGTGCCCGACGCAGAGGGAGGCAAGGGGGAGTACCGGAGAATTGCGGGGCGCGGCGCGTTCACCGCCAGGTCAGAGACCCGCAGGTTAGGCCGCATCCGCATACCGGGTCCTGCCACAGCCGTAAGTGACGCTCCCTCAGATGTCTCCCGGTCGCTGCTGTCGTTGGCGGTGGACGGTCATGGTACTGGTCATGCAGACCCATGCGCCGTTCCGGGACTCGCTGGTGTTCGAGGGGATCGACAATGTGGAGGTCGAGGCGGCAAGGGCCGCGTTCGGCACGGTCGAGGTGGTGGCGAGAGGCCGCGCGGCTGGCTCCGCATGTCCGGACTGCGGATGCTTCTCGGGCTGGGTCCACGACCGTTACCAGCGCAGGCTGAAGGATCTTTCGCTCGCTGAACAGGGCTTTGTGATCCGGCTGACGGTCCGGCGCTTCATCTGCGGATCGGTGGACTGCCCACTCCGGACGTTCGTCGAGCCGTTTTCCCCGGCGGACTGCCCCGCACGCACGGTTCACCACGCGGCTCAACCACGCCCCTGGAGCAAGTGGGGCTCGCGCTGGCCCGGCGGGCTGGCTCCAGGCTGGCCGCCCAGTTGGGCTTCGGCGCGGGACGGCTGACCTTGTTACGCAGGGTCATGGCACTACTCGATCCGCAGTTCAGAACGCCGCGAGTGCTGGGTGTGGACGACTTCGCGATCCGCCGCGGCCAGACCTGTTCAACCGTCTTGCCCAGCGTCGAAGACCACCGCGTGGTCGACTTCGTCCCGGTCTCCGTAGTCATGGCAGAGGACACCACGGCACTTGAACGGATCATCAATCATGTGCGGAGGGTACGAGATGAGCTCCTATGCCGAGCCACCGGGGCTTGGACCCTTCTCAATCGAACAGCGCCCTCACCCTCTGCGATGGCTCGCCAAGTTCTGTGCCAGAACCTGCAAACAGCAGCGTTTGTCTGCCGGTTTGGGCAGCAGTTGGTGATCTTGCGGCTCGTGGATGTTCACGAGAAATAGCAGCAAGTCCGTGGGACGGGTCCGCCGCCTGTGAGATGTCTGTTTCTGCACCTGTGGCACAGGATGGGCTCGGTAACCCGATCAGGCGAAGCGCGGGCACGTTGGTGGCCACCGACGTGAGATCGATCAAGGAATCACGCAACTCGCGCGAGGGTGTCGCCGCGCGCCCGTCAGGCGTCGAAACGGCCGCGTGCACTCTCGATGTGACCGAGGTGCTGATGCGTCCAGCCGCATATGGCGTCGACGGCGGTGCGCAGGGCCCGGCCCGGCTCGGTGAGGGTGTACTCGACTCGCGGCGGGACGGTGGGGTGCACCTTCCGATCGACCAGACCATTGCGCTCCAGCATGCGCAGGTTCTGGGTGAGCATCTTGTGACTGACGCCCTCGACCTCGTTCCGCAGCTCGCTGAAACGCAAGGTGCGCTCGCCGAGCGCCTCGATGATCAGGAACGCCCATTTGTTGGCGACGTCCGAGAAGATCTCCCGCGCCAGGGAGTCTGCGCGCCGTAGGTCAGCGTCCTCAGGTAGGCCCTTGAGTAGTTGCTTGGTCACCATCAGGTTCCTCAGTCACCGAAAAGTGCGTTCTTCCAGGTCAACCGTCACTCTCCTACAGTTTCCGAGTAACTACAAGAGAGCACACCGGAAGGGCGAGTACCGTGGCCATCATTGAGGTCTTCAACTACAACGTGCCGGCCGAGAGCGACTTCGGCTACTCACAGGCGATCAAGTCCGGCGAGCTGATCCACGTCTCTGGACAGCTCTCGTTCGATGAGGCAGGCGAGTTCCTCTACGCGGGCGACTTCGCCGCCCAGCTCAAGCAGACCTACGCCAACATGGACAAGGTCCTGGACCACTACGGCGCCACCCGGAACCAGGTCGTCTCGCAGACCTTGTACGTGGTGAACCTGCGGCAGAATGCCGCGGCGACGGCGCAGGGCAACCTGGGGTACTTCGGCGACCACCGCCCGGCCAGCACGGTCTTGGGCATCACTGAACTGACCTTGCCCGGCCAGGTCATCGAAATCAGCTTCGTCATCGACACGAAACTGCCCGCTTGAGGTCTCCTCCTCGTACGTCCCAGCCCTCTGGGGGCTCTGTTCGTGGAAACAGTCACAGTGACCGTTCCACGAACGCTCCCGTAACCCTCGATTTTCCGGCCGGCACGGTGGTCCCGCCGGATCGCCGCGTACAGCTCTACCTTCGACATCTACATCTATCTCCGCTTACTGGTCTACCGGCATGATGCGCTGGTGACGTGAGAGCTGGCTGCACCCTGAACCCGCCGCATCTGGAGCCGGGTGGGCGCACCTGCCCGGGCTATATGACCATGTCGCCCCGTGTGTGCTCACGCCGGATATCGAGGACGACGTCGCCACCTCGTCGCTGCGGAGCTGGACGGTGGCATGGTCCGCTACTGGCACCGAGGTCGTATTCCCCGTGTCGATACGTGCACCATGACGATCCAACCAGGAGAGGCCCAGTCCCGCTCCCACCGACGGGGCCGCCGCAGCGCAGCGAGCCGGGGCTCCGCCGGCTCGCAGCCGATCAGCTCCATCGGAACGGGGGTTGGGGCCACTCGCGCCTAGAACAGGCCGTCCACGGCGGAGCACCGGCCTGCACTTGCCGTAATGACCGTCGTCCCCGCGAAGAGCTCGAAGCGCGGCGCCACAGGCAGTTCGAAGAAGCTCTCCTCCTGACGCCGGCGCCGAGCACGATGTCGTACCGCGCCGGATTAGCCGAGTGGGGCTGATGGGCTACCACGACCGCATCGACGAGAGTCCACCACTGCACGGGCTTCTCGTCGTCCCAGACCTCGACGCACACGTCGCCCAGACCTCGTAGCGAGACGTCGGGCTCGGCCAGGACTTCGCTCAGGAGACCGTCGGGGCGGCATCCGCGAGAGGGGTGAGAACCTCCCCTGGCGGCGGGATCGAGGCACCGAACAACCCTTCGACGCCCGCGCACCTCGCCCAGAGCGGGTTCCACGCCATCTGCCAGCGAACCTTGAGCGTGTGCCATCAGAGGTTGAGTAACTGAGCTACGCGGACAGTTCAGGCGTCTGAGTTGACGAATGCACCTTCGAGGCAGGGGCCGTGCCAGTCCAGGCACAGGACGGTGGCGTCGTCTCTCACATCGCCTTTGCAAGCTTCGGTGACTGCGTCGACCATGGCACGTACGACCTCGCGGGGGTGCTCGGTGGCTGTGTCACGGAGGAGGCCGGGCAGGTCGACTGCTTCTGCCTGGCGTTCCTGCATGCCGTCTGTGTACAACACGAGGCGGTCACCAGGACGCAGGTCGAGGTCTTGTACCTGGTAAACGCTTTGTACGGGGACGCCGAAGGGGAGGTTGACGTGCAGTTCGATCTCCTCGAGGGTGCCGTCGCGCAGCCGTAGCGGCCAGGGGTGGCCGGCGTTGACGAGCTGGGCGCCGGAACCGTCCAGGGCGATGCGTAGGAGCTGGCCGGTGGCGAAAGTGCGGCGACCATGATCGATCATGGCCTGGTGGGTCTGGCGAGCCTGCTCGGCGAGGTCCACACCGGCACGGCGGGCGCCGCGGGAGGCGTTGATCAGGAGGGTGGCAATGAGAGAGGCGCCGACGTCATGGCCCATGGCATCGGTGATCGACAGATGCAGGGTGTCCCCGTCGAGGCTGTAGTCGTAAGTGTCACCGGCGATGTCGGAGGCCGGGACGAGGGCGCTGGCCAGGGTGAACTCGGCGGCATCGCAGGAAGGAGCCGAGGGCAGAAGCTGGCGCTGGATCTCCGCGGCCAGGCTTACCGTTGTGGTGCGGTTGCCCCAGTGATAGAGGTCGGTGAAGCGCCGGTCGGTGACGATGATGTACGCCAGCGCGTGCGCCGCCTCCTCGATCTGCTCCAGCACATCCTGCGTCACATGGGCGAAATGAAGCTCCAGAACCCCGATAGCGTCGCCGCGGTTGGTGACCGGAGCGAACACCCCATACCCCTGTGCCCCCTCCGTCACCTGCACCAGCTTCTGGGTGCGCAAAACCTCGTCGTAGACACTGCCCGGCAAGGAGACCTGATCGGCACCGCGCTCCTGCGACGTCGCCCTCTCCTCATGGACCCGCAGCAGAACGCCGGCCGACGACGTCCACGAACAGGAACGACACGTACCGCGCCCCGAACCGCTCGCGCAGATTGTCCGCCACGACGTCGAGGGAACGCACCGGCGCGGCATCCTCCGCCAGTGCCAGCACCTCAGCCAGCCCGAACCGATCACGCTCCACCACAGTCTCCTTCGGTTACGACCCTTCTTCCCCGCCGACACCCAGCCATCACAGCCGCCACCTGCACGTCAGCCTTTCAGTGCCGCGCAGAAGCTGCACCACCCGCAATGCTGCTGCCTCTGTGCCCGCGGCTACGGAGCTGGGCCGATCAGGACTAGAGCCGTGTCTCTTTGATGGGTTGGTCAGTTGATCGGATGTGTCTGTCCGGTTGGTGATCACTGATTTGATGTGGGACCGGATCGAGCGTTGATGCCGGCCGATCCGGTTCGTGGGCGACGGTGGGCCGACCACCGTCGAACCCTTGAGGCCATCGCGTGGAAGTATCGAACCTGCTCGCCCTGGCGGGACCTGCCTGCCGAACTCGGCTCATTCCAGACTGCACACAAACGCCTGATCAGGTGAACCGTTGACGGCACCTGGGAACGGATCCTCACGGCCGTCCTGACCGCTGCGGACGCTGGCGACGAGTTGGGCTGGACGGTGTCCGTGGACTCAGTGGGCGGTTCGTGACTCTATGAGTGATTTTGGCGTCACCTGATGGTGTGGGTGAAACACAAACGATCCGGTCCGGTGCCGGTGGCCTGCTGGA